>NZ_CACSJS010000007.1:0-265832 GCF_902706165.1 Pantoea sp. 18059
CAGAGGTGTATAAGAGACAGAAACAATAGTTTTTAAGCAGTGGTAACAAAAAGAAAGGGCGCGAAAATCGCGCCCTTTTCATGCTGTATCGGTGCCGGTTACCAGACGTAAGTCAGCAGGTCCTTCGAGGCCGGAGCCATCGAATCCACCGACATCATCACGCTCAGTGCGGTGATGGTCACGATAGAGAAGACAAACAGTTTACGCGCCCAGACACGGTCATCAGCGGTTTTATAACCCGATAACGCCATGCCCAGCCACCAGACGCTGACCGCAGCAGCCACCACCAGATATTTGTAGCCCGCGTAGCCTCCCAGCGTCAGCATCAGCGTGGCAATCATAAACGCCAGGATATAGAGCGTAATATGATTTTTAGCCACGGAAATGCCTTTCACCACCGGCAGAACCGGGATGTTCGCTGCCTGGTAATCTTTAAAGCGGAAGATGGCAATCGCGTACGAATGCGGCATCTGCCACAGGCTAAAGATCGCCAGCAGGATGAGTGCGCCAGCATCAAACTGGTTAGAGACCGCGCAGTAGCCGATAACCGGCGGCGCAGCACCCGACAGACTGCCAATCAGCGTACCGTAAACGGAATTACGCTTCATGTAGAGACTGTAGATGCCCACGTACACCACGAAGCCCATCACCGCCAGCCACATGGCCAGCGGATTAGCACCGAAGTAGAGCAACGCAAAGCCAGCAATACCCAGCACAGTGGCATAAACCAGGCTTACTTTCGCGGAGATGAGGCCTTTTACCAGCACCCGATTCCTGGTTCTCTCCATCTTGATGTCAATGTCGCGGTCGATCACGTTGTTAAACACACAACCCGATGCAACCACCAGTGACACGCCCACCAGGGTGATGAGAAACAGGGCGTAATCCGTGTTGCCTTTGGAAGCCAACAGAAATCCGCCGATCACAGAAATTAAATTCCCGAAAATAATTCCTGGTTTTGTAACTTGCAGGTATTGCTTAAACATTACGCGTGACTCTTTAGTGAGGCATCATGTTGTAGTTGAGGTTCCACATGATCCACAGTGAGCCTACTACGACAATCAGGATGATGATGGCCGAGAAGACAATGGCTACCATGTTCCAGCCACCCTCAGATTTGCTGTCTAAGTGCAGGAAGTAGACCAGGTGAACCAGCACCTGAATCACCGCACATACCAGAACAACACCAAGGATAGTACCGTGAGATGCACTGCCATCCATTACCATCCAGAACGGGATCGCCGTCAGGATGATAGAGAGGATGAAGCCGATCATGTAGGACTTCACGCTACCGTGTGAAGCGCCATGTTCGTTAACAGAATGACTCATTACATGGCTCCCATCAGGTAAACAACGGTGAAGACGCAAATCCAGACCACGTCCAGGAAGTGCCAGAACAGGCTCAGACACATGATACGAGTGCGGTTAGTCGCGTTCAGGCCACGTTTGGAAATCTGGAACATCAGAACCAGCATCCAGATCAGACCTGAGGTCACGTGCAGACCGTGGGTACCGACCAGCGTAAAGAAGCCAGACAGGAAGCCACTGCGATCCGGACCAAAGCCTTCAGCAATCAGATGATGGAATTCATAGATTTCCATTCCGATGAAGCCCAGACCGAACAGGAAGGTCAGCGCCAGCCAGCCGATAACGGCACCTTTTTGCTCCTTGTTCATGGAGATAACAGCCATGCCGTAAGTGATCGAACTCAACAGCAGCAGGGCGGTTTCTACCAGAACAAACGGCAGCTCAAAGATATCTTTACCTGCCGGGCCACCGGCAGTGTTGTTGACCATGACAGCATAGGTCGCAAACAGGGTTGCGAAGATAATGCAGTCACTCATCAGGTAGATCCAGAAGCCAAAGACTTTATTGGCTCCTGCATCGTGATGCCCATGCTCCGCATGGGCGTCGTGGTGATGTTTAATCAGAGTTTCAGTTGACATTATTTCAGACCTGCTTTGCTGATTTCGTCAAAGTGCTGGTTCTCAATCTTCTGAACTTCGGCAACCGGAACGTAGTAATCCACGTCTTCGTCGAAGCTCTTCACGATCCAGGAAACGATCATGCCGAGGAATGAAACACCCGCCAGCCACCAGATATGCCAGATCAGCGCGAAACCCATTACCGTTGCAAATGCGCAGATGATAATTGCGGCACCGCTGTTTTTCGGCATATGAATCTCTTCATAAGATTCCGGCTGTTTGTACGCTTCGCCTTTCTCTTTCATTTCCCAGAAAGCGTCACGCTCATGCACATGCGGGATGACAGCAAAGTTATAGAACGGTGGTGGTGAAGAGGTTGCCCACTCCAGCGTACGACCGCCCCATGGGTCACCCGTCACATCACGGTTCTGATCGCGGTCACGTACCGAGACGTAGAACATGGTCAGCTGACACAGAATACCCAGCGCAATCAGACCGGCACCGCCCGCAGCTACCACCAGTAAGGTGTGGAACTGTGGATCGATATCCTGGCTCAGACGACGTGTCATACCCATGAAGCCCAGTGCGTACAGCGGCATAAAGGCAACGAAGAAGCCAATGATCCAGAACCAGAATGCGCGCTTGCCCCAGGTTTCGTTCAGGGTGAAGCCAAATGCTTTCGGGAACCAGTAGGTCACGCCCGCCATACAACCGAACACCACACCACCGATGATAACGTTATGGAAGTGTGCAATCAGGAACAGGCTGTTGTGCAGAATAAAGTCAGCACCCGGAACGGCCAGCAGTACGCCGGTCATACCCCCTACAGAGAAGGTTACCAGGAAGCCAACGGTCCACAGCATGGCAGAGTGCATCTGAATGCGGCCCTGATACATGGTGAACAGCCAGTTAAAGATTTTAACCCCGGTCGGAATCGCGATGATCATCGTCATGATACCGAAGAAGGCGTTAACGTTGGCACCTGCACCCATGGTGAAGAAGTGGTGCAACCAGACGATAAACGACAGCACGGTAATGGCGATGGTCGCCCACACCAGTGAGGTATAACCAAACAGACGTTTTTTGGAGAAGGTCGCGGTAATTTCTGCGAACACACCAAACACCGGCAGTACCAGGATATACACTTCCGGATGGCCCCAGACCCAGATCAGGTTGACGTACATCATCATGTTCCCGCCCATTTCATTGGTGAAGAAATGGAAGCCGAGATAACGATCAAGGGTCAACAGCGCCAGGGTCACGGTAAGAACCGGGAACGCAGCGATGATCAGGACGTTGGTGCACAGCGCGGTCCAGGTAAATACCGGCATTTTGAACAGGCTCATGCCCGGTGCACGCATCTTCAGGATGGTCACGAAGAAGTTAATACCGGTTAAGGTCGTACCAATACCTGAAAGCTGAAGGCTCCAGATCCAGTAATCGACCCCGACCCCGGGACTGTACTCCGCGCCGGAGAGCGGCGGATAAGCCAGCCAGCCGGTCTGTGCGAACTCGCCCACACCCAGAGACAGGTTAACCAGGATCACACCGACCGCAGTAAACCAGAAGCTCAGGTTGTTCAGGAACGGGAACGCAACGTCACGTGCACCAATCTGCAACGGAACCGCGATGTTCATCAGGCCAACCACAAACGGCATCGCCACGAAGAAGATCATAATCACGCCATGCGCGGTAAAGATCTGGTCGTAGTGGTGCGGTGGCAGAATGCCCGCTTCACCGGCCGAAGCCATAACCTGCTGGGTACGCATCATAATGGCATCAGCGAAACCACGAATCAGCATGACGAACGCCATGATGATGTACATGATACCCAGGCGTTTGTGGTCGACTGACGTCAGCCATTCAGACCACAGATATTTCCACTTACCAAAATAGGTGAGCGCAGCAACCAGCGCTGCACCACCTATCAGGATAGCGGCAACCGTAACCATGATAATCGGCTCATGGTACGGCACTGCATCAAGTGTTAATTTTCCGAACATCGTATTATTCCTCGGCTCCCGCGGAAGCGGCGTGACTCATGTCCATACCTTCATGTTTTGGCATGTCCATTTTCCCGTGGCTCATCTTGAACTTGTCGATGACTTGCATGAACAGTTTCGGATCAGCTGAAGAGAAATATTCCACCGGGTGATTTTCGCTTGGCACAGCCACTTTCTCGAAATCATCCATAGTGTTCAGCGTGTTAGGGGCTGCTTTAACTTTAGCCACCCACTGCTGGAATTCCGCATCGTCTTTGGTTGCAATGGCTTTAAACTTCATGCCAGAGAAACCACGACCACTGAAGTTCGCAGAGATACCGTCGAAAATTCCCGGCTCATTTGCAATCAGATGCAGCTTGGTCTGCATACCAGCCATCGCATAAATCTGGCTGCCGAGCGTTGGGATGAAGAAAGAGTTCATGACGGAGTTAGACGTGATTTTGAAGTTCACCGGAGTATTTGCCGGGAAAGCAATCTGGTTCACGGTCGCAATACCCTGTTCCGGGTAAATGAACAACCATTTCCAGTCCAGTGCAACCACATCGATCTCAACCGGTTTCACATCAGATTGCAGCGGTTTGCTGGGCTCCAGTGCGTGGGTTGATTTCCAGGTCAGCACGCTGAGGAAGAGAATGATCAGGATCGGAATGGTCCAGACCACGGCTTCCACTTTGTTAGAGTGTGACCAGTTAGGGCTGTACTTCGCATTCGTGTTGGACGCCCGATATTTCCAGGCAAACACCACGGCCATCAGGACTGCGGGGATGACGACGATCAACATCAGGCCAAAGGCAGTCAGTATCAGCGAACGTTGCTCCAGTGCAATCTGTCCTTTGGGATTTAACAATGCACTATCGCAGCCACTCATTAATAAAGTGCCTGCAATTAATGACAAAATCCCCAAACTTTTATTGTATTTACTGAGTCTCATTTAACGACCTCAATGACAAAGGGCTCTATTGTCGTTTAAGTGTGCGCGCATTTTACGGGAAGGTTTATGCAGTGTAAACCAGCTTAAGGATGTGTCAGATACGTGTTGACACCTTTTGCTAAGGGTGTCACAGATGTTGCGCCAGGTGACAAATAATTAACGCAGACAAGCAGTTGGCATCAATATAACAAAAACCAATGGAAGTAACCGTAAAAAAATCAGGGAAAGGAATAACCCTTACTTTTAACTCCCAAATATTTAACAAGTCTGCATCATTTGCGCGATGAAATTTAACTAAAGTAATTGCTCACCGGTTTTTAGTATTTCCGCTACGCCTCCTCAGGTCATATTGTTATTTTTAAAAAATAACACGCGATGATAAATGGCGGCGACTTATCGGGGTGTCATAAAATAAGCCGCAGCCCGTAAACCTATCGATTTCACTTAAGCATCTGATGCAGGCAACGCAGGGGTTCTCTTCAGCGCCCGATAGTCCAGCAACACTCCCGAAAGCACCGCCAGCAGGGCGAGTGTCATACCCAGCTCAAACAGGCGGGTAAGCAGCGGTGTCAGCGCCGTCACGCCCAACGCATTCAGTGCCAGAGCCACCAGCCAGAGTGCCAGCACGCCGCATCCGGCTGCAAACAGACGATTAGTCCAGCGATAGCCATGAGGATAGTAGCTACGTGTCAGAAAATTGCCACTTTGCTCGACCTGATTCAATGTTTGTCGGCAAAAAGCCAGCAGTACCAGGCCCGGCAGACCCGCCATCACCGTGAAAGCATAAAAGGTCGGCCAGCCCCAGAGTTCCACCAGCCAGCCCGCCGCCGGGCCAACATAGACCCGACCCACCGCTGAGAGCGCCGACAACAGTGCGAACTGGGTAGCGGAGAACGACTTATTGCACAGCGTCATTAACAGCGCCACAAAGGCCGCGGTGCCCATGCCGCCACAGAGATTTTCAACAAAGACCGCGCTGGCCATGCTCCACAACTGTTTGTCGGTCACCGCCAGCAGCCAGTAACCAAAGTTCGAGACAGCCTGCAGCAGACCGAAAATCATTAGCGCCCGGAACAGGCTCAGACGCTGCATCAGTACGCCGCCATAGAGCGCCCCGATAATGGTCGCCAGCAGACCCAGCGTCTTGTTGACCAGACCGACGTCACCGGCGTTGAAGCCCACGCCGCGAATCAAAAAAGTGGTGGTCAGCGAGGCGGCAAACGCATCGCCTAGCTTGTAAAGAATAATCAGGGTAATCAGCAGCCAGGCGTTGTTGCGCTGAAAGAAATCTTTTAGTGGATCGACCACCGCCTGACGCAGTGAATGGGGTGTGGAGATACGGGTATCTGGCTCGCTCGCCACCAGCGTGGCGATAATGCCCGGCACCATCATCAGCGCCATCAGCCAGTAGGTTGCCTGCCAGCCGAGGTAGCGGTCAGCCAGCCACAACGCCAGCCCGCCGGAAATCAGCATTGCCAGTCGATACCCCAGCACGGTAATCGCCGCGCCGCTGCCACGCTCTTCAGGCGGCAGGATGTCCGTTTTCCATGCGTCAAAAACGATGTCCTGTGAGGCGGAGCAGAAGGCAATCAGCACGGCCAGCGCGGCCATCAGGGTAAGATCGCGTCCCGGTTGCAGAAATCCCATCGCGATTATCCCGCCAACCAGCGCCAGCTGACTGACCAGTAACCAGCCGCGACGCCGGCCCAGAAACGGCGGCGTATAGCGGTCCATCATCGGTGACCAGAGAAACTTAAAGACATAGGCCTGGCCGACCAGCGAAAAGAAGCCGATGGTTTTCAGGTCGACATTTTCCACCGTCATCCACGCCTGCAACGTGCCCGATGTCAGGGCCAGCGGCAGTCCGGAAGCAAAACCAAGAAGCAGCAATACGGCGGCGTTTTTCTGGCTGAAGAGGCGAAGATAGTGGTTCATGCGGATCCTGCAGATAACAAAAAGCCCTGCGCAAGGCAGGGCAGAGGAGAGACTGAATTAACGGGCGTTCTGCTTGATGAAGTCGTTGACGCTGGTGTCCTGAGCCATATCCGCGATCACATCGCTCATAGTGGCGTTCACCGCGTTGGTAATCTTCTGGTTATTGGCGTTGAACGCGCCTTCTACGCTGTAAGTCTGGCGGTAGTTTTTAACCTGTTTGTTGCCGTTTTTCGCTGTTGCGATAATAGAGATGTCCGCTTTGGTGGTGATGCTGTAGCGCACATTGCCCTGAGTGACGTCGGCATAGAGGTTGTTCACCACAATCTGCAGATCGACCGCGCCATTAGGACCAATCATATAGCCGCGTGCTGTCATCTGCTTCTCCAGCACTTCCTGCAGCAGGAAGCGCAGGTCACGCGATGACGTTAAGGTCACTAACTGACCATCACGGTTTACTTTTGCCAGCGCCTGATCTTTACGCTGGTCGGCACCGTTGATGCTGACAGTCACGCCCATCAGGCCTGGGTCCTGCTGCGGTAACTGAATTTTAGGCTGGATAGTCAGGGTATTATTGCTGGTTGCACAGCCGGCTAAAATGAACGCAGCCAACAGTGGGAATAACAGTTTTTTCAACATACTTTTTCTCGTTGGTGTCAGGGGGTTGGTTTGCAAAAACTGCGGTCATCATAGCATTGCCCGGCAGTGAAAAAAGCCCTGTTGCCGGTGAAATTGTGTCTGAAACCGTTTTAAGCCTCTTCTCTGACAGGTCGGTTTGCTGTTCGTTTCAGCTGCGTTATTATGCGTGCCGGAAGCGGCCTGACATAAAATGCAATATTTAGCGTGCGCTTGCGGGTAAGCGCACTAAAAGCGACTAAGATTGAATGAGATGGGGCACTGCGCTCGCCATTGAGGAGTAATAGCCATGATCCGCGAACAAATAGAAGAAAAGCTGCGTGTGGCGTTTCAGCCAGCTCATCTGGAAGTGCACGACGAAAGTTACCGGCACAACGTTCCTGCCGGATCGGAAAGTCACTTCAAAGTGGTCATCGTGAGCGACTGCTTTGCAGGCCAGCGCTTTCTGGCGCGTCATCGCCTGATTTATGGCGAACTGGCCGCTGAGTTAGCGGGCAGCGTACATGCCCTGGCCCTGCATACTTATACCCTGAAAGAGTGGGAAGGGTTGCAGGATACCGTACTGGCTTCGCCTAACTGTCGTGGTGCCGGAACACTCGCCTGATCTCCCTTCTCTGAAACGGCCTGCGGGCCGTTTTTTCTGTTATTTAGCGAAAAACGCGATCCCTGGCTCAAAAAAGCAGCAAACCTGCTGAAAAGTGGTGAGTTAGCATCCTCGACTCATTCCAGCGATGCCGCTATAATGCTGCGTCTATTTTTCCGGAATGTCTTCGGGACGCTTCTGGTAACAGGGATCAGGTTCTCTTCACGGAAGCCGTCCCGGTTGTTGGATACGGCGCATTTCACTATGTGTGGTGTCTGAAGTTGACCGAGCACGTGATTTTTTGAGGTAACAAGATGCAAGTTTCTGTAGAAACCACTCAGGGCCTGGGCCGTCGCATTACGATTACTGTCGCTGCTGACAGCATCGAAAGCGCTGTAAAAAAAGAACTGGTTGACGTTGCCAGGAAAGTTCGCATCGATGGTTTCCGTAAAGGCAAAGTGCCGATGAACATCGTGGCACAGCGTTACGGCGCTTCTGTCCGTCAGGACGTGCTGGGCGAGCTGATGACGCGCAACTTTGTTGACGCCATCATCAAAGAAAAAATTAATCCGGCTGGCGCACCGAACTACGTGCCAGGCGAATACAAAGAAGGTCAGGATTTCACCTACGCGGTTGAATTCGAAGTCTATCCGGAAGTTGAGCTGAAAGGCCTGGAAAACATCGAAGTCGAAAAACCTGTCGTTGAAGTAACTGATGCTGACGTTGATACCATGCTGGACACTCTGCGCAAGCAGCAGGCCAACTGGATCGAAAGCGACGCTGCAGCAGGTCCGGAAGATCGTGCCACTATCGATTTCAACGGTTCTGTGGACGGTGAAGAGTTCGAAGGCGGCAAAGCCTCTGATTTCGTTCTGGCCATGGGCCAGGGCCGCATGATCCCAGGCTTTGAAGAAGGCGTTGTGGGTCACAAAGCGGGCGAAACTTTCACTATCGACGTGAAATTCCCGGACGACTACCACGCAGAAAACCTGAAAGGGAAAGATGCGAAGTTCGAGATCGTGCTGAAGAAAGTTGAAACGCGCGAACTGCCAGAGCTGACTGAAGAGTTCATCAAACGTTTCGGCGTTGAAGATGGTTCAGTTGCCGGTCTGCGTACTGAAGTGCGTAAGAACATGGATCGCGAGCTGAAAGGCGCTATCCGTAATCGCATCAAAACTCAGGCAATCGACGGTCTGGTTGAAGCGAACGAAATCGACGTGCCAGCTGCGCTGGTTGACAGCGAAATCGACGTTCTGCGTCGTCAGGCTGCACAGCGTTTCGGTGGCAACGAACAGCAGGCGCTGGAACTGCCACGCGAACTGTTCGAAGAGCAGGCTAAACGCCGTGTGGTTGTCGGTCTGCTGCTGGGCGAAGTGATTCGTACCCACGAGCTGAAAGCTGACGAAGCACGCGTAAGCACCATGATTGAAGAGATGGCTTCTGCGTATGAAGATCCGCAGGAAGTGATCGAGTTCTACAGCAAGAATAACGAGCTGATGAACAATATGCGCAACGTTGCGCTGGAAGAGCAAGCGGTTGAAGCGGTCCTGGCGAAAGCTAAAGTGACCGAGAAAGAGACCAACTTCCAGGATCTGATGAATCAGACCGCTCAGGCCTGATCACGCATTTAACCGTCTGTGCTAAGCCCGTGACTGAAAAGTCGCGGGCTTTTTTGTGTTTTGCGTCCGGATAGCCACTCTTCGCCGCTATTTGTTTAATAAACAGGCGAATTATTCACGCATCGCTTTTTCCGGGTTAGCGAACAGGGAAAAGATTGTTATGCTTGAAACATGCGTGCAGCATCCCCAGATACAGGGAGTATGCAGAAATGAGAGTGAGGCTGGCTGATTAACCGTCCTGAAGGTGTCGGAAAAAGGCGCGGCGTGGAGTTTCCCGCGCGTCTTACGTAGAATCGGTACAGAATGTTGCCAATGAAATTTATCCAGGAGACGGTAATGTCATACAGTGGCGATCGTGAATATACAGCACCGCACAATGCGCTGGTGCCAATGGTGGTTGAACAAACTTCGCGTGGTGAGCGTTCTTACGACATCTACTCCCGTCTGCTTAAAGAGCGCGTCATTTTTCTGACTGGCCAGGTCGAAGACCACATGGCTAATCTGATTGTGGCGCAGATGCTGTTTCTGGAAGCTGAAAACCCGGAAAAAGATATCTATCTCTACATTAACTCGCCAGGCGGTGTGATCACGGCCGGTATGTCGATCTACGACACCATGAAATTTATCAAACCGGATGTCAGCACTATCTGTATGGGTCAGGCCTGTTCTATGGGTGCTTTCCTGCTGACGGCGGGGACCAAAGGCAAACGTTTCTGTCTGCCAAACTCACGTGTGATGATCCACCAGCCGCTGGGCGGTTATCAGGGTCAGGCGTCAGACATCGAGATCCATGCGCGCGAAATCCTTAAAGTTAAGCAGCGTATGAATGAGCTGATGGCTGAGCACACCGGTAAAACGCTGGAAGAAATTGAGCGTGACACCGAGCGTGACCGTTTCCTCTCTGCAAATGAAGCGGTAGAGTATGGATTAGTCGATTCAATTCTGACGCATCGTCAATAAGACCCGACTTACCGTTGTCCCTGGTCTATAGTTAACAGGACAACGGTACTATTATGGGTTGAATGAATTTCGGCCGTCTCCGCACGGCCTGAGCCGTACGCGGGTATGGCCTGAGAACAAGAAGAGGTTAACTGATGACAGATAAGCGCAAAGACGGTTCAGGAAAGTTGCTGTACTGCTCTTTTTGCGGCAAAAGCCAGCATGAAGTGCGAAAGCTGATTGCCGGGCCGTCAGTGTATATCTGCGATGAGTGTGTTGACCTGTGCAACGACATCATTCGCGAAGAGATTAAAGAAGTTGCCCCGCATCGTGAACGTAGTGCGTTGCCAACCCCACATGAAATTCGCCATCACCTCGATGATTATGTCATCGGTCAGGAAAGAGCGAAGAAAGTGCTGGCGGTTGCGGTTTACAACCACTACAAGCGTCTGCGCAACGGCGATACCAGCAATGGTATCGAGCTGGGCAAAAGCAACATTCTGCTGATTGGCCCGACCGGTAGTGGTAAAACGCTGCTGGCAGAAACGCTGGCACGCTTGCTGGATGTGCCGTTCACCATGGCTGATGCCACCACGCTGACTGAAGCCGGTTACGTGGGTGAAGATGTTGAAAACATCATCCAGAAACTGCTGCAGAAATGCGACTACGACGTACAGAAAGCACAACGCGGCATCGTTTACATCGATGAAATCGACAAAATCTCACGTAAGTCTGATAACCCGTCGATTACCCGTGACGTGTCAGGCGAAGGCGTACAGCAGGCACTGCTTAAACTGATTGAAGGCACCGTGGCTGCCGTTCCCCCGCAGGGTGGACGTAAGCATCCGCAGCAGGAATTTTTGCAGGTTGATACCTCTAAAATTCTGTTTATCTGCGGCGGCGCATTTGCCGGCCTGGACAAAGTGATCGCCCAGCGTGTTGAAACCGGATCCGGTATCGGCTTCGGCGCGACCGTGAAAGGGAAATCGCAGAAAGCCAGCGAAGGCGAACTGCTTGCGCAGTGTGAACCAGAAGATTTGATCAAATTTGGTCTGATCCCTGAGTTCATCGGTCGTCTGCCTGTTGTTGCGACCCTGAGCGAGCTGAGCGAAGAAGCGCTGATTCAGATTCTGCGTGAGCCGAAGAACGCCCTGACCAAACAGTACCAGGCGCTGTTTAACCTGGAAGGCGTTGAGCTGGAGTTCCGTGACGAGGCGTTAACCGCCATTGCTAAGAAAGCGATGTCACGTAAAACCGGTGCACGTGGTCTGCGTTCAATTGTAGAAGGCGCGTTACTGGAAACGATGTATGACCTGCCTTCCATGGACGACGTGGAAAAAGTAGTGATTGATGAATCAGTTATTGAAGGTCAGTCTGAGCCCATGTTGATCTACGGTAAGCATGAAGCCCAGGCATCTGGCGAATAATTAAACAGATCGTCCATCTTGTCGTAATAAAAAAGGGGAAAATGTTTCCCCTTTTGCTTTTCTCGCCTCTGTGACGTTGAATGTCGGACAATCATCCCCATATACTCAGATACCTGTGGGTTTAACTGCATACCTGCCTGATGCGGTTCCCATCACCTGGCGGACATTAAACAAAGAGAGAGCTCTATGAATCCTGAGCGTTCTGAACGCATTGAAATCCCCGTGTTGCCGCTGCGCGACGTGGTGGTTTATCCGCACATGGTAATTCCGTTGTTTGTTGGCCGGGAAAAATCAATTCGGTGCCTTGAAGCCGCAATGGATCATGATAAAAAAATCATGCTGGTCGCACAGAAAGAGGCTTCAACGGATGAACCTGGCATTAACGATCTCTTCTCAGTAGGGACCGTTGCATCAGTATTACAAATGCTGAAACTGCCGGATGGCACCGTCAAAGTCCTGGTCGAAGGTTTACAGCGCGCCCACATTACGACGCTGGCCGATAACGGTGACCATTTTGTGGCACAAGCTGAATATCTGGTTTCGCCAGAGATTGAAGAGCGCGAGCAGGAAGTGCTGGTGCGCACGGCGATCAATCAGTTT
The DNA here is from genome assembly GCF_902706165.1 of Pantoea sp. 18059. NCBI lineage: Bacteria > Pseudomonadati > Pseudomonadota > Gammaproteobacteria > Enterobacterales > Erwiniaceae > Pantoea > Pantoea sp. 18059. Next base: position 12,596 of record NZ_CACSJS010000007.1, read on the forward strand.
GAAGGCTACATCAAACTCAACAAGAAGATCCCACCCGAGGTTTTAACCTCGCTGAACAACATTGACGATGCGGCCCGCCTTGCCGACACCGTCGCAGCACATATGCCACTGAAGCTGGCAGACAAACAGTCTGTGCTGGAGATGTCCGACGTCAACGAACGTCTGGAATATCTGATGGCGATGATGGAATCTGAAATCGATCTGCTGCAGGTTGAGAAGCGCATTCGCAACCGTGTTAAGAAGCAGATGGAGAAGAGCCAGCGCGAGTACTATCTGAATGAGCAGATGAAGGCGATTCAGAAAGAGCTGGGCGAGATGGACGACGCGCCCGACGAGTACGAAGCGTTAAAACGCAAAATCGACGCGGCAAAAATGCCGGAAGAAGCGCGCGAGAAAGCGGAAGCTGAGCTGCAGAAGCTGAAGATGATGTCCCCGATGTCCGCTGAAGCGACCGTGGTTCGCGGCTATATCGACTGGATGGTGCAGGTTCCGTGGAACGCGCGCAGCAAAGTGAAGAAAGATCTGCGTAAAGCGCAGGAGACGCTGGATACCGACCATTACGGGCTGGAGCGCGTGAAGGATCGTATTCTTGAGTATCTTGCGGTTCAGAGTCGCGTCAGCAAAATCAAAGGGCCGATTCTGTGCCTGGTGGGACCGCCAGGGGTAGGTAAAACCTCTCTCGGTCAGTCGATCGCCAAAGCGACCGGACGCAAATATGTGCGTATGGCGCTGGGTGGCGTGCGTGATGAAGCTGAAATCCGCGGTCACCGTCGTACTTACATCGGCTCTATGCCGGGTAAATTAATCCAGAAAATGGCGAAAGTCGGGGTTAAAAACCCACTGTTCCTGCTGGATGAAATCGACAAAATGTCCTCTGACATGCGCGGCGATCCGGCTTCAGCGCTGCTGGAAGTGCTTGATCCTGAGCAGAACATTGCGTTCAACGACCACTATCTGGAAGTCGACTATGACCTCTCTGATGTGATGTTCGTTGCTACATCGAACTCAATGAACATCCCGGCACCGCTGCTGGACCGTATGGAAGTGATTCGTCTGTCGGGTTACACCGAAGATGAAAAACTGAACATCGCTAAGCAGCATCTGCTGACCAAGCAGATTGAGCGCAACGCCCTGAAAGCCAATGAAATTACGGTTGAAGACAGCGCGATTGTGGGCATTATCCGTTACTACACCCGTGAAGCCGGTGTGCGTAGCCTTGAGCGTGAGCTGTCGAAACTGTGCCGTAAAGCGGTTAAATCGCTGCTGATGGACAAGACGAAAAAGCACATCACTATCAATGGCGAAAACCTCAAGGATTTCCTGGGCGTTCAGCGCTTCGACTACGGTCGTGCGGACAGCGAAAACCGTGTGGGTCAGGTAACGGGTCTGGCATGGACCGAAGTGGGTGGCGATCTGCTGACCATCGAAACCGCCTGTGTACCAGGTAAAGGCAAGCTGACTTACACCGGTTCTCTGGGTGAAGTGATGCAGGAGTCGATTCAGGCTGCGCTGACCGTGGTGCGTGCCCGTGCCGAGAAGCTGGGCATCAATGGTGACTTCTACGAAAAACGTGATATTCACGTTCACGTCCCTGAAGGCGCTACGCCGAAAGATGGTCCAAGTGCCGGTATCGCCATGTGTACTGCGCTGGTCTCCTGTCTGACCGGTAACCCGGTGCGGGCGGATGTGGCGATGACCGGTGAGATCACCCTGCGTGGTCAGGTGCTGCCGATTGGCGGGCTGAAAGAGAAACTGCTGGCAGCGCACCGTGGTGGCATTAAAACCGTGCTGATCCCTGACGACAACAAGCGCGACCTGGAAGAGATTCCACAGAACGTGATTGCCGATCTGGAGATTCATCCGGTGAAACGCATTGAAGAGGTGCTGAATCTGGCACTGGAAAATGCGCCATACGGTATGCAGGTTGTAACAGCAAAATAGTGATTAACGGCAAAAACCGTTAAAAAGCGGAGCTGGCAAGGCAATTGGCGCTTGCCAGCTTTTTTTTGTGCCGTTAATTTAGGTGGCTGCCGACGCGACGTTCTCAGAGAAATTCCGTTGTTTCGGCTCCACAGGCTTGATATAACTTGCTGCGCGTTCGCACCCTGCCGGATGCAGGGTACGATGTGAAATAATAAAAGAGGGGATGAAGAGAGTGAATAAGTCACAATTGATCGACAAAATTGCTGCCGATGCTGATATTTCTAAAGCTGCAGCGGGACGTGTTTTAGATGCATTTATGGGCTCAGTTTCAGATGCGCTGAAAGACGGTGATGAAGTGGCTCTGGTAGGTTTCGGCACATTCTCTGTGCGTGACCGCGCTGCACGTACCGGCCGCAACCCGCAAACCGGTAAAGAGATCACCATCCCGGCCGGTAAAGTACCAGGCTTCCGTGCTGGTAAAGCATTGAAAGACGCTGTCAATTAATAACAACGAATAGATTCATTGACGCATTTTCTTCAGTGGATTAGAGGACGATTAACCCGTTCTCATGTAACATACGGGCACATCAATCAGATGTGCCTTTTTTGTTTTAACCGGTGAGAATCGGGCCGTAAGATGGACCTGGACCGGATTGAGACTGCCAGCTAAGCCAGCAGTTGCGTGAGTCGCCAGCCAATGGCGAATTGCGACCGAGCTTTACATTCACACTACAGCGGAGTGTTGCCATACCATGATGGACAATTTACGCGCGGCGTCGAACCATGTCGTGCTCAAGATTATTTTGGGGCTGATTATCCTCTCCTTTGTGCTGACGGGCGTTGGCAACTATCTGATTGGCGGCAATAACGACTATGCGGCCAAAGTTAACGGCCAGGAGATTAGCCGGGGACAGCTGGAGCAGGCGTTCAACAGCGAGCGCAGTCGTCAGCAGCAGATGCTGGGCGATCAGTTCTCACAGCTGGCCAGCAACGATGGCTACATGCAGCAGATTCGCCAGCAGGCGCTGTCGCAGTTAATCGATCAGGCGCTGCTTGATAGCTACATCAAAGATCTCCACCTCAGCATCAGCGACGATCAGGTGAAGCAGGCTATCTTCAATCAGCAGGCTTTTCAGACCAACGGTAAATTCGACAATGCCAAATATCTGAGTCTGATCAGCAATATGGGCTTCAGCGCCGACCAGTATGCCGAAGCGCTGCGTAAGCAGCTCTCCAATCAACAGCTGATCAATGCCGTGGCTAACACCGACTTCACGCTGAAAGGCGAAGCCAGCAAACTGGTGGACCTGGTTTCACAGCAGCGTGAGATTCGTCAGGCGACGCTGGACGTCAATGCACTGGCGGCGAAGCAGGCCGTCACTGACGACGAAATCAGTCAGTATTATCAGCAGCATAAAACCAGCTTTATGGCACCAGAGCAGTTCCGTGTCAGCTACCTCCTGATGGATGCGGCCAGCATGCAGCAGGATGCCAGCGAGGCCGATATTCAGGCCTGGTACGACCAGCATAAAGCGGACTATTCGCAGCCACAGCGTACGCGCTACAGCGTCATTCAGACCAAAACTGAAGCCGATGCCAATGCGGTCCTGGCGCAGCTGAAAGCAGGTGCCAGCTTCGCTGACGTGGCAAAAGCCAAATCCATTGACCCGATCTCTGCGCGTAAGGGCGGCGATATGGGCTGGCTGGAACCCTCTACGACTCCGGATGAGCTGAAAAATGCCGGTCTGACTGAGAAAGGCCAGATGTCAGGCGTCATCAAATCTTCAGTGGGCTTCCTGGTGGTTCGTCTTGACGATATTCAGCCAGAGCAGGTTAAACCACTGGATGAAGTGCGCAGCGCCATTGCAGCGAAAGTGAAGCAGGAGAAGGGCGTTGATGCCTTCTACAAAGTGCAACAGAAAGTCAGCGAAGCGGCCAGCAATGACAATGAGTCACTGGCGGGTGCAGAGCAGGCTTCTGGTCTGAAAGCGAAAGAGACTGGCTGGTTCAGTCAGGATACGCTGCCAGATGAGCTTAACTTTGATGCGGTGAAGCAGGCGATCTTTAATGGCGGTCTGGTCGGGCAAAACGGCGCGCCGGGCAACAACTCCGATATCATCACTGTCGATGGCGACCGTGCCTTTGTGCTGCGTATCAGTGAGCATAAACCGGAAGCGGTAAAACCGCTTGAGCAGGTTAAGGCGCAGATCACTGACACGCTTAAGCATGATAAAGCGACGCAGCAGGCGAAAGCTCAGGCCGATAAGCTGCTGGCCGATCTCAAAGCCGGTAAGCAGGATGCGCTGACTGCCGCAGGTCTGACGCTGAGCGCCAGCAAGACCGTTGATCGCAATGCGCAGGATCCGGTGGCACAGACTGCCTTTAACCTGCCTCAGCCTGCGGAAAATAAACCTTCCTGGGGTGTCAGCGAAGATATGCAGGGCAATGTGGTACTGGTGGCGGTTGATAAAGTTAAAACCGGCAGCATGCCGCAGGCGCAGATTGACGAAATGGTCAAAGGCGTCACGCAGAATAATGCCCAGCTGGCGTTTGAAGCGTTACTGCAAAACCTGCGTAAAGAGGCCAAAATTAAGTACGGCGCTGCCGCACAAATGCAGTAAGCCTCGCAGAAACTGCGCAACGACTGTAACAATCAAAGGCCGCATTCGCGGCCTTTTCCATTTCTGAAATCCCGCTTTTGAGCCTTGTGTGCAGTAGTGCCAATCTGTCGCTGCTGTTTACACACAAGGAGAAACACAGCATGGCTAAACCTAAACTCGTTGCCTTCTATCTTTCACTCGCGCTGGGCGGCGCACTCTGTCACAGCAGCGTCTCTGCGGCACCTGAACCTGTCAGCGCAGCCGTCACGCAGAGCTCACACCCTGCGTCGAAGCCGGAAACAGCCGCGCAGCCACAGCAGGAGCAGGTCAGCATCAATGAAGCAACAGCCGAACAGCTCTCTGCCGTTATGAATGGGGTGGGGCTGAAAAAGGCGCAGGCAATTGTGAGCTATCGCGAACAGTACGGACCGTTTAGCGCAATTCAGCAACTCAGTGAAGTGCCGGGTATCGGCAATGCGCTGATAGAGCGAAATGCGGCCCGGCTGAAATTGTGAAGCAGTACACATCTGTGATGCTTAACCCACGATAGACAGGCGACTCTGCTAAAGTGAACAGGTCCAACCAGTTAATTCACAGCAGCAGGAGAGCATGACCATGCAGACCACCATAAAAGTGCGCGGCTATCATCTGGATGTCTATCAGCACGTCAATAATGCGCGCTATCTTGAGTTTCTGGAGGAGGCGCGCTGGGAATGGCTGGAAGAGGTGGAAGCATTCCACTGGTTGCAGGAACAGAAACTGGCTTTTGTGGTGGTAAACATCAACATCAACTACCGTCGCCCGGCCGTGCTGGGCGACGTGCTGACTATCGACAGTGAGATCACGCAGTTGAATGGCAAAAGCGGCATTATTGCGCAGCGGGTTTTGCTGGCAGGGCAGGAGACCGTGGTGGCGGATGCCGCACTCACTTTTGTCTGTATTGATTTGCGGACTCAGAAGGCGGTTGCGCTGGAAGGGGAGTTGCGCGAGCGACTGATGCGTCTGATGGCATGAGTCGATAAAAAGGCGGCAACCCGGATTCTCTGCCGCCACGTCAGACACTCTTAGTTAAGGCCGCTTTTTGCTTTCATTGCCGCCATTACGCCAGCACGATCGTTGAGATAACCCTGCAGGCCATTGGCCCGTAAATGACAGGCTGCACACTCACCACATCCATCACCTTTCACGCCGTTATAGCAGGTCAGCGTCTGCTCGCGTACCAGCGCAAGCTGCTGCCAGTAATCCGCCAGCGCCCAGGTTTCCGCTTTATTGAGCCACATCAGCGGCGTCTCAAAACGAACATCGCGCGCCATGCCCAGCGACACCGCATGGTTCAGCGCTTTGACAAACTCATCGCGGCAATCGGGATAGCCGGAGAAATCGGTCTCACAGACGCCAGTGATCACCGCTTCCGCTTCGACCTGATAAGCGTAAACCGAGGCCAGCGTCAGAAAGAGAATATTGCGTCCCGGCACAAACGTACTGGGTAATCCACTGGCCTCGGGATTATAAGCCGGCACCGGAATGTTATCCCGCGTCAGGCTGCTGACGGCGAGTTCGTTCAGCATGGTGACATCCAGCACTTTATGCGCGCGCGCGCCCAGTTTAATCGCCAGGTCGCGGGCCACATCGATCTCTTCCCGATGGCGTTGTCCATAGTCGAAAGTGACGCAATGAACATCATCATATTGCTCTAAGGCCTGAATCAGGCAGGTAGTGGAGTCTTGTCCACCGCTGAAAACTACAACAGCGCGTTTCATGGTGTTTTCCTGATAATTAATTTTGCGCTTATGGTAATGCCTCAGTCCGCCGCTGAACAGCTGCATGGCGGATCAATGGGCGGGGGAATCCATGCGCGGCTGAAATCGAACCAGCCCAGCGTATTCAGTTCAATCCCTTCAACGCCCGGCGGCGCGTAGATTTGATAGCGATAATTGAACAGTGGCAGCAGGATGCCGCCCGTCATCAGCTGATGATAAAGCTGATGCAGCGAGCGGGCACGGGTTTCGTCGTCAGCAATTTGCTGGATAGCCAGCAGTTGCGCCTGAATCTCTTCGCCCTGCTGCGTGGGCCACAGCGGTCGCCATAGCGGGTCAGTCTGCAACCAGCTGGCCAGCGTAAAGACCGGCGCATCACCAATCAGTCTGTCGCCCATCACGATATCCGCCTCATCAAGCGGGTCGATGCCGTGCCAGTTTTTTACCGGATGAAAAACTACCTTCAGGGTGCAGCCGTGCTGTTTTAACAGTGCAACCAGCGCCTGTGACATCTGGTGCAGCTCAACCGGCAACTGATAATGCAGCGTCAGGGTCGCCGGTAAGGGAACCGTGACAGCATCAATCAGCGGCACACTCCAGCCAGGTAACAACTCTTTACTGGGAGTGATGAGTCCCTCATCCAGAGGCAACCGGCTGACAATGCCGCTTTGCTGGATCAGCTGGAAAAGCGTGCGAGCCTGATCAGCGGTAAATCCGGCTCGTGGTCGGCAGACCAGATAACAGAAGCCGAGGCTGATACTGCTGCTGACCGGTTGCAGCGTCCTGAGCTCTGTGGCATCCCCTATCGCAATCTGCACCGGATGACGACAGCTGCTGCCGAGAGCGGGATCAAACAGCTGAGGAGTAATCCAGTACTCCACCGCCTGCAGCAGAGGACGCTGCAGATGCCAGCGCGCGTGACTTTCAATCCTGACCAGTTCGGTGCTGAAGTGCCTGAGTTTCCACGGCCCGCTGCCCGTGACGGGATCGATGGGATGGGGCAGCAGGCACAACAAGTGGGCGAGCCGATGGGGCAGCCAGAAATCAGGGCGGCGCAGTACGAAACGCACCGCAAGCGGATGGGGCGCATCCACGCTGACCACATCGGCCAGTAACATGCTGACGCGCCTATCCCGCAACAGCTGGTGGAACTGCGCCACCAGTTGTGCGGCCTGCACAGGTTCGTCGTTGTGCCACATCAGCTGAGGCCGTAACCAGAATAACCAGCCAGATGACGCCTCGTCATATTGCCAGTGATGCGCCAGATCGCCGGCCGGCTCATCCTGCTCAAAGCGAGTCAGACCGGAATAGATCTGGCGAGCCAGGTGCTGTTCGGCCCGACCGGTAATCTGACGCGGCTCTGTGCTCTCCATCGGACGATAGTAGGGGATGCGCAGCACCGGCGTATCGTTCTGCCACTGTCCACCCATTAATGGCCGCAGCATATTGATCAGCCTTTCCGGCGGCAGATCCAGCAGCTGCAAGGCCTCAGCAGCGTCTCCGGCGTCGAGCTGTTGTTGCAGCAACTGCTGCCGTAATTGTTCAGGTGAGCGCAGAAACACTATCTGTCCCTGTTTGCCACGGCCTGGTTCGCCGCGCCAACTGAGCCAGCCTGCATGCTGCCACTGTGACAGCAACGTGCGCAGATGACGCTCGCTGCAGATACAGTGGCGGGCCATCTCCGCCACGCAGGTTTGCTGTGGGGCGCCCTGACTCTGCTGCCACAGACGCTGGAACTGATTAAGACGGTTAAGCTGGCGCATGTTAAACCCGGAACAGTTTTTTAAAAGTATTCACTATTAGTTCCGCAATTAACAGGCAATAGTGGAGTTCATCTTTCAGCAGGAGGTAAATCATGGTGCGTTTAGCCGCGTTCGATATGGATGGCACATTATTGCTGCCGGATCATCAGCTGGGTCAGCAGACGCTGGATAGCCTGCAGGCGTTGCATCTGCGTGGCATTAATCTGGCGCTGGCGACGGGCCGCCATCTGCTGGAGATGCAGATCTTACGGGAAAAAATGACACTGCCCGCGTGGCTGATTACCGGTAATGGTACCCGTGTACACGACAGGCAGGGCAATCTGATCTTTGCGCGTGATCTGCCCTCTTCGGTCGCCGAAGAGGTGATCCACCGCCGCTGGGATACGCACGCCACCATGCATGTTTTCAACGATCAGGGGTGGTTTACCGATCACCCACAGCCTGAACTGCTGGTGGCCCATCAGATCAGCGGATTTGGCTATCAGCTGTGCGATCTTAAAAGATTGCCCGCGCATCAGGTGACAAAAATCTGCTTTATCGATCAGCATCAGCGCCTCTGTCAGCTAAAAACAGAGCTGGATGCCGCACTGGGCGAGCAGGCTAACATCTGCTTCTCTGCCGTGGATTGTCTGGAGGTGTTACCCGCCAGCTGCAATAAAGGCAGCGCGCTGGCACTGTTATGTGACCATCTGTCGCTGACCATGGCGGAGTGTATGGCGTTTGGTGATGCGATGAACGATCGCGAGATGCTGGCGCAGGCCGGACAGGGTTTTATCATGGGCAATGCGATGGCGCAGCTGAAAGCCGCGCTACCGCATCTGCCGGTATTAGGGCATTGCGAGACACAGGCGGTGTCTCACTATTTAAATCACTGGCTGGCAACACCCGACCTCGCGTATTCCCCCGAATGCTGAGGATTGCCGTGAACCGGACAGGATGTCCGGTTTTTTATTCCAGCTCGCGCTGCCATGGCGTGATATCGCCAATATGTTTTGCCACCCACTCAGGCTGATAGTAGCTATCGGGATAACGTTCGCCGCTGTCGCACAGCAGTGTCACCAGAGCTCCCTGCTGATTCGCTGCCCGTAGGCGTTTTGCCACCTGCATCATGCCCCAGAAATTGGTGCCGGTAGAGGCGCCAGGCTTGCGTCCCAGAATCTTTTCCAGTTTCAGCATGGCGGCCAGCGTTGCACCATCCGGCACTTTGATCATTTCGTCGATCACGTCAGGCATAAACGACGGCTCCACTCGCGGACGGCCAATTCCTTCGATCATGCTGCCGCGCGCGCTGGTCAGGGTAGCATCACGCTGCTGCCAGTAATCAAAAAACACCGAATGCTGCGGATCAACCACCAGCAGTTTGGTTTCCAGTCCCTGATAACGGATATAGCGGCCCAGCGTGGCTGAGGTGCCGCCGGTGCCCGCACTCATGATTATCGTATGGGGAATCGGATAAGGTTCATGCTCCATCTGACGGAAAATGCTCTCTGCAATATTGTTATTGCCGCGCCAGTCGGTGGCACGTTCAGCATAGGTAAACTGATCCATAAAATGGCCATTGAGCTCCCGCGCCAGCCGTTCAGATTCAGCATAGAGCTGGCAGGGATCTTCAACAAAATGGCACTGTCCGCCATAAAAGGTGATCTGCTCAATTTTACGCTTCGCCGTGCTCGCCGGCATCACCGCAATAAAGGGCAGACCCAGCAGCCTTGCGAAGTACGCCTCAGAAACGGCAGTGCTGCCTGACGAGGCTTCGATAATCGGCGTATCCTGTTTAATCCAGCCGTTGGAGAGGCCGTAGAGGAACAGGGATCGTGCCAGCCGGTGTTTAAGACTGCCACTGGGATGGGTACTTTCATCTTTCAGATAGAACCAGATACCGGGAAAGTCCGCCAGATCGAAACGGATCAAATGGGTCTCAGCCGATCGTTGAAAATCAGCGTTAATTTCGTTGATAGCGTGGCGAATCCAGCAGGTGTGCATCTCAGGCGTCCGGTAAAAAAGTGATGCGGCTATTTTATGGCACGTGCAGGAAAAAGAGATTGCACAATTACCGCTAAAATGGCGGTAATGGAGAAAATGATTCTCCCGGAGCCGCGAATGTTAGATAAAACTGACCTTAAATTGCTCTCACTGCTGCAGCATGACTGCACGCTGTCGCTGCAGGCGCTGGCGGATGCCGTCAACCTCACCACCACACCCTGCTGGAAGCGCCTGAAAAAGCTTGAAGATGATGGCATTATTCGCGCACGGGTGGCGTTGCTGGATGGAGATAAAATCGGACTGTCACTGACGGCGTTTATGTTTGTTAAAACGCAGCAGCACAGTCGCGACTGGTATCAGGCATTTGTCTCGGTGGTGAGCAGCATGCCGGAGGTAATGGCCTTTTACCGTATGGCAGGCGAGTATGATTACCTGCTGCGCATTCAGGTGGCCGACATGAAAAGCTATGATGCTTTCTACAAGCGATTAGTGAATGGGGTGCCTGGCCTGATTGATGTGACATCCAGCTTCGCCATGGAAGAGATTAAATACACCACGGCTTTACCTGTTGCCCCCTGAGGGCCTGAGATTGAGAGCAGCGTTGTGCGATTATTCAGTCAATTAAGTTGGTATTTTCTGCGGGAGTGGCGGCGCTATCTGGGCGCGGTCCTCCTGCTGATTGTTATTGCTATTCTGCAGCTGCTGCCACCGCATGTGGTCGGGGTGATTGTCGATGGCGTGACGCGTGACAACATGAGCACCAGCCGCATCATGATGTGGATTGGGATCATGCTGGCAACGGCGGTGGTGGTCTATCTGCTGCGCTATGTCTGGCGCGTGCTGCTGTTTGGTGCCTCCTACCAGCTGGCGGTTGAGCTGCGCGAAGATTTCTATCGCCAGCTGAGTCGTCAGCAACCGGCATTTTATCTGCGTCACCGCACCGGCGACCTGATTGCGCGCGCCACCAACGACGTGGATCGGGTGGTGTTTGCGGCCGGGGAAGGGGTTCTGACGCTGGTCGACTCGCTGGTCATGGGCTGCGTGGTGCTGCTGGTAATGAGCACGCAGATCAGCTGGCAGCTGACGCTGCTTGCGCTGGTGCCGATGCCCATTATGGCCATCGTGATCCATCGCTACGGTAATCAACTGCACCATCGCTTTAAGCTGGCACAGGCCGCCTTCTCCAGTCTCAACGATCAGACGCAGGAGAGCCTGACCAGCATCCGGATGATTAAATCCTTTGGCCTTGAACAGCATCAGTCGCAGCAATTTTCCGATATCGCCCGCGATACCGGTGAAAAAAACCTGCGCGTGGCGCGGGTCGATGCCCGTTTCGATCCCACTATCTATATCGCTATCGGCTTCTCAAACCTGCTGGCGATTGGTGGCGGCAGCTGGCTGGTCTGGCATGGAGAGATGACGCTGGGGCAGCTCACCAGCTTTGTGATGTATCTCGGCCTGATGATCTGGCCGATGCTGGCGCTGGCGTGGATGTTTAATATTGTTGAACGCGGCAGCGCCGCCTGGAGCCGTATCGGCGCGCTGCTGGCTGAAGCGCCAGCGGTGGAAGATGGCGATAAGTCACTGCCATCTGAGCCGGGCACGCTGCAGGTCGCGATTCGTGCCTTTAACTATCCGGCCAGCGTGGGTCCGGTCTTAAGCGATGTCAGCTTCCAGCTGAAACCCGGCGAGATGCTGGGGCTGTGCGGGCCAACCGGCAGTGGCAAAAGTACGCTGCTTAGCCTGATTCAGCGCCACTTTGATATTCAGCAGGGCGACATCCGTTATCACCAGATCCCGCTGCCGCAGTTGCGGCTGGACAGCTGGCGCAGCCGTCTGGCCGTGGTCAGCCAGACACCGTTCCTGTTCTCAGACAGCGTGGCGAACAATATTGCGCTGGGAAAACCGGGCGCAACCCAGCAGGAGATTGAGCATGCCGCCACGCTGGCCTGCGTTCATGACGATATCCTGCGTTTGCCGCAGGGCTATGAAACGGAAGTCGGGGAGCGCGGTGTGATGCTGTCGGGTGGGCAGAAGCAGCGTCTTTCGATTGCCCGGGCGCTGCTGCTGAATGCGGAAATCCTGATTCTGGACGACGCGCTTTCCGCGGTCGATGGCCGTACCGAACACGAAATCCTGCATAACCTGCGCATCTGGGGGCAGGGACGCACGCTGATTATCAGCGCGCACCGCTTATCGGCACTGACGGAAGCCAGTGAAATCCTGGTCCTGCAGCAGGGCAGAGTGGCGCAGCGGGGCGACCACGACGCGCTGACCGGCAGGGCTGGCTGGTATCGGGACATGTACCGTTACCAGCAACTGGAAGCGGCGCTGGATGATGATGAAAATGAGAAAGGAGTGCCGCATGGCTAAGTCTGCACGCTTGTGGCCTACCCTGAAGCGTCTGCTGAGCTACGGTAAGCCGTGGCGCAAATCCCTGTCGCTGGCGGTAGGGATGCTGTGGATCGCTGCCGCGGCGGAAGTGACCGGACCGGTGCTGGTCAGCTATTTTATCGACAACCTGGTGGCGAAACATCAGATGCCCTGGGGAGTGGTCGCCGGACTGGTGGTCAGTTTTATCCTGCTTCAGCTGCTGGCCGCCGGGCTGCACTACTGGCAGGCGCTGTTGTTTAACCGAGCCGCTATCGGCGTGGTACAGCGGTTACGCAGTGACGTGATGAATGCCGCACTCTGTCAGCCGCTGAGTGCCTTTGATACCCAGCCGGTCGGGCAGATTATTTCACGCGTGACTAACGACACCGAAGTCATCCGCGATCTCTACGTCACGGTGGTTTCAACCGTGCTGCGCAGTGCCGCACTGGTCGGCGCCATGATGGTGGCGATGTTCAGCCTTGACTGGCGCATGGCGCTGGTGGCGATGATGATCTTCCCGCTGGTACTGGTGGTGATGTTCATCTATCAGCGTTACAGCACGCCCATTGCCCGTCGGGTTCGCAGCTATCTGGCAGACATCAATAATGGCTTTAACGAAGTCATCAGCGGTATGAGCGTGATCCAGCAGTTTCGTCAGCAGGCGCGATTTGGTGAGCGAATGGGCGAAGCAAGCCGCTCTCACTATCTGGCGCGAATGGAAACGCTGCGTCTGGATGGTTTTCTGCTGCGTCCGCTGTTGAGTCTGTTTTCAGCGATGGTGTTGTGTGGGCTGCTGATCCTGTTTAGTTTCTCGATGCCTGGCGTGTTTGAAGTGGGGGTACTCTATGCCTTTATTACCTATCTGGGGCGTCTGAATGAGCCGCTGATTGAGCTGACCACTCAGCAATCGATGCTGCAGCAGGCGGTAGTTTCAGGTGAGCGTATTTTCGAACTGATGGATGCTGCACAGCAGCAGTATGGTGCCGATCAACAACCGCTGGCTTCAGGTCGTATCACCCTGAACAATCTGAGCTTTGCCTACCGTGAAAACCGCGATGTGCTCAGTGATATCAATCTTGAGGTTGCCCCACGCGAGTTTGTGGCGCTGGTGGGACATACCGGCAGCGGTAAAAGCACGCTGGCGAACCTGTTAATGGGTTACTACCCGGTGACGCGCGGCGAGATCCGCATTGATGATCGACCCATTAGCGACCTGAGCCATGCCGTGCTGCGGCGCGGTATTGCGATGGTGCAGCAGGATCCGGTGGTGCTGGCCGATACGCTGCTGGCGAATGTGCGGCTGGGACGTGACATCAGCGAAGAGGCCGTCTGGACGGTGCTGGAACAGGTGCAGCTGGCTCCGCTGGCGCATGCGTTGCCGGAGGGAATTCATACCCGGCTGGGTGAGCAGGGCAATAATCTGTCGGTCGGGCAGAAGCAGCTGCTGGCACTGGCCCGGGTGCTGGTTGATCTGCCGCAGATACTGATCCTCGACGAAGCGACGGCCAATATTGATTCCGGCACCGAGCAGGCCATTCAGCAGACGCTTGAGACGCTGCGCCAGCACAGCACGCTGGTGGTGATTGCTCACCGCCTCTCAACGATTATTGAAGCAGACAAGATTCTTGTGCTGCATCGTGGTCGTGTGGTTGAGCAGGGTACGCATCAGCAACTGCTGGCGATGCAGGGACGTTACTGGCAGATGTATCAGCTGCAGCAGGCAGGTGAAGATCTGGTATCGGGCGTCGCTGTAACAACTGAAGGCTGAGTTGCACCTTTTTTGCGCACCTTTATCAGATTAATCTGTATAAATGCACTCCTTTGACGCCTGAAGCACCAAAGGAGTGCAGCCCTCCGCTGCAATTACCCCTGTACGGCCTCTCTGTTTCCCATCCTCTTTAAAGCATCCCTTGTCGCGTCTCGCCTGAACAACGTATTACCGTCATTTTCACACTCTGGCACAGGCTTTGCTTATATCCCTGCGTGTCCGTAAACCTTACCTATTTACTCGCTGGAGGGGATCCAATGAAGCTGGTTACCGTCGTAATTAAGCCATTCAAGCTGGAGGATGTACGTGAAGCTTTATCCTCTATCGGCATTCAGGGACTGACCGTCTCCGAAGTGAAAGGTTTTGGCCGTCAGAAGGGCCATGCAGAGCTTTATCGTGGCGCAGAGTACAGCGTGAACTTCCTGCCTAAGGTCAAAATTGATATCGCTATTGCCGACGATCAGTTAGACGAAGTGGTGGATGTCATCAGTAAAGCGGCTTACACCGGCAAAATTGGCGACGGTAAAATTTTCGTAGCTGAACTGCAGCGCGTCATCCGTATTCGTACCGGCGAGACCGACGAAGCCGCTCTGTAATAAAGACTCAGTACTGTGATGGGATGGAATAAAAATGAATAAAATTTTCGCTAAGTTGGGCCTCACCAGCCTGGCACTGTTACCCTCACTCGCAATGGCTGCGCCTGCCGTTGCGGACAAGGCTGATAACGCATTTATGATGATTTGCACCGCGCTGGTGCTGTTTATGTCAATTCCAGGTATCGCGCTGTTTTATGGTGGTTTGATTCGCGGTAAAAACGTGCTGTCGATGCTGACTCAGGTTGCCGTCACCTTCTCACTGGTCTGCGTATTATGGATGGTTTACGGCTATTCACTGGCGTTCAGTGAAGGCAACGCCTTCTTTGGCAGCTTTAACTGGGTGATGCTGAAAAACATTCAGCTGACCGCCGTCATGGGCAGCTTCTATCAATATATTCATGTCGCGTTCCAGGCCTCGTTTGCCTGTATCACGGTGGGCCTGATTGTCGGTGCTATCGCAGAACGCATCCGTTTCTCTGCCGTACTGATTTTTGTCGGCGTCTGGCTGACCCTGGCTTACCTGCCTATCGCGCACATGGTGTGGGCTGGCGGTTTCCTGGCACAGGATGGCGCGCTGGACTTTGCTGGCGGCACCGTGGTGCATATTAACGCCGCTGTCGCCGGTCTGGTGGGCGCTTATCTGGTGGGCAAACGTGCCGGCTTTGGTAAAGAGGCCTTCAAACCACACAACCTGCCAATGGTATTCACCGGCACCGCCATTCTGTATGTCGGCTGGTTCGGTTTCAACGCCGGTTCTGCTTCTGCAGCAAACGAAATCGCGGCGCTGGCCTTCCTGAACACCGTTGTCGCCACAGCGGGCGCCGTGTTGTCATGGACCTTTGGCGAGTGGGCGGTACGTGGTAAGCCTTCGCTGCTGGGTGCCTGTTCAGGCTTTATTGCCGGGCTGGTAGCGATTACGCCTGCCTGTGGTTATGTCGGCGTCGGCGGTGCATTAATTATCGGCCTGGTCGGCGGACTGGCGGGACTGTGGGGCGTGACCACTCTGAAAAAATGGCTGCGCGTGGATGATCCCTGCGATGTGTTCGGCGTGCATGGCGTGTGCGGCATTGTCGGCTGTATCCTGACTGGCGTGTTTGCCTCCTCTTCACTGGGCGGCGTAGGCTATGCAGAGGGTGTCACCATGGGCCATCAGGTCTGGGTACAGCTCTTCAGCGTGGGCCTGACTATCGTCTGGTCGGGCGTTGTCGCCTTCATCGGCTTCAAGCTGGCTGATTTGATTGTCGGTCTGCGCGTTCCGGAAGAGCATGAGCGTGAAGGTCTGGATGTAAACAGCCACGGCGAGAATGCTTACAACCAGTAATGGATGGGCAGTGAAAAGATCAACCGGGGGCGAGTAATCGCCCCCTTTTTTTATTCGCTGCGCTGACGCATCACCCCTTCCTGAACCGTTGAGGCCACCAGCACACCCTGCTGATTGTAGAACTCGCCCCGGACAAAACCCCGTGCGCCTGACGCCGAAGTACTGACTACGCTATAGAGCAGCCATTCACTGAAGTCGAACGGGCGGTGGAACCACATTGAGTGGTCGATAGTGGCGACCTGCATGTCCGGCTCTAAAAAGCCTTTGCCGTGCGGCTGGAGCGCGACCGGCAGGAAATTGAGATCGGAAGCATAGCCGAGCAGATACTGATGGATACGCAAATCGTCGGGCAGTGGGCCGGTGGCACGGATCCAGACCTGGCGTTCAGGCTTATCCACATGGCCCCGGAGAGGATTGTGAATCTGTACCGGGCGGATCTCCAGCGGACGCTCAGCAATGAATTTTTCACGTAGCTTTTCTGGCAGCAGATGCGCCATTTTCTGCGCCATCGCCTGTTCAGTTAACAGATTCTCTGGCCCCTCCACCTGTGGCATCGGATTCTGATGTTCAAAGCCGCTTTCCGGTGACTGGAACGAGGCGGTCATATAAAAAATCGGCTGCCCATTCTGAATGGCACTGACCCTACGTGCGCTGAAACTTTTGCCATCACGCAGCGTTTCAACATCGTAAATAATCGCTTTCTGACTATCGCCGGGCCGCAAAAAATAGCTGTGAAAAGAGTGAATAATGCGATCTTCCGCCACAGTTTGCTTTGCGGCATACAGCGCCTGACCCACCACCTGACCGCCAAACACCTGACGAAGGCCAATATCTTCGCTCTGGCCGCGATATAAACCCTCTTCCAGTTTTTCCAGATTTAATAAATTCAGCAGATTTTGCAGTGCCTGACTCATGGCGCGTTCCTCAATATAGTGACCTGCTCAGTGTGAAAGATCGGACCAGTTGACGTCAATCAGACTTTCTACATTGTCGGTGCCAGGCAAAATTTCATTTTTGTGCCAACATTAAGGACATACGGCGAGTGAAGCGCTGTAAGCAGGATTCGCTGCCGACAATCATTTTGATCAAATGGAGACGACATCAATGAAACTCAGGCATGTGTTCAGTGGAGTAGTTATGGCGGTTGCTGTTGTAGGATGCGCCGACAAGAGTAAACCCGTGCCAACGCCAACTCTGGGTTCTGCGGTTGCAGGACAGACGGCGGCGATTGCGCAGCCCAACGTAAGTGGTTCAGTCTTTATCCGCCAGCGCATTGCGCTGCCGCCGGATGCGGTATTAACCGTGACGCTCTCTGATGCGTCCGTCGCCGATGCACCCTCAAAAGTGCTGTCGCAGCGCGTGGTGCGTACCGAAGGCAAACAGGCACCGTTCCAGTTCGTGCTGCCGTTTAACCCAGCCGACATCAAGCCTGATGCACGCATTCTGTTAAGCGCAGCTATCTCAATCGACGGTAAGCTGGCCTTTATCACTGAAGGCGTGAAGCCAGTGATTAACCAGGGTGGCACCAAAGCAGAGCTGCTGCTGGTACCGGTACCGTCTATGGCGATGCCAACCCAGCCGGGCGCAGCGACCACCGTTCCTTCGACCTCACCGACTCAGGTGACGCCGTCTGCTGCGGTTCCTGCTCCAACCCGTCTGTAAACTCATTTCGGGGCGACATTGTCGCCCTTTTTACCCTGTCTAAAATCGCCAGCGATAAGTCTCGAGATCGAGCTGTCCGTCATCACTCACCTCTATGCCTTCCGCCTCCAGTGCATCCCGCTGCCGCAACAGACGGTCACCCTGAAGAGAAATTGTGCCGTGTCGGTTTACGACGCGATGCCAGGGAAGGGTAGTTCCCTCGGGTAAGCGACTCAGCACGCCACCAACCTGACGCGCCGCGCGCGGAGAACCGGCCAGTAGCGCCACATCGCCATAGGTGGTGACGCGGCCAGCCGGAATAGCGGCAACAATTTGCCAGATGCGTTGCTGGAAAGTGTCTGGCTGATTCATGTACTTATTTCATCAGGAAAAAGGGTTTTAACTTTAGCACGGGGAAAAGGCGGAGAAAGCGTAAAAGCGGTGGTTGTTCAAGAAAACAACGGTTGTCCCGACTACGCTTGCAATTGCTACCTCCTTCCCAGATAATGCCCCCGCTCTCGTAAAGAGGGCTTGTCAATGGGGGCCCTGTTGGTTCTCCCGCAATGCTAGCTTGTGAACTCGGTCAGATCCGGAAGGAAGCAGCCGTAGCAGGTGACGCGTGTGCCGGGATGTAGCTGGCAGGGCCCCCACCACTTTGTCCCTTCGATATTCTCCCCCTAAGCTGCAGACAGGCAAAACCCGCCTGGGCCGATCCTTTGCCGGCAGGCAGGATTATCCGGTACTTTATTGGGGTAAAACTGAGCTGTAAGCGATCAGATTAACGGACAAATTTCCATACTGAACCCGGGACTTTATCGTAGAGCTTGTTCATCGTCAGTTCCGCCAGGCGATGGTCAGCTGCTGAGTAAAATACCGCTAATTCATCTTCCGGTAATTCATACTTATTTTTTTCAATCACCCTTTCCAGGGTATCAAGAGAGCGGCAGCGCCGCAGTCGCATCAAATAATCGGTTTTAGTCAGGGTTTTGTTCATAAATAAACCGTTCTCATGTCTTTACTATAATGAATGGCTCGGTTGCTGGAGAAAAGCGCACTCTTCAGTGAACAGATTAAATAAGCGTTTTGCTGAACGTTGCCACCGCTGAAGATCCGGACTATTGACACCATAATTGCTGAATAGCATAAAAGTATCATCAAGATATTCATCGATTTGCGAAATCAGCGCTTCATCTTCAACGTGCTTAATTTTGTAATTCATGGTGAAAGAGGCGATATGCTCAATCAAATCGTTAAGCTGTAGATTGCTTTCAGAAGTGGGATCATTAACCCAGCCATGATGACTGTCGGTTAATGTTGCCATGCTGTCGTCAAACAGACTCTCACAAAGGTATTTAAGCTGGGCAATATCATGCCGTTTCGGTGAGTATTCGTCCATCTTTTTCCCCTCCATAGCTAGCACAGTTGCCGCAGGGCGGCGAGAGAAGATCACGCGGCCAGGAAGCGATTATTCGGGCAGTTATTAAACGGGATACCTTAAAGATAGTGTAAAACCATTAGTTCTGCTCACCTCCATTACTAAATATTACAATTCATCGCCAGGGGAGGGTTGCTCATTGTCGATCACATCAAACTCAAGTGCACCGGGCTTAATGTGAAAGTTTACCTGTTCTGACTGCGTCACGGTTTCATTTAGATCCAGGCAGGGACTAAATAAATTCCAGTCAAAATCGTAAAGTAATTTAAAACTATTCAGATCCTGGTATTCAACCGAAATGATTTTTAAACTGCCTGGAACTAACCGGGCATTTTGTGAGTACCAGCGTAAATCCCCTACCAGCAAATCGGTTATTTTGAGAATATTCCGCTGAACAATCTCTGCTATTTTTGCGCAGTCCGATTCACCCGCGGCAATATCACATTCAATGCGTGACAGCATATCTGTTCCACTTATAACCGTTAATAAACCTATCATTGGTTTTCTGCAACTGGTTTGCAAGTCAGTTGAGCACAAAACTCTCAGTTTCTGAGATTTGCCAGACGCAGCCGCAGGCCTTACCGCCAGCGCGGGTCTGCCAGTGTGTGCAGCTGATATTTATCTTTTGATACACAATCCCACATTCAACAGAGAGCAACATCAGGTATCTTTACTGTTATGTTATAACATTATGGTGAAGTAATGCGTCAGAGTGGACTACTTATGTCACTGGGCGGGCGGCTGGGAGTAGTACTGCTATTTATCACGCTGCTTGCTGTGGCAATAAAATGGGGGATCAGCACATGATCCTGTTTAACGCACTTCGCGCGGGCTACCAGGGACAGGTTGTGACCCCGGCTATTACCGGCCAGCTCGCAGCAGGCTCGATGACTGCGCTGGTCGGCGCGAACGGTAGCGGCAAATCAACCCTGTTAAAAACCATTGCTGGCTTACTGCCACCGATAGCCGGGCGCTGCGAGCTGCAGGTTGCACGCCGGGATATCGGCTGGTTGCCGCAGCGCACCGAACTTGAGACCCGCTTTCCCCTGACGGTATTTGAACTGGTCTCTATTGGCTGCTGGCCACGCTGCGGCTGGTTTGGCGGCATTAACCGGATACTGCGTCGGGAGATCTGGCAGGCGCTGGAAGCGGTTCAGATGAGTGATTATGCGGATGCGCAGCCCGCGACGTTATCCGGTGGACAACTGCAGCGGGTATTGTTTGCGCGGCTGATGCTGCAGCGCAGCCAGCTCTGGCTTCTGGATGAGCCATTTAACGGCATTGACAGCCAGACGGTGACGCTACTGATGTCGATCCTTGAGCAGCAACAGCAGGCCGGAACAACCCTGCTGGTGGTGCTGCACGATCGTCCGCTGGTGGCGCGCTACTTCAGTAACGTGATGTCGATGGATGAACGTGAGGTTAACTGCACCTGCCTGCCTGCTTCCTCTCTGGGGAGTCGTGCGCCGTGACCCTGATTCAACCCTTTATTGAGTTTGGTTTTATGCGACGCGCGCTGGTGGCCTGTCTGGCGCTGGCCGTCAGCGCCACGCCGCTCGGGGTATTCCTCTCCCTGCGACGTATGAGCCTGATTGGCGATGCCTTATCACACGCGGTGCTGCCCGGTGCCGCCATTGGCTATCTGATCTCCGGATTGTCACTGGTCGCGATGGGTGTTGGCGGCCTGATCGCTGGTTTAGCCGTGGCGCTGCTCTCTGGCGCGGTCAGTCGCTACACGCCGCTGAAAGAGGATGCCAGTTTTGCCGGGTTCTATCTGGGTTCACTGGCGCTGGGCGTCACGCTGGTTTCATTACGCGGCTCAAGTGTGGATCTGCTGCACGTTCTGTTTGGCTCGCTGCTGGCGGTAGACAACGCAGCGCTGTTGCTGGTGGGCGGCATCGCTGCCTTTACGCTGATTCTGCTGGCGGTGATCTATCGTCCGCTGGTCATCGATGCATTTGACGGCGACTTCCTGCGTGCGCAGGGAAAATGGAACGCGCCGCTGGTGCATGGTCTGTTTTTAATGCTGGTGGTGCTGAATCTGGTGGCGGGTTTTCAGGTGCTGGGCACCCTGATGTCAGTGGGTTTAATGATGTTGCCCGCCGCCAGCGCCCGCTTCTGGAGTCGCCATCTCGCCGCGATGCTGGTTATCGCCATTTTCATGGCAATGATTTCGTCGCTGGCCGGGCTGATGCTCTCCTGGCACTTCTCATTGCCGGCGGGTCCCGCTGTGGTGCTGAGCGCCGCCATGCTGTTTTTTTTCTCCATTCTTACAGGGCCGTGCGGCGGAATTTTACGCCGCCATTAATCTTAAGGGGTATCTATGAAAAAATTACCGGTTAGCCTGGCGCTCGCTGCGCTGTTTGCCACGCCTCTGGCGATGGCCAAAACGGTGGATGTCGTGGCGAGCTTTACCGTGCTGGCTGACATCGTTAAGCAGGTCGGCGGCGATCATGTAAAGGTTAAAAGCCTGGTGGGGCCGAATGGCGATCCTCATACTTTTGAACCGACACCGCAGGACAGTCAGGCGCTGGCGAAGGCCGATCTGGTGTTTGTCAGCGGACTGGGACTGGAAGGGTGGATGGATCGGCTGGTCAGCGCCTCAGGGTATCGGGGTCAGCCCGTTGTCGCTTCAACCGGTGTCACCACCCGCAGCATGGAGGAGGAGGGTAAAACCGTTACCGATCCTCACGCCTGGAACAGCATGCAGAACGGCGTTATCTACGCGACCAACGTGATGAATGCGCTGGTCAAAGCCGATCCTGAAGATGCTCCGGCCATTCGTCAGCGTGGACAGAATTACATTCAGCAACTGCAGGCGCTGGATCGCTGGGCAAAAACCGCCTTTGACGCTGTGCCAGCTGATAAGCGTAAAGTGCTGACCAGTCACGATGCGTTTGGTTACTTTGGACAGCGATATGGCGTGACTTTCCTGGCGCCGGTAGGGTTCTCTACTGAGGCGGAAGCGAGTGCCAGCAACGTGGGTAATTTAATCACCCAACTGAAGCAGCAGCACATCAATCGCTATTTCATTGAGAACCAGACCGACCCGCGTCTGGTAAAACAGATTGCCAGCGCCACCGGGGCAGAGCCGGGTGGTGAGCTCTATCCGGAAGCGTTATCCACGGCCTCTGGCCCGGCAGCCACCTATCAGGCGGCTTTTAAACACAACGTGAATGCGATGCTGAAGAGCATGCACTAAGCATAAAAAAGGCCGGGCAAGCCCGGCCAGTCATCACGACACAAACTAGCGTTTTTTCTTTCTTCCCTGTACTGCTTTAAACCGCGGGTTCGATTTACAGATCACGTAAATACGGCCTTTGCGGCGGACCACTTTACAATCCCGATGGCGATTTTTTGCTGAACGAAGCGAGCTTAATACCTGCATGATCCTCTCCTCTATTTCTTTCCAAGAAAGCGCCCGAAACGCTGGTTAAAGCGCGCGGTGCTGCCCTCTTTGGCAAAATCTTTCTGTTTGCCGGTGTAGAACACATGTGAGGCAGACGACACATCCAGGGTGACGTAGGGCAGCGTTTCGCCTTCGAACTCCACAGTGCGATCGGTTTTGATGGTTGATCCGATTTTGAACCAGACATCAGCCGATGTGTCATGGAAGACCACGTGACGATAGTGAGGATGAATATTCGCTTTCATAATGCACACCTATGTAATGTTATACTATAACAATATTATGCGATGCACAGGCCAGGATTGCAACTGTCCATGAGACAGGAAAAGCAAGGGGGCAGGAAAGGAGAAGGGCAGAATCGCAGGCATAAAAAAGGCCGCTTGCGCGGCCTCAGATGATTTACAGCTTAGTGAGTCTGGTTATGCTCAACCGGATGACTGTTCGCTGACTCTTCTTTTTTCTTGCCAAAGCGGCGGCGTACCACCACAAAGAACACAGGAACGAAGAAGATCGCCAGTATGGTCGCGGTGACCATACCACCGATAACACCGGTACCTACGGCGTTTTGCGAACCGGAACCGGCACCGGTACTGATCGCCAGCGGCAGTACCCCGAGAATAAACGCCAGTGACGTCATCAGGATAGGACGCAGACGCATACGGCACGCTTCCAGCGCAGCTTCAATCAGCCCTTTACCCTCTTTATCCATCAAATCTTTAGCAAATTCGACGATAAGGATGGCGTTCTTGGTGGAGAGGCCGATGGTTGTCAGTAACCCCACTACGAAGTAGACGTCATTACTCAGGCCACGCAGGGTGGTAAAGATCAGTGCACCAATGACCCCGAGCGGGACAACCAGCATAACCGAGAATGGAATCGACCAGCTCTCGTACAGTGCGGCGAGACACAGGAAGACCACAATCAGCGAGATGGCATAGAGCGCAGGGGCCTGGTTACCTGACAAGCGTTCCTGATAGGACATACCGGTCCAGTCATAGCCGATACCGGCAGGCAGTTTCGCCGCCAGCTCTTCCATCAGGTCCATTGCCGCACCCGAGCTTTTGCCTGGCGCAGCCTGTCCCAGGATTTCCATCGCAGGCAGACCGTTGTAACGCTCAAGGCGCGGTGAGCCATATTGCCATTTCGCTGACGAGAAGGCAGAGAAGGGCACCATGGTTCCGCTGCTGTTGCGCACGTACCATTTACCAATGTCGTCCGGCAGCATGCGGGCGTCCGCTTTACCCATGACGTAAACTTTCTTCACGCGACCGCGGTCAATGAAGTCATTGACGTAGGAACCGCCCCAGGAAGCCGCCAGCGTGGTGTTGATATCACTCAGTGATACGCCCAGCGCCTGTGCTTTCTCTTGATCGATCGTCAGCTTGTACTGCGGGGTATCTTCCATCCCGTTAGGACGGACGCCAACCAGCGTATCAGGATGCTGCGCAATCATGCCGAACAGCTGATTACGCGCTTCCGTCAGCTTATCGTGGCCAAGGTTATTCTGGTCGATCAGCTCAAAGTCGAAGCCGGTCGCGTTACCCAGTTCAATAATGGCTGGCAGGTTGAAAGGAATGACCATTGCATCTTTGATCGCGCCCAGCGCCTGCATGGCACGGCCAGCAATCGCCGGTACTTTCATGTCGCTGCCGGTACGCTCATCCCACGGCTTGAGACTGACGAAGGCGATACCGGTGTTCTGTCCACGACCGGCAAAGCCGAAGCCGTTAACGGTAAACACCGATTTAACCGTGTCTTTCTCCTGGGTCAGGAAGTAATCCGTCACTTGGTCCAGCACTTTCTGCGTACGCTCCTGGGTTGCACCAGCAGGCAGCTGCGCCTGAGCCAGCAGCAGACCCTGATCCTCTTCCGGTAAGAATGAAGAGGGCAGTCGCACAAACAGAAACGCCATACCGACCACGATCACCAGATAGATCACCATATAGCGACCCGTACTGCGAACCATGTGACCCACACCATCCACATAGTGGTTGGTGCTTTTGTCGAACATGCGGTTGAACCAGCCGAAGAAACCGGTGGTTTTACCGTGCTCGCCTTTTTTAATCGGTTTGAGCATGGTGGCACAGAGTGCCGGCGTCAGAATAAAGGCGACCAGCACCGACAGCGCCATTGCCGAAACGATAGTGATGGAGAACTGACGGTAGATAACACCGGTCGAACCACCAAAGAACGCCATTGGAATAAATACGGCAGCCAGCACCAGTGCGATACCGACCAGTGCGCCCTGGATCTGCTCCATAGAACGCTTAGTCGCTTCTTTTGGCGGTAATCCCTCTTCCGCCATTACGCGCTCAACGTTCTCGACCACCACGATGGCGTCATCCACCAGCAAGCCGATGGCCAGCACCATCCCGAACATCGTCAGGGTGTTTATCGAATAGCCAAAAGCGCTGATAACGGCAAACGTACCCAGCAATACCACAGGGACCGCGATGGTAGGAATGAGCGTGGCGCGGAAGTTCTGCAGAAACAGATACATGACCAGGAACACCAGCACGATCGCTTCGATCAGCGTTTTCACCACTTCGAAAATCGAGATCTTAACGAAAGGCGTGGTGTCATACGGATAGACCACTTTCAAACCGGCCGGGAACGTCGGCTGCAATTTGGCCAGTTCTTCTTTCACCGCATTGGCGGTATCCAGCGCATTCGCACCGGTGGCCAGCTTGATACCGATACCGGACGCAGGCTTGCCGTTATAACGGGCAACGATCTCGTAGTTTTCCGCGCCAAGTTCAATCCTTGCCACATCACGCAGACGAACCTGAGAACCATCTTCATTCACTTTCAGCAGGATTTTGCCGAATTCATCGGTTGAGGTGAGACGGGTTTGCGCAATGATAGAGGCGTTAAGCTGCTGTCCCGGAACCGGAGGCGTACCGCCCAACTGACCGGCAGCAACCTGGGTGTTCTGCGTATTCAGGGCGCTGATAACATCAACCGGCGTCAGGTTGTAGTTGTTCAGCTTGTGCGGATCCATCCAGATACGCATCGCGTACTGCGCACCAAATACCTGGGTATCACCCACGCCTTTGGTACGGCTGATCGGGTCTTTGATGGACGATGAAATAAAGTCAGAAATATCATTCTGCGTCATATTGTCATCGTCGCTGATGAAGCCCGCTACCATCAGGAAGCTACTGGAAGATTTCTTAACCTGAATCCCCTGTTGCTGTACTTCCTGCGGTAACAGCGGCGTCGCCAGCTGCAGTTTGTTCTGCACCTGAACCTGCGCGATATCGGCATCTGTTCCTGACTCAAAGGAGATCGTCAGGGTCAGCGTACCGGATGAGTCGCTGCTTGAGGACATATACATCAGTCCATCAATGCCGTTCATATTTTGTTCGATGACCTGGGTCACCGAGTCCTGCAGCGTTTTAGCATCTGCACCAGGGTAGGTGGCCTGAATCTCAATCGCCGGCGGTGCAACATTGGGATATTGCTCAATCGGAAGTTTGAGAATCGATAGCGCACCGACCAGCATAATGATGATGGCGAGCACCCACGCAAAGATGGGCCGATCGATAAAGAACTTAGCCATGAATCAACGGCTCCTGTTATGACGATGACTTGTCAGACTGCGGCTTTGAATCGGGTGCCGCTTTCGCATCGTCTGAGACTTCTTGTGGGGTAACCTGTGCGCCCGGCTTGGCTCGCTGCAGACCCGTGCTGATCACACGTTCACCCGCTTTAACACCGTCGGTGACTAACCACTTGTCGCCAATCGCCTGAGAGGTGGTGACCTGACGAGCTTCCACTTTGTTATCTGCACCTACCACCATGACCGTTGCCTGACCCGTTGGGGTACGGGCTACCGCCTGTTGCGGAACCAGCAACGCATTAGGATTGGTACCTTCATCCAGACGAGCGCGAACAAACATACCCGGTAACAGCGCATGGTTCGGGTTCGGGACAATGGCGCGCAGGGTGATAGAACCCGTGGTTTCATCAACGGTAACGTCAGAGAACTCCAGCGTACCTGTCTGTGGATAGCTGTTGCCGTTCTGCATCAGCAGGGTCACGTTGGCTTTGCCATCGTTCTGCTTCAGCTGACCCGACTCCAGTTCTGAACGTAAGCGCATGAAATCTTCGCTCGACTGGGTGACGTCGACATACATCGGGTCAAGTTGCTGCACAGTGGCCAGAGCGGTGGTTTGTGCGTTTTGTACCAGCGCACCTTCCGTTACTGACGATTTGCCGATGCGGCCACTGATAGGCGAGGTGACTTTGGTATAAGCCAGGTTAATGCGGGCCGTTTCTACATTGGCTTTTGCTACCTGAACCGCAGCATCGTTTTGCGCGGCCGTGGCAACGGCGGTGTCGTAATCCTGCTGACTGATATATTTGGTGCCGAGTAAAGGCTTATAACGTTTGACTGTCAGCTGAGCGATGCGAGCATTGGCCTGCGCCTGAGTTAAATCACCTTTGGCGCTGTCATAGGCAGCCTGATAGGTAGCAGGATCGATCTGATAAAGAGACTGACCCGCTTTGACATCGCTGCCTTCAACAAAGTTACGCTTCAGAATGATACCGGAAACCTGCGGACGGACTTCGGCGACACGATATGCCGAGGTGCGGCCAGGTAATTCAGTCGAGATTTTCAGGGGTTCAGTTTTCAGTGTTACAACCCCCACTGCTGGCGGTTGCTGGGCGGCTTGTTCGGATTTATTGTTGTCACATCCTGTTAACAAAAAGCTGCCTGATAGCATCAGGACGGCCGCCAGAGGCGATAATCCTCTGATTTTATTCATAAATAAACCTCTAGTGTCCGATATCAATTGGTCAATGGATCACAAACTGAAAAACCCATTGCTGTGTCAAGTCGCAGGTCATGCTATGGTACATACATTCGCAAATGTATGTAAACTTACCTGTTTGTAAAAAAAGCCCCTTATGGCACGAAAAACCAAAGCGCAAGCACTTGAAACGCGACATCAAATTCTTGATGCCGCCATTGTTCTGTTTTCGCAGCAGGGCGTTTCAGCCACTTCTCTGGCGGATATTGCAACCGCTGCCAGCGTCACGCGAGGGGCCATCTACTGGCACTTCAAAAATAAAGCCGATGTATTACATGAAATATGGCTTCGTTGTGATGCTGGTCTGGACGATGTGGAACTTGAGTATCAGACAAAATACCCTGGCGATCCACTCTCTGTGTTGCGAGCGATGCTGGTCTATATCTTTGACGCGACAGCAAAGGATCCGCAGCGCCGCGCCTTGATGGAGATCATTTTCCACAAATGTGAATTTGTGGGCGAAATGTCGGCGCTGAAGAATATGCAGCAGAGCTTACTGCTGGAATGCTACGACAAAATTGAAGATGTGCTGCGCCAGTGTATCGAAGCCGGACAACTTCCGGGCAGTCTCAGCACGCGTCAGGCCGCTCTTATCCTGCGCGGTTACGTCAACGGTATGATGGAAAGCTGGCTGTTTGCTCCGGACAGTTTTGATTTAGCCGGAGACGCGCCGACGCTGGTCAATGCCTTTATCGATATGCTGCGCCTCAGTCCGACGCTGACTGCCCACCACTAAGCCGATGGGCGATCACGCTTGTTTTCGAAATCGCGCTGCACCATGGCCAGCGCTGAAAGCACGGTTTCTACCGGCAGTTGATGCTCTTCCAGTAGTTGAATCAGATCAACTGCCAGTTTGACGTCGTCAGGGGCATTTTCCAGTGACATCTCTTCTCCTAAATACGTAGTCGGGCCGCGACCAGCAGCATCACTAATGCACCGAGAATCGCCACGCCCAGTGCGCCAATATGCAGCGTTGCCAGGGTGCCCAGTTCAAAATAGGAGGCGATATAGCCGCCAATCAGTGCACCGATCATCGACAGCGTCAGGGTAGCAACCAGGCCGCCCGGTGGTCCCGGCATCAGCAGACGCTTCAGCAACCCCAGCAGTAAACCGCTTAACAGCCACACAAGTAAAGCCATGGTTCTTCTCCGCGCCGAATCACACCCAGTATAGGAGCGCTTTTGTCACGCTGCGCTTTATTCGCTGCCGCGCAACGAAGAGGCCCATTCGACAGAGCGAATCGCCTGCCGACAGCGTGCCAGTCGCTGCTCTAACGTTTCCAGATCCTGTTTCAGCTGATGCTGTACCGCCAGCGTTTCGGCCAGCGCCAGGCGCTGCTCACGCTGATCGATCATTGCCAGTAAACGCCGTTCAAATTCACGGTACTCCTGATATTTTGCGGCGCGTGGGTTCCTGATGGGCTGTTCGCGTCGGGTACGCAGCTGTTGCGTACTCGCCTCGCGTTGCAGGGCGGCAATCTGATCGACCAGGCGTTCAGCCAGCCACGCACTACGGGCCAGATCGTGGCTGCTGTCGCACAGCCGGGCAAAATTCTGTTCCACTTCCAGCAGGTAATCAGCCAGCCGCGTGCCTTTGGTGCGAAACAGCTGAGTATCAAAACGTGGCAGACGGCAAACCCCATCTGAATGGCAGGCGAGTTCCTGCCGCAGGGCGATAAGGAGCTGTTGCAGACGCTGTTGTATGGCGATCGCACTCATCGCGTGACGCTCAATTGTGCTAACGTACGCTGATGAGGAAAGAGTTGGGCGGCATTCATGCAACGCATTCTGTTATTAACCCTCGGCTGGCTGGCGATTGTGCTGGGGACGCTGGGCATTGTATTACCTTTATTACCTACCACGCCATTCATGCTGCTGGCGGCCTGGTGTTTTGCCCGTTCATCGCCGCGTTTTCATCACTGGCTGCTGTGGAAATCGCCATTTGGCCGCTATCTGCGTCACTGGCAGCAGCATCGCGCGATGCCGCCAGGGGCTAAAGTACGCGCTATCTGCCTGATCGTCGCCACCTTTAGTCTCTCACTCTTCCTGGTGCATCAGCTCTGGGTACGCATCATGCTGCTGATCATGCTGGCGGCGCTGCTGCTGTTTATGTGGCGTATTCCGGTGGTGGCAGAAGCAGCGGACGCACCGCCGCCGCCGCGATAAAGTTGCATTTAGCCGGTCATTTGCTTAGATTTGGGCGTCTTCGTGCGTGGCTTCCCTTTGTGAATTGACTTCCGCTGAGCCTGTTATCAGGTATTAGCGCTTTTGAAGCTGCGCGAAACAGAATTTTTTACCAGGCGTATCATTATGACCGACACTGCGCAGCAGCTTGAATTCATTAAAAACAGCATTAAAAGCATTCCCGATTATCCTAAGCCAGGCATCCTGTTCCGCGATGTCACCAGCCTGCTGGAAGATCCCAAAGCCTATGCCGCGTCGATTGCGCTGCTGGTTGAGCGTTACCGTAATAAAGGCATCACTAAGGTGGTGGGGACGGAAGCGCGTGGTTTCCTGTTTGGTGCACCGGTGGCGTTAGGCCTCGGCGTCGGTTTTGTTCCGGTGCGTAAGCCCGGCAAACTGCCCCGTGAAGTCTACAGCGAATCCTATGAGCTGGAGTACGGCACCGATAAGCTGGAATTGCACAAAGATGCCATCCAGCCAGGCGATCTGGTGCTGGTGGTTGACGATCTGCTGGCGACCGGCGGGACGATTGAAGCGACTGTTAAACTGATTCGTCGTGCAGGCGGTGAAGTTAAAGACGCGGCCTTCATTATTAACCTGTTCGATCTGACCGGAGAAACGCGTCTTAATGCCATGGGCGTTGAGAGCTACAGCTTGGTTAAATTCCCCGGCCACTAAGCCACTCTTTCGGCCTTGCCATCCGGCGAGGCCGTCACGCCTTCGGCGTCAAGATAACGAGTGCCAGCCAAAAGCGTAGCTGATAGACTACTGCAATCTTATACAGGGGTTGCAGAGCGTCTGCGCTCATCTTTCCATCCAACTTCGTCGAACTCCACATGAGCTATCAGGTACTTGCGCGAAAATGGCGTCCCCAGGCTTTTGCTGATGTTGTCGGTCAGGAACATGTTCTGACGGCGCTGGCGAATGGATTGTCTCTGGGACGCATCCATCATGCTTATCTCTTCTCCGGCACCCGCGGAGTAGGGAAAACCACTATTGCGCGTCTGCTGGCCAAAGGCCTTAACTGCGAAACCGGTATCACTGCCACCCCCTGTGGTCAGTGTGATAACTGCCGTGAAATTGAGCAGGGCCGCTTTGTC
This sequence comes from Pantoea sp. 18059, assembly GCF_902706165.1. NCBI lineage: Bacteria > Pseudomonadati > Pseudomonadota > Gammaproteobacteria > Enterobacterales > Erwiniaceae > Pantoea > Pantoea sp. 18059. The sequence continues at coordinate 43,265 of NZ_CACSJS010000007.1, forward strand.
GATCTGATTGAGATTGACGCCGCATCGCGTACCAAAGTTGAAGATACCCGCGATCTGCTCGACAACGTGCAGTACGCCCCGGCGCGTGGCCGCTTCAAAGTCTATCTGATCGATGAAGTGCATATGCTGTCGCGTCACAGCTTCAATGCGCTGTTAAAGACGCTGGAAGAGCCCCCTTCACACGTTAAATTCCTGCTGGCGACCACCGATCCGCAGAAACTGCCGGTGACCATTCTCTCGCGCTGCCTGCAGTTCCACCTCAAAGCGCTGGATGTGGATCAAATCCGTCAGCAGCTTGAGCATGTTCTGAAGCAGGAACAGATTGAGAGTGAAACCCGGGCGCTACAGCTGCTGGCGCGGGCTGCCGATGGCAGTATGCGTGATGCGCTGAGCCTTACCGACCAGGCCATTGCCATGGGGCAGGGCGCGGTGACCAGCAGTACGGTCAGCGTCATGCTCGGCACGCTGGACGATGAACAGCCGCTGGGGCTGCTGGAAGCGCTGGTCGACGGTGACGGTCAGCAGGTGATGAGCCTGTTGAGCCAGGCCGCGTCACGGGGTGTGGAATGGGAAGCGCTGCTGGTAGAAATGCTGCGCCTGCTGCACCAGATTGCGATGGTGCAATTGCTGCCGACCTCGCTTAATGACGATGATGAGAGTAACGCCCTTCGCTTGCGTGAACTGGCGCGGGTGGTGCCGCCCGCCGATCTGCAACTCTATTATCAGACCCTGCTGATGGGCCGCAAGGATCTGCCGATTGCGCCCGATCGTCGCATGGGTGTGGAGATGACGCTGCTGCGTGCACTGGCGTTTCATCCTAAAGCTGCCGTGGCTGAACCCATTGCGCGTCCCGCATTAACTCAGCAGACGGCGCCTGTCGCCCCTGCGCAGACGTCACCGGCAGCATCCGGCCCATCGTCGTTAGCACGGCAACCGGCAGCACAGCCAGCCTCACCGTCACCTGCCGCTACGCCGCCGTCGCACACCGCGTCGCCCGTCGCGCAGCAGACTCAACAGCAGATGCCGGAGCAGACGCAGCAGCAGGTTGCCGCTCAGCCGCAGATGGCCGCGCCCGATGCTGCACCGCAGCATTCGCCGTCGCCAGATGCCGCACCTGACACCGCACTCTCCAGTTCCACCAGTCAGCTCCTGCAGGCGCGCACTCAGTTGTTGCGTCAGGGAGCGAACAAGCCAAAAAAGCGTGAGCCGGCAGCGCCAGGTGCGCGGCCGGCCAACTCCGCGCTGGAGCGGCTGGCCTCGGTCACCGAGCGCAGTCAGCAGCGTATCCGCGATCGCGAGCCTGCCGCCCCGGTAAAAGAGGAAGCGTACCGCTGGAAAGCGGTTAATCAGCCGGTGGAAGTGGCGGAGCCGGTGGCGACGCCAAAGGCCTTGCGTTCTGCGCTGGAGCATGAGAAAACCCCTGAGCTGGCGGCGCGTCTGGCCGAAGAAGCGCAGCAGCGCGATCCCTGGGCCGCAGAGATTGCGATCCTGCCGCTGCCGAAACTGGTGCAGCAGCTGGCGTTAAATGCCTGGAAAGAGACCACCGAAACTGGGGTCTGCCTGCATTTGCGTAGCAGCCAGCGTCACCTTAATTCACCGTCGGCGCAGCAGGTATTAAGCGATGCGCTGAGTCAGCATGCCGGGCAGAGAGTTGAACTCTCGGTAGTTGAAGACGATAATTCATCGGTGTTGACGCCACTTGAATGGCGTCAGGCCATTTACGAAGAGAAACTGGCGCAGGCGCGTCAGTCGATCACCTGTGATACCCACATCCAGACGCTGCAGCGCTTTTTTGATGCCGATCTGGATGAGGAGAGTATCCGACCTGTTTGAACACGCTGCTGCTATCTTAACGATAGCGTTGTAGCCTCAGCTGAGAGAGAAAACTATGTTTGGTGGTAAAGGCGGATTGGGCAACCTGATGAAACAGGCCCAGCAGATGCAGGACAAAATGGCCAAGGTTCAGGAAGAGATTGCCGCGATTGAAGTGACCGGTGAGTCTGGTGCTGGCCTGGTAAAAGTCACCATTAACGGCGCGCACAACTGCCGTCGCGTGGAAGTCGATCCCAGCCTGCTGGAAGATGACAAAGATATGCTGGAAGATCTGATTGCAGCCGCGTTCAACGATGCGGCACGTCGCATTGATGAAACCCAGAAAGAGAAGATGGCTTCTGTCTCTTCAGGCATGCAACTGCCACCAGGCTTTAAGATGCCGTTCTGATGCAAACCAGTCCACTGCTTGAATCTTTGATGGAGTCGCTGCGCTGTCTGCCTGGCGTTGGGCCGAAGTCGGCGCAGCGCATGGCGTTTCAGCTGCTGCAGCGCGATCGCAGCGGTGGCATGCGGCTGGCGCAGGCGCTGACCCGGGCGATGTCGGAGATCGGACACTGCGCCGATTGCCGGACATTTACCGAGCAGGAAATTTGCACCATCTGCGCCAATCCACGGCGTCAGCAGAATGGTCAAATCTGCGTGGTGGAAAGCCCGGCGGATATTCACGCCATTGAGCAAACCGGCCAGTTTGGCGGTCGCTACTTTGTGCTGATGGGACATCTCTCGCCGCTCGACGGCATCGGTCCGGCTGATATTGGCCTGGATCGTCTGGAGCAGCGACTGGAGAGTGAAACCCTGCAGGAAGTGATCCTCGCCACCAACCCGACGGTGGAAGGCGAGGCGACCGCGAACTACATCGCGGAACTCTGTGGTCAGTATGGCGTCGACGCCAGCCGTATCGCGCACGGCGTGCCGGTGGGCGGTGAGCTGGAGATGGTTGATGGCACCACGCTGTCCCATTCACTGGCGGGCCGCCAGAAGTTTAAATTTTAATCACTTGCCGGTGTTGTGACAGACACCGGCTTGAAAATCTCCCTGTCACCCCCACATCAACCTCAACGTTTGTTCAACCTGTTTTGTTGAGGTAGCAATGACCATGAAAGGACAAGAGACCCGTGGCTTTCAGTCGGAAGTAAAACAACTTCTGCACCTGATGATCCATTCTCTCTATTCAAACAAAGAAATTTTCCTGCGTGAGCTGATCTCCAACGCCTCGGATGCGGCAGACAAACTGCGCTTCCGTGCCCTGTCAGATTCCAGCCTGTATGAAGGTGATGGCGAGCTGCATGTTCGTCTCTCTGTTGATAAGGACAACCGTACCATTACGCTCAGCGACAACGGTATCGGTATGCGTCGCGATGAGGTCATTGAGAACCTCGGGACTATCGCCAAGTCAGGCACCAAATCCTTCCTTGAATCGCTGGGCTCCGATCAGGCGAAAGATAGCCAGCTGATTGGTCAGTTCGGTGTCGGTTTCTATTCTGCATTCATCGTGGCGGATAAAGTCACTGTGCGTACCCGTGCCGCGGGCGCGTCAGCCGAAGAAGGCGTGTTCTGGGAATCCGCAGGCGAGGGCGAATATACCCTGGCTGAGATTGAGAAAGCCGATCGCGGTACCGAGATCACCCTGCATCTGCGCGAAGGCGAGGATGAGTTCCTGGATGCATGGCGCGTGCGCAACATCATCAGCAAATATTCCGATCACATCGCGCTGCCGGTTGAGATCGAAAGCAAAGATGAAGAAGGCGAAGGGACACACTGGGAGAAGATTAACAAAGCCCAGGCGCTGTGGACCCGCAACAAATCTGAGATCAGCGACGAAGAGTACAACGAGTTCTACAAGCATATCGCCCACGATTACAGCGATCCGGTCGCCTGGAGCCACAATCGGGTGGAAGGTAAGCAGGAATATACCAGCCTGCTCTACATTCCGGCGCGTGCGCCATTTGATATGTGGAACCGCGATCAGAAACATGGCCTGAAACTCTACGTACAGCGCGTCTTTATCATGGATGACGCTGAGCAGTTTATGCCGAACTATCTGCGCTTTGTGCGTGGCCTGATTGACTCCAACGATCTGCCTCTGAACGTCTCCCGTGAGATCCTGCAGGATAGCCGCGTGACCCAGAGTCTGCGCGCCGCGCTGACGAAGCGTACCCTGCAGATGCTGGAAAAACTGGCGAAAGATGACAACGAGAAATACCAGACCTTCTGGAATGAGTTTGGTCTGGTGCTGAAAGAGGGCCCGGCGGAAGATCACGCTAACCAGGAGACGATCGCTAAGCTGCTGCGTTTCGCCACTACCCAGAGCGAAGGTTCAGCACAGACCATTTCGCTGGAAGATTACGTCAGCCGCATGGTGGAAGGTCAGGAGAAGATTTACTACATCACCGCTGACAGCTATGCCGCCGCGAAGAGCAGCCCGCATCTGGAACTGTTCCGCAAAAAAGGCATTGAGGTGCTGCTGCTCTCCGATCGCATCGACGAATGGATGATGAGCTATCTCACTGAGTTCGATGGTAAAACCTTCCAGTCAGTCAGCAAAGCGGATGAATCGCTGAGCAAGCTGGCGGATGAAGAGACCGAAGAGCAGAAAGAGGCGGAAAAAGCGCTGGAGCCTTTTGTTGAGCGGGTGAAAACTCTGTTGGGCGAACGTGTGAAAGAGGTGCGTCTGACGCATCGCCTGACCGATACTCCGGCGATTGTCACCACCGACGCAAACGAGATGACCACGCAGATGGCGAAGCTGTTTGCCGCGGCCGGACAGGAAGTGCCGGAAGTGAAGTACCTGTTCGAAATCAACCCGGATCATCCGCTGGTGAAACGTGTTGCGGATACGCAGGATGAAGCACGCTTCGGTGAGTGGATTGAGCTGCTGCTGGATCAGGCCTTGCTGGCCGAGCGCGGCACGCTGGACGATCCTAACCAGTTTATCCGCCGCATGAACCAGTTGCTGACCGCATAATGGTAACAGGCCGGTGGTTTTCACCGGCCTGAAGTTGCAGCTACGATGCTGGCTCAGGGAGCATACGCCCTCCGCAAAGACGCAAAAAGCCGCCATCCCTGGCGGGCTCAGCGCGGGCGATTACGCACCTCATCCTGAGGTGCGCCCGTTGCCGGGCCAACGCTTTGCGTTGTTCAAAAACGCTCCCGGCGTTTTTGTCCATGGCCCGCGATGCTTTGCTCCAGGCGTATGCTCCCATCGCATTGACTCTGATGCCGTCTGTCTGAATCAGTCAGCGCTGATTGTGAGCGGGATTTCAGGGTTAAAAAGCAGTAAATTTGTCAGCTGTCTGAAGCCGGTGACCCTCACCGGCTTTTTTTATGGTTTTGCGGCATCCTGCAGCCAGTCGCGAAACAGGCTGATCTCCGTATCGTGCCGACGGCTCTGTTTTGTCATCATCCATGTGGCCCGCTCGACGCGTACAAAGCCAAGCGGCGCAAGCAGCGTGCCATCCTCCAGCTCTTTGCGTACCAGCAAACGCGGTGCCATCAGGACGCCAAGACCACTTCGTGCGGCCTGAATCCCCAGTGTCAGACTCTCAAAATGCTTTCCGCCGTTAAAGCGGCCGCTGACCCCAGCTTTGTCCGCCCACTCTGACCAGGCGTGCAGCCGGGTATCCGCATGCAGCAGGGGCATCGCGGCCAGATCCTCGCCGACCCGCAGTTGCGAAGCAAAGTGAGGTGCGCAGAGCGGCCCAATCTCATCCTCGCTGACCAGCGTGGCGTCTATGTCAGATTCAGGGGGCTCGCCGTGACTGAGGATCAGTACATCCACATGTTCACTGCGCAGTTGCGAGATCTGCGTCAGCGGCTGGAAGTGAACCTCAATCTCCGGATAGCGTTGATAAAAACTGGCGATACGGGGAATCAGCCATTGCGACAAAAAACTGGGGGCGCAGGAGACCCGAATCTGCTGAAGCAGCCCGGTACGAATGCTTTCGCAGCTGCTGCGCAACTCACTGAACGCCTGCTGACAGCTCAGCAGCAGACGTTCACCGTGTGAGGTCAGTTTCACGCGGCCATGGCTGCGGACAAAAAGTGGTTTGCCCATCCAGCTCTCCAGCTGGCGAATCTGATGGCTGATGGCGCTGTGCGTAACATGCAGATGTTCAGCCGCCACGCTAAAACTGCTGTGTAAGGCTGCCTGGTGAAAATAGTGCAGCGCTCTCAGTGGCGGCAGTCTGTTCATCCTCTTCCCCTGTGCAAAAATCTAACAGGGATTGTCAATTTATATCATTTTAAAGTCCAGCCGCATTGACCTACTCTGTAGGGCAAATTCTGGCGGGTTGACTCAGCCTTATATCTGTGATTTTTCAGGGTATTCCGCCTCGCTTAACCAGCGTTCACGCCGCACACTCCCCGAAGCGAGACAACCATGGCACACCGCTCTTTATCCTCTGAAACTTCAGCAGAGGCGCGCCATCGGTTACGCCTGGCGCTCTCACGTTTTTACCGGCTGGAGCAGTTCGATCTCTTCTTCGCGCCCTCGCTGCATGTGGCGCAGGTCCTTCTTTCTCAGCTCTTTCTGCGGCAGGAGCAGGCGCGCAATCAGCACCGTTACGCCTCGCACTTTCCGGTAACCGAACTCAACATCCTGCCAGCAGTTCCGCTGATCGCGGGCAGCATCATGCTGGTACCGCATGTCGAATTGCCCAATGGCCGCGTGCGTCCGCTGCGGGATTGCCAGAACCAGGGTGTGACGGAGGCGAGCGAGAGTTTTGCCAGCGTGCTGCATCAGAAACTGATCGACGAAGCCCATCTGTTTGTCACCCGACTGGATCGCCACGCCGAGATCTGCAGCGATCTGGTGCTGGTGGCGTTGCGGACACATGACTTCAGTACGCTGGTGCGCAGCGAACTGCGGCTTTTCGAACAGGGGCTGACCCTGACCGCCACGCATGAGGCACTGCGCCGCTTCGACGATCCGCACTGGCGACCTTACAATGCCGCCACCGTCGATGCGCTCTCCCTGTCAGACCCGCTGCCGCTGAACTCCTGCCATCAGCCCGGTTTGCCGTTTGCCAGCTTTAATGTCCCGGCCTCCGTGATCACAACGCTGTCAGATGCGGAAGATGTGGTGAAATGGCCGCAGCAGGCGCGGCTGCTGCTGAATGCTAACGTGCGCGGCAGCGGCAAAAAAAGCGTGAATATGACCCATCATCTGAGCCGACGACTGCAATTCCTGCTCGGCTCAGGCGGTAAATCTGAAAAAGCGTCCGGCAGGCCAGGCGGGTAGGGGGCAGGGCCAAAAAGCGACTCAGGTCGCCCTGCGCGATCCGCGCCCTTCCTTGTGATGAGCGGGTCATAATGGTATGTTCTTTCGCTTCTAAGATAGATCAATGCGATTCGCAAGGGGATTTACGCAATGCGTATTATTCTGCTCGGAGCTCCGGGCGCAGGTAAGGGGACTCAGGCCCAATTCATCATGGAGAAGTATGGCATTCCGCAAATCTCCACCGGCGACATGTTGCGTGCAGCAGTAAAAGCAGGCAGCGAGCTGGGCAACCAGGCGAAAGCCATCATGGATGCTGGCAAACTGGTGACCGATGAGCTGGTGATTGCGCTGGTCAAAGAGCGTATCACCCAGGAAGACTGCAAAAACGGTTTCCTGCTGGACGGTTTCCCGCGCACCATTCCTCAGGCAGATGCAATGAAAGAGGCCGGGATCACCGTTGATCACGTGCTGGAGTTCGCCGTACCGGATGAACTGATCGTTGAGCGTATCGTGGGCCGTCGCGTTCACACGCCATCAGGCCGCGTTTATCACGTCACTTTTAATCCACCGAAAGTGGAAGGCAAAGATGATGTGACCGGCGAAGAGCTGACCATGCGTAAAGACGATCAGGAAGAGACCGTGCGTAAGCGCCTGGTGGAATATCATCAGATGACCGCGCCGCTGATTGCTTACTACAGCAAAGAAGCGGAAGTGGGCAACACTGCCTATCACAAAATCGACGGCACCCGTAAGGTGACCGAAGTCAGTGCCGAGCTGGCTAAGATCCTGGGCTAAGTTCACAGGGGCCGGTATTACTGGCCCCTTTTGCAGTAATCGCTTTTACCTCCCACTAATTCCGCTACAATTTCCCCGTTTTCACGCATCCCCGTTGTTATCAAGGAACTCAAATGAGGCAAGATAAGGCCGGCGTGTTATTGGTTAATTTAGGTACGCCAGACGCGCCCACCACACCTGCAGTTAAACGCTATCTGAAACAGTTTTTAAGCGATCCGCGCGTGGTCGATGCGCCGCGCTGGCTCTGGTGGCCGGTTCTCAATGCCGTTATTCTGCCGTTTCGCTCGCCGCGCGTCTCTAAGCTCTACGCATCGGTCTGGATGGAAGGCGGTTCACCGCTGCTGGTTTACAGCATGCGTCAGCGCGATGCGCTGGCGGCACGGGTCGATATGCCCGTCGAGGTGGGCATGAGCTACGGTAATCCAAGCCTGAAAAGCGCGGTTGATAAGCTAATGGCGCAGGGCGTGACCCGCCTGATTGTGCTGCCGCTCTATCCGCAATTCTCCTGCTCCACCGTGGCGGCAGTGTGGGACGGCCTGACCGCGGTATTCAAAGATTACCGCTCGCTGCCTGATGTGCAGTTTATCCGCGACTACGCCGAACATCCGGCCTATATCGCCGCGCTGAAAGCGACGGTGGAGCGATCCTTTGAGCGGCACGGTCAGCCCGATCTGCTGGTGTTATCCTTCCACGGCATTCCGCAGCGTTTTGCTAACGAAGGCGATGACTACCCGCAGCGCTGTGCGGATACCACGGCGGCCCTGGTCAAAGCGCTGGGCCTGCGTGATGATCAGTATATGATGACCTTCCAGTCGCGTTTTGGTCGTGAGCCGTGGCTGATGCCCTACACCGATAAAACCATGGAAAGCCTGCCCGCTAAAGGGATCAAACATGTTCAGGTGATGAGCCCGGGCTTCTCGTCAGACTGCCTGGAGACGCTGGAAGAGATCAGTGGTGAAAACTGCGAAATCTTTATGCATGCCGGGGGTGAGAAGTTTGAGTATATCCCTGCGCTGAATGCCGATGAGGCGCATATCGACATGATGGTGCAACTGGTCGACGCACGCCGTTAAAGCGCAGGCGGAGAGTGTGATATCATTCTCCGCCTGTTTTTCCAGACGGCACCTCCCGATGAAATTTCCCGGCAAACGCAAATCCAAACACTACTTTCCCGTCAGCGCACGCGACCCCCTGTTACAGCCCGCCCAGCACGACGTTGATGCAGGCAGCTGGGTAGTGGGTATCGACCAGACGCTGGTGGATATCGAAGCCAAAGTCGATGACGCTTTTCTCGCACGTTATGGCCTGAGTGCCGGGCACTCGCTGGTTATCGATAATGCCGTCGCGGAAGCGTTGTACAACGAGCTGATGCAGGAAGCGCTGATCACCCATCAGTTTGCTGGTGGCACCATCGGTAACACGCTGCATAATTTCTCGGTGCTGGCCGATGACCGCTCCGTGCTGCTGGGCGTCATGTGCAATAACATCCAGATTGGCGGCTACGCCTATCGCTATCTCTGTAACACCTCAAGCCGGGTCGATCTTAACTATCTGCAGGGCGTGGATGGCGCCATTGGACGCTGCTTTACGCTGATTGGCGAACATGGCGAGCGAACCTTTGCTATCAGCCCCGGCCAGATGAACCAGCTGCATCCGGATAACGTACCGGAAGAGGTGATCGCCGGAGCCTCTGCGCTGGTACTGACCTCCTATCTGGTGCGCTGTGCCGAAGGTGAACCGATGCCTCAGGCAACGTTACGGGCGATTGAGTATGCCAAACGCCACAACGTGCCGGTGGTGCTGACGCTGGGCACCAAACATGTGATTGGCGACAATCCTCAGTTCTGGCGCGATTTCCTGCGCGAGCATGTCAGCATCGTGGCGATGAATGAAGAGGAAGCGCTGGCGCTGACCGGCGAAAGCGATCCGCTGCTCGCCGCCAATATGGCGCTGGACTGGGTCGATCTGGTGCTGTGTACTGCTGGCCCGATTGGGCTCTATATGGCGGGTTACACCGAAGAAGAGTTCAAACGCAAAACCAACCATCCGCTGCTGCCTGGCGCGATTGCTGAATTCAACCAGTATGAGTTCAGCCGGGTGATGCGCCAGCAGGATTGCCAGCAGCCGCTGCGCATTTTCTCGCACATCGCGCCTTATATGGGCGGACCGGAAAAGATCATGAACACCAACGGCGCCGGAGATGGTGCGCTGGCGGCGTTACTGCATGACATCACCGCCAACAACTATCACAGCCTGAATGTGCCAAACTCCAGCAAACATGCGCGTCCTTACCTGACCTACTCATCGCTGGCGCAGGTATGTAAATATGCCAACCGCGTCAGCTACCAGGTGCTGAATCAGCATTCGCCGCGTCTGACCCGCGGCCTGCCGGAGCGGGAAGACAGTCTGGAAGAGTCTTACTGGGATCGGTAAAGCTGGCAGCTGCCGCGCATAAAAAAGCCCTTCTGAAGAGAAGGGCCTTAGAAGACTGGCAATGTCTGGCTCGGTTAGCGATGAGATCGAGCCTGCTCAGGGAACACGGTCAGATCGGAAAGTCGGTTAAGCCATCCATGGCCGCTCGGCCCGCACGACTACGCACCTCATCCCTGAGGTGCGCCCGTCGCCGGGCCAACGCATTGCGTTGTTCAAAAACGCTCCCGGCGTTTTTAGTACGCACCTCATCCCTGAGGTGCGCCCATAGCCGGGCCAACGCTTTGCGTTGTTCAAAAACGCTCCCGGCGTTTTTAGTACGCACCTCATCCCTGAGGTGCGCCCGTAGCCGGGCCAACGCATTGCGTTGTTCAAAAACGCTCCCGGCGTTTTTGTCCCGGTCGGCGGGACGCTTTCCTCTTCTGCCCGTGTTCCCTGCGTGTTGAGTTTATTCGTTGCGGTAAAATTCAACCTGATTTTGATAGATCAGTAGCCTGCCAGGTTTTGCTTAACACGAATCAGCGCACGACATCGCAGGGCTGTAAATCTTCGCCCTGGGTCATCTCATCCTGCAGGATTTGCAGCATACTGCTGGCGATCTCACGTTCGCCCATCACCACACGGGTGGCACCCCGTTCCATGATGTACTCGACTTCATCGTCATAGTGGGCGCGGGCGATAATCTCGATATTCTGATGTTTTTCACGCGCGGCGGTGACCACTTCACCCGCTTCATAGCCATTCGGAATAGTCAGTAACAGCCAGCGGGCGCAGTCGAGTCGGGCCAGTTCCATGGTGTCAGCGCGGGCTGCATTACCCAGCACCGCCTTAATACCGCGCTCGCGCAGCGCTTCAACACGGGCGCGGGAGTTTTCAACTACCACCAGCGGAACATTGGCCTCAAGCAGCTTCTGACCAATCAGACTGCCCACCCGGCCGTAACCTACAATTACCGCGTGATTGCAGAAATCCACCGGGATCTGCTTCTCTTCTTCAATCGCCTCTTCCAGCGTCTGCTCTTCCATCGTCTCCGTTTTCGCCAGGAAACGCTCCAGCAGGGTAAACAGGATCGGATTAAGCATAATCGACAGGATGGCGGCGGCCAGCACCAGGTTGCGGCCCTCGTCAGTCAGCAGGCCCAGCGAGATACCCAGACCGGCCAGAATAAAGGCGAATTCACCAATCTGCGCCAGACTGACCGAAATGGTCAACGCCGTACGACGTGAATGGCCGAGCAGCGACACCAGCAGCCAGGCGGCGACCGATTTACCCACCACAATAATCACCAGCGCGCCCAGCACTGCCAGCGGCTGCGTCACCAGAATCGACGGGTCAAACAGCATGCCGACCGAGACAAAGAACAGCACGGCAAAGGCATCACGCAGCGGCAGCGTATCGCGCGCGGCGCGGTGGCTCAGTTCCGATTCGTTCAGCACCATACCGGCAAAGAAAGCGCCCAGCGCAAACGAAACATCAAAGAATTCAACAGCACCAAAGGCGATGCCCAGCGCCAGCGCTAATACCGCCAGAGTAAACAGCTCACGCGAGCCGGTGGCGGCGCTGCGGGCGAGGATCCAGGGGACGGCACGCCGTCCCACCACCATCATCAGCACCATAAAGGCGGCGACTTTGCCGATGGTCCACAGCAGGTCCCAGACCAGCAGTCCGGCGCTGGCGTTGCCCTGTTCCATCATGCCGGCAATCGCAGGCAGCAGCACCAGCGTCAGCACCATCACCAGATCTTCAACAATCAGCCAGCCAATCGCAATCTGCCCGCGCTGGCTATCGATCAGTTGCCGCTCTTCAAGCGCGCGCAGTAACACCACGGTACTGGCGGTAGAGAGGCAGAGACCAAACACCAGGCCGGTCATCCACGACCATCCCATTGTCCACGATAAGCCCATTCCCAGTAACGTCGCGACCGCGATCTGTGCGATGGCACCGGGAATGGCTATCGACTTTACCGACATGAGATCTTTCATTGAGAAGTGCAGGCCGACACCAAACATCAGCAGAATCACGCCGAGTTCTGCCAGTTCAGGAGCCAGATTGGTATCGGCAACAAAGCCGGGAGTAAAAGGTCCAGCCAGCACGCCTGCCATCAGGTAGCCAACCAGGGGCGAAATACGCAGGCGGTTCGCCAGCATCCCAAGGAGAAATGCCAGAACCAGTGCTCCGACAATGGTAGTGATCAACGGTGTGGTGTGATGCATGCCTGTCTCCTTGTATACAAATGTATCCGCTTGTAACAAATGAGTTTAAAACAAAATCTATTCTTTCGCTGAGCAATTTGCGGGAATACCCTAAAAAAGCAGGAAAAAAAGTCAAATGCACAATCGAAAGGGTGTTTTTGTTCATTATCCATAATATTGGCTGATTTGACGGTTTAAAGCGGTCCGGGTAAATAAAAATTAGCATCCCTAAATGCCGTGGGTATGACACAAATAAGGGTTAAATGCGCGCACAGACAGGGTAAAGCCCGTCAGCGGCACTTTTGCAGGGGTAAACAACTGGTTAACATCAGGCCTGGCTACCCGTTCTGGCTTATCCGGAACAAACCAGTCTGACGCGGGCGCGGCCTTGCGGCTATTGTCATGCTCAGCAAAAGCGGTCCGGAGATAAAAAGAGCGGCATACAGAGACAGGCGAATGTGCGTTGGCCTTGAGTTCGCCGGGGGAATGTGCGACACAGTGGGGCAAACCGGCAGAAAATCGGGCCAGACGGCAAATTAAGGAGAATCACAGTGTTGTTATCTAAATGGACAGGGGCGGGCGTGGCACTACTGGTGGCCCTGATGCCGCTGTTTTCACAGGCCGCCCAGGCCGATCGCACCTATCGTTTCAGCCTGCTGCACACCAACGATGAGCATGGTCATTTCTGGTTTACTGAGCAGGGTGAATATGGTCTGGCGGCGCAGAAAACCTTAATGGATACGATGCGCTACGATGTGCAGTCCAGAGGCGGCGGCGCATTGATTCTCTCTGCCGGTGATGTGAACACGGGCGTACCGGAGTCCGATGAGCTGGACGCTGAACCCGATTTTCGCGCGATGAACCTGATTGGCTATGATGCCATGGCGCTGGGCAACCATGAGTTCGACAAGCCCATCGCGGTCCTGCGCAAGCAGGAGAAGTGGGCACGATTCCCGCTGCTCGCCGCTAACGTTTATCAGAAAAGTACCGGTCAGCGCCTGTTTAAGCCCTGGGCGGTATTCAATCGTCTCGGGCTGAAAATTGCGGTGGTCGGGCTGATCACCCCGGATACGGCGAAACTGGCCAATCCGGCGGGTCTGACAGATACCGAATTCCGCGATCCGATTGCGGAGGCGGAGAAGGCGGTTGCCGAACTGCGCGCCACAGAGAAGCCGGACGTGATTGTCGCGCTGACCCACCTTGGTCACTATGACGACGGTAAGCATGGCAGCAATGGCATTGATGACGTAACCCTGGCGCGCAGCCTGCCTGCCGGCACCATCGATCTGATTGTGGGTGGTCATTCGCATGATGCGGTCTGCATGGAAAAAGAGAACGTCAGCGTCAAAAATTATCAGCCGGGCCAGCCCTGCAAACCCGATCAGCAGAACGGGATCTGGATTATGCAGGCGGATAAATGGGGCAAATATGTCGGACGTGGTGACTTCACCTTCCGTAACGGGCAGGTGACGCTGGAGGCTTATCAGCTGGTGCCGGTCAACCTTAAACATCAGATAAAGAACGCGGATGGCAGCGAAACCTGGCTCACCTGGCAGGAAGAGATCCCGAAAAACACCGCCATGATGAAACTGCTGATGCCATTCCAGAAACGGGCTGAGGCGAAGTTAACCGTGAATATCGGCAGCGCCGACGGCAACTTCAGCGGTGAAAAAGAGCAGGTTCGCTTTGAGCAGACGAATCTCGGCCAGCTGATTCTGCGCGCCCAGATGGCGCACACCAAAGCCGATTTTGCGGTGATGAGCGGTGGCGGTATTCGCACCTCGCTGAAATCGGGCAAGCTGAGCTGGCGTGACCTGCTGCAGGTCCAGCCGTTTGGCAATCAGGTGGTCTCGGTCAGCCTGACCGGGGCGGAGATCAAAAAATATCTGGATGTGGTCGCTAATATTCAGCCTGACTCAGGCGGCTACGCCCAGTTTGCCGGTATCAGCCTGACCGCAGACGGTAAACATGTCAGCGACGTCAGCATTAACGGTAAACCGCTGCAGGATGCGCTGCATTATCGCATGGCAACCAACAGCTTCAATGCGGCTGGCGGCGACGGTTATCCGCGTCTGGATAATCATGCGGGTTATCTCAACAGCGGGGCAGTCGATGCGCAGGTGTTGCGTGACTGGATCAAGACGCACTCGCCGGTCAAAGCCAGCGACTATCAGCCGAAAGGGCAGATTGTGCATCTGACCGATGAGCAGATCCGGGCGCGGGATGAAGCTGCGGAAAAAGCGCGGAAGCGTAACTATCCAAAAATGATCCTGGCGTGGATCTGGCCGTGGGGGAATGAAACAGCCGCCGCGCATTGAACTGACCGGGAGGCGCTTGCGCCTCCCGTTTTTCTTACGCCCGGCAGGCGTGACGTCTGATCCAGCGCTCGCGCAGTTTGTCCCACACCCAGTTGTAGGACATGGTGTAGGGCAGGAAGAAGAGGAAAAAAGCCACTTCGACCAGGAAAGCCTGACCCAGAGAGATATCCAGCATCCAGGCGGCAATGGGCAGACCAATCAGGATAAATCCGCCTTCAAATCCCAGCGCATGTAATACACGCACGCCCGGGCCACGTTTCTGGCCTGGCGCATAGAGGCGATCAAATCCGCTGTTGTAAATCATGTTCCATAGCATCGCGACCGTAGAGAGCATAATCGCCAGCGATCCCATCTGAAACAGCGGTTTATTCATTGCCCATGCCGCCAGCGGCGAAACGGTCAGAATCGCCAGCGTTTCAAAGCAGACAGCATGAAGAATACGTTCTTTAAGTGAGCGGGTACGCATTGTGAGTTCTCCTTCAATAATGCGGCGCATTTTCACACGTCGGAATGCTAAGATAAAATGAACACCTATCGAAAAAAGCGATGGTTCAGATGCGTTACTCCCCGGAATCCCTTGAGGCTTTTATGCAGACTGTGGCGAGCGGCTCTTTCTCTGCCGCTGCACGCGCGCTGGGTAAAAGTCAGTCGACCATCAGCGCGGCGGTAGCCAGTCTTGAAGACGATCTCGGCTTTGCGCTGTTTGAACGGGCAGGTCGGCAGCCGGTCCTCACCGAGCAGGGACGCCGCGTTATTCCTCAGGTTCAGCAGATCCTGGCGGCCAGCGAGCGGCTGGATGCGCTGGCAATACGGTTGTCGCAGGGCGTTGAACCCCGGCTCAGTTTTGCCATGTCAGACTTCTGGCAAACCGATCATCACGAGCATCTGCTCAGGCAATTTGATGCCCGTTATCCGGAGATTGAACTGGAGGTCATGATTGCCGAGGATGGTGATGTGCTGGATCTGCTGCAGGCCGGACGGGTACATCTGGGCGTGGTGCGGGCACAGCCCAATCTGCCGGTGGATATTGCCGTGGCGCGACTGCAGGTGGAAGCGCAGATGGCGGTCTTTTTACATCGCGATCATGCGCTGGCCCAGCTTAAGACCCTGAGCGAGAGCGAGCTGGAAGGGGTTCGTCACCTGCGATTAAATACCTGGGTTGAGGCATCTGAACCCGCGCCAATGGGGCGCATCTGGTCGGCACCGACCTATCTGTTACTGCTGGAGATGGCGGAGCAGGGATTTGGCTGGACGATTCTGCCGCGCTGGCTGGTGAAACAGTTTGGTCATGGCGTTCTGAAAGAGTTGTCGATGCCGGGCTGGCCGCAGCATATCGCCATTGAGGTGGTCTGGTCACGCCGTACGCCGCCCGGTCCGGCGGGTCGCTGGATGATCGATCAGCTCTGCGCCCAGCCTCGGGTTTAGTCGTGGCGGGCGATATCCGCAAACGGAGCGTCCAGCAGTCGTGAAAGATCCCGGGGAGCCAGTTCGATATCCAGTCCACGCTTGCCGCCTGAGATAAACATGGCGTCAAACGCGCTGGCTGAGTGGTCGATCACCGTAGGCAGCCGTTTTTTCTGGCCCAGCGGACTGATGCCGCCCACCAGATAGCCCGTGACCCTCTGCGCCAGCTGTGGGTCGGCCATATCCGCTTTCTTCGCGCCCAGCGCTTTTGCCACTTTCTTGAGATCCAGTTGCGTAGATACCGGCGTAATCGCCACTGCCAGCTGTTTCGCCTCGCCATTCAGCGCCACCAGCAGCGTCTTATAGACCTGGCGCGCATCCAGATTGAGTTTACGTACCGCTTCGTCACCAAAATGGGTTTCGCTGCTGTCATGCTCATAGGGATGCAGGGTGAAGCTGACTTTTTGTTTTTCCAGCAATTTTACGGCGGGCGTCATACAGGTTCCTTACTAAGAATAATCTTATTACGCAGAATCGTGGAAAAAGGTGGCGAAACTTTGTTCTTTGAGTGAAAATTAGCCGCGCGCCAGCAATCTGAATGCTGAGCGATAACCAAAATCATAAACAAATTCCTCTTTGACGGGCCGATAATATTATCGGCTCTCTTTTTTTCAGGGCTTCTTCAGCATCTCAGGCAGGTTATCTTCGCCGTAGAGATGCAGAGCACCGACCGCTACCACATAGTTTCCTGCTGATAATCCCTGAAGCCGGTCACACCACTGCGCATTTCGCTGACCGATCAACGTATCATTCAGCGCCTGGCTGAAGGTGGCGGGCAGGGTGATTTCCGGCTGGCGTGGCGGCGTATCGAGCCACCAGCTCACCATCATCTGCAGCAGGCGCGCATTGGTGTGCCAGTGCAGCAGCGTATCCTGCAATAACGCCATGCCGTCATCCGGCAGCGCAGTCAGCAGGGCGATCTGCGCCTCTGCGCCTTCCAGTTCAATCACCGGTTTGTTCAGACCTTTCGCGGCCTGCAACAGCTGATAATCGATGCCGTAGTCAGGTCGCAATCCCAGCCTTTGTGCCTGCTGCGCCTGTAACATCAGCGCCACCTGCCAGGCGGGCAGATTATCAAACAGGCTCAGATTGAGGCTCATCTCCTGACAGAGTGCGGTGAGCGTCTGCATCGCGTGGCTATCCAGCCGGGTGGAGAGCGCGGGACGATCGCCGTGGTGATCAAAGGGTGAACCACCCTGCGTAATATCCGCTTCCACAATCAGTGCATCCGCCTGCTGCAACTGACGCAGCAGACGGGCGGGCAACGGCTGCATGTCGCGCGTCCCCATGTGGATGCTGCCGACCAGATGCAGCTGACGATCGCCAAGCCGGACATCCATCGCAGGCCAGCGGTAACTGGCGGGAAAAAGTTGGCTGATAAAGCCGCGCAGTGAGCGCCAGATGTTGCCTGTCATTCCCGGTCCTTTGCGATTCAAAACCCCATGCTAGCGACTTCAGCGCGCGAAAAACAGCGCTGAAACGGCGATTACTCGCGCGGTGGCCGGTAACGCAGCAGGCGGTTAGCATTGCTGACCACGGTAATGGAGGAGAGCGCCATCGCTGCACCCGCCACAATCGGGCTGAGCAGGGTACCGGTCAGCGGATAGAGCACACCCGCTGCCACCGGAATGCCGATGCTGTTATAGATAAATGCCCCAAACAGGTTCTGCCGGATATTGCGCAGCGTCGCGGAAGAGAGCGCTAACGCGTCTGCCACGCTGTTCAGGTCGGCACGCATCAACGTAATGCCCGCGGTTTCCACCGCCACATCGCTGCCGCCACCCATGGCAATGCCCACATCGGCCTGCGCCAGTGCGGGCGCGTCATTGATGCCATCGCCCACCATCGCGACGCGACGGCCCTGCTGCTGTAAGTGTTCAATTGCGGCCGCTTTGCCTTCCGGCATCACGCCCGCAATCACTTCATCAATACCGACCTCGGCAGCAATGGCGCGCGCGGTATTTTCATGGTCGCCGGTCAGCATAATCAGGCGAAAACCCTGCTGATGCAGTCGCTTCAGGGCTGCGCCGCTTTCCGGCCGAAGCTGATCGCGCAGCGCGATAAGCCCGGTTAGCTGGCCCTGCTCAGCCAGTAACACCGGCGTTGCACCCTGTTGCGTCAGCCGCGCAATCTCTGCTTCCGCCGCCTGGTAATCGACGCCGTTATCCTGCATCAGCGCGGCATTACCCAGCAGCAGCGTTCTGCCATCCAGACTACCGCTGACCCCTTTGCCGCGTATTGTACGAAATTGCGCTAACAGAGGCGGCTGGGTCAGTTTCGCTTCGGCGACAATCGCTTTCGCCAGCGGATGACCCGAGGCGAACTCCAGCGCAGCCGCGGTCGCTAATACTGATTCACGGGTGGCATCACCCCAGACCTGCACGTCACTGACCTGCGGCTTGCCGGCAGTGAGTGTGCCGGTTTTATCAAACACCAGGGTGTCGATTTGGCTGGCGCGCTGCAAGGCATCGGCGTCGCGCACCAGCACCCCCAGCTCGGCGGCGCGGCCAACACCGGCAATAATCGACATCGGCGTCGCCAGGCCCAGCGCACAAGGACAGGCGATAATCAGCACGGTTGTCGCGATCACCAGCATGTAGGCAATTTGTGGCTGCGGTCCGAACAGATACCACACTGCGCCGCTGAGCAGTGCGATCAACACCACCACCGGGACAAAAACGGCGGAGATGCGATCCGCCAGACGGCCCACATCCGGTTTACTGCTCTGCGCCTGACGCACCAGCCGGATAATGCGCGACAGGGTGGTGTGATTACCCGTCGCCCGGGCGATAAATTCTACCGAGCCATCCTGCACCAGGGTGCCGGCAAAGATGGCTGCGCCCGGGGTCTTGCTTTGCGGCACCGCCTCGCCGGTCAGCATCGCTTCATCAAACCAGGCTTCACCCGTGGTGATTTCGCCATCAACCGGCACCCGATCGCCGGTGACCAGGCGCAGCGTCATGCCGGGCTGCACTTCGCTGACCGGAATCAGCCTGTCGCCCTGTTGATCGACCTGCCGCGCCTGGGCTGGCGTCAGATCCAGCAATCTTTCCAGCGCTTTAGAAGATCGCTGGCGCGCCCGCTGCTCCAGGGCATGCCCCAGATTGATCAGGCCCAGGATCATGACGCTGGCTTCGAAATAGAGATGGCGCGCCTGCGGCGGGAAAAAGTCGGGCCACAGCACCACGCTAAAGGAGTAAATCCAGGCGGCGCCTGTGCCGAGTGCCACCAGCGTATCCATGGTGGCGCTGCCATTGCGTAAACTGCGCCAGGCACTGCGATAAAAATGGCTGCCGGTGACGATCATGATCAGCAGAGTCACGATGCCCAGCGTCAGCCAGACGCCGTGGTTGTGGTCGGTGAGCATCATGTTGTCGCCCACCATGCCCCAGATCATCAGCGGCAGGCCAAATGCTAGGGCGACAGCAGCCTGCCAGCTGAAACGCCGCATCGCGCTGCGGGCGCTGAGCTGCTGCTTCTCACGTCGCTCCTGCTCGTCATCCACCACCTGTGCGCCGTAACCCGCGGCATCGACGGCCGCTACCAGCTGCTGCGGATCAGCGTCGCCCAGCACCAGCGCACTGCGTTCGCCGAGATTGACGCGCGCCTGGCTGACGCCTGCGACCTGCTGCAGCGCTTTTTCCACCCGGCTCACGCAACTGGCGCAGGTCATGCCCTCAATCAGCAGCATATGGGTGGGGAGGGTAGTTTCTGCCGGACGGGAAGCAGTCTCCGTTGTCAGCGCCTCCGGCGGCGGCTCTGATGCTGTCAACGGTTCAGACTTTGGGGAAGCGTCCGCGGTTTTCAGCGTCGCGTGATAACCCGCCTGCTCCACGGTGGCGATTAGCGCGGCCGCATCTGCGTGACCGGAAACCTGCGCTTCCTGTTGAGTCACGTCGGCCTGGTCAACATCATCGCGTTGTTCCAGTGCCTCTTTGACACGTTTGACACAGTGGCCGCAGGACAAGCCGTCCAGTGCCAGAGAAATAGTGTGTGACATAATCAACTCCTTCTGTAATCCCATTTGACCGATTGGTCATTTTCGATTCATGCTTAAGCATAAACCTTCCATCAAGGGGAAGGTCAAGGGGACGAAAATGAACATCAGCGATGTGGCAAAAAAGACCGGACTGACCAGCAAGGCGATTCGTTTTTACGAAGAGAAGGGGGTGGTGACGCCGCCGTTGCGCAGTGAAAATGGCTACCGCAGCTACAATGGACACCATCTTGAGGAGCTCAACCTGTTACGTCAGGCGCGACAGGTTGGCTTCACGCTGGATGAGTGTCGTGAGCTGGTGGCGCTGTTTAACAATCCGTCGCGCCATAGTGCCGATGTAAAAGCCCGTACCCTGCAGAAAGCGGATGAAATTGCGGCGCATATTGAAGAGCTACACGTCATGCGCGCTCGCCTGCTGGCGCTGGCAGAGGCCTGTCCCGGCGATGACGGCGCCGAATGTCCGATTATCAACAATCTGGCCGGGTGCTGCGGTCAGCGTGGCTGAATACGCAGCGTAATCCCCTCAATGCCGGTTACGACCACTGCTGTGCCCGCAGGCAGATCCTGCTCCGCCTCGACCCGCCAGCTGCTGTCCCCGATCCGCACATGGCCGGTGCGGTTATGCAGCGCGGTATCCAGCGTCAGCTGCAACCCGATCATCTGACTGCCGCGCTGGTTCAGGGCATTGGGTTTCTGACGCGCTTCACGATGGCGCATCCAGCGATACCATAAAAAGACGCAGATCAGCGTCAGCACGGCAAACAGAGAGCCCTGCGCCGTCCAGCTCACCGGCACAAACCATTCAATGAGGCCGACGATGACCGCCGCCAGCCCGCTCCAGAGCAGGTAACCGCTGGTGCCCAGCATCTCAGCCGCCAGCAGTAACCCACCCAGCGTCAGCCAGAACCAGTGCGGATGCGCGATAATATCGACCAGCATCAGCGTTTCGACTCAGTGCGTGATTCCTTCAGCAGTTCACCGATGCCCGCAATCGAACCCAGCAGACTGCTCGCCTCCAGCGGCATCATCACCACTTTGCTGTTATTAGCTTCACCGATTTTTTGCAGCGCATCGGTATATTTCTGTGCCACAAAGTAGTTAATGGCCTGAATATCACCTGATGCGATCGCTTCCGAGACCATCTTAGTGGCGTTAGCTTCCGCTTCCGCCTGACGTTCGCGCGCTTCTGCCTGCAGGAACGCCGAGGTCCGTTCACCTTCTGCTTTGAGGATTTGCGACTGCTTATCCCCTTCAGCGCGCAGGATCGCCGCCTGTCGCACACCTTCGGCTGTCAGAATATCGGCGCGTTTAGTTCGCTCCGCTTTCATCTGCGCATTCATCGCGCCAATCAGCTCCTGCGGTGGACGCACATCGCGGATCTCGATGCGGGTGATCTTGACGCCCCACGGATTGGTCGCTTCATCCACGATATGCAGCAGGCGGGTGTTGATGCTGTCGCGCTGTGACAGCATTTCGTCCAGCTCCATGCTGCCAAGCACGGTACGCATATTGGTCATGGTGAGGTTAAGAATCGCCTGCTCAAGATTGCTGACTTCATACGCGGCACGCGCGGGATCAACGACCTGAATAAAGCAGACTGCATCGATGGTGACGTTGGCATTGTCTTTGGAGATGATCTCCTGCGAGGGAATATCCAGTACCTGTTCCATCATGTTGATCTTACGACCGACACGATCCATGAACGGCACCACCAGGCTTAATCCTGGCTGCAGGGTGCGGGTATAACGGCCAAAGCGCTCAACCGTCCATTGAAAACCTTGTGGCACGATCTTGACGGTGGCCCAGACCGCCACCAGCGCCAGAATAATCAGGGCAGGAATTACAGTTATCATACAACCTCCGCGTTGTCAGATTAACGGGCCGAGTCGCTTCGGCCCGGGGTGCTGCCGCTTAGTAGAGCAGGGAATAGAGCTGACGACGATAACGCGCGGCAAGTGCATCGCCGGTACCCAGCGCCGCCAGAATCTCCTGCAGCATTTTACGCGCCTGGCCATCAGCGGCATTGAGATCGGATTTCAGGAAGCTGAACAGCAGTTCCAGCGCTTCTTCATTACGACCCACCTGATGCAGCTGTAACGAGAGTTTAGCAGCCAGCCCGGCGTTAGTCGGGTCAGCCTCCAGCTGTGATTGCAGCTGCTGAATCTCCGGCGTATCCGCTGCCTGTTTCAGCAGATCGATCTGCGCCATCAGGCTCTGATAGCGGGTATCCTGATCCTGCAATGGCACCACTTTCAGCACCGCTTCCGCTTCATCGCTGCGGTTCAGGGTAATCAGTACGTCAGCCAGCAGGAAACCGATCTCGCTGGACTGATTGCTCAGCTGCCACGCATCTTTTAACAACGGCAGCGCCTCCAGCGGTTTACCTTCCTGCATCAGCGCCATCGCCTGCTGCGCTTTCAGCTCTTCTTCGCGCGGCAGGACTTTTTCCAGCAGGGCGCGGATCGCTTCTTCCGGCTGCGGTCCCTGGAAGCCATCAACCGGCTGACCATCCTGGAACAGATAGACGGTCGGGATTGAACGCAGACCAAACTGCGACGCCACCCTTTGCTCTTTGTCGCAATCCAGTTTTGCAAGAATAAACTGACCCGCGTACTCCTGCGCCAGGCGCTCCAGCACGGGCGTCAGCTCCTGACAGTGCTGGCTGCGCTCAGACCAGAAGTAGAACAGCACCGGCAGCTGCATCGACTGCTCAAGGGTCTGCTGCAGGTTAGATTCGTTGATGTCGATGATCGAAGCTTGTGGTGACATGGATAAGTCTCTTTGCAAAAAGTGTTCTAAGAATATGGGGCCAACTGGCCCGGCTTCAAGCGCTATTGCGCATGGCTGATTAATGGCTGCGCAAAATGCGATCCAGCATCCAGCCGGGGAGTAACCGTTTCAGCAGGCTCATTATGTGTGCGACCAGTGTCACCGGATAGCGTAAACGCGGATGTTTACTCTCGAGTGCATGACGAAGTTTAGGCAGAATGGCTTCCGGTGGCAGGGTAAAACGTGCCGCGATGCCAGGATTGCGCACCGGGTTATGCTGTTCGCCCTGCGTCACATTGTCGGTAAAACGGGTCTGAATCGGACCCGGTTCAATCAGGCTGACCCGGATGCCGCGGCTGCGCACTTCAAGCCGCAATGCATCGCTCCAGGCTTCCAGCGCATATTTACTGGCGGCATAGGCACCCCGGCCTGGTGTGGAGATCAGCCCCAGCACCGAGCTGGTATTAATAATACGGCCATCGCCGCTGGCCTGCAACGCGGGCAACAGACGCAGTGTCAGCTGATGGACGCCGAAAAAGTTGCTGGAAAACTGCTGTTCCAGCTGCTGGCGGGAGAGGGTGTGCAGCGGGCCATAGAGACCAAATCCGGCGTTGTTAAACAGCGCCGTCAGACGGTTATCGCAGAGCGCGAGCACTGTGTCGGCGGCCTGATCCACACTTTGCGGATCGTCGAGATCCAGTTGCAGCCCGGTAAAGCCCAGTGTTTCCATGCGGGCGACATCCTCTGCTTTACGGCAGGCGGCGAGCACCCGGTAGCCCCGCGCCAGTAAATCGTGAGCGGCAACCAGGCCAATACCGCTGGAACAACCTGTAATCAGAATGGTTTTTTGCACAAATTCATCCCCCTTCGAATCTCATGTTTTTTTAAATTAAGCTGTTATTTCTTCTGAATGTATACCTGATTGCAATGAGTCAGCATTTCACGTTTCTCTTTTATCTTCCTCCTGATTTACCAGGAGTCTGCCGTGAAAAATGAGTGATTACGATAACATCTTAATAATGATCAGACCCAGACCGGGCATAAAGTCTCTGCCATTTTGATGTTACTGGTTTTGCTTGCATCATCTGGCGAAATGACAGATCTGGCGTGGCACAGGAGGAAATTCTGGCTGGCGGGTAAACTGAAGAAATCGTCTGGAAGCACTCATGAACTTTAGTTATTATTCGTACAGATTCAGGACCGCAGGGATGATATATGGACATTAAACAGGCTGCACTGGGAATTCTCGATGGGATATCTTCCATACCAAATACAGCTTACATGGGTATGGTCAGGAGTTGGGAGGGGAGCGGACTCGCAGGGCAGAGTGCTAAACAAAGAAATCAGGCTGAGACGGAGCGTTTTTTCTATATGCTCAAAAGCCTGGGTAATGCTGAGTCACCTTTACGCAGACTAATTACTCTTGTTTTCACCTCGTTTTATCAAAAGCTTAATGATGAAGGAAAGGAGGCTGTTAACAATAAATTGGGGTACGGCGCTGGAAGCATTGCAGGACGAACAGCCGGGCAAATTACATTGGCACAGACAACAGCAAGTATGATGTTGCGTCGGTTGGCTATTGACGAGGCATACAGGCATTTCATCCGATTCAGTGCTTCAGCCTCTCTAAACGTGGTGATGTTACAGGGGATAATTGAAGAGTCAGCAAGAGCGTCAAGAAGGATGAAAAACAAATATCCGGCTACGCACGCCAGGGTCTCAAAAGAGAATTTAGATATGGTTTATTTCCTTGTTGAACGACAATTAGAGCCTTACCTTGTGTTCATCGAAGGACATCCTATTAATTGTAAAGGAATACAAGATGAAATTTGTAAAATCGTTAATGTCCCACGCAATTGAAGGAACCATTACCTTTTTGTCTGTGATTTTTGCTATGGGTTCTTTTTTCTGGTTTGAAAGCACATGGCTGAAACTTACCGGGTGTATCGGAGCATTAATAGTTGGCTATGTGATTTCATACGGAGCGGCGAAAATCAGAGGTGGCTGAACCTGAATTGCTGCTGTGATTTTGCAGCTATTCATAATTTTGCAGCTACTAATAATTGAGTTGAGTAGTTCTGGCTCAATGTTTTATTTAATGGTGAGATCGTTTTGTACTAACCTGCCACCAGAACGCCACAGACGCCCGCTGCGCCACACAAAAGCGCGGTCATCACACTTGATAACCCTATATAGATCATCCTCACAGCGCGGCACATGTAAAGCCGCTGTCACCACTTTGCCGCCAATAACAAAAAAAGCAATATTAAGTTATTGATTTAAATGATTTATTATATGCGCCAAAGTGCTTTTGCATTTCTTTACCCTTTTGGCACATCCCGGCGCGCTACGGCTGCTTAACTAAGGGGGCCAGGTCTTTTGCCATTAACTGGGCGATAAAAGGCTGGGCATCAGGATTAGGATGAATGCCATCCTGCTGCATCCACTCGGGTTTCAGATAAACCTGTTCCATGAAAAAGGGCACCAGAGGAATGTTATGCTGCTGCGCTAATCCGGGATAGATGCCGCTGAACGCTTCGGTATAGCGGCGGCCATAGTTGGCAGGCAGACGAATCTGCATCAGCAGCGGCTTCGCATTGGCGGCTTTAACATCGTCGATAACTTTACTCAGATTCTGCGCGATAGCGTCGGGCGGGAAACCGCGCAAACCATCGTTACCGCCCAATTCGATTAACACCCATTGCGGCTGATGCTGTTTTAATAGTGCGGGCAGGCGCGCCAGCCCCTGTGCAGCCGTATCACCGCTGATACTGGCGTTGATCACTTTAGGTTTTTGCTGCCACTGCTTATCAAGCAGGCTGGGCCAGGCCGCAGTGGCAGACATGCGATAGCCCGCACTCAGGCTGTCGCCCAGCACCATCAGCGTATCTGCAGCAGCAAGACGCGACACCAGCAGAAGAATCAATAACAGGAAGGGATAATGCCAGCGGAAAACATTGTTGAAGTTCATCATCTTACTAAGTCCGTCGGTCAGGGAGAGCATCAGTTAACCATCCTTACCGGAGTTGAGTTGGTTGTCAAACCAGCTGAGACCATTGCGCTGATTGGCGAGTCCGGTTCCGGCAAGTCAACCCTGCTCGGAATTCTGGCCGGGCTGGACGATGGCAGCAGTGGCGAAGTCCATCTGCTGGGGCAGCCGCTGCACCAGATGAACGAAGAGCAGCGTGCGGCCCTGCGTGCCCGGCAGGTCGGCTTTGTATTCCAGTCATTTATGCTGGTGCCAACCCTGAATGCCCAGGAGAATGTGCAGCTGCCATCGCTGCTGCGCGGCGACAGCGATCGCCAGAGCCGTGAACAGGCGAGAGAGCTTCTGACGCTGCTCGGACTGGGTGAACGTCTGCATCATCTGCCCGCCCAGCTTTCAGGCGGCGAGCAGCAGCGGGTGGCGCTGGCCCGCGCCTTCAGTGGCCGTCCTGGTCTGCTGTTTGCCGATGAGCCGACCGGCAATCTCGATCGTAAAACCGGTGACCGCATTGCCGATCTGCTGTTTTCCCTTAACCGCGATTTCGCCACCACGCTGATTCTGGTGACGCATGACGAGCAACTGGCGGCGCGCTGCGATCGTCGCCTGCGGCTGCGCGACGGTAAATTGTGGGAGGAGCAATGATCTGGCGCTGGTTCTGGCGCGAGTGGCGTTCGCCCTCGCTGCTGATTGTCTGGCTTGCGCTGACGCTGGCGGTGGCCTGCGTGCTGGCGCTGGGGTCGATCAGCGATCGCATGGAAAAAGGGCTGAATCAGCAGAGCCGTGATTTTATGGCCGGCGACCGTACGCTGCGCAGCAGTGATGCAGCGCCAGAAGCCTGGCTGGCAAAAGCGGCTGAAAGCGGTCTGACGGTGAGCCGTCAGCTGACCTTTATGACCATGACCTTTGCCGATCAGTCCCCGCAGCTTGCCTCAGTAAAAGCGGTGGACGATCGCTACCCGATGTTTGGCACGCTGCAGACGCAGCCACCGGGGCTGAGGCCGCAGGCGGGTACCGCGCTGGCGGCACCGCGCCTGATGGCGCTGCTGAACCTGAAAGTGGGCGACACGCTGGAAGTGGGTGACACCCAGCTGCGCATCAGCGGCGAGGTGATCCAGGAGCCGGATGGCGGCTTTAACCCGTTTGAGATGGCGCCGCGTCTGCTGATCAATCTGGCGGATGCCGCCAAAACCGGTGCGATTCAGCCAGGCAGCCGCATCACCTGGCGCTATAAGTTTACCGGTAATCCCGATCAGCTGGCCAGCTATGACCGCTGGATTGAACCGCAACTGAAGGCGGACCAGCGCTGGATCAGCGTGGAGAACTCGGAAGATGCACTGGGCCGTTCGATGCAGCGGGCACAGCAGTTCCTGCTGCTCTCGGCCTTGCTGACGCTGATGCTGGCGATTGCGGCCGTGGCGGTCGCCATGAGCCACTATTGCCGCAGCCGCTACGATCTGGTGGCAGTGCTGAAAACCCTGGGTGCGACGCACGGCGCGTTGCAGCGGCTGATCATCGGTCAGTGGCTGGCGGTGCTGCTGCTGGCGGCGATTGCCGGTGGTCTGGTGGGGCAGGGCGTTGAAGCGATCCTGATGGCGATGCTGAAACCCGTGCTGCCTGCCAGCTTACCGGCGGCCAGCGTCTGGCCATGGATCTGGGCGGTGGGATCGTTGTTTGTGATTTCGCTGCTGGTGGGGCTGCGTCCCTATCGTCTGCTGCTGGCGACGCAGCCGCTGCGGGTGTTGCGACGTGATGCGGTGGCGAATCTCTGGCCGCTGAAGATCTATATTCCGGTGATGATCGCGGTGGTGGTGACGCTGTTAGCGCTGCTGGTTGGCGGCAGTAAAATGCTCTGGGCGCTGCTGGCGGGTGTGGTGGTGCTGGCCGGATTGCTGGCACTACTCGGCTGGGGAACCCTGCTGCTGCTGCGTCGGCTGGTAGTGCGCAATCTGGCGTTACGACTGGCGATCAACCGGCTGCTGCGCCAGCCCGGCATGACGCTGAGCCAGCTTGCGGCCTTTTCGCTGTCGTTCATGCTGCTGGCGCTGCTGCTGGTAATGCGTGGCGATCTGCTGGATCGCTGGCAGCAGCAGTTACCGGCGGATAGCCCGAACTTCTTCCTGCTGAACATGACGGCAGATCAGGTGCCGCAGGTGCGTGATTTCCTGCAGTCGCATCAGATCACGCCCGGGACCTTTTACCCGATTGCGCGGGTGCGGCTCAGTGAACTCAACGGCAAACCGGCCGATCCGAAGCTGGATAACGCCCTGAACCGTGAACTCAACCTGACGGAACTGGCCGATCGCCCGGATCATAATCCACTGGTGGCAGGCAACTGGCCACCCAAAGCGGGTGAAGTGTCGATGGAAGTGGAACTGGCGGATCGGCTGGGGCTGAAGCTCGGCGATACCCTGACGTTCGATGGCGATACGCAGACCTTCAGCGCGCGCATTACCAGTTTGCGTAAAGTGGACTGGGAAAGCCTGAAGCCGAACTTCTTCTTTATCTTCCCGCCGGGCGCGCTCGACAGCCAGCCGCAGACCTGGCTCACCAGCTTCCGCATGGAGGCGAATCCTGTTCTGCTGGCGCAGCTTAACCGTGCTTTTCCGGCGCTGAGTCTGCTGGATATCGGCAGCATTATGCGGCAGATCGGTCAGGTGCTGGCGCAGGTCAGCCAGGCGCTGGAGATCATGGTGGTGCTGGTGACCGCCTGTGGTGTGTTACTACTATTGGCGCAGATTCAGGTCGGTATGCGCCAGCGGCGTCAGGAGCTGGTGGTCTATCGCACGCTGGGTGCCGGTAAACGCCTGCTGCGTACGACGCTGTGGTGTGAGTTTGCCCTGCTCGGCGTGGTCTCCGGCGTGGCGGCGGCGATGGGGGCAGAAGCGGCGCTGTGGGGATTACAGACTAAGATTTTCGACTTCCCGTGGCAGCCTGACTGGACCCTGTGGCTGGCGCTGCCGTTGTGTGGCGCGCTGCTGTTATCGCTGTGCGGTGGCTGGCTGGGGATCCGATTACTCAAAGGGAAAGCGTTGTTCAGGAAGTTTGATGCGGCGTGAGTTAGCACCCGTAGCGCTCGACGGTAAGGTGCTGGCTCAGGGAGCATACGCCCTCCGCAAAAACGCCATCCATGGCAGGCTCAGCGCGGGCGATTACGCTGCTCATCCCTGAGGTGCGCCCGTAGCCGGGCCAACGCATTGCGTTGTTCAAAAACGCTCCCGGCGTTTTTAGCCGGGCGGCGCGATGCTTTGCTCCAGGCGTATGCTCCCATCGCATTAAGCTTCTGAGCTGCCTGGTAAAGCCATTTCCAGACTCAGGTGCGGAGGATTACAGTTTTTCAACCGCCCAGGCGATGCCGCTGGCGTACGCTTCCGGTAGCTGCGGCACCAGCGCATTAAGGGCAGCCCTGAGCCGTTCTGTATCGCTGTCGGTCAGATTCAGATGGCCCACTTTACGACCCGGACGCACCTCTTTGTCATACCAGTGCAGATGCACCAGCGGCTGCTGCAGCCAGCTCAGATTCACGTCGGTGCCAATCAGATTGACCATCGCCGACGGCGCAAACACCACCGGCTGCGGTAATGCCAGGCCAAGAATGGCGCGCAGATGCAGCTCAAACTGGCTGATCGACGCACCGTTCTGCGTCCAGTGCCCACTGTTATGGACGCGCGGCGCCAGCTCATTGATCAGCAATCCAGCTGGCGTAATGAAACACTCCATCGCCATTACGCCGACGTAATTCAGTTCCTGCATGATCGCACTCAGCATCGCTTCGGCCTGCTGCTGCTGTGCCTGATCCGCCTGCGGCAGCGCAACGCTGGTGCGCAGAATGCCATCCTGATGCAGGTTATGCGTCAGCGGATAGAACACCACCTGGCCATCGTGACCGCGCGCCCCCACCAGTGAGACTTCACCGGAAAAGTTGATGCCCTGCTCAACGATGCATTCGCCGTAGCACGCCTCCGGCAGGGTGTGAGTCTCATCAGCACGCAGACGCCACTGACCCCGGCCGTCGTAACCGCCGGTGCGGCTTTTCACAATCGCTAACTCGCCCAGCGAGTCGAACACCGCTGGCCATTCGCTTTTATCTGCCAGCAACTGCCACGGCGCGGTGGCCAGTCCCAGCTGATCCAGCAGCTGTTTCTGCGTCAGACGATCCGCCAGACGCGGAAAGATATCGCGGTTAACAAAGGCCGGATGGCTGGCCAGCTCACGCGTCAGCGCCGTCTCCGGCCAGCGTTCGATTTCGGCGGTGATCACGCTGTCGGCGATAGGGAGCGCGGTAGGATCGGCGTCTAAGCCCACCGGATAAACCGCGATGCCCAGGGGTTCACCCGCCTGACGCAGCATACGACCTAACTGGCCGTTGCCCAGTACGCAAACCGGCTTCATGCATCCACCCGCGGATCGGGATGGTTCAGCACCTCATCGGTCTGGCTCTGACGCCAGGTGGTCAGGCGTAACGCCAGCGCACTGTCATGCAGCGCCAGAATCTGCGCCGCCAGCAGCGCGGCATTGGCTGCGCCCGCCTTGCCAATCGCCAGCGTACCGACCGGAATACCGCGCGGCATCTGCACAATCGAATAGAGGCTATCGACGCCGCTCAGTGCTGCGCTCTGCACCGGCACACCCAGCACTGGCACCAGCGTTTTTGCCGCCAGCATACCCGGCAGATGTGCCGCGCCACCTGCGCCAGCAATAATCACCTGAAGACCCTTGTCGGCTGCCGTTTCGGCGAAGCTGAACAGTTTATCCGGGGTGCGGTGCGCAGAGACCACTTCAACATCAAAAGGGACGTCCAGGCTGGAGAGGATTTCAGCGGCGAACTGCATGGTGGCCCAGTCACTTCTGGAACCCATAACAATGGCGATGCGGGCCGGGGCGTTGGATGACATGGGGTCAACTCCTGTGAATGAACAAACAGACCTGGCCGGGCGGACAGGTTTTGAAGGGCACCGAGAATAGCATGAGAAGCACGCAAGGAAAACGGTTGCGTCGGGCTTAAGGTCGTGGATTTAACCGCAGATTAAAAGTCGAAATGGATAAGCTGAATGCCACTGGCGTCGAGCTGGATCATGGAACCCCGGCTGTGCCAGGCACCCAGCACTGCGCGTTGCGCCGTTTCACCCTGCAGGCTCAGCGTATGAATCGCCGGGCGATGAGTGTGACCGTGGATTAACAGCGGCACCTGCTGGCGCAGCATAGTGGCGACGACCGCTTCCTGATTCACATCCATGATGGTCTGGGATTTATGCTGGTTGGCCTGTTTACTGTCGGCGCGCATCCGGGCGGCAATGCGTTTACGGATCCACAACGGCAACGCGAGAAACAGCCGCTGGATCCAGGGATTATGCACTTTGGCCCGAAAACGCAGGTAACCCGCATCGTCGGTACAGAGCGTATCGCCATGCATGATCAGCAACCGACGGCCGTAGAGCGTCAGCACCTGCTCTTCCGGCAGCAGCGTCATGCCGCAGGCCTGCGCAAAGCGTCGGCCAATCAGGAAGTCGCGATTGCCATGGATAAAGTAAACCGGAACCGGCAGGGCGCGCAGGGCGCGGGCAACCTGCTGATGCAGCGGATTGGGATCGTCGTCGCCAATCCAGGCTTCAAACAGATCGCCGAGAATATAGAGCGCGTCGCAGTGGGGCGCTTCGCGCTGTAAAAAATGCAGAAAACCGGCGGTAATCGCCGGTTCTTCCTGACACAGATGGAGATCTGCGATAAACAGCGTGCGCGACATTACTCGCTGACGGTCACTTTCTGGATAACGACGTCGTCTTTTGGCACATCCTGGTGCATGCCGCTGCGGCCGGTAGAGACCGCTTTGATCTTCTCGACCACATCCATACCTTCAACCACTTCAGCGAACACGCAGTAGCCCCAGCCCTGAACGCTTTCGTCACGGAAGTTCAGGAAGTCGTTGTCAGCTACGTTGATGAAAAACTGTGCGGTCGCAGAGTGCGGCGCAGAGGTACGTGCCATTGCCAGCGTACCTTTGGTGTTTTTCAGGCCATTGCTGGCTTCGTTCTGAATTTCGGCTTTGGTTTCTTTCTGCTTCATGCCCGGCTCGAAGCCGCCGCCCTGAATCATAAAGCCGTTGATTACGCGGTGGAAAATGGTGTTGTCGTAAAAACCTTCACGGCAGTAATCCAGGAAGTTCTGTACGGTTGCCGGCGCTTTATCATCGAAAGTTTTGATTACGATATCGCCATGGTTCGTCTGGAAAGTTACCATTTTTGTCGTCCTGTAAAGGTTGTCATCAGTTGCTGAGGTCGCTCTGTCGATGGGCGTCCCCCTTTTTGTCGACCGTTCTTATATCATAATTTCCAATGACGCGTCAGCAGCGCGGCGCAGTTGGCTTGCTTTGCGTCGCGCGAGCGATAAAAATACGGCACAATGTCTGGATACTTAAAAGTGCCAACCACACGCGAAAACGGAACCGTTCAATGCTTAAGATTTATAACACCCTGAGTCGACAGAAAGAGGAATTCAAACCCATTCATGCCGGTAAAATCGGGATGTATGTTTGCGGCATCACGGTGTATGACCTCTGTCACATTGGTCATGGGCGGACGTTCGTGGCGTTTGACGTGGTGGCGCGCTACCTGCGTTACCTCGGTTATCAGCTTAATTATGTACGTAACATCACCGACATTGATGACAAAATCATCAGGCGCGCCAACGAAAACGGCGAGAGCATCGAAACCCTGACTAACCGCATGATTGGCGAGATGCACAACGACTTCGCCGCGCTGGGGATTCTGCCGCCCGATGAGGAGCCGCGCGCTACCCGTCACATCGCTGAGATTATCGAGCTGGTGGAAACGCTGATCGCTCGCGGTCACGCTTATGTGGCGGAGAACGGCGACGTGATGTTTGATGTCCTCAGCGACACCGATTACGGCGCACTGTCGCGTCAGGATCTGGAGCAGTTGCAGGCGGGCGCGCGCGTTGAAGTCGCCGACGTGAAGCGCAACCCGATGGACTTCGTGCTGTGGAAAATGTCCAAAGCGGATGAGCCAGCCTGGTCATCGCCGTGGGGCAACGGTCGTCCTGGCTGGCACATCGAGTGCTCGGCAATGAACTGCAAACAGCTGGGCACCCATTTCGATATCCACGGCGGCGGCTCCGATCTGATGTTCCCGCACCATGAAAACGAAATCGCTCAGTCGAGCTGCGCCCATGACGGTCCTTACGTCAACTACTGGATGCACTCCGGCATGGTGATGGTTGACCGCGAGAAGATGTCCAAATCGCTCGGTAACTTCTTCACCGTGCGTGACGTGCTGCAACATTATGATGCGGAGACGGTGCGTTACTTCCTGATGTCCGGTCACTATCGCAGCCAGCTTAACTACGGCGAAGATAACCTGAATCAGGCGCGTGCGGCGCTGGAGCGTCTCTATACGGCACTGCGTCACACCGACAGCAGCGTGCCTGCCCACGGCGGCGAAGCGTTCGAAGCGCGGTTCCGCAGCGCGATGGATGATGATTTCAACACTCCGGAAGCCTATTCGGTGCTGTTCGACATGGCGCGTGAAGTGAACCGCCTGAAAAGTGAAGATGGCGCTTCAGCGCACGGGCTGGCGTCGAAGCTGCGCGAGATGGCCAACGTGCTGGGCATTCTGCAGCAGGATCCTGAGCTGTTTCTGCAAAGCGGCGCGCAGGTCAATGACGAAGAGGTTGCCGAGATTGAGCACTGGGTGAAAGCCCGTGCCGATGCGCGCGCCGCCAAAGCCTGGGCGGAAGCGGACATCGCGCGCGACAAGCTTAATGCGCTGGGTGTCATCGTCGAGGATGGGCCACAGGGCTCCAGCTGGCGTCGAAAATAAACCGGAGAGGGCGAGCAATCGCCCTTTTTTATTATGGCGATTGAACAGATTCAGATCCGCGGCTTCCGCTCGATACGTAACCTGACGCTGTCGCTGCAGCAGCTGAATGTGGTGAGCGGTCCCAACGGCTGCGGTAAATCCAACCTCTACAAAGCGGTGCGGCTGCTGCATGAGGCGGCCAGCGGTCGCCTGGCACTGGCGCTGGCTGAAGAAGGCGGCATTCAGAAAGCGATGTGGGCGGGCGGCTTACGCCGGGGCGATCGCCGACACGATCCAAAGCGGCTGGAGCTGGCCGTGGTGATGGATGACATGGATTACCAGCTGGAGATTGGCTTTCCCGAGCCGCTGGTGACCAGCCTGTTTAATCTCGATCCGCTGGTGAAGCAGGAGCTACTCTGGCTGAGCGGTCAGCAGCGCCGTCCTTCCGCCTGTATTATGCAGCGCGAAAATCAGACCGCCTTTCTGCACAACGTTGAGGGCGAGCGCGTCGCCTATCCGGCGGTGCTGCATCCCGAAGAGTCGCTGTTTGGTCAGCTTGGCGAACCGCATCGCTATCCGGAGCTTTCGCAGCTGCGCGAACGTCTGCAGCAGTGGCGCTTCTACCATGAGTTCGCCGTCTGGCCTGGCTCACCGATACGGGCACCGCAGATTGGCGTGCGTGCGCCGGTGCTGAGCCATGATGGCAGCAATCTGGCGGCGGCCTGGGCGACCATTGTTGAGCGTGGTCATTCCGAACTCCTGTCTGAGGTGATGGAACAGGCGTTTCCCGACAGCCAGTTTGATGTCGATGTGCAGAATGGCCGTTTCCAGATGCTGATGTCGCGCCAGGGCATTCTGCGTCCGCTGGAGAGCGCCGAGTTTTCTGATGGCACGCTGCGGTTTCTCTGTCTGGTTGTCGCACTGCTCAGCCCGCGTCCGCCTGCCTTTATGGCACTGAATGAGCCGGAAAACAGCCTGCATGAAGATCTGTTGCCTGCGCTGGCGCGCTTAATCGCCGAAGCCAGCGAGTTCAGTCAGCTCTGGATCACCAGCCATTCACCCCGGCTCGCGACGTTGATAGCGCAGCATACGGCGGTGAATCATATTGCACTGGAACAGCGGGAAGGGGAGACATGCGTAAAGGGGGATGAGCGGGTGTAACAGCGTCCCCGCAGGGACGCCCGGAAATTACTCGACCACAGTAATGCGGAAACCCGCGAATTCCACGGTCTGACCGGCTACGATTTTGCAGCGCTTGCGGGTTTCTACCGCACCGTTGACCTTCACTTCACCCTCGGCAATCACGACTTTCGCCTGTGCGCCGCTCTGAACCCAGCCTTCCAGTTTCAGCAGGTCACACAGATCGACGTGCGGGAATTTACCCAGTGAAAAACTTGTCATTTAAACCACCTCTTTATCATGAAACTCTTCGCACGCCTGCAGCGTGTTTTGAATCAGTGTTGCTACTGTCATTGGGCCCACACCGCCCGGCACCGGGGTAATGTAGGAGGCGCGCTCGGATGCACTGTCAAAATCAACATCGCCCACCACTTTGCCGCTCTCCAGCCGGTTAATGCCCACGTCGATGACGATGGCGCCCGGTTTGATCCAGTCACCCGGAATAAACCCTGGCTTACCCACTGCAACGACCAGCAGATCGGCATGCTCAACGTGATGGCGCAGATCTTTGGTAAAGCGATGAGTGACGGTCGTGGTGCAGCCCGCCAACAGCAGTTCCATACTCATCGGACGACCAACAATGTTGGATGCGCCAACCACCACGGCATTCAGGCCGTAGGTGTCAATGTTGTAGCGCTCCAGCAGCGTCACGATACCGCGTGGCGTGCAGGGACGCAGGGTTGGCGCGCGCTGACAGAGGCGACCAACGTTATAAGGGTGGAATCCATCGACATCTTTATCAGGCGTGATGCGTTCCAGCACTTTGACATTATCAATGCCGGCTGGCAGTGGCAGCTGCACCAGAATGCCATCGATTTCGTCGTCCTGATTGAGCGCATCAATCAGCTCCAGCAGCTCAGCTTCGCGGGTCGTGGCAGGCAGATCGTAAGAGCGGGAGTGGAAACCGACCTCTTCACAGGCGCGGCGTTTGCTGGCCACGTAGATCTGCGATGCCGGGTTTTCACCCACCAGAACCACTGCCAGACCCGGCGCGCGTTTTCCGGCGGCCAGACGCTGCTTCACTTTTTCCGCAACCTCAACGCGCACCTGCTGCGCAATCGTTTTACCGTCAATAATTTTTGCTGCCATCAGAGAGGAAATCCACTGTGTTGTGTTGAATCGGGGAAGGGGGGTATTTTGTCAGAAGCGCGGCGCGCTGTCAGTTACAGTTTCAGCCGCGTATGTGCTTTCCGGCTTTTTCGTCGCGACGAGTGCCAGCCTGCATGCGTATGATATCTGCAGGACAATCCGGGGACGATGTAATGATTTGGATAATGCTTGCTACTCTGGCGGTGGTGTTTGTCGCTGGATTTCAGCTGCTCACTGCTGGCTCACGCCACGCCGCTCAGCGGCTCAGCAAACGGCTGCAGCTGCCACCGGTACAGGTGGAATCAATGATCTCTATGATGGGGAAAGAGGCGGCGAAAGAGTTTACCGACTATCTCAGCAAGGATAATGAAACGCACCTGCATAATGGCGCAGCGGTACTGCTGATCTGGCAGGTGTTCATTGTTGACGGCAGCGAGGAGAACAGCCAGCGCTGGCATGCGATTCTCAGTCGAGCCGGTTTTCCACCGCTTATTAGCCGCCAGCAGCTGCTGCTCGCGCTGGGCTTTCTGCGCCAGCTGGAGCCGGACATCCAGGCGCTGCATGCACTTCGTGAGCAATACAATGCGCGTTTCACATCACAAGGGATTGAGCTGGAAGGAGAATTTACCGACAACAGTAAACTCGTGTCGCTCAGCGAATGGCGCAGGCGTCACTGACGCCAATTGGTCATTACCGCAGCACTTCGCTGCGGAGAAACGGCAAAAACGTTGACGTACCCGCTTCCCGACGTATAATCCGTGCCATCTCCATGCGCCCTTAGCTCAGTTGGATAGAGCACCGGCCTTCTAAGCCGTAGGTCACAGGTTCGAATCCTGTAGGGCGTACCATATTTTCTTCTGTTAACATCCTTTCTGGTCTACTTTTTCCTTTAAAATCAGAATATAACAATTCTCTGTGGTCCAGTTTGGTCCAGGGTCACCTATTGCGTTCTTGTTTCGATTGAGGGCAGGATAGGGGGCATTGCCAGGTTCAATCAACTGGATGCCCCCAAATGAAGCTGACAGCCCGACAAATTGACTCTGCTAAGCCAAAAGAAAAGTCATACAAACTTGCCGATAGTAGTGGTATGTATCTTGAAATATTTCCAAACGGAGCCAAAAGCTGGAGACTCAAATACCGTATAGCGGGTAAAGAGAAGCGGGTGTAGTGGCATAGTAAGCTCCGGCTCGTTCTTAGCAGATCATGAACAGTAAAATATTCAATATCACCCATAACATTGGGCGGTTGCTTCTTCAACATGGGCGGTTGCTTCTTCCTGCCAGGCTCAATACCGCAAAGCTTCGCTATGGCCCTGTTAAGAGTGTCTTTTCCCATGTGCTGGGACTTGCTTACACGGCGATTAGTGAAGACATAATTCACTCTGACAATTAGTTCTTCCAAAAATCTCCATTAGGTTTTATGTGAATTATATTGATAAAAATAAATCTGCGTTAAAGGAATTATAAATAAGAATGGAGGGTTTTATGAGTAAAGATAAAATGAAAGATGAACAAATATCATTTGCTAAGGCAAAAGAGTTCCTTAACAAAGTGCATGATGATTTAATAAATTTATTAGAACAAAATAAAATTACTGAAAGCTATAGAATGTATCCTGCTGAAGATATTTTTTATATTATGTTTAGAGAGTATTACGCTTCTCAGGATTGCTTAAAAATCGTGAGCATAGTTGAATGTTTTGAATTAACCGAACTTGTTGAATACAATAGTGTTGACTGGTGGTTTTTTTCAACCTTAGCATCTGATGTTGATACTAATAAGATTACAAACATAATTCAAACAAAAATGGTTGAAGAAGAGAAAAGCAAAATAAATTCTGTTCTTGTTAAAGAGGATGATGTGGTTATTAAAAAGAAGTTAGTCAAAAGAATTTTGAAATAGCCTGACTTGCCTGGTCAGACCATTTAAATTTTGAAGCGATTTAGTAAAAAATATCTTTTTTATTTTAATGTTACTCTACCATCAGAACTCTGTATATATGTTTTGTCGCCTATATTTATAAATGCTTTTCTATCAAGGCTCCCTCTTATAACTAATGCTATGCTGTTATATACACATTTCTTATGCTCGCCATTAGTATCATCAAAGCAGGTATAGTCATCAATTGAACCATCTCTGGTTCCTGTTGGTAACTTTTCATAACCATCGAAGTTCATGATGATAACAGTGAAGTTATCTGGGGTATTGATAATATGATATTTATTCTGAAGCGAATCTTTGTTTTCTAACCACCATTTTAGTTTTCCTTCTGTAGTCATCGGTAAATTTTCTACAAAAACTGCACCATTATCAACTCTGACTATTTTTGCTGGTCTTACAGCAATCCATATGCAATATACTGATATTAACAAAATCAGAACTGCTCCAATCCTTTTGTATTTAAACATTGGTTTCTCCTGTCAATGTTATAGTTGCTCCGAAATTTGTGAAAAATGGCTTTTGAGCTAAATGCTTAGCCCTCTGTAGAACGAACCATATTCTAAAGAAACTAATTGAGTTGAATTTAGCTTTTAAGATATCTTCTTTATCTAAGCCAAAATGGTCTTGTGCTCTGTATTTGATAGTCGCAGTATATTTATTGCCCTGGAAGGTCAGGCTTTCTATAGAAATTTCTGTGCTGTTTATGTCATGGACGGTAATGCCCATGCCATTGACAAAATCTTTCCATCTTGTGTATTTTGGTAAACGACTTTTAGATAATACATTTGAAAAATGTTCTTTCGTCAATTGTGACTTATTAAAATCAAATTGCTCGATAGTGTTTTTAATTATGGATAATGTGCTATCGATAGAGTTGTCACTCAAAATGAGATTTCTGTAGGCATTATCCATAAACGGATGCTGAAAATCATTTCCATTACTACGTTGCATGTGATTGAAAAGATTTATGATCAAGCCCTGGTATGGTCCTCGGAAAGAAAAGGCATAGGACTGAGAGCGTAGCTCATCATATAACAACGCAATGGCTTTTTCTCTACTAACTGGCTGTATAGAATTAGTAGCAGGATGCTGATAGGAGGGACCAAAAGTAGTCCAGTCGATGAAAGTTGATACTTGCCCGAGATGATAATGTTTTTTCAGTATATGAGCATCCATGTCGCCACTTTGCATGTCATCAGCATTTCTGTCATTGAATCTTTTTTTTGTAGTGAAGATGATAAGTTTTTTGTCGATTCCTTTCATTCAAAATCAATCCCTTTCAGTCAAATGATTAAGTATTATACATTTTCTATTTGTGAGGTAAATTAAGAATTTTATTAATATTTACTATGTTCAGAGTCATTTACGCCCACATAATCATGCAGTGATGAACCTTGAATATCAAGGCGTTCAGCCAGGTTAATTTATTCGGATGTCTATTAGCATCTATTGAAAGTCACACTCATCTGGTGTGCAATCCCGTTCTGATCTGCTCCCCTCTAACCGGCACCATAGGCCACCGCGGGTTCAGCCCCTTGAGGTACTTGTGGATACCGTCGATGAACAGCTTCTTGAATGTCGCTTCGTTATCGTTGGTTAGCTTTGCGATATAGCCAGACACCGATAAAGGCCAGCAGAGCAGAAAGCACCGCCTTAAGTGCAATCACTGTGAATTCGAAACTATCCATAGCGCCTTCACCATCACCGCTAATGTGGCCTTCTACCAGGGATCTGATGATGCTTTCAGGTTTGAGAAACCAGGTTGCGGAGAAGATTATAATAAATATCAGTATTTTCATCGCACTACACACTTTGTGAAATCAGGAACATCAATGCGGCCGTATGCTGGTAATCCTCCTTTCATAAAGCCACGTCCCATTCTTACGGCTCCTTGATAGCTGCCCTGATATCCCTTCCGACCAACGAGTCTATTGGTTATCCCTTCTGTACAGCGCCCACTCCTCGATGCGCTCCCCGCCTGGCAGAGTACAGTAACCTGATTCACCATCCGGGCCCTTAACTATGTCCAGCTTGCCGCCCATCTTTTCACAATACACAGAGGCTGGGTTAGCCATGCCCACAGCGTGTTGTCTGTCATTATGGGGTACACAGGCTGTGAGTAAAAAAGTGGTCGCTACGATTGTAATTGTTTTCATTTTTAACCTTATCTGAAGAGATTGACGAGGGTTAATCGTTATATCCACGCTGCTTCATCTCGCGCTGGTTTGTCTGTTTAATTAACCGGCTGTTGTGACCCTGGGTAGCCATTGAAATCAGATCATAACCCGGGCTTAATCCCGCCAGTTAGTGTGGATTTATACCTACATCGTGTTCATTAGGTGCATTACCTCTATCCCTTACCTTTGGGATCGCATCTCATCAGGGTACAGCCAGAGCTGCGTTGGCCACATCAACCGTCTTTCAGCAGCTGTATTGCTGGCCGCTTATTTGTCAGTTGTAACAGGCGCATTGATAGAGCACTTAAGGAGGGCAGCCAACGCGGGATTAACGGGTTACACCACAGCAATGACAGTAGCCTAGACAATTTCATCGGGCGGTACCGGTGCCGCCCATGTAAAGAGGAGGGTTAGCATGGCTCAGGTACACTGTGCTATATTTTGCTTGTATCGCAACGGCATTCAGGATGAATCAGATGAGCGAATTTGAGCAAGAACTCTATAATAACGGCTTCTCCGATAAAGAGATCGGTAAACTCAAAAGTATTATAAAAAAAGACGAGTCAAAAAAAGATACACTTCAAAGCCTCGTGATTGATCTAAGTAAACGCTTCTGGGGCGGAGTCATTGCTCTTATTATTTTGATGCTTATTGGGCTGGGTGGCATTTTCAATGCAGATGCTTCAAATGCTATTCCATATATTGTTGTTCTGACGTTTGCATTTCTTGTGATCTATTTTGTTACACCTCTCAACCTAGCATGGAAATCATATAAATTTACCAGAGAATGTAAGCGCTAATTTTTATCCAAAGTTAGTTATCTGATTCCTGTTTCTGGCACTTATTTATAGTAGTACGATCCTTACAGGAACATAGTGTGTACATCGATAATCTGTATTTTTCGATAACAATCTGATAATAAACATTTAATAATTCTTCAGAAATCATTCCAATCTATAGATTATCTGTAATCTCATTATAAAAGGCGATTAAAACGGGGGAGCGCTACGCTAGCGGGGCAAAAGATCCTTTAAATATAGAAACGCGGATAATTATTGCCAGCAATACTGATCTGCCGCTCCCCAACCAGAAGCGGCATCCTTTTACCTCAACGCCACTAACCCGCAACCACACCCGACAAAGCCAGAACCTGCTTCTGTTTCCTGGCGGGCAGCTTATTCAGCTGCGCTAACGCGTTAACCAGCTGCTCATCGACCGGCTCTGGTGGTTTGACCGTCAGCACAATACGGCCCGCCGTGACTTTTACTTCTACTTCGGTGCCGGTGGTAAATCCGGCGGCAGCCAGCCACTGGCCTTTCATGATAATCGACGGAATACGCGCGTAACTGGGATACCGGCTGGCGTAACTCACCGTTAATTTGCGCTGGGAAACGGAAGGGGCTTCTGAATTTAAACCAACTGCATTACACTCTGACTCAGTCATGATCTCTATTCCTTTTCAATAGTGATTGTGATTAGCGATACAGGAGTGCTCCAACACCTCTGTATCGCGCTAAATACCTGTACATATAATCAACTATTGCAGGAAAAGTCCAGCTGAAAATCGATGTAAATCAGTGACTTTAATCATCTGATAAACAGCGAGTTTTACGATAACGATCTCAAAAAAATGCAATTAACTGAAAGCATTCATTGTTCGGAATATAAGAAAAGTCACAGGTGATATCTCGTCATAAATATCTGCCATTAGCCGTATTCAGTAAGCCCGCTATCAGTAACAGGTGCTTAACCCGCAGTGTGCTTAAGCAGAAAGTCGATTAACGTTTTTACTCTTTTCGTTTTACCCGCGCTTTTAGGATAATAGAGATAAACCGGCGGATAAGTTTTCCAGTAACGCTCCATCACCGGAATAAATGCCTCTTTATCCGGCTGTAAATTATGAACCGGTTCAAACAGTCGCCCGATACCCAGCCCGTTGCGAATGCCATCAGCCATCACCTCAATATCATTACTCATCAACTGACCCGGCATCTCAACGGTCAGCTGTTCGCCATGATGATCCAGAATCAGCGGCAGAATACGATTATTGGTGATAAACCGGTAACCGATAAGCCGGTGCTGATGCAGGTCAGACGGAGACGCTGGAATGCCGAACGCTGCCAGATAGGCAGAAGAGGCATACAAACCTTCGCGAAACGGCTTCATCAGCGGTCGCGCCACCACGCCACCTTCCAGAATGTCGCCAAACCGGATCCCCAGATCAAAACGTTCATCAATGATGTTCACGGTACCATCGTATACCGAAATTTCCAGCTGAATACCGGGATATTGCTGGCAGAAAGCGGCCATCGCAGGTTTCAGCACCAGCAGATAAGCAAAGCGCGAAAGGGTGATTCTGACCAGTCCCGACGGTTCCTGATTCTGGTCACGGATGCTTTCCAGCGATTTTTCCAGCGAGGCTACCGCTGCTGAGGTTTGTTCCAGCAGCTGCTGTCCGGCATCGGTCAGCTCAATCCGGCGCGTGGTTCGCACAAATAGCGGATGACCGATGTGCGCTTCAAGCAGCTTCAGCGCCTTACTGACAGAGGGGGGAGTAATCTCCAGTTTGCGAGCAGCCGATGAAATATTTCCTTCGCGGGCAATGCTCTGGAAGATGCGTATCTGATTATAGATGGCGTTGTTCACGGGATAATCCTGACACAATCGGGCTGCTTATTATTAGCCGCAGGCTAAATATCTTTGAGTCAATAGTGGCCTAATCTTCACTAAATCGCGAGCATATACTCCTTATCAGTTCCCCCTGGCCGTGAATCTCAGGAGATTGATATGCGAATTTTGTGTCTGGATAAACCCGCCCCCGATGCCACGCTGGAAAAGTATCACCCTCATCTGGCTGCCGAAGCTTTCCATGCCTGGAGTCTGTATAAATCCGGTGCGCTACGCGATATTTACTACCGACAGGATCGACCCGGCGTTGCGATCTTCCTTGAATGCGACTCGGTGGAACAGGCCCAAAGCCTGCTGGCTGACTTTCCGCTGGCAAAAGCCGGTCTGCTGAGTTTTGACTGCATCCCGTTAGGTGCATTCACCAACTGGGAAAGCCTGTTCGCTGCAGAGTATAAGCCTCAGCAAGAGGGCGCCACCCAATGATCAGTCGCAAACCGCTACCGTGTGTTGTCACCAGTCATCCGACAGGTGTCAGGGAGGCGGCGCAGTAAAAACGCCGAGTGAAGCGCTGGCGGCAGGAAAGGCGGATGCCGTAGCGATTGCATTTGATTAAACGGTGCCGGACGGCAAAAAGTACCCAGCGCTTGATGGCATCGACAACGCCTGGTTATCTGTTAAAAAATAAATGATTAAAAACTGAAAATGAAAAATATATTAATTATTTCCGGTCATCCCGACCTGAGCCATTCGGTCGGTAATGCTACCATTCTCAATGAAGTCGCTTCTGCACTGCCTGATGCTGAAATCCGTCGTCTGGATGCTCTTTATCCGGACAACAACATCAATGTCAGCGCCGAACAGGATGCACTGCTGAAGGCAGATATTATCGTCTGGCAATTTCCCTTCTCCTGGTATTCGCTGCCAGGGCTCATGAAGCTATGGCTGGATGACGTATTTGTTCATGGGTTTGCGCACGGATCAACGGCCAGACTCGGCGGTAAAAAACTGATCCTCTCTTTCACCACTGGCGCACCGCAGGCGTTATACGCGGCAGATGGTGTCTTTGGTCATCAGCTGGAGGATTATCTGATTCAGTTTGAAACCACCGCCCGACTCTGCAATCTGGAGATGCAGAAACCGGTTTATACCTGCGGGATAAGCTATGCCAGTCGTAATGAAACTATTATCACGCAGCAAATTGCTGCAGCAAAGCAACACGCGTCGCGACTCATTGCTCAGCTCAATGCGGAACTCACGACGGCTTAATAGCCAGATGAAACAGAAATCGCGCCGGTTAATACACCGAATTAATCGCAAATCACCTCATCCGATAATTAAGGCAGACCGTGAACAATATTACCGCTCTGACTCTGACTCTGCTGATGGCCGGCCCGGCATCGGCAGCCGCTTTAACAGAACCCACAAACCGTGTCATTAATCTGCATGAAATGGAAATTAAGGTCGGGAAAAACGGACAGTACGATGAAGTTGCCAGAGATAATATTACCCGTTCGCTGGCAGAGCAACCAGGTACGCTGGCGATGTATTCACTGAAACATAAAGAAAATGCTCATCAGGCTTATATGATTGAAATTTATGCGAGTGAAGAGGCATACCAGCAACATCTCAGTTCTGAGCCGTACCGGTCTTTTATTACACGCGTACCTGATCTTATCGGCCAGAAAAAGAGCGCCGTGCTGGAGCCGCAGTTTTTGGGTGATAAACCCTTCGTACAGAATAAAGAAACCATCAATAACCTGGTGATTGTTGACGTGAAACCGGCCGATCAGCAGGCATTCCGCGATATTGTGCTGCCTGAAATGGCGGAATCACTGAAGGTGGAACCGGGCGTACTGGCGATGTATGCCGCGACCGATGCAAAAAACAGATATCGCTGGTTCTTCTATGAAATCTACGCCAGTGACGCCGCCTATCAGCAACACCGCGAAACGCCCCATTTTCGCGACTATATCCGGCTGACAGCTGAGATGACCGACCGCAAAGAGGCGATCCCCGTGTTGCCAGCTCTGCTGAAAAACCGTGGCGCTCTTAACTCTTTTGTTAACTGACCTTTACCAGGGAGCTGAT
The DNA here is from genome assembly GCF_902706165.1 of Pantoea sp. 18059. Taxonomy (NCBI): domain Bacteria; kingdom Pseudomonadati; phylum Pseudomonadota; class Gammaproteobacteria; order Enterobacterales; family Erwiniaceae; genus Pantoea; species Pantoea sp. 18059. The sequence goes on from NZ_CACSJS010000007.1 coordinate 88,179, forward strand.
CAGAGGATGAAAAAAGTGATTGCCGCCGCCGCGATCTCCATGATGCTGGCCGACCTGGCCGCTGCTGAACCCAAAAGAGGTGAAACTATGTTGAACGTCAATCCATCCAGCCTTTCGGTTGCCGACATTGAGTCCGTCTCTCCCGCACTGGCTCGTTTCGGACGTGAAGCGATAACCGATGATCTCTGGAAACGCGACGCACTTTCGATCCGTGACCGCAGTATCGTTACGCTTGCCATTCTCATCGCCCGCAACCAGCCTGCTGAGTTACAACATTACGCCGGTGTGGCGCTCGATAGTGGCGTGACGCCCGCTGAAATATCGGAAACTATTACTCACCTGGCGTTCTATTCCGGCTGGCCCAATGCGATGTCAGCAATTGCGGTGACCAAAAATGTGTTTCAGGCGCGAGGCATTGGTGCCGATCAACTGGCCGAAGCCTCTCCGGCACTGCTGCCACTAAATCAGGCAGCCGAACAGCAGCGTTCTGCAACGGTAGAGAAAAATGTGGGGCCGATCTCGCCCGGGCTGGTCAGATTCACCGCCGATCCGCTGTTTCTCAATCTGTGGCAGCGGCCAGCGCTACAACCTCGTGACAGAAGTCTGGTGACGGTCAGCGCACTGATTGCTTCGGGACAAAGTGCGCAAATTAGCTACCATCTCAACCGGGCGATGGACAACGGATTGACGGCTGAAGAAGCGGGCGAGATTATCACTCAGGCCGCGTTCTATGCTGGCTGGCCAAATGCCTTTTCAGCGGTTCCGGTGGTGGGGGAAGTGCTGCGGGATCGCGCAGCAAAACAGGAATAACCCGCAGCGGGTGAGGATCTCAGGTTTTACTTCACCCGCCGTTTCTTATGACCGCCGGATACCGACAGAGATCCGGCAAAGTGCTGCGCCATTCTGGTGGTTTTTCCCCTCCCGCCGCAATGCCATGATGACCGCTCCAAACCCTCCACTTACGACAACCCGCCACCGGACATAAAAACAGGGAGCACCGTGTCATGGAAAGTAAAAATCTGACAGATATTGCTGAAGACGTTTCAGGCGGTGTGAAATATTAAGCAGTAATAGATGAACAATGGGCAGGGAAGGACGCAGGAGTTATTTAACAGAATAAATGAAATAAGCCGTGGCGGGCGCCACGGCTAATGTTTTATGCAGACTGCCACTCACTTTCAACATCCGCTTTGGCTTTAGAAAGGATGACTTTATTATCATCAACTTCTTTCACCCAGCTGAATGGAATAATGTGGTGTTTGCCACCCGCTTCAGGATCGCTTTTCGCCAGCTTAATTTTGTCGTCGCCTTCGAAGTGGTCGACAATCCCGACATGTTCGCCATTCACATCAACAACCTGCGCGTGATCTAAAATTTCTGATTTATCTACCATGGTGGCTTAATCCTTATATTTAATGAGTTCAGTTGCCCTCAGACAAAACAAGCCTGGTTGTTAAATGCTGTTTTCGCCAGGGGATTAACAAAATGAAATAGTTCAGTGAACTGGACCTGGTCGCAGTTATTTATTTCCGGCAGGAGAATAAAGGGCATATAAGCGAAACCGCAAACAGAGCCGGAGTCTCTGCAGCCACGGGTCTGCTGACCTCACTGCCTGCCACATCGACATCCTCAGATTTGCCGCAATCGTCTGCCGCCCGTTCACCAATCAACGCTATGATAATCAGGTCAGTCGCCACGCCGCAGATCGACCAGCACGCGGGTGGTTTAACTTACCCAAAGGAGTGCCTATGACAGCAGTCAGTTCCATTACCACTGAAGGTGGCGTCTGGATTAATCAGCCGCCGGTACACAGTCTGGATGGCGAAACGCTGAGGTTCGAAACCGCGCTGAACAGCGATTTCTGGCAGCGTACCTGGTACGGGTTCGAACGGCACAGCGGCCACGCTTTTGGCTTCTGGGTGGAAAACGACTTTACCGTTCAGGTGCAGGTGAGGGCGGATTTCAGTCAGCTCTACGATCAGGCCGGGCTGTTTATTCAGGATAACGAAACGCACTGGGTTAAGGCGGGCATTGAGTTTAACGATGACCAGCCCGCAATTGGCAGCGTGGTGACGCGCGAGTTTTCCGACTGGTCTACCGGTGTGTTTCCCGGCGATGCGAGCCAGTTCTGGCTGCGCGCCACGCTGGAAAATGCGGCCTTAAGAATTCAGTACTCTACCGACGGCGTGAGCTGGCCGTTGTTACGGCTCTGCCCGTGGCCCGGTCAGGGGCGGCGGTTTGTCGGAGTGATGGGCTGTTCACCGGAACGTGAAGGGCTGGCGATGAGTTTTACGGACTTCGCTATTACTCCACCGCTCGGCAAAGCACTGCACGATCTCTCCTGAGCCAGGCGGCGCATTGCATATCGTCGCAGAATCGGCTTAATTGTCAGGTCAGAATTTGCGGTGACGCGTCGCCCGTGCAAGACGACGCCTTTACAGGGAAAGCTATGCGTTGCGCCACCTCGTTTATCCCGCTGCTGGTCATCAGTTGCTGCGCCGGATGGGCACAGCAGGCCACTGCCGATACCGTCTGGCTGAATAATGGCGATCGGCTGACCGGCACGATTCGTTATCTCAGCGACGGCAAGCTGGGGATAGAGACACACTACGCCGGTACCGTCACGCTGGACTGGAGTGCGGTCAGTACGCTTGCCAGCGAGAATCCGGTGAATGTCGAAAACAAAAAGACTGGCGAACATTATCAGGTGCGGCTCTCCTCATCCGATCCCGGCTATGTCTGGGTGGAACGCAACGAGCAGGAGCAGCAGGTTTCGCTGCGACGCATTGATGAGTTTATGAAAGCCAAAGTCCGCAGCGATCAGCTCGCCTGGACCGGCAACATCGATGCGGGCGTAAAGGTGAAAAAAGCCTCGACCAAAACTGACGACTACAGCTTCGCGCTCAACACCAAACTGAACCAGGGAAAATGGCGTCACGATATCGGTGCGACCTACAATCGCGAGCAGGAAAACGAGAACATCAATACCGATAACTACAGCCTGCGCTACGCCTTCGACTATCTGGTCAGGGAGCAGTTCTTCTGGCAGACCCGCGCCACCTACAAGCGCGACTGGGTGGAGAATCTGTCACGTCAGGCGCTGATCGGCACCGGGCCTGGTTATCAGTTATGGGACACCGAACTCAGCGCGTTCTCACTCTCGGTGCTGGGTGGTGCCTTTGAGTATGGCTACAGCGATGACCGGGAAGAGCGGCACTTTGGCGGCTCGCTGCGCTGGAACTATCAGCGCTATCTGCTGGGCAAGTCGGTCACGCTTTACAGCAATGGCGATGTTGGCCATTCGCTGGATGATGACGGCGTATTTATGCTGGATGCCGAAGTCGGCCTGCGCTACAGCCTGACTTCGTGGTCAACGCTGCACGTTGGCTATCACCGTAATCTGGTCAGCGGCATACCCGATACCCTGAACGAAGGCATTTTCTCCACCGGATTAGGGCTGAAGTGGTAAGCCGCTGATCGAACAGCGTCGCAGCAAATCCTTACGGTTTTTATCCGGTTACAGGCGCGGGATTGGCTAAGCTGCATGTATTGTCACAACGGGAAAGCAGAAGATGATCGTAAGCAGCAGGGTGTATCGTCCGGGATGCGCGGGCGAAGAGGTTGAAGTCGATGATATCAGTGAAGTGATCAAAGAGCCTGAGGCGTTTATCTGGCTCGGGTTGTGGCAGCCAGACGCTGAGTTTATGGCGAAGATTAAAGAGGAGTTCGGCCTTCATGAGCTGGCGGTTGAGGATGCACTCAATGCCCATCAGCGACCTAAAATTGAACATTATGGCGAATCGCTGTTTATCGTGGTGAAAACGGTGTGCGCTAAGGATGACAGCTGCGAACTGGGCGAAACGCATCTTTTTGTCGGAAAAAACTTCCTGATCAGCATCCGTCACGGCGCCTCTGAAAGCTACACCCCGGTGCGGCAGCGGGCGGCTGAAAACCCGGCGCTGCTGAAGTTTGGTCCCGCTTATCCGCTCTACTGCCTGCTCGATTTTATTGTTGATCGCTATGCCGAACTGTCCACCTCGCTGAATGAACGGGTCGGACAGATGGAGAACGATCTCTTCACCAGTGAATTTGATCGCAAGTCGGTGCAGTCGGTCTACACCGTGCGGCGTCATCTGCTGAAACTGCGCAATGCGGCGCTACCCGTGGAGGAGATCTGCAATCAGCTGATCCACCTGCATGAAGATCTGATCCCGCGTCCGCTGCGCGCCTACATCCGTGACGTGCAGGATCACGCCCGGCATGTCGTCACCGACGCGGAAGATATGCGTGAGATGCTGACCAGTGCCATGCAGGTCAATCTGGCGCTGGTGACGGTGCAGCAGAATGAAGTGGTGAAAAAGCTGGCAGGCTGGGGTGCGATCCTGGTGATCCCGACCGTGGTCTTCAGTATGTATGGCATGAACTTCGAGCATATGCCGGAGCTGAAGTCGCTGTATGGCTATCCGCTGGCGGTGGGGCTGACCCTGCTGGCCTGCGGCGGGCTGTGGGCCAAACTGCGTCGCTCCGGCTGGCTGTAAACGGCAGGATGCGGTGCCAGATTGTCCCGCTGAAAAGGTCACGACCCGCCAGATAGTGAACTGATACTGTCTGGCTATGCTTAACGCAGCGTGCAGTTTTTGTTCCTGAGCCAACAGTGAGTGAGGTCACGGTGAAAAAAGAGGATAGCAGTGGCCAGGCGGTACCGATTCAGGAAAACCTCCGCTGGATACGTCGTGAATGGCTGATTCAGCGTATCGGTGAATACGTTCTGATTGCGCTGGTGATTCTGGGTGCATGCGGACTCTTTTCCAAAGGCGTGCTGAGTAACGGCAGCGCCCGCTCGCCGGACGGGACCATCCAGGTGGAGTATGAACGGTTTGGCCGGGTTGAGAGCAATATGGATATGCGCATTCGCTACAACGCACCGGTAACCGATCGCTTTACCGTTACGATTGGCGGTGGCGCCCTGGATAACCTGCAAATCCAGACGCTGCAGCCTCAACCGCTGGAGGCGGTGACGATTGGCAGCGATCTGCGGCTGACCTTTTCGGCCCGCAACACCGGACCGGATCACGCGATCTGGCTTGGCCTGCAGCCGCGCAATGCGGGCCGCATTCACGTCACTATTCATGGTGACGGCCATGCTCCGGCCCGTTTTACCCAATGGATTTATCCCTGACAGAGGCGCTTTATGGAAACGGTATTACGTGCCGCAGCGATCTACCTGGTGCTGATGGTCGTGTTCAAAATTGCCGGCAGACGCACTCTGTTGCAGATGACCTCTTTCGATCTGATTCTGCTATTGATCATCAGTGAAGCAACTCAGCAGGCGCTGCTGGGCGACGATTTTTCTGTTACCGGCGCTGCGCTGACTATTATCACGCTGGTAGCGATTGATATTGTGCTGGGCAAACTGAAAAGTCGCTTTCCGGTGGTGGAACAGGTGATCGATGGCGGCCCGGTGATCCTGGTCGAGAATGGTAATCTGCTGACTGACCGCATGAAGATGACCGGCATCAGTCCTGATGATGTGCTGGAAGCGGCGCGCTCCGGGCAGGGTCTGGAGCGATTTGATCAGATTAAATATGCGGTGCTGGAGGTTAACGGGCATATCTCGATTATTCCCCGAGCCGATAAAGAGTCCTGAGGGGCGTTCGCCCTGGCCTGACAGGAGAGCGCCCGTGCCGGAGTCGCGCAGGTTACACACGCCTGAGATATCCTCATCCCCTTGCTGCAGCAGGCCCTGAATGCATTACAGATCCTCATTGCGTCACGCTGCGCTTGTTATGCCGCTTCCCTTGTAATCCTGTCGATTTCGTTCAGACTGAGTATTCCACTCATGCTTTATCATCAGAGCTGGCCTGACTATCAATCAGCGTTATGCTTTTACAGTCAGGATTAAATGAATGAATTTACGCGATTTACCTTCTACCCGGTTACCGGCTGGCATATTGGTCCCCTGAATACCCATCAGGCACTGGTAGTGAAATTCGGTTATATCGATCCCAATGCCCCGCGTGAAAAGGGCCCGCAGGAGACCCTGTTTCTGGGTCTGACCCTCGAAATGGCGAAAAAGCTGGTCGCCAATCTTTCCGAACACATCGACTACGCTGAAAAAAAGAGCACCCAGCACTAGTTTCTCACCGCGATCGGTTACCACGCCCACCGTCGGGCTATTTTGCTGCGCTGTCGCCCGGTGCATAAACCCGCAGTGCACTGGCTATCAGGCGAAAATGTGCGGGTGTCTGACCGATAATCTCACCATCTGCATTGATGTAATGGGGACGGCGCGTCTCAACCGTCAGCTCCATGGCGCTGAATGCCCGCACGTTACGCCAGCGACCGTGAGTGCCGCGCCGCAGAAAGGGCAGCAGCGCAATGAGCTGCCAGCTATGCTGCAGCTCCAGACTGTAGACATCCAGTAACCCATCGTCCGGAGCGGCACGCTGTTCCACTGTCATGCCGCCCCCATAAAAGCGTCCATTGCCCACCGACACCTGAACCGTTTTGATCGGCGTCCGATGGCCCTGATGCACCAGCGTAGCGCTGAAGGGACGGCTCTGCCGCAGCACCCGCAAAGCCGCCAGGGCATAACCGCCCACTCCCCAGCGTTTTTTCGATTCCGCCGTGAGGTTGCGCGCCAGTTCCACCGAAAAGCCGATGCTGGAGACGTTCAGAAACAGGTGCTGATTCACTTCACCCAGGTCCACTGCGCGCAGCTGCCCGTCAGCGATAATCTTTATCGCGGACTCCAGGCTGGCAGGAATGCCCAGCGTGCGGGCAAAATCGTTGGCGGTGCCCAGCGGTAAAATGCCCAGCGGCAGGCCGGTCTGCATCAGTCCTGGCGCGGCCGCATTAAGCGTGCCGTCGCCACCGCCGACGATCACCGCATCAACGCGATGGGCATACGCCGCGATTAATTCGCTGTAGCTGCGGGTATCATCTCCGGCCGGTTGCAGCAGGGTGAACCCGGCCTGAGCCAGCAGCGACTGTGCGCGGCTGGCCTCGGCGCGTCCTTTGCGCGAGCGCTGATTAATCAGCAGCAGGGCAGTTTTCTCCTGTTGAGACATACTTTTGCGTTATCCCGATGTCAAAATGGCTGTAACGAGACGGCAAGTACAGCACTGGCCTGACCGGTGAACAACCCTGCTTGCGCTACTTTACGTAACCTGTTGAGTGCCATAAGCGGCGATAAAGATCGTCTACACTGCTAAGGGTCAGATCCACACTGAGGAGTTGCGATGACAGAACACGAATTCAGAAAATTGTTAGCCGAACAGGGTTTTGACGAGCCTCTGTTGATTGAGCGTGCAGCCGCCGCCCAGCTTGATAATCACGTACATCCCTTTGAAGCACTGGCACTGATTCTGAGTGGTGACATCACCATCAGTACCGAACAAGGCGATACCACCTATCATCCCGGTGAGACATTTCATCTGCAGCCCAATGAACTCCATCGTGAGGCGTTCGGGTCGCAGGGCGTACGCTATCTGGCGGGACGTAAATATGAGTGACTGGCAATCAGCATGAAGGTTTCTGACGACCTGTTTACCCGGCTGTCACGCTCGCCGTTCCGTCAGCGCTTTCGTCTGGGACGCGCGGAATATGATTATGCGAGCAGCAAAGGCGAGCCGGTATTGCGCCTGCACGCCGCTGAGTTTGTGGCACAGCGGCTGGCGCCTGCGCAGCCTGAAAATGATGGCAAGCAGACGCCGATGCGCGGCCACCCGGTGTTTATCGCTCAGCACGCCACCGCAACCTGCTGTCGTGGCTGTCTGAGTAAGTGGCACAACATCGGACAGCACCAGCCGCTGAGCGCGGAGCAGCAGACCTATATAGTGACGGTGTTGCTGCAGTGGATCACCCATCAGATGCAGCAGCCTGCACCGCCTGCTCGCGTCAGCCGAAGCCAGCCGAAACCGGACAACGATCCGCAACTCGCACTTTGGTAATGGACGAAAAAGCTACAACCGGCGGCTTTTTCTGGTGAAAACTGGCCCTTTTTCATTCCTGGTTTATTCTTAAATCTTTCCTGGGAACACTATGCCAGGATTAAAACCTACACGGCAACGATTCATACAGAGGGAATTATGAAGAAATCAATTATTGCACTGTCTGCTATTTTGCTGGCCTCGCCGGTATTTGCTGCTACCACTACAGATAACACCGTTGCGGAAGCGCATAAAGGCGCCGATACCGCGAAGGAAAAACTGCATCAGACCCAGAACGAAGGCAAAGAGCTGAAGCTGAAGTCTGAGCATGCCGCTGAAGGCAAAAGCGATACCACCGGCAGTAAAATCACCGAAGGTACGCAGAAAGGCTGGCACAAAACCAAAGAAGGCACTGAGAAAGGCTGGGATAAAACCAAGCAGGGTGCTGAAGATCTGAAAAACAAAGCGACTAACTAATTCGCGGCTGTTCTCAGGTTAAAAAAAGAACCCACCGAAAGGTGGGTTTTTTATGGGTGATAAAGCCGACGCGTAATGCCCCTGGCAGCAACGCATAAGCTCAACGCGCAGGGAACACGGTCAGAAGAGGAAAGCGTCCCGCGCCTGGGACAAAAACGCCGGGAGCGTTTTTGAACAACGCAAAGCGTTAGCCCGTTTACGGGCGCACCTCAGGGATGAGGTGCGTAATCGCGCGGGCCGAGCATGCCATGGATGGCGGGTTTTGCGCCTTTCCGATCTGACCGTGTTTCCTGAGCAGGCCTCGCTCTCACTGCGATACTAACCTGGGTTTGCCTGACGCGGATTACGCTTTCTTTTCCGCTGTTTCTTTCTCTGAGGCGGCTAACGCAGAGACTTTCCTTTCCGTCTCTGCAGCCGCATCGGCGGAGGCCGCCGCCGCTTCAGCCGCAGCCTCTGCCGCGGTATCGGACTGCTTCTTACCTTCTTCGATAAACTCTTCGTCGATGGCTTCGATGTTTTCGCGGTTATCGCGTCCTGAGAGCAGGTTCCAGCAGGCGATAAACAGGGCGGCAATCACCGGACCGATTACAAAACCGTTGATGCCGTAAATCTCCATGCCGCCCAGCGTGGCGATCAGAATCAGATAGTCAGGCATTTTGGTGTCTTTGCCGACCAGCAGCGGACGCAGGATGTTATCCACCAGTCCGACAATCACTACAAAGAAGCCCACCAGGAACAGCCCTTTCCACAGTGCACCGGTGGCGAAGAAGAAGATCGCCGCAGGCACCCAGATAATGGCGGAACCGACTGCCGGAATAAGGGAGAGGAAGGCCATCAGCGCGCCCCACAGCAGGCTGCCGTCTATACCGGTAAACCAGAATGCCAGCCCACCGAGAATACCCTGAACAATACCGACCACCACCGTGCCTTTCACCGTCGCGCGCGCCACGGCCGCAAACTTCACCATCAGGTGATGCTTCACGTAGGTTGAGAGCGGCAGCGCTTCCAGGATCAGATGCACCAGATAGGAGCCATCTTTCAGCAGGAAGAACAGCAGATAAAGCATCACGCCAAAGCCGACGGTGAAGCTGAACGTCCCTTTACCGATGATAAAGGCGCTGCCTGCCACATACTGACCGCCCTTAAGGGCAAACGAGGAGAGCTTCTGCTGAATCTGTTCGGCGTTATCCAGGTTATTTTCAGCCAGATAATGTTTTGCCCAGCGCGGCAGATGCTGCAACAGATCGGCGAAGACCGCCGGGAACTGCGCCGAATTGGTCTGCAGTTTGTGATAGACCGCATTGGTTTCGACCACCAGCGATGAGGCGATAATGGCCAGCGGCGTGAACACAATCAGGCAGATACAGAGCAGGGTAATCAACGCGGCCAGGCCATTGCGTTCGCCCATTCGGACCCGCAGATACGTTTTCAGCGGATGGAAAATCACCGCCAGAATCGCCGCCCATAAAATCGGCGAGAAATAGGGCGAAAGCACCTCGAAAAAACCGAGGGTGGCGATAGCCAGAATCAAAATGAAAAACCCGATGTTCAATCCTTTAAAACGCATGGAAAAACCTCATCTCGAACAACTCTGATAAACCCGACGCGCGAATTTTCTGTGTCTGGCTTTGCTTATGCGGCGGCCTCGATCACTGATTATCGGTCAGGCTTTGCTTTTTAAACGCTGCTGATGACAGCATCATGCTGGCTAACTCTTTGAAAGGTCTGGCAGAAGTGATGAACGGGCAATGTGCGTTCGCTGCGTGACTTCCTATAGGTAACACGCTGCAACTGACAGCAGCGCGCTGAATCCTACATTAGCGTAGCGGTTTCGACCATTATTGGTAGGTCAGAGACTCATGATCCCGGGGGATGCTGCCGATAACAGTATTAACTGGATAAAAAACAGGCAATGAAAAATGAGTAAACAGAGCGTCTTAATCGTGCTGCTGACGCTGGTATTAACCGGCTGCGCCACCAAGCAGTATCCGCAGGCATCCGCGGTCACCCCGGAAGAGACGGCGATGCTGAATTGCAGCGCGCTGGATCAGGAGCTGGTGAAAGCGCACAGCGTGCAGAGTGATATTGAGCAGACCGGCCAGTTCGATGCACTGACCGTGCTGGGCTTTGTCGGGGATTTCGGGCTGGGCAATGGCATTGCGAAATACAATGCCAGCCAGAAGGCGGAGCGGCGACTGACGCAGTTACAGTCGCTGAAAGCCGCGAAGTGCAGCCAGCGGCTTTCGTAGCGACTGCGCCGGGTCAGCCGAGCGTCCGTTCGCTGACATGCTGCAGCCGGACATTTTCGGCGGCGCGTTTACCGGCAAGGAAGGCGTGATCCGAGTTGTAATATTCCCACTCGCTGTAGCGGCCTGACAGATGAATGTCCTGGGTCAGCAGCCACTGGCGGATCAGCGCCACGTTAGCGCTGCGCGTATGGTCATAGACCACGTAGGCGTAGGGCATATCGACCTCTGAGGCACAGAGCAGCGGATCGTCCGCGGTGATCATGCCAACTCTGATGCAATCCTGACGGCAGCGCTCAATCAGCGCATCCCCCGCCAGCGGCAGCGGATTGGCCGCGTTATAGGTAATTTCGCAGGTTAAGCCGAAACCGCCCGGCGGGTTGCAGTGCGGACTCGCATTGCCCTGCACAAAGATGCGGTGAAACAGCGTATCACCAGGATAGTAAATCCAGTGCTTTTCGGTCAGGTCAGCGCGGCCAATCCCCAGATTAACGCAGCGCACCGAGACAAACTGCAACTGCTGCGCCGCCCGTTGCACACTATCCGGCACTTCATCGCCCATCAGTTTAATCAGCTCCGGCAGCGGCATGGTGCTGATCAATTGTTCATAACGGTAGTGGCGGCCATCCGCCAGCAGCGCGACGTGCGCCTGCGGGTAGAGGCGGGTCAGGGTGGCGTCCGTTTCCAGCGTACATTTCAGGTGCGGCAAAAAGCCGGACATCAGCGCCTGGAAGCCACCGCGCAGCGGATAGCCGAAACGGGCGTTGGGGCCAACCGGTTTCGCCAGCGGTTGCAGCGCGCCATCAATGATCTGCGCCAGATCGGGCAGCGGTACGCGTCCGCCCAGCCATGAAGTTTCCATGTCGGTCAGCGGCACCTTCCACAGTTTCTGGTTGTAGGGCAGGGCAAAGTGACGCGCGATGCCTTTGCCCCAGGTGCGCATAATGAAGTGCTGGAAATCCTCTTCGCCTTCCACCACGCCTGTGCTGCTGCCCTCATCGGGGATCGCGCCATCTGCGCAGCAGTCCCGCCGTGCCCGCGCCCGATCCAGTGGCACAGCGGCGGCGGCCGTTTCGCCATAACGCGCCTCGATAGCGCCCAGCACGCACTCTTTTACCACCTCGACCGGCAAGCCGTGTAGCGCGGACTGGAAGGGATAGCGGGTATAAACGCCGTCGCTGTAGACCCAGGCTTCACGCGCCTGCCAGTGCAGGTTGTCGCCCAGCAACATCTCATACAGCTGCAAGACGTACGGGTCCTGCGAGAACATAATGTGACCGGCATAGTCGAAGGTAAAACCCTGATCGTCAATCGAGCGGCACCAGCCGCCAGGCGTGGCATTTTTCTCCAGTAACACTGCGCCTTCGCCATAGTGATAACCGGCGCTCAGCCCGGTTGGCCCGGCTCCGATAATCAGGCAGGGCACAGCTTCACTCTCCAGCATCAATGGGGTTAACGGCGTGATATTCGCCTGCGCGCTGCCCTGGCTGGCCGACCTTAGTGCGGGCTGACGCTGCGTCAGCGCCTGCTGGATCAGTCCATGAATCTGTTCAGCGGTGCGATCCCATGAGGTGGCATCGACCTTTGCCTGCATCCGTCCCGCCAGCGCCAGCCGTTCTGCGGCACCAATCGCCATTGCCTGTTCACAGGCGGCAATAAATTCAGCGGGGCTCTCTGCCACCGCCACTTCCTCTGCGTAATGCCGCGCTACGTCAATAATCGCGGTACTGACAATCGGCAGCTGCGCCGCCATATACTCCAGCACCTTGGTCGGTGAGATGTAGCGCGTCGAGGCATTGATGGCAAACGGCATCAGACAGACATCCCAGCCCGCCAGAAACTGCGGCAGCGCCTGATAGGGCTGCTGTCCGAGCCAGTGAATATTGTCGCGCTGCGGCAGGCTGGCGGGATCAATTTTTACCACCGGCCCGACCATAATGATCTGCCATTCGGGGTGGCTGTCCGCCAGCGCCGCAATCAGCGGCAGGTCTATGCGCTCATCCAGCACGCCGTAATAGCCAAGACGCTGTGCCGGAATTGCATCCTGCATCGGATGTCGATTGCTGCGATCGCGCGCCTGCTCAAAATGAATAGCATCGACGCTGCTGGGAAAGCAGTAAACCTGAGCATGTTTGTCACGCTTCGCTTCATAGAGGCTGGTGCCGCCGGTAAAGACCAGATCGGCGCGGGTCATCAGCGCGGATTCGCGCTGCTGCAGCTGGCGCGGGGCATTCTGAAAAGCGGAAAGCTCATCCATGCAGTCGTAAATCACCAGTGAGGGATCAAAAGGTGTCAGCAACGGCAGCGCCATCGGCGTATAGAACCAGATCAGCGGCTGTTCATCTTCCTCCAGCAGCGGCGTCAGCAGCAGCAGCAGCGGGGCGATCTGGCTGTCGTGGAAACCAGGCGCGTCGCTGTCGGTATGCGGCTGGATCACCGTGATGTTAGCGGCAGGCGAGCTCTGATGCAGGCCCTGTGGCCCCGCCTGCCAGACCGGCTCTTCGACAAACAGCACGCGATAGTGCTGTGCCAGTCTTGTCAGTAGCTGCTGCGGACGCTGAAAAACAAATCCCCAGCGTAAATGGCTGAAAACAATGAGAACAGGTGGTTTCATAGGGTGCTCCTGACAGGGGTGTTTTGAGGAGTGGATGTGCTGCAAAAAGCGCTGCGCCTGACGTAATGCGTCGGCATAAGGCTGCTGTAGCTGGCGGGCATAGGGATCGGCCCCCAGCAGATCGAGATCCCACAAACCGCTGCGGGTCCAGAAAGTCGTCTCCTCCCATAAGGGACGATCGAGGATCGGATAGAGGCAGATGCCGTGCAGCTCAACGCCTGCCAGTAGCGCCTGCGCAACCTGCGCGGCGATCTCAAGGATCCAGCTTCCGCGTCCGCTGCCGACGTGGCTGGTTTCCGCCAGCAGCAGTGGCCGCTGATAACGCTGCCAGACCTGCTGCAGCATCCGATGCAGCGGCAGGCGTCGGCTGTCGCCCAGATGCCAGTAAAGCCGCCGGTTTGATCCCTGCTCCCACTGATTGTCGTGGTAGTAATTCACGCCAATCAGATCGAGATAGCGTGGGGCGCCGCCCAGTTCCGGGTTGCGCCTGCCGCTGAGCATGTCCCACGCCTGATACTGGGTGTCACACATCTCACGTGCCAGCACGTCGCTGGCCGGATCGGCGGGATCGGGCACGATATGGATCAGTGGATCACAGTGCAGCAGACGCGCTCGCGGATCGGCCAGCCAGATGGCATCACAGGCTGCCAGCGTAGCGCGCACCAGCTGCTGCTTGGCGGCATCCGCCCGATCCGCCTCAGGGATCGCCTCACAGGTGAACAGCCCTACCGAGATACCCCAGCTGACAAAGGAGATCTCATTCATCGGAGAGTAGACCGGCGCCTGCTGATACCAGGGGGCCAGGAAGCGGGCCAGTGCGCCACAGAAGGCGGCGAAACGGCTGACAAAGTCGTGGTCAAACAGGCTGACGCCAGCGGGCCAGCCGTAGTGGCAGATTGTCCAGCTCAGCTGAATGCCCTGCTGCTCTGCGGCCTGCATCCGGGCCGCGACCGTCGAGAAGTCATAGCGGCCATCGTACTCACATAACCGCCAGCCGACGCTTTCGCGCACTGTGCGAATGGAAAAGGGGGCCAGCGCGGCATAATCCTCTGCTGCACGCGCCTGATGCTGGTTAAGATCGTTCATCGACAGCGCAAGGCCGGCAGGATTGACATGATCGGCACCTTCGTAGCCGGCCTGCCAGAAACTGGAAAAGGGCGTCATGGCATCTCCCGAAAAAAGCAACACGCTTCCCGCTGACGAGCCGTCGTGAAACGGGTCAGGGCGTCAGGGTATGCATTGCAGACTGATCGATCTGACCACTCTGAACGGACGGACGATCCATGCCATAAGCCACAGACACTGAGTTGCAGGCATCAGGGCCTGTCGCGGTGTGGACGAGTGAGATAGCAGGTATAGGCCAGTGACGCTATCGGCAGAAAAAGGCTGGCTTCTCTGGATGTTGAAAGGATTTGCGGAAGCCTTACTGGAAAGTATAGGCAGTAAGGTTTGGTTCGCAATTTATTGAAGTAAAAGAAAAAAGCGCAGCGGTAAAAATTATCCAGCCAGAAACAGGAAGTTTTAGCATGCGGTTTTGCGAACGGCCCGATAAGCGTAGCGTGAATAGTGTCAGCGCCATTTTCAGCTTTGTTAACCTTTTCCTCAACATGCAGAGAGGTCAGACTCGCCCACATTCGCGTTACAGCTTCGCTTGCCTTTTGGCGGGCTGGCGACAAGATTTACTTATCACTGGCCTGAATCTGCGGGTCATCAACGGGTGATGCGACGATGCGCGCCCCCTAAAACAGGATGTTTTACAGACTATGTTCTCATTCGACTGGCACCGTTTCTTACTTAACGATCAACCGGCCACCTTTTTGTTTGAGGTGGTGGTACGGGTCATGATCGCTTATCTGGTGGTGTTCACCTTTCTGAAAGTCTCAGGACGACGCGGCGTGC
The DNA here is from genome assembly GCF_902706165.1 of Pantoea sp. 18059. Lineage (NCBI taxonomy): Bacteria > Pseudomonadati > Pseudomonadota > Gammaproteobacteria > Enterobacterales > Erwiniaceae > Pantoea > Pantoea sp. 18059. Next base: position 103,346 of record NZ_CACSJS010000007.1, read on the forward strand.
GCCAGCTGTCGTTGTTCGAGCTGGTGGTGATCCTGACGCTGGGTTCCGCGTCCGGTGATGTGACATTTTACGATGATGTGCCGGTGCTGCCGGTCATTATGGTGTTTGTAGTCCTGCTGGCGCTCTACCGCTTCACGACCTGGCTGACGGCGCACAGCCCGCGCTTTTCACGGCTTATTCAGGGCGACGTGATTACCCTGATTAAAGAGGGATTGTATGTGCTGGAGAGTCTGGATCGTCTGAATATTTCTGAAGATGAGTTTTATATGGAGTTACGGCAGAGTGGTGTGGAGCATCTGGGGCAGATCCGGCTGGCGCTGGTGGAGGTCGATGGTCAGCTCAGCCTCTATTTCTACGATGACGATGAGATGCGCGCCGGGTTAAGCGTACTGCCCCCTGAGCACCGGCAGGATTACAGCACTGTACCGGTCAGCGCGCTCTATGCCTGCACCCATTGCGGCCAGACGCAGATCATTGAGGCTGAGCAGCAGGCTGTCTGCCCGCGCTGTCAGCGACAGCGCTGGTCCGCGGCACTGACCGTGCGTCGGCTGCATTAATCGCCAGCATCCGCTCCGCGTTCAGGACTTGTCGCGTTTGCATCAGCCGGGTTAACGTCGGCGAAGCAGGCGCTGAGCGGGCGCTTTTGCTGTCCCCCGGCAGCGAAATTATCCGCACTTAGCCAGGCACTCAGGGCGCGCTGAACATCCGGCCATTCACGGTCAATAATTGATAGCCAGTCGGTATCGCGATTACGCTGTTTACGCGTCATAACCTGACGAAAACGGCCCTCAAAGCGGAACCCCAGCCGTTCTGCTGCGCGTCGTGATGCGATATTGGTTGAATCACAGCGCCACGCCACTCGCCGATAGCCGAGCGAGAAAGCCTGTTGCAGCAGCAGATAAATCGCCTCGCTGCCGATGACACTGCGCTGCATCAGCGGCGACCAGGTGACGTGACCGATTTCAACAGTGCCGTGTCCCGGCTCAATGCTGGCGAAGCAGACCACGCCGCAGGGCTGCTGATTTGGCGAGCAGACCGTGAAGGACACCAGGGCCGCATCCGCCACTTTATCCGCAATCCAGTGCTGCATCTGCGGCAGAGAGGCGGGCCGCTCTGCGCTCAGCCAGGTCCAGTCGCGATCATCCGGTGCCAGCATAAATGCCTGCAATAGCGGTTCTGCATGATCGATGCTTAGCGGCAGGAGAAGGCAGTGCTGACCCGTGAGTGGCATACAGGGTGGTCTGGTGACCGGTTGCCAGTCGGGCAGAGCCTCACCGACCGGCTGATCAAACTGATTGAGGTTCAATAGCATTCTCCTGAAAGAAAACGGACGGTTAGCCGGGAAACTTATGATGCCGGGCTGACGGACTATCCTGAACCGCGGTTAAACCCGTCGCAGCTTGTTCCCGCTTACCACATAACTTTGCCTGTTACTGACAGAAAATGAAAACCCTTCGGGCAGCATAGCGGCACCGTTACCAAAGAGGTGTGCGTATGAAAGTGAGGCTGGCCAGTGCATTACTGTTTTTGCTGTTATCGTTTGGCGCGTTTTCACAACAGGTGATCAGCGAAAGTCATCCCCATTCACGCAGTGCGCGATGGCTGGAGCAGGGCAGTCAGGTTGATACGGCGGATTCGCCGGATGAACATCTGCTGGAGAGGCGGGAGTGGCGAAGCAGCCTGCAACGCAAGCCGTTCTGAGATGAGATCCCCGGCGGAAAACAGCCGGGGAGCCAGGGGTTAAGCGTTTCAGACCCGTTGTGAAATTATATTGTGGCCTGTGTCGCTGCCATGCCAGGCACCAGAATCACCTTGCGGCACTCCTCTTCGCGTTTGGCGAAAATATCGTAGCCACGCGCAGCATCTTCCAGCGGCAGATGATGGGTCACAATCTCTTCCGGCGTCAGATGGCCCTGTTCGATCAGCTTCAGCAGGTCGGGCAGATAAGCGTGTACGTGGGTCTGTCCCATCTTAAAGGTCAGCCCTTTGTCAAAGGCGTCACCAAACAGGAAGCCGTGAATGAATCCGGCGTAAACGCCCGGCACGCTGACGATACCGCCACGTCGCACTGCGGCAATACACTGACGCAACGCTTTACCGCTGCTGCCTTCCAGTTTTAGATTGGTGAGCACGGTTTCGGTCATGCTGCCTTTTGCCTCGAATCCTACTGCATCAATCACCGCATCCACACCGCGATTGCCGGTGCTGTGTTCGATAATCCAGCCGGCCGGGTCATCGATCTCATCAAAGTTAATCGGGATAACACCGTAGCGCTCGCGGGCAAAGTTTAAGCGGTAGTTGTTGTGGTCGATCATGTAGATCTGTTCGGCACCCTGCTGTCGGGCGCAGGCGGCACTGAGCAGGCCAACCGGTCCGGCACCGAAAATCGCCAGGCTGGAGCCAGGTTTCACCTCGGCGTTTTTCACCGCCTGCCACGCGGTGGGCAGAATGTCTGACAGGAACAGCACTTTCTCATCCGACAGTACCGACGGCACTTTAAACGGGCCGGTATTGGCTTTTGGCACCCGGACATATTCCGCCTGTCCACCAGGCACACCGCCATAGAGTTTGCTGAAACCAAACAGGGCTGCGGGCGGCGTGATGTTTTTCCGGTTCAGGATGGCACCCCGTCCGCTGTTGGTATTTTCACAGGCAGCATACTGGCTCATCAGGCAGAAAAAACAGTCGCCACAGGCGATAACAAACGGGATCACCACCCGATCGCCTTTGGCCACGGCGGTCACTGCGCTGCCTGCTTCAACCACTTCGCCCATAAACTCATGACCAAAGATATCTCCGTGCCCGGTACCGGGGATTTTGCCGCGGTAAAGGTGCAGGTCTGAACCGCAAATAGCGGTGGCGGTCACACGCAGAATAATGTCATCTGCGGCTTCCAGACCGGGATCGGGAACGTTATCGACGCTGACTTTATGGGGGCCGTGATAAGTTAATGCTTTCATCTGTTCATCTCCTGATGATTAGGGGACGGCGGCCAGACCAGAAGGCGTGGCCACGCACGGGAAAGACTCAGGAAACCTGAAATCGAAACCTGCCTGAAGTGTAGTAATCCTTTAAGGAGTAAGCAGAGCGGTGCAGCCGGCTGGTCAGTTTCAGCCGGGCTGACAGGGCGGCTGCACCTGCGTTGTGGCGACCGTCACGGCTCGGGTGTCGGGTTGCCAGAGAGCGAGGTCGGCAAACGCACGACGATAAACCGTGTCGATTTGTGCCGGAACCTGTTCGATGTAGTGCCAAGCATGCTCACGCGTTTCACCGGTGAGTTGCTGCAGATAGTGCCGCGCGTCGTCCAGCGTCGGGATCTGGCCTTCGACACCCGCCATGCGGGCAGGCAGACCGGTCCAGATCAGACCTTCTATGCCTTTGGTCTTAGCCCACTCTGCCAGTGGTCCCGCTGAGGTCGCTGTCACCGTCATCATCCCGATGCCATCGATGCGGCTGTCCGGAATGGCTTCACGGAGGCGCAATGCGCGGCAGGCGCTCTCAAGTGAGGCGGTATTCAGCCAGGCCCAGTACACCGGCACCGGGCTGGCGTTAAGGCAGATCGCGGTCGACAGCTCGCCGCCGTCAGCGATGCGCACAAACTCAATCGGTAGCTCAGGACCATCATGATGCCACTGACTGGCCACCGGCAGTGCGCCAGCTTTCCAGATTAACGATCCCCATCCGAGGCAGGCAATTTTCATTCTCTTCTCCTGTGCACCTGTCGGCGTGATCGCGACAGAATCTGTTTAAGCGTAGTCCGTTGCGCTGAACCGTTACAGGGATCACCTTTTTAGGGGCGGTAAAACCGCCACAAAGATGGCATGATCGCCGCGCAGTCACTTTGCACAACCTGACGGTTTTTTCAGCAATCCATGCGTGTTTATCTGCACGGCTTGAACTTATATCGTCAGGTAGTGTAAAAAGTGGCGCACGCAATCGATTACCTATGCACGGGCGGGTCAGCATCACGTTGACTGATCCGGTTGCAGCTGAGGCGCAGAGTGGGGCGGACATTTGCCTGCCTGACGGCTCAGGTTACTGGCGGCTTTTAAAACGGAAGATCTGATGAAAACCACGCAAACTGGCACGCTGGGCGCGCTTGAGAGTGACGTCGATACGGGATGGCGTAAAACCGACACCATGTGGATGCTGGGTTTATACGGCACGGCAATTGGGGCGGGTGTACTGTTCCTGCCTATCAATGCTGGCGTCGGCGGGCTGATCCCGCTGATCATCATGGCGATACTGGCGTTTCCGCTGACCTTTTTTGCGCACCGCGCCCTGACCCGATTCGTTCTCTCCGGTAAAAATCCGGCCGGGGATATCACCGAGGTGGTCGAGGAGCATTTTGGTGTTGGTGCGGGCAAGCTGATTACGCTGCTCTATTTCTTCGCTATCTACCCGATTCTGCTGATGTACAGCGTAGCGATCACCAACACGGTTGAGAGCCTGATGGTGAATCAGCTCGGCCTGGTGCCGCCACCGCGTGTGCTGCTGTCGCTGCTGCTGATTGTCGGACTGATGACCATTGTGCGTTTCGGCGAGAAGATGATTGTCAAAGCGATGAGCGTGCTGGTTTATCCCTTTGTGGCGGTGCTGATGCTGATGGCCTGCTATCTGATCCCGCACTGGCACGGCGCTGTGCTTTCGACCCTGAACGTTCAGCCCGCGGGCAGCAGCCTGTGGATGACGCTGTGGCTGGCGATTCCGGTGATGGTCTTCTCGTTTAATCACTCGCCGATCATCTCTTCATTCGCGCTGGCAAAGCGGGAAGAGTATGGCGATGCCGCAGAGAAAAAGTGTTCGCGCATTCTGGCCTGCTCGCACCTGATGATGGTGGTGACGGTGATGTTCTTTGTCTTCAGCTGCGTGCTGAGCCTGTCGCCTGAAGATTTACACGCCGCCAAGGCGCAGAACATCACCATTCTTTCCTATCTGGCGAACCATTTTAAGGTGCCGATGATCGCCTGGCTGGGACCGCTGATTGCCATTGTGGCGATCACGAAATCGTTTCTCGGTCACTATCTTGGTGCGCGCGAAGGATTTAACGGCATGGTTAATAAGGCGCTGCGCAGTCGCGGCAAAACCATCGCGCCCGCCAGACTGAATCGCCTGACCGGACTCTTTATGCTGCTGACGACCTGGCTGGTGGCAACGCTGGACCCCAATATTCTCGGCATGATTGAGACGCTTGGCGGGCCGGTCATTGCGATGATTCTGTTCCTGATGCCGATGTACGCTATCCAGAAGGTACCCGCGATGCGGAAGTACAGCGGTCACATCAGCAATCTGTTTGTCGTGCTGATCGGACTTATTGCCATCTCCGCAATCTTCTATTCGCTGGTGAAGTAACACTTAGCGCAACAGGCGCATCTCAATCCCCCTGGGATGCGCCTGCCATTCTGCCCGCCCTTCGCCATTCTCTCTATGCACCTCCACGTATTCAGCGATATCGCTCCCTGATTTAAGCCCGCTGCCGCGTTGTTAATGCCGCCTCTCAGACGCATCTGGTTAGCAATAGTTACATTTGGTACTTATCAGCATGGTAGAGTTAACGCGAATAATTATTATTCCCTAAAAGGACAGGAGAAAAATGAAAATCGGGATAGTTGCTGCCACCACACTTTTACTGTCAACCGCCTGTGCGGCTACCACCTATCCGGTCACGGTGACCGATATGGATGGTCAGAAAATTACGCTGCAAAAAGAGCCGCAGCATGTGATTTTACAGGATGGGCGTGACGTGATGGCGCTGGCATTACTGGATCGCCAGAACCCGTTTCAGCGTGTCGTTGCCTGGAACAACCTGCCGAAAAAGCAGGATACCCAGACCTGGGACCTGCTGAAGCAGCGCTGGCCGCAGGCGGCATCGATTGTTGACATGGGTTTTAACGATCAGGGGCAGGTCAATCTGGAGAGCGTGCTGGCGAAGCAGCCCGATCTGATGATTGCGCAGCTGCGCGCCAAACCGGCCCTGACGCAGTCAGGCGTGCTTGCTACCCTGAAAAATCTCCATATCCCGGTGCTGTTCCTTGATGTTGAACTTCATCCGAAAGAGAACACCCTGAAGAGCGTGAAAGTGCTGGGCACCGTTCTGAATCGCGAAGCCGAGGCGAAAGCTTACGCCGATTTTTACCAGCAGCGCTGGCAGATGCTTCAGCAGAAGATTGCGCAGGTGCCGCACAAGCCAACCGTGTTTATTGAACCGATTGCCGGTAACAGCGACAACTGCTGCTTTACACACGGTCATAACGGCTGGGGCGCGCTGGTGGAAGCGGTCGGTGGCAAGAATATCGGTTCTGCACTGCTGCCCGGCAGCTCAGGATTTGTGTCGCTGGAGAAGATTATCGCCATGAAGCCGGACGTCTATATCATGACCGGCTCTAAACGCCCGAACAGTAACGTGCTGCCGTTTGGTTACGGTGCCAGTCAGACCGACGTGACCGCCACCTTTAACCGCCTGCAGAGCCGCACCGGTCTGGAGCAGATCGAACCGGTGAAACAGAAACGGGTGTATGGCGTTTATCACCATTTTTATAATCACCCTTACAACATTATCGGCATGGAAATTCTGGCAAAAGATCTCTATCCGGGAGTGTTCCGCGATCTGGACCCGACGGCTGATTACCACCACATCGTGACGCACTTTACCGGGTTACCGGATGCGCCAGTGATCCTCAGCACGCCATAACCGCAAAAATGTCAGGGTGCGTTTCAGCATCCTGACTTTTCACTGGCCATCATCCCGTCAACCAGAGCGTGATTTTCAGACAGCGCAGGTTGCCCGGTTAACCTCTGGATTGCGTCAGCAACGTTGTCATCGCATGTCCTGTGTTAAGAAAGCGCTAAGCAAGCGTAATAGTGTGTAAGTTACCGGATTTTAAGACTTTTACAGATGTCTCCCGCCACAATTATTGCCATGATGCCGATCAACGGTGCCTGAACAGCCGTTATTTTCGGAGGCAGTATCATGAAAAAAACAACATTAACGCTTATCGCTTCACTTTTGACATGCAGCACACTCTTTTCTCAGGCCTCACGGGCAGACGATCGTGATGACGCGCACCGCAAGCCTGTGCCGCATCAGAACGGTGACCATCGTGCTGACAATCGCGGTTCTGACCAGAATCAGGAGCGTGGCAACAACCGTCATGACAGCGTCAATCATCGCCCGGATCAGGACAACAACGGTCGGGGCAGAGAGGCACGTAATGATCGCGACCATTTCGCCTGGCAGGGACACGACTTCCGTCGCGGGCATCCTGTCCCGCAGGCGTACCGCGGCGACCATTATCGCGTAGCCGACTGGCATGAACGCGGTCTGCGTGAACCACCGCGCGGTTATCACTGGGCAAACATCGACGGCAACTATGTGTTGATTGCTGCTGCAACCGGGGTAATTACTGCGCTGGTGCTGAACAGCGCCCTGAACTGATCCCCATGGGATGGCTGCGGCCATCCCTCTTTCTTTCCGTTTTGCTGCGCCAGCGGCTATCCTGACACTCCACGCTGAAAATTCCCTGTGTAAGGAGTCATGATGACGACGGTTAAGATGGTTGCGGTAGATATGGATGGCACCTTTCTGGACGATAACAAGCAGTACAATCGATCCCGCTTTCTCGACTGCTATCAGCAACTCACCGCCCGTGACATCAAATTTGTGGTGGCCAGCGGCAATCAGTATTACCAGCTCAAATCCTTCTTCCCGGAGATCGCCAGCGATATCGCCTTTGTAGCCGAAAACGGCGCATGGATTATCGATCGTGATGAGGAACTGTTTTGCGGTGCCTTTGAACGCCGCGATGTTGACGCGGTGATCGATACCCTGCAAAACGGCGACTATCCGGGTCTGCGTTACCTGCTGTGTGGCCGGGAGAGCGCCTGGTACTTCGACGGCATGGAAGAGAACTGGCTGAAGAAGATGCGCCATTACTGTCACCGGCTGAAGCCGATTCATCATCTGGATGAGGTGCAGCATGACCGGCTGTTTAAGTTCGCGCTGAATCTCTCTGATGACTATATCGAGCCACTGATGGCGGATATTGAACGTCTGCATCAGGGGCGAGTGGCAGCGACCTCAAGCGGTCACTGCTCGGTGGATTTGATCGTGCCGGGGAATCATAAAGCGCACGGTCTGGATCTGCTGGCACAACGCTGGGGGATCGCGCACGACCAGGTGCTGGCCTTTGGTGATGGCGGTAACGATCTGGAGATGCTCAGACAGTCTGGCTTCAGTTTTGCCATGGACAACGCGCCACAGCGGGTGAAACAGGCGGCGCGCTACGCCGCGCCTTCTAACAACGAGCAGGGCGTGCTGCAGGTGATTGAGCAGATGCTGGCAGGTGAGGGGCCTTTTAGCGCCACGCAGGCTTAGCCGTCTGGCGCTGCGATTAAGCCAGGGCGGTTAGCGCCGTGATTCAGCCAGCCGCCTGGCTCAGAGAGCGGGTGCAACAGGATAGCGCTGAGGAGCAGCAAAGCCGGGCGAGGCTGGCAGGCCCGGTTGTGCCTGGTCAGCGAATGCGGGCAACGCGGCTCCTGATCACGCCGTGATTTCCCAGGCCTGCGCGATCATCATCTGCATCTGTTCGCGGCTGTAATTCACCAGCGAATTTTTGCTGTTGGCTCGCGCCAGAATCCACTCCACCTCGGCGCGGCTCAGTGAAGGGCCATCCTGCCAGAATGGGGTGATCGCCTGCTGCTGCAGCCACTGTTTCAGAAACTGCGCCGGTGAGTCCGTAGTTTCGCTGAACAGCTGCGGGTGCAGTTCCGCCATCAGCTTACGCTGTAGTGGCTGTTCGCTGTCGGACAACAGATCCAGGAACGGAAACAGCAGACGTCCGCACACTTCACCGTGATGGAACGGCTTTATCGCGCCCAGTTCCCCCGCAATACCGTGGATCACCCCCAGACCCGCACTGCTGAGACTGACACCGCCCAGCCACGACGCCATCATCATCGCTTCCCGTGCCGCGTCGCCAGCAGCATCCTCACGATTAAGGGCAGGCCAGGCCTGAACAAACTGACGCAGGCCGGTCAGCGCCAGCTGTCGGGTAAAGAGGCTGCCTTTGCCGGAGAGATACGCTTCGAACAGGTGGGTAAACGCATCAATACCGCAGGTTGCCAGCACCCGGTCCGGCGCACCTTTCAGCAGATCGGCATCGAGAATCGCCACCTCCGGCACAAAGACCGGGTGGCGCAGTGACGCTTTTATCTGAATGTCACGCTGGTCAGTCACCACCGCATTTTGCGTCACTTCACTGCCGGTACCGGCGGTGGTCGGGATAGCAATCAGCGGCAACGTGATGGGCTGAACCGCGGTGTCACCCACTTTTTCCAGATAGCGGGCGGTTGGCAACGGATGTTGTACCATCGCACTAAACGCTTTCGCCGCATCCAGCACGCTCCCGCCGCCAATCGCGACGACCCGATCCACATGACCGCGCCAGCGCGCAACCCAGCCATCAATCTCGGCGGGTGAGGCTTCATGACTGACAATTTCATAGCCAATAATATGATCGTTGAGTCCGGCTTTAAGCCGGGCATATGCGGGGCCTTGCAGAAAAGATTGTCCACAAAACAGCAGAGTAGGCTGTGACCGGGCAGCCAGCAGCGGCACCAGTTTATCCAGGCTGCCCCGGCCAAAGAGGGTTCGTTGATTACTGTACAGCTCACTCAGGTTCTCACTCACCAGCGCATCCTTTTTACATTTCGCTAAAATCTGAGTGTAACGAAAAGCAAGGCGCCGGGACTGGCAAACTTTCTGATAACGCATTGGCAAAAAGTTGATCACCTTCGCAAAACAGAAATTCACCCCCGGCGGGGTGGTGCTTTCCTGCTGATGTTACCCTTAACATGTTATCGGTAACAGCGTTTGTCGGGATGTGTAAACATCTTACAGCGCACTGTTTTGTAGCCCTCAGGGGATCATGATAATAAACCGACACTGAATGATGTTCAGTGCACAAGGTGGAGAAAAGCTATGCCATTACTCTATGTGGCGATTGGCGTCGCGTTACTGCTGCTGCTGATGATTCGCTTTAAGCTTAATGGATTTATCGCGCTGATCCTGGTGGCGCTGGCGGTCGGTGTGATGCAGGGCATGCCGGTTAATAAAGTGATTACCTCAATCAAAGCGGGCGTGGGCGGCACGCTGGGCAGCCTGGCGCTGATCATGGGCTTTGGTGCCATGCTCGGTAAATTGCTGGCCGACTGCGGCGGTGCGCAGCGTATTGCCACCACCCTGATTGAAAAATTCGGCACTAAGCATATTCAGTGGGCGCTGGTGCTGACCGGTTTTATCGTCGGATTTGCGCTGTTCTATGAAGTCGGCTTTGTACTGATGCTGCCGCTGGTGTTCAGCGTTGCGGCATCGGCACGTGTGCCGCTGCTCTATGTCGGGGTGCCGATGGCGGCTGCCCTGTCAGTGACGCACGGCTTTCTTCCGCCGCATCCTGGCCCGACCGCAATCGCGACGCTGTTTAACGCTGACATGGGTAAAACGCTGCTGTTTGGTACGCTGCTGGGTATTCCTACGGTGATTCTGGCGGGTCCGGTCTACGCCCGCTTCCTGAAAGGCATCGACAAACCGATTCCTGAGGGTCTCTATAACCCGAAAACCTTTACCGAGGCGGAAATGCCTGGGTTTGGCGTCAGCGTCTGGACGGCACTGGTACCTGTGGTGCTGATGGCGCTGCGTGCGGTGGCAGAGATGCTGCTGCCTAAAGGCCATGTGCTGCTGCCCTATGCGGAGTTTTTTGGCGACCCGGTGATGGCGACACTGATTGCGGTGCTGATTGCAATCTTTACCTTTGGACTGAATCGCGGCCGCACGATGGAACAGGTCATGGATACCCTGACCGACTCGATCAAAATCATCGCCATGATGTTGTTGATCATCGGCGGTGGTGGTGCCTTCAAACAGGTGCTGGTGGACAGCGGCGTGGATAAATATATTGCCAGCATGATGCATTCTACTCAGCTGTCGCCAATCTTTATGGCCTGGTCGATTGCCGCGGTGCTGCGTATTGCTCTGGGTTCTGCCACGGTAGCGGCCATTACCGCCGGGGGCATTGTGGCACCGCTGATTGTTACCAGTGGCGCCAGCCCGGAACTGATGGTCATCGCCGTAGGGTCTGGCAGCGTGATCTTCTCGCACGTTAATGACCCGGGCTTCTGGCTGTTCAAAGAGTATTTCAACCTGACGATTGGCGAAACCATCCGCTCCTGGTCGGCGCTGGAAACCATTATTTCGGTCTGTGGTCTGGTGGGTTGCCTGCTGCTCTCCTGGGCGATTTAACTTCTGGCCGCTGGCAAGCCTGCCAGCGGCTCTCTGCTTTCGCGTCTCTCCCGCTGCCTCTTTGAGCTTTGAACATCCCGTCGCGCTTGCTGCCCCTGTTGCCGGTTAAACCGGAAAGGCGGGATGTGCGGGACAGACAGCATAAAAAAGGCCGCAAGGTGCGGCCTGACAGAGAAGATTCAGTCTGAATCTGCCACGTTAATGAGGCGGTTCAAAACCGGCTTTCACCATCTGTTCCCGCAGCGCGTGTGCAATGTCACGGTTGCCACCGGTAACGGGGTAGATAACGTTATTCACCACATCATCAAGGTAGTGCTCGTCAAACTCCTGCAGAGAGAGCTGCGTGCCGCCTTCATCGTTGATGGCGAAAGTCCCTTTGATGTGGTTACCGCTGTTTTTTGCCTTGAGGCTGTAGCGGCCCATGCTGGTATTAATCGTGCTCATAAGATCTCCTCGCGACTCATTTTCAATCTCATCACTCTTGAGGCCTGCCTTGCCGCCTAAATTTTAGCCAGGAGTGTTCTGTAAAACGAAGAAAGAGAGCCGTTAAAAAGTGGTGTTGCGATCGTTATCTCAGAATTTAAATAAAGCTCAGGGTTGATGAACTTATGACCAGTTGAGCCTTAAGTGAAGCGGCAGGGCGCATTTTCCTGTCTATAATGCTTACAGGAAAAGTGTTTAATTGGTGAGGGGAAAGGAAATGAAAATTATTCTGTGGATTATTGCGATCATTTTTATCGTTGGCTTACTGACCCTGACAGGGGTGTTCAAACTGATTTTCTGATATCTGTTAACGCTTCAGCAACAGCGGGCACCTAATCAGGTGCCCGCAATGTTTTCTGGCTGGCCAACAGAGCGTCTGTAATGGGATCCATCGGCGTATTGGGCAGCAGATCCTGTGAGCCCAGAGGTTTCTTACAGTATGCGCAGCAGGCACCATGAAAGTTTCGCTGGCCCTCGCGGTAATCAGTAAAAACGAATCGGGCGCTTCCACATTGACCGCAACGTATCTTCATCACCATCCTGTGTCTCCCCCTCCTTTTACTCAGCATTAACGTATGCCTGTGCCTGACCGGTTAAGCGGACTTTATCTATTGCGCGGCAATATTATTTCGCACTGCGATAAGAAAAGTAGTTTCTTATGCTTTTGATTGTTTGTTGCCAAATGCGCATTCGGCCACTAAAAAGCATTTCATTGATTCAGATCAGTGTTTATTAGTTGTTGGCTAAAATATCCGCGAATAGCCTGCCATGACTGATGATAATGGCACAGCCGACTCATTTTTTTTGGCGAGGGAGCGGGATCTGCGCCAGTGAATTTAAGATTTATCGTACAATAAATAGCCACTGGCAGGACGCAGGCCTGAAAAAGCAGAAAAACGGGTTTAAGGTCATGGGACTTACCGTCCGGATGATAGAAAAAAATTGACCTTTTACCGGCGTAAACGTCATTAAGAACAGGAATATATCTTAATCAGATTTTTCTTTTTAACGTCAGTAACGTAACCGCTTAAAATTAAAAAGGGTTTCGTTTCCAGCAGGTTAGCGACCGATACCTGCTCTGCGCCTGATACGCGTTGAGCGATGTTTCGCAAGTCGAAAAGCAGGAAAGTGTGATGGATGTACAGAATGTCGATATTTATCACTTTTTCATCAAATCATGCTGGACAAATCCCTCAGCAATTGCTGTACTAGACCCCGACACAGTTTAGTGTCCATTTTTCATGTAAAGGTAATATAGATGTCTAAGATCAAAGGTAACGTTAAGTGGTTTAATGAATCTAAAGGATTCGGTTTCATTACTCCTGAAGATGGCAGCAAAGATGTATTCGTACATTTCTCTGCAATCCAGAGCAACGGCTTCAAAACTCTGGCTGAAGGTCAGCGCGTAGAGTTTGAAATCACCGACGGCGCTAAAGGCCCATCTGCTGCTAACGTTATCAGTCTGTAAGTTAACAGTCAGAATTCTAAAAACCCGCCTTATGGCGGGTTTTTTTATGGCTGTAATCTGCGCTTCATCCCCCCTGTCGTACTCTCACTCTCGGCGTGTTGCCGCACAAACTGCGCGGCGGTTCACACTAAATAACCGTAACATATTTATAACAACCCGATATGCAGCTTTTTGGCTTGCGACGCTATATAACTGTGCGACAGAACCCGGTGAGTGAGGAGGCAGGATGAACATACGTCAGGCAGAGTTGAAAGACAGTTTTGCGTTGAGTGCATTACTGAGCGAGTTAGGCTACGGCGGCACTGAAAGCTTCATTGAACAGCGCCTGGCGCAGTTATGCAGCGATCCCAGTGAAGCGCTGTTGGTGGCTGAACATGGCAGTCAGGTGCTGGGGTTTCTCTCCTTACATTTTATTCCTCAGCTGGCGCTGGCCGGTGATTTCGCCCGCATCAGCTATTTCTGCATTGCAGAAGGTGAGCGCAGTAAAGGCGTCGGCCAGCAGCTGATTCAGCATGCCGAAATGCTGGCGGCTCGTCGTGGCTGCGATCGCATGGAAGTCCATTGCCATCAGTCACGTCTCAAGGCGAACCAGTTCTACGCCCGTGAAGGCTATGTTGAATCCCCCTGTTATCTCATCAAAGATCTGCAAGCGAGTTAAATTCCCGTCCGCTGGCGATGACCAGCGCCCCGGCAATCATCTCCCGCTGTTCATCCCTGAGGCTGGCGATACTGACGCGAATAAATTGGGTTGGGCCGAGCCGACAGCGCTCGCCTGGCACGACCGCAATACCGCGGGCAGCCAGCGTGATCATGGCAAACTGCTCTGAAGTCACCGGAATATAGAGGCTTAATCCGTCGCGAAGCGGCAGATCAAGCCCACGCTGTGCCAGCGCCGCGAGCAACGCTTCACGCCGTTGCCGGTAGGTCGCGCGTGCGGTGGCGATCTGCCGTTGCGTTTCCTCATCCTCCAGCAGCCACGCCACCGCATCCTGCAGAATGCGGCTGGTCCAGCTGACGCCAAAATTTCGCCATGACTGAATGCGCCTGACCATCTCCGAGGTGGCAGAGAGCACTGCCAGCCGCAGGTCTGGTCCATAGGCTTTGGAAAACGAACGGACGTGCAGCGTGCGCTCAGGAAAGATTGAACCCAGGCTCCAGCTCGCCTCCGCGGAGAGATCGCCAATACCATCATCCTCAACGATCAGTGTGTTGCTCTGTTGCAGAACCTGCGCCATTGCCTGACGTCGCGCCGGGCTGATGCTGTTCCCGGTGGCCGAGTGGGTGCGGGGCTGATAGATCAACATTACCGGTGCCTGCTCAAGCAGAAGAGAAAGAACCTCTGGCAGCGGGCCTTGATCATCACACGCCAGCGGCAGAATCTCTGCGCCGACGTTATCCAGTATATCGAGCAGGCGGGTCGCGGTCGGATCTTCAATAATCACGCGGTCTCCCGGCGAGACCAGGGTTTGCACCAGCAGATTCATCGCGTCAAAACCGCCATCTGTCGCCAGAAACGCCTCTGCAGCATAGGGCCAGCGCGGCGCGATCGCCTGAAGCAGCGGCGCGGAAATCGCCTCACGGGTGTAGCTGTTGAGCTGTGGTGAGTGCAGGGCCTCCTGCAGCGCACGCTGCAGGTCAGGCAGCAGGGCGGGATCGGGCGCGGCGAGGGTCAGATCGGCGCGGATGTTATCGCCGTAGTTGCCGATCTTCTCAAAGCGAATCGGACGCGGCATCACCGTATTACTACTGACCCAGACACCACTGCGCCCCTTGCCCGCCAGCACTTTCTGCTTTCTGAGTTGCGCCCAGGCAGCAGAAACGGTTGCCGGGCTGACACCCAGCTGCTCCGCTATCTCCCGCACCGCAGGCATCTGCATACCTGTCGCGATCTGTCCGTCACGAATCAGCGCGGAGGCTGCCTGTGCAATGCCTTTCACTGAAGGCGATTTTATCTGGCTGCAAAACCAGTTGAGGTCGACGCTCTCTGTCATAAGAAAATACTTTGTTCAGTAACAAATTAATGATTGTTCAGGTAAGTATTCCGGATCTAGTATCAAATTCAAGCACTATTTTATGCCCCGTCCCGACGGTGCAGCGTAAACGGAGAGATCATGGCAAGGCTACTCATCAGACTGGCGGTACGCGACTGGGACTACTTCACCCCGCTGGCGCTGGGCGATATCAGACCAGAAGGTTTTGAACTGCAGATCGACCGCGTCGGCACACTTGTGAATGATCTGGCGACCAGCCCCGACTATGACGCGGGCGAAGTCTCCTTCAGCCGCTATGCTCAGGGCCGGGCCAGAGGAGACGAAACACTGCTTGGCCTGCCACACTTCCTGATGCGCGGCTTCCGCCAGCGCTGCATTATCACCACCAGCAACAGCCCCATCACCACGCCTGCGCAGCTGAAAGGTAAGAGAATCGGCGTCACCGGCTGGCAGGATTCGGGCAATACCTGGACACGCACGGTGCTGCGTGAAGCAGGCGTCGAAATCGATGATGTGTTCTGGTATGCCGGTCGTCTTACTGCCGATCATCCGATTGTCGATCGGCTGGCGGGATTTGGCCGCCCGGGCCGCATTGAACCCGCGCCTGACGAGCGACCGCTGATAGAGATGCTGCAGGCGGGTGAGCTGGATGCCATCTTCACGCCATTTATGCCGGAGGGCTTTTTCCTGCCGGGTTCGGGATTACGGCAGCTGCAGACCGATTTTTATCAGGCGGAGCGGGACTACTTTAATCGTGTCGGCTATGTGCCGGGCATCCACATTCTGGCGCTGAAACCGGCACTGGCGGCGGCGCATCCGTGGCTGCCTGCGGCGTTAAGTGAGGTCATCGATCGCTCTTACCGGCTGTGGATGCAGAAAAGAGAGAAATATGCCGACACCACGCCGTGGCTGCTGGACGATTTGCGACGCACTGCGCAGGAATTGCCCGCTGACTGGAATCAGAATGGTTTTAGCGTTAACAGAAAGATGATTGCGGACTTTGGTCGCGAGCTCTATGAGCAAGGGCTGACTCACCAGGTACTGACGCCGGAAGCAATGTTTCCGGCCGCTGCGGGAGAAGAGAAATGATGAAAGTAGCACTGGGACAATTTGCGGTGAGCCGCGAATGGCAGGAGAACGCCAGTATCTGTCTGGACTTAATGCAGCGGGCGACAGAAGGTGGCGCCGATCTGCTGGTACTGCCGGAAGGGGTGCTGGCACGTGATATAGCCGACCCCGATTTAGTGCTGAAGGCGGCGCAGCCGCTGGATGGCCCTTTTCTGAGCCAGCTGCTGGCCGCCAGCAAGCAGAATGCACTGACCACCATGATGAGCATTCACGTTCCCACCGGCGAGCAAAAAGCGCTCAACGTGCTGGTAGCGATCCGCAACGGTGATATCATCGCCGCCTATGAAAAGCTGCATCTGTACGATGCCTTTGCGATGCAGGAGTCGCAGCGGGTCAATCCCGGCCACGTCATTCCGCCGCTGATTGAGGTCGCGGGTATGAAAGTCGGATTAATGACCTGCTATGACGTGCGCTTCCCTGAGCTGGCGCGTCGGCTGGTGCTGGATGGTGCAGAGGTGCTGGTGCTGCCTGCCGCCTGGGTTAAAGGTCCGCTGAAAGAGATGCACTGGGAACTGCTTACCCGTGCCCGCGCGCTGGAGAACACCTGCTATATGGTGGCGGTGGGGGAGTGTGGCCCGCGCAATATCGGCAACAGTCTGGTGGTCGATCCGCTGGGCGTAGCGGTGGCGAATGCGGCGGAATCGCCGGCGCTGCTGTTTGCCGATCTCGATCCTGAGCGCGTCGCCTATGCCCGCCGGGTTCTGCCGGTACTGGAAAACCGACGCTTTGCCCGTCCCGAACTCAACTGATCCGCTGAACCAGGAATCCATTATGACGAAGAGAGCAACCGCCTTAATCGTGGCGCTGGGGCTGACTGCATCCCTGGCGCAGGCTGCCGACGCTATTCCGGTGCAAAAAGTTGACCAGGCCCTGCATGACAGGCTGCCGGATGAGATCAAAAAATCGGGCAAAATGATTTCAGTGAATAACGGTTCATTTCCGCCCTATGAAATTGTGAATGGCCCGCACTCAATGGAGGGCGCGTCGGCCGAATTAACGACTGCACTGGCACAACTGCTGGGTGTGAAGATCGAGCATGCAACGGTGAGTGGTTTATCAGGCGTACTCACCGGCATCAATGCGGGTCGTTATCAGCTGGCAATTGGGCCGATTGGTGATTATCCGGACCGTCAGCAGAAAGTGGATTTCATCGATTTTGTGCAGGAGTTCGTGGTGTTCGGCGTGCAGAAGGGCAATCCGGCCAGAATCAATCAGCTGGACGACACCTGCGGCAAGCGCATTGCCGTTATGGCCGCTGGCTCTGCGGAACAGGTTATCCGTAAGCAGTCAGACCGGTGTGTGGCCGACGGGAAACCGGCCGTGACGGTGCAGGCCTTTACCGATCAGCCTTCATCAATTCTGGCGGTGCGCTCTAAACGCTCCGATGCGTTCTTCTCATCACAGGCGCCGCTGACTTACTTTGTTAATCAGGCGAAAGGGCAGCTTGAGCTAGCGGGCAAAGGGCAGAAAAACGGCTTTGGCGATATTTTCCAGGGCACGGTGGTGCCGAAAGGCTCGCCGCTGGGTCAGGTGGTGCTGGATGCCTACAAAGAGCTGTATCAGAACGGGACGTATGCGGCCATCATGAAAAAGTGGCAGCTTGAGGGCAACATGACCACCGCACCCGGACTGAATCTGGCGAAAGAGGCCAGCAAATGAGCCCGCCGCGCCATCTGCACAGCGGTGACAGAGGCGAGGCACAGCTGCGCGACGTGGCGTTCGCTCGCAGCGCCCCCACTTACGGACGCTGGATCAGCTGGATTTTAGTGCTGGTGATCGGCACCAATCTATTGTGGCTGGTGGCGACCAACCCTAATTTTGAATGGCAGGTGGTGCTTAAGTGGTTTACCGAAGGATCCGTGCTCAAAGGGTTGCAGGTCACTCTGGGGCTGACAGTGGTGTCGATGGTGCTCGGCACGCTGCTCGGTCTGCTGCTGGGCGTCTGGCGGCTCTCTGAGAACCGGTTGCTGCGCGGCGTTGCCGGACTCTATATCTGGTTCTTTCGTGGCACGCCGCTGCTGGTACAGCTGATCTTCTGGTACAACCTTTCTACGCTGTTTCCGGCGCTGTCGCTGACGCTGCCGTGGACCGATATCACGCTGGCCAGCTGGAATACCAACGATCTGATTACGCCGCTGACAGCTGCTATTGCCGGGCTGGCGCTGAATGAAGCGGCCTATATGGCGGAAATTATTCGCGCCGGTCTGCTGTCGGTGGATAACGGTCAGGTAGAGACTACCCAGGCCTTTGGCATGAGTCGTTCACGGGCGCTGCGGCGCATCATCATTCCGCAGGCGATGCGATCGATTATTCCGCCCACCGGCAACCAGTTGATCAGCATGATCAAGGCGACGTCGCTGGTCAGCGTAATCGCAATGGGCGATCTGCTCTATTCGGTGCAGGCGATCTACAACCGTACCTTCGAGATCATCCCGATGCTGATGGTGGCGGTGATCTGGTATCTGCTGATCACCTCGATCCTCAATCTGGGCCAGTCCGCCATCGAGCGTTACTACGCGCGTGGCACTCGTCGGGTGGCCAGCGCCCCCAGACGCGCCGCCGTCGCGGCTAACGTGCAACCCCAGCAGGAGGAACAATGAGTCAGCGTGAACCCCTGGTCTGCGCCCGCAACGTGCAGAAGAATTACGGCGACAATCAGGTTCTGAAAGGGATCGATCTGGATGTCTGGCCCGGTGAAGTAGTGGTGATCCTCGGGCCGTCTGGTTCCGGTAAATCCACGTTTTTGCGCTGCATCAATCATCTTGAAGAGATGAACGCCGGATCGATTCGGGTCGGCGATGAGCAGATCGGGTATGTACTTAAAGGGCATGTGCTGCACCGGTTGTCGCCACGCCAGATCGCCCGTCAGCGCCAGAAAATTGGCATGGTGTTTCAGCAGTTCAATCTCTACCCCCATATGACCGTGCTGCAGAACATCACTGAAGCGCCCATCGGCGTGCATAAATTCCCGCGTCAGGAGGCGATGGCCCATGCCCGATCGCTGCTGGCGACGGTGGGGTTAAGCGATAAAGCGGACGCCTGGCCACGTCACCTCTCGGGCGGACAGCAACAGCGTGTGGCGATTGCGCGGGCGCTGGCGATTAAGCCGCAGCTGATGCTGTTTGATGAGCCGACCTCCGCGCTCGATCCGGAACTGGTGGGCGAAGTGCTGGCGACCATGCGTACCCTGGCCGACCAGGGATTAACGATGATCGTGGTGACTCATGAGATTAGCTTTGCGCGGGAAGCCGCCGATCGCGTGGTCTTTATGGATGGGGGGGTGGTGGTGGAGCAGGGCACGCCTGAAGAGGTGATCGCGAATCCACAGCATCCGCGCACCCAGGCGTTCCTTAGTCGCTTCATCTGAGATCTTACTCTGTTACAGATTCCAGTTGTCGCCGCAGGCAAACTGCGCGTAAATATCAGTCACCGTGATTCAATAAAGTTGAAAGGTTAAATATGGAAGGTATCAGTATTGCCAAGCTGCTGATTATCGGTGCGCTTATCGTACTGCTTTTTGGTACCAACAAGTTGCGCTCACTGGGTGGCGATCTGGGCTCCGCAATCAAGGGCTTTAAAAAAGCCATGAAAGATGAAGATACCAGCGCAACCCGAACTGCGGCTGAAGACGTGCCGGCAGAACGCGTCGTTCATAAAGATTAATCGGTTATTTGCTGCAAATAACTGTTACTTTTTATTTCAGGCACAGATAAAAAAACCAGACTGTTTCCAGTCTGGTTTTTTGTTTTTCGGGCTTCCTGAAGCAAAAGCGTGCTTATTTCACTTCTTCGCCTTTGGCCTGCATATCCGCGTGATAGGAAGAGCGGACAAACGGACCGCACGCGGCATGGGTAAAGCCCATCGCCATCGCTTCTTCTTTCATCTCATCGAACTCAGCCGGGCTGACGTAGCGCTGAACCGGCAGGTGGTGGCGGCTCGGCTGCAGATACTGGCCCAGCGTCAGCATGGTGACACCATGGCGACGCAGATCGCGCATCACTTCAACGATTTCGGCATTGGTTTCGCCCAGGCCCACCATCAGACCCGATTTTGTCGGGATGTGAGGATGCGCCTCTTTGAATCGTTCAAGCAGCTTCAGTGACCACTCGTAGTTCGCGCCCGGACGCACCTGGCGGTAGACTCGCGGTACGTTTTCCAGATTGTGGTTAAACACATCCGGTGGCGTCGCGGTAAGAATCTCCAGCGCGCGATCCATACGGCCACGGAAGTCCGGCACCAGCGTTTCGATTTTGATCGTCGGATTTTTTTCGCGAATCGCGCTGATGCAGTCGGCAAAGTGCTGTGCGCCACCATCACGCAAATCATCGCGGTCAACCGAGGTGATCACCACGTAGCGCAGGCCCATATCGGCAATCGTCTGCGCCAGTTTAGCGGGTTCGTTAGCGTCAGGGGCATTGGGGCGGCCATGTGCCACATCGCAGAACGGACAACGACGGGTACAGATTGCGCCAAGGATCATAAAGGTGGCGGTGCCGTGGTTGAAGCATTCGGCGAGGTTAGGGCAGGATGCCTCTTCACAGACTGAGTGCAGCCCGTTTTTGCGCATCGCGGCTTTAATGCCCTGAATACGACTGGAGTCAGCTGGCAGCTTGATTTTCATCCATTCCGGCTTACGCAACATCTCCTGCCGTTCAACAGCCACGGTTTTCACCGGGATCAGCGCCATTTTGTCTGCGTCACGATATTTGACGCCGCGTTCCATCTGAATTGGTTTACTCATAAATCAGCAGGTTCCGGTCGGATTGCGATTTGAAAGCGTTCCCACTCAAACCGGGAAGGCTGCTTTCAACTTTATTTGAAAAAAGTGCAAAAATTATATCATCACATCGCCTGCGAAGCAGCCACAGTCAGCGCGGATAAGTTACATATTTGTAAATTCGCATTCTGCGTTAAGGTTTAACAGGGAGATCCCCTGAAATCCATTCAACATTTTCATAACCTGACAGCCGCGCAAACGCGCTGACCAGCGGAGAGTGTACCTGCTCCGTCGTCACCTCTGGCTGGAAATTTTTCAACTGGGTCATGCTCATGCCGGCGTAACCACAGGGATTGATGCGCAGGAAGGGCGACAAATCCATAGCAACATTCAGCGCCAGACCGTGAAACGAGCAGCCTTTACGGATGCGTAATCCCAGTGAACAGATCTTCTCTTCCCCGACGTAGACGCCAGGTGCATCAGCACGGGCGCGGGCGCTGACGCCAAACTCTGCCAGGGTGGCGATAACCGTCTCTTCCAGAATGGTCACCAGCTGGCGTACGCCGAGCTTACGGCGTTTTACATCGATCAGGACGTACATCACCTGCTGTCCTGGCCCGTGATAGGTGACCTGACCCCCACGGTCACTCTGCACCACCGGGATCTCGCCTGGCATCAGCAGATGCTCTGCTTTGCCCGCCTGACCCTGAGTAAAGACCGGAGGATGTTCAACCAGCCAGATTTCATCACGACTCTGGTCGTTGCGCTGGTCGGTATAGTGATGCATGGCGTCGGAGACAGATTGCCAGTCGCGCAGACCTGACTGGCGGACAAGAAGAGTTTCAACTGACAAAACGAAAGCCCGCTAAAGGAAATAACGCTGAGGATAACGTCGGCAAACCGTCAGGCAGAGGCGCCTTGCCGACCCGTAAATTACAGTACCATCCGCACAATTTCGATGTTGCCCAGCTCTTCGTACAGGCGTTCTACCTGCTCGATGTGGGTGGCGGTGATAGTGATGTTGACGGAGTGATAGTTGCCTTTGCTGCTCGGCTTAACTTCAGGGCTGTAGTCGCCTGGCGCATGGCGTTGCACCACTTCAACCA
Source organism: Pantoea sp. 18059 (assembly GCF_902706165.1). Taxonomy (NCBI): domain Bacteria; kingdom Pseudomonadati; phylum Pseudomonadota; class Gammaproteobacteria; order Enterobacterales; family Erwiniaceae; genus Pantoea; species Pantoea sp. 18059. The sequence continues at coordinate 125,535 of NZ_CACSJS010000007.1, forward strand.
CTTGATCAACCAGCTCCGGTTGTGCCAGACCCATTACTTTGTAGGTAAATGGGGTAGGAAATTCGAGCAGCTCATTCAGTTTGGTTTTCATATTAACTCCGGTGCATAAAAAACAGGCTCCCGCCTGAGCGGGAGCAACATAATATCGTGTAATGGGGGCGAAGGGGTGATTTTTCAATCACCCGCCACGCTTAACCGAACCAGTGATGGAACATCAGCTTGATGTAATCAACGATACGGCCAAAGAAACCTCCTTCAGAGATCTCGTTCAGCACCACCAGCGGACGCTGTTCGATAGTCTTGCCATCCAGCTGGAAGTTGATGCTGCCGACCACCTGATTTTTCTTCAGTGGTGCATGCAGTTCCGTGTTGGTCAGCACATAGCTGGCTTTCAGATCTTTCATGCGGCCACGTGGGATGGTCAGGTAAGCATCTTTTTCCACGCCCAGCTGCACACGGTCGTTATCGCCGAACCAGACTGGCTCAGAGGCGAACTCTTTGCCCGCTTTCAGTGGCGCCACGGTTTCAAAGAAACGGAAGCCCCAGGTCAGCAGTTTCTTACTCTCAGTTTCGCGGCCTTTGTAGGTATGACCGCCCATGACTGCGGAGATCAGGCGCATCTGGCCTTCAGTCGCAGACGCCACCAGGTTGTAGCCGGCAGAGTTGGTGTGACCGGTTTTGATGCCGTCCACATTCAGGTTGGTATCCCACAGCAGACCGTTACGGTTCATCTGACGGATATTATTGAAGGTGAACTCTTTCTCTTTATAAACAGCATACTCTTCCGGCACGTCACGGATCAGCGCCTGACCGATCAACGCCATATCGCGCGCGGAGCTGTACTGACCTTCAGCGTCCAGGCCATGAACAGTCTGGAAGTGGGTATTCTGCAGACCAATCGCTTTAACGTAGTTGTTCATCAGATTAACGAACGCATCCTGGCTGCCAGCGACATAGTCAGCCATTGCAACACAGGCATCGTTACCGGACTGCAGTACAATCCCACGGGTCAGCTGAGAGACCGGCACGCGGTCGCCTGGCTTCAGGAACATCAGCGAGGAGCCTTTGAACACCGGGTTGCCGGTCGCCCAGGCATCCGGGCCGACGGTGACCATATCGTCCTGATGAATTTTACCCGCTTTAACGGCCTGACCAATGACATAGCTGGTCATCATCTTGGTCAGACTGGCAGGATCGCGGCGTGCATCGGCATTTTTCTCTGCCAGCACTTTGCCTGAGTTGTAGTCGATAAGGACGTACGCTTCGGCATCAATGTCCGGCACGCCCGGAATCATGGTCTTGAGATTGACGTCATCAGCAATAGCAGCATGGCTGAGAGAGAAAGCGATCAGTGATCCCACTGTCAGGCGTTTCAGCAAACGAGATGATTTCAGCGTGTTCATGTGTAGGACTACAACATCCGTGAGTTTGAGGTTGAAAATGTCACTCATCATACCCAATGCCAGATTAACTGGCACCGGACGTGATGATTGGGTTGTTAGCAGACGTAACGTGCAGCTGTCTGACAAACGGTTCAGCGACGCGTGTTAGTAATAAATGAGGCGGCCTGGCCTTCACTGCTCAGACGCTGTTGCAGCGCAGCCGCTTCGGCGCGGGAGGCGTAACCGCCGAGCTGAACGCGATACACATTGTTGCCCGCGTCTTCTACCTTACCGGGCACGCCATAACGCTGGCTCAGGCTTTTCATCATCTGCTGGGCACGCGCCGGGTCATTCAGCGCACCGACCTGCACCACATATCCGTCGGCACCACCACTGCTGGCTGCAGGCGCGGCGCTGGCTGCTGCGGGAGCAGCATTGCTGACTGCCGGTGCGGAACTGGCGGGTGCGGCGGCTGGCGGTTCATTACCTTCCAGTACGCCGGTTGCTAATGGCTGGGGTGCACCAAGAAAGCCGCTGCTCTGCACCGGCGCGCCCATGTTGTCACCGCTTTGCAGCGTACTGTTGCTGATGGCCTCAACATTTTGCGCAGGCGGCTCTGAGGGGGCTGCGCTGCCGCCGTTCATCACCGCGCCACCACTCAGGTCCGGACGGGCAGGCAGAGAGTAGCTCTGTTTTGCCACGACGGTCCCGATGGTGCCGGGGCCAGAGAGCGTGCCGTCTGGGGCGACCTTGATGTAATCAACCCGCACGCGCGAATTGTTGGAGATATTCAGGCGGTCACCGGCAGCCCGCGACAGGTCGATAATGCGTCCTGGCGTGTAAGGGCCGCGATCGTTAACGCGCACCACAATCTGACGGCCATTCGCGATATTGGTCACGCGCACATAGCTCGGCAGCGGCAGAGTAGGGTGGGCCGCGGTCAGCGCATCAGGATCGTAGGCTTCGCCGGTGGCGGTGCGGTTGCCCTGCGCCTCTTCACCGTACCAGGTGGCCAGGCCGACTTCACTGTAGTTCGACGGATCTTTGATGACGCGATAATTTTTGCCGTTCACGCTGTAATCCTGGCTGGTGCCAGGATTGATCGGCTCATAACGTGGCTCAACGCCTGGAATCTCCACCACCGGTCCATTGTAAGCCGGTTGCGGCGGCGCCGTATTTTGGGGTTCCGGCGTGGTACAGGCCGCCAGAACCAGTGATGCCAGTGCAACGCCAAGCCATTCCTTACGCATCTGCAGCCTCTTAGACACTTTTAGATAACATTTTTCGGTGAGTGTGGATCGACATCACAATGCCAAATCCCGCCATAAGCACGATAAGCGCGGAGCCGCCATAACTGACCAGCGGCAGCGGCACGCCAACTACCGGTAAGATACCACTAACCATGCCAATGTTAACGAAAACATAAACGAATAAAATCAGCATTAAACCGCCCGCCATTACCCGGCCAAAGGTGGTCTGCGCCCGGGCTGCCACCACCAATCCCCGCATGATCAGCAGCAGATAAAGGGCCAGCAGCAGCAGCACGCCAACCAGGCCTAACTCTTCGGCCAGAACCGCAAAGATAAAGTCGGTATGACGTTCCGGCAAAAACTCCAGCTGAGACTGGGTGCCCTGCAGCCAGCCTTTACCGCGCAGGCCTCCCGAGCCAATAGCAATTTTCGACTGGATAATGTGATAGCCCGCACCCAGCGGGTCCGTTTCCGGGTCGAGCAGCATCATCACGCGGTCACGCTGATAATCATGCATCAGGAAAAACCACAAAATCGGGATAAAGGCGGCGACCAGCAACACGGCTACGCCAATCAGTTTCCAGCTCATACCCGAGAGGAACAGCACAAACAAGCCGGAGGCGGCAATCAGAATCGAGGTGCCGAGATCGGGCTGTGCCGCCACCAGCAGGGTGGGCAGGAAGATCAGAATCAGCGCAATGCCGGTATTTTTCAGCGTCGGCGGACAGACATCGCGATTGATAAAGCGCGCCACCATCAAAGGCACTGCTATCTTGGCAATCTCAGAGGGCTGAAAACGCACAAAGCCGAGATCGAGCCAGCGTTGAGCGCCTTTACTGATCTGCCCAAAGGCATCCACCGCCACCAGCAGAATGACGCAGACAATATAGAGATAGGGCGCCCAGCCTTCATAGACGCGCGGCGGTACCTGCGCCAGCACAATCATGATGACCAGCCCCATCGCGATCTGACCGAGTTTACGCTCCATCATGCCGGGGTCCTGACCACTGGCGCTCCAGATCACCACAGCGCTGTAGGTCAGCAGGCCGAGAATGATCAGCATAAACAGCGGATCGATGTGGATGCGCATCCAGATCGAACGTTTCTGCGGACTATCTTGCATCGACATGTTTATTCACCTTCATAACCGGGCGGCACAGGAGCGGCGTCCGGCAGGACTGTATTGTTATCACCCAACATAATGTGATCCAGAATCTGGCGCATGACGGTGCCGACAGCCGGACCGGCGCCACCGTTTTCCAGGATAATGGTCACGGCGACCCGAGGTTTGTCATAAGGGGCAAACGCGGTCATTAATTTATGGTCGCGTAATCGTTCAGCAATTTTATGGGCGTTATAGGTTTCGTTCTCTTTCAGGCCAAAGACCTGCGCCGTACCGGACTTGGCGGCGATTTTATAGGGCGCATCGGCGAAGCTCTTGTGCGCGGTGCCGTTGGGCCGGTTCGCCACGCCATACATGCCATCTTTGGCAATTTCCCAGTAGCCGGAATGGATATCACCAATCGGGGCTTCAGGCGGCTGGCGATAGGGCACCAGGGTACGGCCTTCGCGGGTGGCGCGCAGCATATGCGGCACCTTGACGACGCCGTCGTTGATCAGAATCATCATCGCTTTGTTCATCTGCAACGGCGTAGCGGTCCAGTAACCCTGTCCGATCCCCACCGGAATAGTATCGCCCTGATACCACGGCTTTTTAAAGCGTCTCTGTTTCCAGTCGCGGGTCGGCATGTTACCGGCGCTCTCCTGCGGTAAATCGATGCCGGTACGGCTGCCGTAACCAAATTTATTCATCCACTCCGACAGACGGTCGATGCCCATGTCATAGGCAACCTGATAGAAGAAGGTATCGGCAGACTCTTCCAGTGCTTTGGTGACGTTCAGACGTCCGTGGCCCCATTTTTTCCAGTCGCGGAAGCGTTTTTCTGAACCAGGAAGCTGCCACCAGCCGGGATCAAACAGGCTGGTATTACGGTTAATCACGCCAGCACTCAGGGCAGAGACCGCCACATAAGGTTTAACCGTCGAAGCCGGTGGATAGGCAGCCTGAATCGCACGGTTATAGAGCGGACGGTTTTCATCTTCCAGCAGGCCGCGGTAATCCTTACTGGAAATACCGTCGACAAACATGTTGGCGTCATAGCTGGGCGTTGAGACCATGGCGAGGATTTCGCCGGTGCGCGGATCGCTGACCACGACGGCCGCGCGACTGCCCGCCAGCAGGGTCTCGACATATTGCTGCAGTTTGAGATCGATAGTCAGATAGATATCACGGCCTGCCTGAGGGGACTCCTCATGCAGCTGGCGAATGACCCGGCCACGGTTGTTGACCTCAACCTCTTCAAAGCCGGTTTTGCCGTGCAGCAAATTTTCGTAATAGGCTTCAATGCCCAGCTTACCGATGTCGTGCGTCGCGGCGTAGTTAGGCCATATGCCCTCTTTGTCGAGGCGTGCAACGTCACGATCGTTGATTTTTGAGACGTAGCCGACCACATGCGTCAGCGTGGCACCGTAAGGGTAGTAGCGGCGCTGGTAACCTTTAACTTCCACGCCGGGGAAGCGGTACTGATTGACCGCAAAGCGCGCGACCTGCACGTCATTCAGACCGGTTTTAACCGGGATAGAGGTGAACCGACGCGAGCGTTTACGCTCTTTCTGGAAGTTTTCGAGGTCGTCGTCAGTCAGCTCAAGAATCGGGCGTAAGTTTTCCAGGGTCTGTTGCAGATTATCAACTTTTTCCGGGACCAGTTCTGCCTGATAGATGGTGCGGTTCAGCGCCAGCGGCGTGCCGGTACGATCGTAAATTATGCCGCGGCTGGGGGCCACAGGCACCAGTTTGATACGGTTCTGGTTGGAGCGGGTGCTGTAATCATCAAAGCGAAGGATCTGCAGGTGGTAAAGGTTAACCACCAGTACTGAAGAGAGCAGTAAGATACCGACGAAGGCGATAAAGGCCCGACGGACAAAGAGTTTCTGTTCGGCGCTGTAATCGCGAAAGGCGTTGCTTTGTAATTTCATCCGCTACTTGTCATGTCTGATGTGGGCTGATCGGTCATTCACGATGATAAGGATGGTTTGTCGTTATGCTCCAGGCCCGATACAGACTTTCGGCTACCAGCACGCGCACCAGCGGATGGGGCAACGTCAATGCTGACAGTGACCAGCTCTGCTCTGCCGCCGCTTTACAGGCGGGGGCCAGGCCTTCAGGCCCGCCAATCAGCAGGCTGACGTCGCGACCATCCAGCTTCCAGCGTTCAATCTGCTGTGCCAGCTGCGGGGTTTCCCACGGATGACCAGGAATATCCAGCGTGACGATGCGATTGCCTTTGCCGACCGCCGCTAACATCGCTTCACCCTCTTTTTCAAGAATGCGTTTGATATCAGCATTTTTACCGCGTTTACCTGCGGTCACTTCGGTCAGCTCAAGCGGCATATCTTTCGGGAAGCGGCGCAGATATTCCATAAAACCGGTCTGCACCCAGTCAGGCATTTTCGTGCCGACGGCAACAAGTTGCAGTTTCACCGATTAGCCCCAGAGTTTTTCCAGCTCATACAGCTGGCGACTCTCTTCCTGCATCACATGCACGATGACATCACCCAGATCGACCACGACCCAGTCTGCCGCGCTTTTACCTTCAATGCCTAATGGCATCAGGCCTGCTAAACGCGACTCCTGCTCTACGTGTTCTGCGATCGAAGTCACATGACGCGTGGAGGTGCCGGTGCAGATGATCATGAAATCGGTGATGCTGGATTTGCCCTGAACGTCGATGGTGACAATGTCCTGGCCTTTGAGATCATCAATCTTATCAATAACGAACTCTTGGAGTGCTTTACCTTGCAAAAGGTTCCCCTTGGAATCTGGTGGTAACGAGCCGGCTGTAAGCCCGGAGAGTGCAGCCAAAAAATTAAGCGGCGTAGTATAGCATGCCCGGATCAGTCGCGATATAAGCCTTCGCGGTCGATATAATCGATAACCGCAGCGGGCAACAGATCGTCGCAGGGCTGATTCTGGTGGCGACGACGGCGAATTTCAGTGGCCGAAATGTCATAGAGAGGAGTGTCCGCCAGCCAGATATGGCCTGCGGGCTGCTGATGCAACTGCCGGATATCCTGAGCGAGGTGTTGCTCAAGCCAGCGCTGCATGTCAGGCGAGTCGAACCGGGTCGGATAGCCGGGGCGCTGGCACACCAGCAGATGGCAGAGTGACAGCAGATCCTGCCAGCGATGCCATTTTGATAAGCTCAGCAATGAATCCTGACCAATAATAAATCCCAGCGGCTGCTCTGCACCGCGCTCGGTGCGCCAGGCTTCCAGGGTGGTCACGGTCCAGGACGGCGTGTCGCGTTCCAGCTCCCGGGTATCGATCTCAAACAGCGGCAGGTCGCGGATAGCGCAGCGCAGCATAGCAACCCGCTGGGCAGCGCTGGCTTCCGGTTGCGGACGATGCGGCGGCACATTGTTGGGCAGCAGCGTCACACGCTGCAGGCCGGTCTGTTGCGCCAGCGCTTCGACCGGGCGCAGATGGCCAAAATGAATCGGATCAAAGGTGCCGCCAAACAGTGCGTGTAACTCAGACATGGGCAAAGCTCGTCGGAAAAGCACGACTGCTGAGCAGCAGCGTCAGGGTCTGTAACTGCGGCCACACCGGCTGTCCATAATCCTGCTTCAGGGTGATCTCAATCTGACTCAGCAGATGAATGGCGCGTTGCAGACGCGTGGCATCCAGCCGTTGCAGCGCGTCGGTAAACAGCGCGCGGCGGTTCTGCCAGATACGCTGCTGATCCATCAGCGTACGCAGCGGCTGCGCTGTCTGGTGGCGTTGCAGATGCAGCAGCGTCAGCAGATCGCGCTGCAGCGTACGCAGCAGTATCACCACTTCGCTCTCTTCTTTCTCCAGCTGATGCAGAATATGCAGGGCGCGGCGGCTTTTTCCCGCCAGCAGGGCATCCACCCAGTGGAAAGGAGTAAAATGCGCGGCATCACTGACCGCCTCTTCAACCCGGGGCAGGGTCAGCTTGCCATCGGGCCACTGCAGCGAAAGCCGCTCCAGCGCCTGCGCCAGCGCCAGCAGATTACCTTCATAGCAGTAACACAACAGCTGCACGGCCGCGTCATCCACCGATAATTTCAGCGCCTTAGCGCGATTAACGACCCAGCGTGGCAGTTGCGCCTGTTCAGGCGTCTGACAGGGCACTAATACCGCAGAGGTGGACAACGCTTTAAACCAGGCGCTGTTTTCCTGCGCTTTGGTCAGCTTCGCCATCCGGCAGATCAGCAGAATATCGGCGTGCAGCAACTGTGACAGCTTAACCAGCTGTTCTGCCATCGCGGCGTTGGGGCCATTATCGGGGAATTGCAGCGTCATGGTCTGACGCTGAGCAAACAGACTCAGTGACTGGCAACTGACAAACAGGCTCTCCCAGTCAGTCTGTGCATCCAGCGTAAAACTAAAATGTTCTTCGAATCCCTGCGCGGTTGCGGCGACGCGAATCGCATCTGAACTTTCCTGCAGCAGCAGCGGTTCGTTACCGGCTAACAAATAACAGGCGCGCAGCCCCTCACGGAGCTGCGCGCTGAGTTGCTCAGGATAAATCCTGATCATTGCAGGCTGGTAGCAGAGGAAGTGGGCGCTTCCTGTGAACCCTGACCCGGCACCGGAATCACTGACGCCGGTAAGGTCTCTTTGCTGTTGATCTGCGCGGCGTGTACCGTCAGCAGTTTACGTACCAGCTGCTCAGCAGCACGCTGACGCATCTCCTGCGTAATCAGATCCTGCTCGGCATCTTTTGCCAGCGCAGCGTTAGGGTTATCGAAGAACGAGCGATAAACCGTGGTGCTGATAGGATAGATACCTTTGCCCGGCAGCAGCACCTGTGCGGTGAGGGTCATCACCAGCTGATACTCGGCAGTGGTGCCGCTGATAAAGACCGAAGCCGTGTTACGGCCCGAGGATTCAGGCCCCAGGCGCAGCGTTGGAATATCGGTGCGATTCTGTTTGCTGTCTTCAACAATTTTGACATCGTTGATACGCAGCTGCTGACGCACAGTACGCGCCAGCGGCCCATAAGGATCGCCGGTTGAAACAATCAGGGTTTTCAGTTCGCTGGGCACCTGAGTGGTGCCGCGCGGATGAAAACCACAGCCAGCGGTGATCACCACCGCCAGCATGACAAACAGCCTGATAATCGGATGTCGCACAGTTCCTCCTGAACTTAACCTACGACCAGGTTAAGCAGTTTGCCCGGTACATAAATGACTTTACGGATAGTCACGCCGTCCAGATACTTCGCTACCAGATGCTCCTGCGCAGCGCGTGCCTGAACCTGTTCCTGTGTTGCATCGGCTGGCACGGTGATTTTACCGCGCACTTTACCGTTAACCTGAACCACTACCAGCAGCGAATCTTCAACCATAGCGGCTTCATCCGCAACCGGCCAGCTCGCTTCATCGATAGTGCCTTCGCCACCCAGCGTCTGCCACAGAACATAGCAGGCGTGCGGGGTAAACGGATAGAGCAGACGGACGATGGCCAGCAGCGCTTCCTGCATCAGGGCGCGATCCTGCTCGCTTTCCTGCGGGGCGCGTGCCAGTTTGTTCATCAGCTCCATGATCGCCGCAATGGCGGTGTTGAAAGTCTGACGACGGCCAATATCATCTGCCACTTTGGCGATGGTTTTGTGCAGATCGCGACGCAGCGATTTCTGCTCGTCATTCAGGCTCTCCACATCCAGTGCCACGGTCGCACCTTTCTGTGTGTGCTCGAAGACCAGCTTCCAGACACGTTTCAGGAAGCGGTTCGCCCCTTCAACGCCCGACTCCTGCCACTCCAGCGTCATATCCGCCGGTGAAGCAAACATCATAAACAGACGCACGGTATCCGCGCCGTAACGCTCAACCATCAGCTGTGGGTCGATGCCGTTGTTTTTCGACTTCGACATTTTGCTCATGCCCGCGTAGATCACTTCGCGGCCCTGCGTGTCTGTGGCTTTAACAATGCGGCCTTTCTCATCCCGCTCAACCTCAACGTCAACCGGTGAAACCCAGTTACGCTCGCCGTTGGCACCAAGGTAGTAGAAGGCGTCAGCCAGCACCATGCCCTGGCACAGCAGACGTTTGGCTGGCTCATTGGAGTTCACCAGGCCCGCGTCACGCAGCAGCTTGTGGAAGAAGCGGAAATACATCAGGTGCATGATGGCGTGTTCAATACCGCCCACATACTGATCGACCGGCAGCCAGTAGTTTGCCGCTGCCGGATCCAGCATGCCTTCCTTGTAGCTGGCGCAGGTATAACGCGCGTAGTACCAGGAAGACTCCATGAAGGTGTCAAAGGTGTCGGTTTCACGCAGGGCAGGCTGGCCGTTTACCGTGGTTTTAGCCCACTCCGGATCCGCTTTGATTGGGCTGGTAATGCCATCCATCACCACATCTTCCGGCAGGATCACCGGCAGCTGGTCTTCTGGTGCAGGCATAACGGTGCCATCTTCCAGCGTCACCATCGGGATAGGGGCACCCCAGTAGCGCTGACGGGAGACACCCCAGTCGCGCAGGCGGTAGTTCACTTTACGCACGCCCACGCCTTTTGCCGCCAGCGAATCCGCGATGGCGTTAAAACCGGTGGCGTGATCCATGCCGTTAAACTCACCTGAGTTGAACAGCGCACCTTTGTCAGTCATCGCCGCAATGCTGACATCAGGAATGGAACCATCCAGATTCAGGATGACCGGCTTAATCGGCAGATCATATTTAGTGGCAAACTCCCAGTCGCGCTGATCGTGCGCCGGAACCGCCATCACAGCGCCGGTGCCATATTCCATCAGTACGAAGTTGGCAACCCAGACCGGGATAAGCTCGCCGGTCAGCGGATGAACAACAGACAGGCCGGTCGCCATGCCTTTCTTCTCCATGGTCGCCATATCGGCTTCAGCCACTTTGGTATTGCGACATTCAGCGATAAAGTCAGCCAGCGCCGGATTATTGACCGACGCCTGGGTCGCCAGCGGATGGCCTGCGGCAACGGCAACATAGGTTGCGCCGATAAAGGTATCCGGGCGGGTGGTGTAGACAGTGACCTTCTCTTCGCTGTCAGCCACATCGAAGGTGATTTCGACACCTTCAGAGCGGCCAATCCAGTTACGCTGCATGGTTTTGACCTGCTCAGGCCACTCTTCCAGCGTATCCAGATCGTTCAGCAGCTCCTCCGCATAATCGGTGATTTTGATAAACCACTGCGGGATCTCTTTACGCTCAACTTTGGTGTCGCAGCGCCAGCAGCAGCCGTCGATCACCTGCTCGTTCGCCAGCACCGTCTGATCGTTCGGGCACCAGTTCACGGCAGAGGTCTTTTTATAGACCAGGCCTTTTTCATACAGTTTGGTAAAGAACCACTGTTCCCAGCGATAGTACTCTGGCTGGCAGGTTGCCAGTTCACGACTCCAGTCATAGCCAAAGCCCAGCAGTTTGAGCTGGTTTTTCATGTAGGCGATGTTGTCGTAAGTCCACGGCGCCGGAGCGGTGTTGTTTTTCACCGCAGCGCCTTCCGCAGGCAGGCCGAAAGCATCCCAGCCAATCGGCTGTAGTACGTTTTTGCCGAGCATACGCTGATAACGCGCGATTACGTCGCCGATGGTGTAGTTACGAACGTGGCCCATGTGCAGGCGGCCAGAAGGATAGGGCAACATGGAGAGGCAATAGTATTTCTCTTTACCTTCCTGCTCAGTCACTTTAAACGTTTCGTTTTCATCCCAGTGCTGCTGCACACGGGATTCAATTTCTTCCGGGCGGTATTGCTCTTGCATGGCTGCCTGTGGTCCTTTATGAAAAACATTTTTCTGGCTCTAAGATCCGCATAGCATACCCATAAGGCCGCGTATCAACAACACTTCCCACTTTTGCCGGCACGATTTCTGCCGAAAGCGTCAGAGCCTTCACCCTTTTGTAATTCACTGTACAGACGACACGGCAAAAGCAACATTACGACTAAACTTAGTTCAGCGAGGGTCTGCATAAAGGAGAACAAAATGAATAAAGTGGCTCAGGAATATCGCGAGTCGTTAGCCGTATTGACCGAACGTCTTCGTCAGGGCGATCGTAACCTTGATGAGCTGATTGCCGGGCGACGAAGCCAGTTGCTGGTGCGTGATGATATGACGGAACAGGAGATTGACCAGGCGCTCAGCTCAGTGCGCCGTGATCTGGGCGAGTTTGCACGCAGCTACACCGATGTGGAAGAACCGCTGGCGGACTCACTGTTTATGCGCATCATCCGCGAGAGCGTCTGGAAAGAGCTGGCGGATATCACCGATAAAAGTCAGCTGGAGTGGCGAGAGGTCTTCCAGGATCTGCATCATCACGGGGTTTATCAGAGCGGGGAAGTGGTGGGGCTGGGCAATCTGGTCTGTGAGAAATGCCAGTTCACCCGGGCAATCTACACGCCTGAAACGCTGTCACGTTGCCCGGAATGCGGCAACGACCAGTTCCAGCGTCAGCCGTTTGAACCCTGATAGTGCGGCGTAGCTAAATGAAGCGGGCCACTCAGAGTGACCCGCCTGTTCGTCAGGTTTAGTGCAGGATTTTTGCGAGGAAATCTTTAGCGCGCTCAGACTGTGGATTATTAAAGAAGTCATCTTTGTTGGTGTCTTCGATAATTTTCCCTTCATCCATAAAGATCACGCGATTGGCAACCTTACGGGCGAAGCCCATCTCATGGGTCACCACCATCATCGTCATCCCTTCCTGTGCCAGTTCAACCATCACATCCAGCACTTCGTTGATCATTTCCGGATCCAGCGCGGAGGTGGGTTCATCAAACAGCATCGCGATAGGGTCCATGCAGAGCGCTCGCGCAATCGCCACACGCTGCTGCTGACCACCTGAGAGCTGGCCGGGAAACTTCTCAGCATGGGCGGAAAGACCCACACGCTTCAGCAGCTTCAGCCCTTTATCGCGGGCTGCCGCTTTGTCGCGCTTCAGCACTTTCACCTGCGCCAGAACCAGGTTGTTGATAATGCTCAGATGCGGAAACAGCTCGAAGTGCTGGAACACCATCCCGACCTGGCTGCGAAGCTGCGCAAGATTAGTCTTTTTGTTATTCACCTCGGTGCCGTTCACCGCAATCACGCCCTGCTGAATCGGCTCAAGGCCGTTCACCGTTTTGATCAGCGTTGATTTACCGGAGCCGGACGGGCCGCACACCACCACCACTTCACCGGTTTTGACGTCGGTTGAGCAGTCGGCCAGCACCTGAAAGTGACCATACCACTTAGAAACATTTTTCAGGCTAATCATTTAAACCGTCCTTTTTCTTTTTAGATAGCTGACCAACAGCGATGCGCTCAGGCTGATAACGAAGTAGACCAGACCTGCAAACAGAACCATTTCAACCTGGGTGCCATCACGCTCACCAATGGTGGACGCGGTACGGAAGAAGTCCGCCAGGCTTAAGACATAAACCAGCGAGGTATCCTGGAACAGCACGATACCCTGCGTCAGTAACAGCGGAACCATGGCGCGAAACGCCTGTGGCAGGATGATCAGTCGCATTGCCTGCCACTGCGTCATGCCCAGCGCCAGAGCCGCACTGCCCTGTCCACGCGAGATACTGATGATGCCGGCGCGAATAATTTCAGAGTAGTACGCCGCTTCGAACAGCGAAAAGGCGACCATGGCTGAAATCAGTCGGATATCCGTTTTGGGCGACAGCCCCAGCACCTGCTGCAGAAAACTCGGCACGACCAGATAGAACCACAGCAGCACCATAACCAGCGGCACCGAGCGGAACAGGTTGACGTAAATTTTAGCGAACCAGCTGATGGGCTTAAACGTCGACAGGCGCATCACCGCAAGCAGAGTGCCCCACAGGATGCCGAAGACCACGGCGGTAATCGTGATCTTAAAGGTGATCACTAAGCCATTAAGCAGATAGGGCAGGCTGGGTGTAATCGAACTCCAGTCAAACTCGTACATTACTTGCCTCCCGCATTGCCTGGCAGCCGGACTTTGCGCTCGACCAGACTCATCAACAACATAATCACCAGGTTAATCGCAACGTAGGCCAGCGTAATAGCGGTAAAGGATTCATAGGCGTGGGCAGAATAGTCGAGCAGTTTGCCCGCCTGCGCCGCCATATCGACCAGACCAATGGTGGAGGCGATAGCGGAGTTCTTCACCAGGTTCAGCATTTCCGAGGTCATCGGCGGCACAATCACGCGATACGCATTCGGCAGCAGCACATAGCGATAGGTCTGCGGCAGGGTTAAGCCCATCGCCAGACCGGCATTCTTCTGTCCACTCGGCAGTGACTGAATCGCTGCGCGCACCTGCTCGCAGACGCGGGCGGCGGTAAACAGGCCAAGACAGATCATCGAGGAGAGGAAGAACTGAATGTTGGGATCCAGCTCAGACTTAAACCACATGCCAAGCTTTTCGCCCACCAGCTCGGGCGCCACCAGATACCAGAAGAAGAACTGGACGATCAGTGGGATGTTACGAAACAGTTCGACATAGCAGGTGCCAATGGTCGACAGCAGGCGATTAGGCACGGTGCGTAGAATGCCGAAAAATGAACCCACGCAGAAGGCGATAATCCAGGCGCAGCAGGAGACGGCAATTGTCACCTGAAAACCGGACCACAGCCAGCCGAGGTAGGTCGTGTTACCGAACGGGGCCTGTTCGAGGAATATGCCCCAGTTCCAATCGATACCCATAACGAGCTCCGGAAAAAAAGGGTAGCTAAGCTACCCTGAAGATTGATGAACGGCGTTTTATTTCCTGACTCAGGGGAACGACCCGTGTCAGTCTGTCTGTCCATGCCGCGGTTTCAGCAATCGAGAGGGCAGCCAGGCCGCCCTTGTTATACCCGTCGTCTTTCAGGCTGCATTTCTGTTGGCTACATTCACTCACCCGAATCACTTACCGGAGCAGGCTCATCGGGAGTCATTTTTCTGCTGCCTCAATGCAATCTGAAATCCATTGGGTATTTTGTTGTTAATTCAGTGCTTTATCATTTGGTGTTTTGAACAGCGCTTTCATGTCATCAGAGAGCTCAAAGTTCATGTTCAGGTTCTTTGGTGGAATCGGCTGTTTGAACCAGGTGTCGAACCATTTTTCTGCCTGGCCAGAGGTCTGGGCTTTAGCAATGGTTTCATCCACCAGCGCTTTGAACTGCGGATCATCTTTACGCAGCATGCAGCCATAGGCTTCTTTTGACTGTGGCGTGCCCAGAATTTCCCAGTTGTCCGGCTTTTTGGCTTTGGCGCGTTCGCCTGCCAGCAGGGCATCATCCATCATAAAGGCCACGGCACGACCGGTTTCCAGCGTACGGAAGGAGTCACCGTGATCTTTTGCGCTGATGATGCGCAGATCCAGTTTCTGTTCGTCGTTGAGTTTGTGCAGCAGCACTTCAGAGGTGGTACCTGAGGTCACCACTACGGTTTTGCCTTTCAGGTCAGCGAAATCTTTGATCGGGCCATCTTTCTTCACCAGCAGACGGGTGCCGATAACAAAAATAGTGTCTGAGAAGGCGGCCTGTTTCTGGCGCTCAAGGTTATTGGTGGTCGAGCCACACTCATAATCGTAGGTGCCGTTTTGCAGCAGCGGAATACGGTTTTGTGAGGTGATCGGGATCATTTTGACCTGCAGATCAGGCTTGTTCAGCTTTGCTTTAATCGCTTCAACGATGGCGTTTGAGTAAGCCTGTGAGTAGCCGACGACTTTTTGCTGGTTGTCATAATAAGAAAAGGGAACTGATGATTCGCGATGCCCGACCACAATGACGCCATTGTCATTGATCTTCTTCAGGGTGCCGCTGAGATCTTCCGCCTGGGCCGCTCCCGCCGCTGCGCTGATCAGCAGAAGAGATAATGCCACTTTGCGTAGTTGCATGTTCCAACTCCTTCGTATGAAAAAGGCACAGGATATAACCTGCGCTGATTATGATGTTGTGTCTGTTTTCTGCTGCGTTTCTGCTCATTCTGCGGTTTAAACGGGCGCAGAAGAGTCATTAACATAGCGGATTGTTAACGCAATGAAACAAAAAAGTTTCTTTTTTGCGAGGTGATACGCACCAAAAAAAGGCAATTTTTTCACCCTGCGCGTTAATGGTGCAGCAGCGTCAATTGTTTTGGTGCAACCCGCCCGGCATCTGCGCCTGCAATCAGCCTGTTTGCGAAAAGCAGTGAAACATTTTGCAATCATCGTGCCAGAAAGAGGTTATAGGTTAGAAAGACAGCAGAGTGTGCGGCGTGGGGAGTGAAAAAAACCGGAGAGTCACCATGAAAAAGGCGAAGCACGTGCTTCGCCTTCAGTGAGCACAGGAGGGGAGGTTATCGACGACGGCGCAGGAGTGCTATCACCGCCGCCAGCAGCGTCAGTGACCACACTGGCCAGAGGCCAGCCCGCGCATACGGGGTTTCTCCCTGCGTTGGCGTAACCTTGCTGGTCAGCACATCGCGGGTAAACTGCGGCAGCATGGCTTCCACATCACCACTGGCATTGACCACCGCCGTCACACCGTTATTGGTGCTGCGCAACAGCGGACGTCCCAGTTCCAGCGCACGCATCCTCGCCATCTGGAAGTGCTGCCATGGGCCGATAGAGTGACCAAACCAGGCATCGTTCGAAACGGTCAACAGGAAGTTGGTGTCGGGATGGAAGTTGGCCCGCACCTGTTCACCCAGCACGATCTCATAACAGATGGCGCTGGTCAGGTTATAGCCCGCCACGCTAAGTTGCGGCTGGAGGTAGTTGCCACGACTGAAGGCCGACATCGGCAGATCGAAGAACGGGGCCAGCGGACGCAGCAGATCGGCCAGCGGCACAAATTCGCCAAACGGCACCAGGTGATTCTTCTGGTAACGATTGCCGCTGAAGTAGTTGTACGGCGCTTTACCGCCCAGCACGATCACGGTGTTGTAATCGTGATATCGGTTCTGCTCCAGCCGGGAGTCCACAATGCCGGTGATCAGCGAGCTGCCGCGCTCACGCAGTTCGTCATCCAGCGAACGCAGGAACGGCTGCTGATTACTCTCCAGATCGGTAATTGCCGATTCAGGCCAGATAATAATCGGCGCTTTGCCCATCAGCGGCTGACTCAGACCGTTGTAAATGCGCAGGGTAGTGAGCAACTGCTGCGGATCCCATTTCATCGATTGCGGGATGTTTCCCTGTACCAGCGCCACCTCGACGGCCCGCTCGGGCATCGGCTGAACCCACTGGATGTAGCGCAATGGCCATGGCAATGCCAGCAGCAGCAGCGCTGCTACCAGACTTCTGACGTTGCGCTGTTGCAGGGCATAAGCCAGCAGGCCAGCCACCACCATCAGCAGGAAGGTCAGCGTCTCTACGCCCGCCAGCGGGGCCAGGCCTTTTAACGGGCCATCGATCTGGCTGTAACCAAACTGCAGCCACGGAAAGCCGGTCAGCACCCAGCCGCGCAGGAACTCGGTGATCTGCCACAATGCCGGTGCCGCCAGCGCCAGTCGCCACAGCGTCGTTCGCGGCCAGATGCGATTCAGTACGCCGGCAAACAGCGCCGGGTAGATCGCCAGATAAGCCGCCAGCAGCGCCACGATAAAGACATTGACCGGGCCAGGCATGCCGCCAAAGGTGGCGACACTGACATAAACCCAGTTGATGCCACTGCCGAACAGACCTAAACCCCAGACAAACCCAATGGCGCTGGCCTGCGGGCTGGAGCGGTTAAGAGTCAGCAGCTGTAAGCCGCACAGCGAGAGCAGTGCGGCGGGCCAGAAATCGTAGGGAGAAAAGGCGAGGGTGCCAAGTGCACCCGTTATTAAAGCCAGCAGCAGGCGAACCCGCTGACGCGGGTAGAGTGAGGCTAAAGCCATAGACTTATTCGTCTTCCAGTTGAGGTTGTGGCGAATTTTCCGGAATAGTCACGTGAACCTGGATGATGCGGCGGCTGTCAGCCATCGCCACCTTGAACTGGTAACCCTCAATCTCGATGCTTTCACCGCGAGCGGGCAGATGACCGAAGCCCTGCATCACCAGACCACCGATGGTGTCGACTTCATCGTCGCTGAACTGGGTGCCAAACACCTCGTTGAAATCTTCAATGGCGGTCAGTGCCCGCACCGTAAAGGTGTGACGGTTGAGCTGACGGATATCACGATCTTCTTCGTCGTCATACTCATCTTCAATTTCACCGACGATCAGCTCCAGGATGTCTTCAATGGTCACCAGACCGGAGACACCGCCAAACTCATCAATGACGATCGCCATATGGTAACGCTGGGAGCGGAACTCTTTCAGCATCCGGTCGACACGCTTACTTTCAGGCACAACCACCGCAGGACGCAGCACTTTCTCAATGCTGAAAGGCTCAGATTCGCTGCTCATAAACGGCAGCAGATCTTTCGCCATCAGAATCCCTTCCACATGATCTTTATCTTCGCTGATCACCGGGAAACGAGAATGGGCGGATTCGATGATGACATCCAGACACTCTTCGAGGCTCTGATTACGTTTCAGGGTGATCATTTGCGAGCGCGGGATCATGATGTCACGCACGCGCTGCTCCGCAATATCCAGTACCCCTTCGAGCATGTCGCGGGTGTCCTGGTCAATCAGCTCTTTGTTATTCGAGTCGCGGATCAGCTCCAGTAGCTCATCACGGCTTTTTGGTTCACCGTGAAAGAGTTGGTTGATCAACAGGGAGAAAAATCCCTTTTTACTACTGGGTGCATCGCTGTTTTGAGAATGGTCGTCGCTCATGGCGGTTTTTAAAGATCTCTCTGGTGAGGAATGGGTGCTGTCAGTAGCCTGTACTGACAGCAGGATTGACTGAATTCAGGATTCAGGCGTCTTCTTTCTCCGAAATGTACGGATCAGGATACCCAAGAGCAAGCATTATCTCGGTCTCCAGCCCTTCCATCTCGTCCGCTTCGTCGTCTTCAATATGGTCGTAACCCAGCAGATGCAGCGTGCCGTGTACCACCATATGTGCCCAGTGGGCTTCAGCGCTTTTACCCTGTTCAGCGGCTTCCTGCTCAACGACCTGGCGGCAGATGATCAGATCGCCCAGCAGCGGCAGCTCAATGCCTGGCGGTGCTTCAAACGGGAAAGAGAGGACGTTGGTCGGCTTGTCTTTGCCGCGATAAGTCAGATTAAGCTCATGACTCTCAGCTTCATCAACCAGACGCACCGTAACTTCGCTTTCCGGCTGAAAAGGGGTGACAGCCGCTGACAGCCAGCGATGAAACTGGCTTTCATCAGGCAGGTCAGCGGTGCTGTCACAGGCGACCTGCAGGTCGAGAATCACCTCGCTCATTTGCTCTCCTGCGTGGCGCTCTGTGCAGCCAGTGCTTCACGTTTACGCTCTTCGGCCTGCTGGTCACGACGGGTCTGATCGGCCGCTTCCCAGGCTTCATAGGCGGTGACAATGCGGGCAACCACCGGATGGCGCACCACATCTTCGCTGTGGAAGAAGTTGAAGCTGATCTCTTCAACGTCCGCCAGCACCTCAATGGCATGACGCAGGCCTGACTTAACGTGACGCGGCAGGTCAATCTGGGTAACGTCGCCGGTAATCACCGCTTTAGAGTTAAAGCCGATACGCGTCAGGAACATTTTCATCTGCTCGATGGTGGTGTTCTGGCTCTCATCAAGAATGATAAACGCATCGTTCAGGGTACGACCACGCATGTAGGCCAGCGGGGCGACTTCAATGACGTTGCGCTCCATCAGCTTTTCCACCCGCTCGAAGCCGAGCATTTCGAACAGCGCATCGTAGAGCGGACGCAGATAAGGGTCGACTTTCTGGCTCAGATCGCCTGGCAGAAAGCCCAGCTTTTCACCCGCTTCGACGGCAGGGCGGGTCAGCATGATGCGGCGAATCTCCTGACGCTCCAGCGCATCCACTGCCGCGGCTACCGCCAGATAGGTTTTACCGGTACCAGCCGGACCGACACCAAAGGTGATATCGTGGTCGAGCACATTAGCGATGTACTGGGCCTGGTTTGGGGTGCGCGGCTTGATCACACCGCGTTTGGTCTTGATATTGACCGCTTTACCGTACTCCGGCACGCTCTCAGCGGTTTGCTCCAGTACCCGGCTCTCTTTGATCGCCAGGTGAATCTGATCAGGCTCGATATCCGGGATGTCGCCACGCACAGGCGCAGTATCGACATAGAGGGTTTTCAGAATATCTGCTGCGGCATTCACGCAAAGTGGACGTCCTGACAGCTTAAAAACGTTGTCGCGACGATTGATCTCAATGCCCAGACGACGTTCAAGCTGTTTTACATTATCGTCGAAAGGCCCACACAGGCTCATCAGACGACGGTTATCAGCCGGTTCAAGGGCGATTTCACGAGTTTCGATATTCAAACGAATCCTTTGGGTCACTCAGGGCCAGTTATGGGATGTGTCTGACGCACCGTTAAGCTTAACCGGATGCACCATAACGAAATTATTTATGCCGTAACGCCTGGGCGCAAGCTTATGGAGAGATATTTGGGCGACACTTTCAGAAAGCAAGTGGTGCAAAGTGAAATTGGCGACAACGCGATGCGCGCTGCCGCACAGTAAAGCGGGCATCACGGCTGGAACAGACTCACGCCGATTTCATTTTCTTTACGGGTACGGGCGATCACAGACGCCGGGCTTTCCGCCATGCGCAGCCCCATCTCTTCTTCAGTACGCACCAGTTTGCCGCGCAGCGAGTTGGTGTAGACATCAACAATCTCAACATCCACAAAGCGGCCGATCATTTCAGGCGAGCCTTCGAAATTTACCACGCGGTTATTTTCGGTGCGGCCAGAGACTTCCATCACGTTCTTGCGGGAGATGCCTTCCACCAGAATACGCTGCACTGTGCCTACCATGCGGCGACTGATCGCCTGCGCCTGCTGGTTAATGCGGTCCTGCAGGATCCACAGACGCTGCTTTTTCTCCTCTTCGCTGACATCATCCGGCAGGTCAGCGGCGGGCGTGCCGGGACGGGCAGAGTAGATAAAGCTGAAGCTGACGTCGAAATTGATCTCGGCGATAAGCTTCATGGTCTGCTCGAAATCCTGCTGAGTTTCGCCGGGGAAACCAATGATGAAGTCAGAGCTGATCTCAATATCCGGGCGCGCCGCGCGCAGCTTGCGGATAATCGCCTTATACTCCAGCGCGGTATGAGCACGCTTCATCAGCGTCAGAATACGGTCTGATCCACTCTGAACCGGCAGGTGCAGGAAGCTCACCAGTTCCGGCGTATCGCGGTAGACCTCAATGATGTCATCGGTGAACTCAATCGGGTGGCTGGTGGTGAAGCGAATGCGGTCGATACCGTCGATGGCGGCGACCAGGCGCAGCAGCTCAGCGAAGGTACAGATTTCACCATCAAAGGTGGCACCACGATAGGCGTTAACGTTCTGGCCAAGCAGGTTAACTTCACGCACGCCCTGCGCCGCCAGCTGAGCGATCTCCAGCAGAATGTCATCGCTGGGACGGCTCACTTCCTCGCCACGGGTGTAAGGCACCACGCAGAAAGTACAATATTTGTTGCAGCCTTCCATGATGGAGACAAAGGCAGTCGGGCCGTCTGCGCGCGGTTCCGGCAGGCGATCAAATTTCTCGATTTCCGGGAAGCTGATGTCGACCACCGGGCTTTTGGTGCCGCGCACGGTGTTGATCATCTCTGGCAGGCGGTGCAGTGTCTGCGGACCAAAAACGATATCCACGCAGGGCGCACGCTGGCGGATATGATCCCCTTCCTGCGACGCCACGCAGCCGCCCACGCCGATAATCACATCCGGGTTGCGCTCTTTGAGTTTTCTCCAGCGTCCCAGCAGGTGGAATACCTTCTCCTGCGCTTTCTCACGAATAGAACAGGTGTTAAGCAGCAGAATATCCGCCTCTTCAGGAACCTCGGTCAGCGTATAGCCGTGCGTACTGTTCAGCAGATCAGACATCTTGGATGAATCATACTCATTCATCTGACATCCCCAGGTTTTGATATGCAGTTTTTTTGTCATCGCGCTAACCATTGATTCAGTGCAGTGAAGTGCGGGGCGCGTATTGTAATGCTTTGATGCTGTTGTGACCAGCCTCAGGGCTTTTCTGCCAGCAATCCGGTTTTCCGGTACACTTTGCTTTATTCAGACCCGTGTTGCGCAGGCTGGCGGGAATAAGAGAGGGACATAAGCAATGCAGGATAATCAGTTTGATGTAGTGATTGTTGGCGGTGGCATGGTCGGTGCGGCGCTGGCCTGTGGACTGACGCAGCAACATTTTCGCGTTGCGGTCATTGAGCGTGCCGAACCCGCGCCTTTTGATGCCGACAGCGATCCCGATCTGCGAATTTCGGCGATTGGGTCATCCTCGGTGGGGTTGCTGAAGCAGCTCAACGTCTGGCCACGGGTAGAGGCGATGCGCAGCGCGCCCTATCGCAGGCTGGAAACCTGGGAGTGGCAGACGGCGCAGGTGAGTTTTGATGCGGCCTCGCTGGGGCTGCCCGAGCTGGGCTTTATGGTCGAGAACAGCGTGCTTCAGCGGGCGCTATGGGAGGAGATGCAGTCGCTGGGCGTGACCTGCTATTGCCCGGCCACACTGGAGAACCTGCAGCCAGAAAATGGCGGCTGGCGCATCGACCTCAACGACGACGTTGCCTTACACACCCGCCTGGTGGTTGGGGCTGATGGCGCGAACTCTCAGGTGCGACAGATGGCCGGGATCGGTATTCATGGCTGGAGCTATGCGCAATCCTGTTTACTGATCAGCGTGACCTGCGAACATCCGGCAGGCGATGCGACCTGGCAGCACTTTACGCCTCAGGGACCGCGCGCCTTTTTACCGCTGTATGGCAACCGGGCCTCGCTGGTCTGGTATGACGCGCCTGCAAGAGTCCGCCAGCTACAGGCGATGCCGATGGCCCAGCTGGAAAAAGAGATAGCCAGCCACTTCCCGGCGCGGCTGGGACGTTTTAAAGCCCATGCGGCTGGCGGCTTCCCGCTGGTACGGCGTCACGCTTCACGGTATGTCCTGCCAGGACTGGCGCTGGTCGGTGATGCCGCGCATACCATTAATCCGCTGGCCGGGCAGGGCGTGAATCTGGGCTATCGCGATATTGATGCGTTGATTAATGTGCTGGTCAGCGCACGCGGTGCGGCGGAAGATTGGGCATCCGAGCGCGTATTGCAGCGCTATCACCGGCAACGTCGTAAAGACAATATGCTGATGCAGGGCGGTATGGATCTGTTCTATTTTGCCTTCAGCAATCAGCTGGCACCGCTGCGGTTTGCACGTAATCTCGGATTGATTGCCGCCGAACATTCCGGGGTACTGAAGCGGCAGGTATTGCGCTACGCGCTGGGGTTATAGCAGATTGCGCATGTTGGCTCGCCATACGGCGGGCCTGCAATCAGGAAATCAGGAAGGGGAACGACAAAAACAACAAAGCCCGCAAAAGCGGGCCAGGTTGTGCAATTTGGCTGGGGTGCAGGGATTCGAACCCCGGAATGCTGGTATCAGAAACCAGTGCCTTACCGCTTGGCGACACCCCAATAATGGTGTTTTTCAAATTGTCTTTTGTATGGCTGGGGTGCAGGGATTCGAACCCCGGAATGCTGGTATCAGAAACCAGTGCCTTACCGCTTGGCGACACCCCAATTATATGGTGGCTACGACGGGAATCGAACCTGTGACCCCAGCATTATGAGTGCTGTGCTCTAACCAGCTGAGCTACGTAGCCAAATTGTACTGCATTTCAATGATGGCTGGGATACCTGGATTCGAACCAGGGAATGCCGGTATCAAAAACCGGTGCCTTACCGCTTGGCGATATCCCATTCGTCCGTTCTCAGCCTCGAGAATCATCGAAATTGGCTGGGATACCTGGATTCGAACCAGGGAATGCCGGTATCAAAAACCGGTGCCTTACCGCTTGGCGATATCCCAT
Organism: Pantoea sp. 18059; assembly: GCF_902706165.1. Classification (NCBI taxonomy): domain Bacteria; kingdom Pseudomonadati; phylum Pseudomonadota; class Gammaproteobacteria; order Enterobacterales; family Erwiniaceae; genus Pantoea; species Pantoea sp. 18059. The sequence continues at coordinate 149,087 of NZ_CACSJS010000007.1, forward strand.
CCACGCTGCCGAATAATGAAATGGTGCGGGAGGCGAGACTTGAACTCGCACACCTTGCGGCGCCAGAACCTAAATCTGGTGCGTCTACCAATTTCGCCACTCCCGCAAAAAAAGATGGTGGCTACGACGGGAATCGAACCTGTGACCCCAGCATTATGAGTGCTGTGCTCTAACCAGCTGAGCTACGTAGCCATCTTTTTTTCGCGTTACCTTCATCGGCGTTGCGGGGCGCATTATGCGGAGTTGACCAGACAGCGTCAACAATTTTTTTACCGTTTTTTGCCAGATAATCGCTGTTTGACTGGCTTATAACCAGCCTGGATGTTTATTCGGCAATTTTTCAGTGAATACAACGCTAATCGTAAAAAAAATGGGCCACAACGGGCCCATTCTGGTTGCTTTCTGCCGGCTTATTTATAGGCTGACTGATGCACACCCACGGCACGACCAGAGGGATCGTCCATGTTTTTAAACGCTTCATCCCATTCAATCGCTTTGGCAGAAGAACAGGCGACCGATGGACCGCCAGGCACACACTCTGCCGCGCTCGCCAACGGGAACAGCTCTTCAAAGATCTCACGATAGAGATAGGCTTCTTTCGAACCCGGCGTGTTGAACGGGAAGCGGAAGTGAGCGGTAGCCAGCTGCTGATCGCTGATTTGCTTCGCAGCCACTTCTTTCAGTGAGTCGATCCAGCTGTAACCTACGCCATCCGAGAACTGCTCTTTCTGACGCCACGCCACGCTCTCCGGCAGGTAAGAGGAGAAACATTCACGCAGAATGTGCTTCTCCATTTTACCGTTGCTGCCACACATTTTATCGGCCGGGTTGATTCGCATCGCCACATCCAGGAATTTTTTATCCAGGAACGGTACGCGGGCTTCAACGCCCCAGGCGGACATCGCTTTGTTGGCACGGGCGCAGTCGAACATATGCAGCGCCTGCAGTTTACGTACGTTTTCTTCGTGGAACTCTTTGGCGTTTGGCGCTTTATGGAAATAGAGATAGCCGCCGAAGACTTCATCTGCGCCTTCGCCCGACAGCACCATCTTAATGCCCATCGCTTTAATTTTACGTGACATTAAGTACATTGGCGTAGAGGCACGAATGGTGGTGACGTCATAGGTTTCAATGTGATAAATCACATCGCGAATGGCATCCAGACCTTCCTGCACGGTGAAATGAATTTCATGGTGTACGGTGCCCAGATGCTCCGCCACCGATTTCGCCGCTTTTAAGTCGGGTGAACCTTCCAGCCCTACCGCGAAGGAGTGCAGCTGTGGCCACCACGCATCACTTTTATCCTGATCTTCAACCCGCTTCGCCGCGTAACGCTTTGTCACGGCTGAAATGATGGAAGAGTCCAGACCGCCTGACAGCAGCACGCCGTAAGGCACATCTGACATCAGGTGGCTTTTCACGGACTCTTCCAGCGCATGTTTCAGGCCAGCGGCGTCGGTGGTGTTGTGCTCAACGTTTTTATATTCCATCCAGTCGCGCTGCCAGTAACGGCGGATATCGCCATCGGTGCTGGAGAGGTAGCTTCCCGGCGGGAACTCTTTGATTGAACGGCAGGCTGGCACCAGCGCTTTCATTTCTGAAGCAACAAACAGGTTGCCATGCTCATCGTTACCCATATAGAGCGGGATGATGCCGATGTGGTCGCGACCAATCAGGTACGTTTTTTTAACGGTGTCATAGAGGATAAAGGCGAACATGCCTTCCAGCTCATCGAGGAAATCGACACCTTTCTCCTGATAGAGCGCCAGAATCACTTCACAGTCAGAACCGGTCTGAAACGCGTAGCGATCGCTGAGTTCAGCGCGCAGTGCCTGATGGTTATAAATTTCGCCGTTAACTGCCAGTACGTGGGTGTGATCGGCGTTGTACAGCGGCTGTGCGCCATTGTTAACGTCAACAATTGAGAGACGTTCATGCGCCAGAATAGCATGGTCATCGGCATAGACGCCTGACCAGTCCGGGCCGCGATGACGCATTAAGCGTGAACATTCCAGCGCTTTTTTGCGCAGCTCAACAGGATCGGTTTTCAGATCCAGCACACCAAAAATTGAACACATAACTGACTCCTGAGCTCACCTTACGGCGATGTTATCTTTTGCGTTTGTCCGGCAGCCTGATGCTGCGTGATACATAAGAAAATGCGCTATTTGGTGCATTCAATGCAAGAGGAATCGTGATTTACTGATAAAAAGATTGCTTGCATGGCAATAAAATTGAATAAACAATAATTTTAATGCCGTTTCGTTGATGGATCAGCAATAAAATAGCTTTTGTGAGCAGAAATCAGGCAGTAAAAGTGGGATATATAGCGCAAAAAGAGGTGACGCATCACAGATTAGCCGGATGCGTCATAAGAGAAATGAATCAGAACAGGTCGATATCGGCCACAGAAGGGTAGATCCAGTCCGGACGGAACGGCATGGCATCGATATCACTCAGCGTCGAGACGCCGGAGAGCACCAGCACCGTCTCCAGACCCGCCTGAAAACCGGCCAGAATATCGGTTCGCAGATTGTCACCGACAATCACGGTCTCTTCCGAGTGGGCCTGCATTTTGTTCAGCGCGGCGCGCATGATGTAGGGGCTGGGCTTGCCGACCACAAACGGGCGACGGCCTGATATCTTCTCAATACCCGCACAGAGTGCGCCACAGGCAGGAATAAAACCGCGCGCATGAGTATCCGGGTTGGTGGCAATAAAGCGGGCGCCATTAGCCACGAAGAAGGCCGCTTTATGCATCATGTCCCAGTTAAACGAGCGCGTCTCTCCGACAATGACAAAATCGGGATTCACATCGGTAATGGTAAAGCCCGCTTTGTAGAGTTCATGAATCAGTGCGCCCTCACCAATCACATACGCCTTTTTGCCCTCCTGACGGCGCAGGAAGTCGGCGGTTGCCATTGCGGAGGTATAGAAAACGGAGTCGGGCACCTCGACACCGGCCGAGGCAAAGCGGTTTGCCAGATCCTGCTCGGTTTGCGAGGGATAGTTCGTCAGCACCACCAGCGGCATCTCTTTGGCCAGAATGCGCTGTAAAAACTCCTGTGCGCCGGGAACGGCCGTGTTGTCGTGCATCAGCACGCCATCGATATCACAAATTACGCTTTTAATGGTCATAGTCAGATCCGATATGGCCCGCCACAGCAGCGGGTTAGCTTAGTCTTCCAGAAGATGTTGCAGCAGAATGCCGTTAAGCATGGCACGTTTAGCGAGCGCAAAGGCGCCAATAGCGGAACGATGATCCAGGGTGGAACGCACGACCGGCAGATTTTTACGGAAGGCCTCTAATGCCTGAGTATTAATGCAGCCCTCAATCGCGGGCAGCAGCACTTTTTCTGCTTCAGTGATCTCACCCGCCAGCACCACTTTTTGCGGATTAAACAGGTTGATCGCAATCGCAATAGCTTTGCCAAGATAACGGCCAACGTGCTCAACCACTTCGCAGGCCAGTGCATCACCCTGATTGGCCGCTTTGCAGATGTGGGATATCTGGCACGCCTCCAGCGTCAGTACGCTGGGATAGCCCTGATTCAGCAGATGGCGTACCCGATTTTCAATGGCGCCGTTGGCGGCAATGGTTTCAAGGCAGCCAAAGTTGCCGCAGTGACAGCGCTCGCCAAGCGGGTCGACCTGAATATGGCCGATCTCGCCAACGTTGCCGTTGCTGCCGAGAAAAATATGGCCGTTGGCAATAATGCCGGCGCCCGTGCCACGGTGTAAACGCACCAGAATCGAGTCAGCACAGTCGCGGCTTGCACCGAAATAGTGCTCAGCCAGCGCCAGGCTGCGAATATCATGACCCACAAAACTGGTAACGTTAAAACGTTTTTTCAGGCTGGCGACCAGCGGCCAGCGGCTGACAGAGATGTGTGGCATATAGCGGATCACGCCGTTAATCGGATCGACCAGCCCTGGCAGGATCACTGAAATCGCGATCAGCTCGCGAATTTTACGCTGGTGCTGCTCAATGAAGCTGCTGATGGCGTTAAACAGCGCATGTTCCAGCGTCTCCTGAGTGCGTTCCGGCAGCGCATAATCTTCCTGCGCCAGCGATTTACCGCTGAGGTCAAACAGAGTCAGGGTGGCGTCGTTGCGTCCGAGGCGGACGCCGATGGTATGGAAATGGCGGGTTTCAGTGATGATGGAGATGGCGCGGCGACCACCGGTAGACGCCTGCTGGTCTACCTCTTTGATCAGGCCGCGCTCAATCAACTGACGGGTAATTTTGGTGACGCTGGCGGGCGCGAGCTGGCTAAGTTCGGCAATCTGAATGCGCGATATCGGCCCCTGTTGATCAATCAGCCGGTAAACCGCTGCGCTATTGAGTTGCTTAACAAGATCGACATTTCCTATTTGTGACTGGCCGCCAGTGGTCATTCAGTGCTTACTCGCTCAGGACGTCGTCTCCGTTGACAAACGTCTTTATGATTTTAAAGTCGCGCGTAAACACAGTCAGGTTCGCGATTTTTCCTGCTTCGATCGAGCCTGACTGCCTTTCCACGCCCATCGCCCGTGCCGGGTAGAGTGTTGCCATGCGCAACGCTTCGTCCAGTGCGATCCCTGCATGCTCAACGCTGTTTTGTACCGCTTCAATCATCGTCAGGGCAGAACCACTTAATGTGCCGTTTTCGTCGACACAGAGCCCATCGCGATAATAGATTGTTTTGCCTGCAAAAATAAACTCGCTTATGTCTGCGCCAGCCGGTGCAGTGGCATCCGTGACCAGCACCAGTTTGTCGCCTTTAATGCGTTTTGCATTGCGCACGTTAGCGTAATGTACATGTAAACCGTCCGCAATAATGCCGCAGTATACATCAGGCGAATCAAACAGCGCACCGATAAGCCCGGGTTCACGTCCCGCAAAAGTGGGCATGGCGTTGTAGAGGTGCGTCGCGAAACTCACACCAGCAGAAAAGCCCGCTTTAGCTTCTTCATAGGTCGCATTCGAGTGACCGGCTGAGACAATAATCCCGGCATCAGTCAATTGACGAATCACATGGCTACCCGCATTTTCAGGGGCAAGCGTGACTTTGGTGATGACGTCCGCGTTGTCGCACAGGTACTGCACCATTGCCGCATCCGGCAGGCGAATCAGCGCCGGATCGTGGGTGCCTTTTTTCGCTTTGCTCAGCCAGGGCCCTTCCAGATGCAGACCCAGCGCCTGATTCTGATGTTTCTGCAGGTAGGCGCGCATGGTTTCAATCGCCCGTTTCATCAGGGCGTCGCTGCTGGTGATAAGCGTCGGTAAAAAGCTGGTGCAGCCAGACTTTTCATTGGCGCGCTGCATCGTTTCCAGCGTTTCAATGCTGAGCGCCTCAAGGCTGTCATTGAACTGCACGCCACCGCAGCCATTGAGCTGGAGATCGATAAAGCCTGGCGCAATATTTGCCCCTGCCATATCCCGCTGCTCAATATCCGCCGGGAGTGCTTCACGCGGACAGACGCGCGCTATACGCCCATCGGCAACTACCACCGCGTGATTATCCAGAACCTCATGGCCACTGTAGATTCGACCGTTAACTAATGCGTACATCTCTCTTCTCCCGTCCTGGCCTGCTGTCACTCAGCGTAACAGCAGGGCATGACAATGTTCTGTTACACGCCTTTCATATTTTCCGCTTCCATTTCGCGGAAATATTTCACGGTTTTCACTTTCAGTTCCATGGTGGCCGGCTCATCGCACACTACCACCGATTTCGCGTGCAGCTGCAGGCAGCTGATAGTCCACATATGATTAACGTTGCCTTCAACCGCCGCCTGTAATGCCTGCGCTTTAACATGGCCGGTAACCAGAATCATCACTTCCTCTGCATCCAGCAGCGTACCGACGCCGACCGTCAGCGCATATTTAGGCACCTGATCAACGTCACCGTTAAAGAAGCGGGAGTTCGCCACGCGGGTGTCATGGGTCAGGGTTTTAATGCGGGTACGGGAAGCGAGAGAGGAAGCCGGTTCGTTAAAGGCGATATGACCGTCGTTGCCGACGCCGCCCATGAACAGGTGAATTTTACCCAACGCGCGAATTTTCTCTTCGTACTGACGACATTCTGCGTCAATATCGGGGGCATTACCATTCAGCAGGTTGATATTTTCCGGTTGAATATCAACGTGATCGAAGAAATTTCGATACATGAAGCTGTGATAGCTCTCAGGATGCTCCTTTGGCAGGCCAACATATTCATCCATATTGAACGTCACGACGTTTTTAAAACTGACCTGGCCCGCTTTGTGCATATCAATCAGGTGTTTGTACGCTTCCAGTGGCGTACCGCCGGTTGGCAGACCCAGGACAAAAGGTTTATCCGCCGTCGGGTTAAACGCATTGATACGATTAACAATATGTCGGGCGGCCCATTTTCCCACCTGGGTTGGTGTCGCTAAAGGAATCAGTCTCATGTTTCACCTCAATTGAAAATAGAAAGGGGATGGCTAAGCCGTTGCGTGAGTCACCAATCTGAACAGATGATTCATTGTCGCCATGGCCAGCGCATAATTCAATATTTCGGATCATAAAATAAGTTTACGGTCATAGCCAGATGTTGCCGTATGAAACGATGTTTTTTAGTGATAAAAATCACATTTACCAGGCTTTTAATTTGCGAGGCGAATTAATTTATCATTACACTTCGCTGCGTGATATGAAGTGTATTAACGATCTTTGCAGCTGACATAACAACATTAAGCAGCGCAAAGCGACAAGTCAGGCTCATAGGGGGAAGGGGATATGTTAGGTTACTTACAAAAGGTGGGGCGCGCACTGATGGTGCCGGTAGCAACCCTGCCAGCAGCAGCGATATTAATGGGCGTGGGCTACTGGATCGATCCAGACAGCTGGGGCGCAGGTAATGCGCTGGCGGCATTGCTGATCAAGTCGGGTGCGGCAATCATTGAGCACATGTCGGTGCTGTTTGCGATCGGTATAGCCTACGGCATGTCAAAAGATAAAGATGGTGCCGCTGCCCTGACTGGCTATGTCGGCTTTCTGGTGGTCACCACGCTCTGCTCACCAGCTGCAGTGTCGATGATTCAGAAAATTCCTTTGGATCAGGTGCCAGCAGCCTTTGGCAAAATTGAAAACCAGTTTGTCGGCATCCTTGTCGGTATTCTGTCGGCAGAGGTCTATAACCGCTTCAGCCACGTTGAACTGCCTAAGGCACTCTCTTTCTTCAGCGGACGCCGGCTGGTGCCGATTCTCGTTTCGTTCCTGATGATCTTTGTCGCTTTTATCCTGATGTATATCTGGCCCGTGGTGTTTAATGGTCTGGTTAACTTTGGTGAACATATCCAGAAGCTCGGCTCTGCCGGTGCCGGTATCTACGCCTTCTTTAACCGCCTGCTGATTCCGGTCGGTCTGCATCACGCCCTGAACTCGGTGTTCTGGTTCGATGTTGCGGGCATTAATGACATTCCTAAATTCCTTGGCGGTGCACAGTCACTGGCTGACGGATCGGCAACTGTCGGCATCACCGGTCGTTATCAGGCGGGCTTCTTCCCGATCATGATGTTTGGTCTGCCGGGTGCTGCGCTGGCTATCTACCACTGTGCGCGTCCTGAGAACCGCGTCAAAGTGGGTAGTATCATGCTGGCCGCGGCGTTTGCTGCCTTCTTTACGGGTATTACCGAACCGCTGGAGTTCTCCTTCATGTTCGTAGCACCCGTGCTTTATCTGATCCACGCCGTCCTGACCGGTATTTCTGTCTTCATCGCTGCCAGCATGCACTGGATTGCCGGATTTGGTTTCAGCGCCGGGCTGGTGGATATGGTGCTGTCGACCCGTAATCCGCTGGCGACACACTGGTACATGCTGATCCCGCAGGGTCTGGTCTTCTTCGTTATCTATTATGTGGTGTTCCGCTTTACCATCAAAAAATTCAACCTGATGACGCCGGGCCGCGAGCTGGCGGTTGATGGTGATGAAACTGATGGTTATGACGTTAACGTTGATAAAACGGATAGCGGTGAAAGTGCCACAGAGTCACTGGCGCGCCGCTACATTGGGGCGATTGGTGGTTCAGCTAACTTAACCAGTATCGATGCCTGTATCACCCGTTTGCGTCTTAACGTGAATGACTCGGCGCAGGTGAATGAGGCGGTTGCTAAGCGTCTTGGCGCGTCCGGCGTAATCCGTCTTAACAAACAGAGCGTGCAGATCATCGTGGGTACCCAGGCAGAAAGCATCGCCTCGGCCATGAAAAAAGTGCTGACCAAAGGTCCGGTCGCTGCAGCGGCTACCAGCAGTGCGCCGGCCGAGCCGGATGTTAAACCGCAGGCGGTGCTGAACAGTGAGAAGCAGGTCATCGCCACGCTGCTGGCGCCGGTCAGCGGTGAAGTCGTGGCGCTGGATGATGTGCCGGATGAAGCCTTTGCGAGCAAAGCGGTGGGTGACGGTCTGGCGATCAAGCCCAGCGACAAATGGGTAGTGGCACCGATTGCCGGTACGCTGGTGAAAATCTTTAACACCAATCATGCCTTCTGTCTGGAAACCGACAATGGCGTGGAGATTGTGGTGCACATGGGGCTGGATACCGTGGCGCTGGAAGGTAAAGGCTTTACCCGTCTGGTTGAAGAGGGGGCCAGCGTGGTCGCCGGTCAGCGAGTACTGGAGATGGACCTTGAATTCCTTAACGCCAATGCCCGCTCAATGGTGAGTCCGGTCGTGGTCAGCAACAGCGACGATTTCGCCGGTCTGACTTTACTGGCACAGGGTCAGGTAATAGCAGGGGAAACCCCGCTGTATGAAGTGAAAGGCTAATCCCCGCAACAGAACCCCACAGGCAGGAAGCGATTCCTGCCTTTTTTGTTTTAAAGGCTTAACAAACGGTTGTTTCCCTCAGACGCTTTGTGGATCATACTCCGTTACTTCGTGGTACAAATCACCCGTTATTCGTATTGAGGATTTTTGAGATGAGTGAGGCTGAAGCCCGCCCAACTAACTTTATTCGTCAGATCATTGACGAAGATTTGGCGAGCGGTAAGCACAGCAGCGTGCATACCCGTTTTCCGCCGGAGCCCAATGGCTATCTGCATATTGGTCATGCGAAATCGATCTGTCTGAATTTTGGCATCGCCCAGGATTATCAGGGGCAATGCAACCTGCGTTTCGACGATACCAATCCGGTTAAAGAGGATATGGAATTCGTTGAATCCATCAAGCGTGACGTTCAGTGGCTGGGTTTTGAGTGGAGCGGTGAGGTCTGTTACTCATCAAACTATTTCGATCAGCTCTACAACTATGCCATCGAGCTGATTTCCAAAGGACTGGCCTACGTTGATGAACTGAGTCCGGATGAGATTCGTGAATATCGCGGCACCCTGAAAGAGCCGGGTAAAAACAGCCCTTATCGCGATCGCAGCGTGGAAGAGAATCTGGCGCTGTTTGAGAAGATGCGAAACGGTGAGTTTGCCGAAGGCACCGCCTGTCTGCGCGCCAAAATCGACATGGCCTCTAATTTCATCGTGATGCGCGATCCGGTGCTTTACCGCATCAAGTTCGCGGAACACCACCAGACCGGCAATAAGTGGTGCATCTACCCGATGTATGACTTTACCCACTGCATCTCCGATGCGCTGGAAGGCATTACGCACTCGCTCTGTACGCTGGAGTTTCAGGACAACCGCCGTCTCTATGACTGGGTGCTGGACAACATCACTATTCCGGTTCATCCGCGTCAGTATGAATTCTCGCGCCTGAATCTGGAGTATGCGGTGATGTCGAAACGTAAACTCACTCAGCTGGTGACCGAGAAGCACGTAGAAGGGTGGGACGATCCGCGCATGCTGACCGTTTCAGGTCTGCGTCGCCGTGGTTACACCGCCGCTTCTATCCGTGAGTTCTGTCGTCGTATTGGCGTGACCAAGCAGGATAACATCGTGGAGATGGCCTCGCTGGAGTCCTGTATCCGCGATGATCTCAACGAGAATGCGCCCCGCGCCATGGCGGTTTTAGATCCGCTTAAAGTGGTGATCGAAAACCTGCCAGCAGGCCATAGCGAAATCGTCACCATGCCAAATCATCCGGGTAAACCGGAGATGGGCACGCGTGAAGTGCCGTTCAGCCGCGAGATCTGGATCGATCGCGCGGATTTCCGTGAAGAGGCGAACAAACAATATAAGCGTCTGGTGCTGGGCAAAGAAGTCCGCCTGCGTAACGCCTATGTGATTCGTGCTGAGCGGGTCGCCAAAGATGAAGCGGGCAACATTACCTGCATCTACTGCACCAGCGATGTTGATACGCTGAGCAAAGATCCAGCCGATGGCCGCAAAGTCAAAGGCGTGATTCACTGGGTTTCTGCGGATCACGCGCAGCCAGCTGAGTTCCGCCTGTATGACCGTCTGTTCAGTGTGCCAAACCCGGCTGCTGCAGAGGATTTCCTGGCGGTCATTAATCCTGAGTCACTGACCATCAAAAACGGCTTTGTTGAACCCAGCCTGCGCGATGTGGAACCAACAACACCGTTTCAGTTTGAACGTGAAGGTTATTTCTGCGCCGACAGCGTTTACTCGAAACCGACGCAACTGGTGTTTAACCGCACCGTCGGTCTTCGTGATACCTGGACCAAAACGGGCGAATAAATTTTTTGGGGCTGACCTCATAAAATGACAAAAGGGTGATTTATCGCCCTTTTTTATTGCCCCGATTTTTACCATCGCCGACGTTTATTCTGCACTAACCACAACCGGTTCAATACCGCCTTGTGGGAGTAATCTGAGTTTAAAAAAATTAATCAATTTCAGGATGTGAATTGTCAGCTTTCAGGTAGGCTATCCGCTCTCAGAGGTTGCAAAGCGGGTTACATAAGGAAAAAAAATGACAGTTCTCGCCCAGGAAGCCAAACACAGTGTCGTCGTTTTACATCAGCTCATTGAACGTATTTTTAATCAGCCAGCCGGATCTGATGACAGTTTCCAGCTGCTGATGTCCTATTTTCATCCTGAATTTCGCATGGTGACCCCAAAGGGCAAAGAGTACAATCTGAACGAGGTCGAGGATCTTTTTCAGCAATTACAAGGGCAGCGGGAAGGGATGCGCATTGCCACCTGTGAACATGTCATTCTCTCTCATCATGAAAAAGAGATCGTCGTACAGTATCGCGAAATGCAGATGATGAACGGCAATAACCAGAGCCGCATTTCGCTGGCCATTCTGGATTGCAGCAGCTCCATTCCACGCTGGCGCTATCTGCAGGAGACGCTGGTCGCGTGAGGTGAGGGCAGAAAACAGACGAAAAAAAACCGGTGAATTCACCGGTTTTTTTATTTCAGGCCGCGCCAGCGTTACTGGTCGTGCAGCGTTTCGTCTTCACGGCAATCGCCCAGCGTACAGTGTCCATAGAGATAGAGGCTGTGGTTGGTCAGCTTGATGCCATGGCGGGTCGCGATTTCACGCTGACGCGTTTCAATCGATTCGTCGCTGAACTCGATAACCTTGCCGCAATCCAGGCAGATCAGGTGATCGTGGTGATGCTGCTGCGTCAGTTCGAAGACAGACTTGCCGCCTTCAAAGTTGTGACGAGTCACAATACCGGCATCATCAAACTGGTTCAGAACACGGTAAACGGTCGCCAGGCCAATCTCTTCGCCAATGTCGATCAGGCGTTTATACAAATCTTCCGCACTGACGTGATGGCACTCAGGTTCCTGAAGCACTTCCAGAATTTTCAGTCTGGGCAGCGTTACTTTCAGGCCAGCCTTCTTTAATGCGGTGTTGTTGTCAGTCATGCGGATTTTGTCCTGTTACTAATATTCACTTTTGTGGCTTATCGCCTTGAATGTCGATCTGTGCTCATTCTCATTTGCGTCTCATTATAGAACTGAAGCGATGAAATGAAAACCAGAGGGCGTGTCTGAATCATCATGGGCTATTGGGGATTCGTCACCGGGCCGGGGAAGATTCTGACAGAGGTCTGTTAGCACATCACTTAGTCTTGCCGCCTGAGAAAATAAGCGGAAGATCGATGCGGGTATTCTACAGATTAAACGGAGAAAGTTAAAAAAATGTGGCTATTATTTCTATAGGCATTTTCATTGCCTCAATGTGAGCTGGCGCTCACATTGAGTCGGGCAGGATCAGGCTTCGATGATCTCTTTCAGCTGCAGTTCATCAAAAATCTGCTTAACCCATTGGTCAACACGCTGGCTGGTCAGCTCAGGCTGCCGATCTTCGTCAATGGCCAGGCCCAGGAAGTGGGTGTCATCGGCCAGGCCTTTCGAAGCTTCGAAGTGATAGCCTTCAGTTGGCCAGTGTCCGACAATCACGGCACCGTGCGGTTCGATAATGTCGCGAATCGTGCCCATGGCATCACAGAAATACTCTGCGTAATCTTCCTGGTCGCCACAGCCAAACAGCGCAACCAGCTTGCCGTTAAAATCGATCTCTTCCAGCGTCGGGAAAAAGTCATCCCAGTCGCACTGCGCTTCGCCGTAGTACCAGGTCGGAATACCCAGCAGCAGGATATCAAACGCTTCCAGATCTTCTTTTGTGCTTTTTGCGATGTCATGGACTTCTGCAACATCTGTACCCAGCTGTTTCTGGATCATTTTTGCAATGTTTTCGGTATTGCCGGTATCGCTGCCGAAGAAGATGCCTACGAGTGCCATGAGTAAAATAACCTCTTAAATCCTGATGATGAGATGTGTGCCGCAGCACATTTCAGCGAATAATAGCAGACGAGAGAAAACCGGTGAACGGTTAAAGCCCCGACATTTGCTCCTGCGTGCGATTTGCCCGCATTAATCCAGTTTGAGCTGTGCCAGTAGCATCTGTTCAATCAGTTCGCTACGGCTGAGATTGCGCTGTTCTGCCAGCGTATTGAGTGCATCGACGGCGTCACTGTTCATTTTCAGTTCGACACGACGAAGTCCGCGTCCTTTGTCACGTTTCAGTTGATTGCGCTTGTTAATGCGCAGCTGTTCATCACGCGAAAGCGGACTGGTTTTGGGTCGACCAGGGCGGCGCTCATCAGCAAAGAGATCGAGCGTCGTGCGGTCAGTCTGTTCTTTTGCCATGGCTTAGTAAAACTGAATGGGGGCGGGCGCCAGACACTCACCGCGCAGATTATAAATTATTGGCCATTGCCGCAGCAAAACTGACCCGCGGCAAAATTTTAGCGCGCCATCATACTTCACGCTTACGCCGGACGCCAATCCTAAACCTTTGCCGCCATCTATTTGCTTTTAAAGCGCAAAAAAGCGACGGACACTGCGCAAAACGGCATCGGGTTTCTCTGCATGAACCCAGTGTCCTGCGCCACCGATCACATGCGCCTGAGCAGCCGGGAACTGCTGCAGCAACGCATCGCGATAGCTGTTATCCAGGTAGCTGGAGTCGCCGCCGCGAATAAACAGCGCCGGGTGATTCCAGGCGGGAACCGGCTGCCAGCCAGATATCGTGGTGTAGTTATCCCACAGCACCGGAACGTTGAAGCGCCACTCCCCCTCCTGGAAGGATTTCAGCAGGAACTGGACCACCCCTTCTTCCTCGATCAGCGTTCGCATGACCTTCGCCGCCTCGCTGCGGGATGAAGCGCCCGCATCGGTGACGGCACGAATGCCGGCAAATATCTGGTCATGACGGCGCGTCTGGTAATCCACCGGGGCGATATCGATCATCACCAGGCGCTCAATGCGTTCCGGCACCAGCGCGCTCATGGTCATGGCGATTTTACCGCCCATCGAGTGTCCGATCACCGCGACGCGATCAATGCCATGTGCATCCAGCGTATCGACCATATCCTGCGCCATTACAGCGTAGTTCATCTCGTCAGATCGTGGTGAAAGGCCGTGGTTGCGGACATCTACCTGCAGCAACGGACCGGCATCTTTCAGCCCGCGCGCCAGCACGCCAAGGTTATCGAGACTGCCAAACAGACCGTGAATAAGCAGGATGGGCAGAGAATCAGCAGGGGATTGTTCAGTTTGCAGACGGGCGTTCAAAATCATAGCAAAGTTCTTAAGTTTGAGACCTGAGCTTAGGTTATCATGGTTTCACCTTTTCAGGCGCGCCGGTTCCGGCGGCATTAGGACATATTCTGACTTTTGCCCGTAAACCGTTTGATTGCTAACAACCCGCCTGACTTTAACTTTATAATCCTGATGTTAGAACCCACACACCCTTTGAATTGCCTGACTATACTCAGAGCTTTTCAGGAAACAGGTGGTTCTGTCATGAGAAAGAACCGTACGGAATAAGATGAAAACGATCGAAGTTGACGAAGAGCTCTACCGTTATATTGCCAGCCACACGCAACACATTGGTGAAAGCGCATCCGACATTCTGCGTCGTATGCTGAAGTTCACGGCCGGTCAGACTGCACCCGCTTCGCCTGCACAGCCAGCCTCAAAAGATGCAGCGAAAGAGTCCCAGCCTGCGTCTGTGGGTTCGCGCCCGCAGGATCGTGTCCGCGCGGTGCGCGAGCTGCTGCTTTCCGATGAATATGCGGAGCAGAAGCGGGCGGTGAATCGCTTTATGCTTATCTTGTCAACGCTCTATCGTCTTGATACCGCAGCCTTTGCTGAAGCTACTGCATCTCTGCAGGGCCGTACCCGCGTCTATTTTGCAGGTGATGAGCATACGCTGTTGCAGAATGGCACCCATACTAAGCCGAAGCATGTGCCCGGCACGCCGTACTGGGTGATCACCAACACCAATACTGGTCGTAAATGCAGCATGATCGAACACATCATGCTCTCGATGCAGTTCCCTGCGGAACTGACCGAGAAAGTTTGCGGCACCATTTAAAACTTAAGCGTCAGGGAGCAGCGCCAATGGCCAATCACCCACGTGCCGGGCAACCCGCCCAGCAGAGCGATTTGATTAACGTTGCACAATTAACGTCACAATATTATGTCCTGCAGCCCGATGTGGCGAACCCGGAACATGCGGTGAAATTTGGCACTTCCGGCCATCGCGGCAGTGCAGGGCGTCAAAGCTTCAACGAGATGCACATTCTGGCGATCGCTCAGGCGATTGCCGAAGAGCGTAAAAAGAATGGTATCACCGGGCCTTGCTACGTCGGTAAAGACACCCATGCGCTGTCTGAACCCGCCATCCTGTCTGTTCTGGAAGTGCTGGCGGCAAACGGCGTTGATGTGATCGTGCAGCAGGATAATGGCTATACGCCGACCCCTGCGATCTCGAATGCGATTCTTGAGCACAACAAAGCGGGTGGCGCGCTGGCTGACGGCATCGTGATTACGCCGTCGCATAACCCACCGGAAGATGGCGGCATCAAGTACAACCCACCTAACGGCGGACCTGCTGATACCAACGTCACCAAAGTGGTTGAAGATCGTGCCAATCAGCTGATCAAAGATGGCCTGAAAGAGGTGAAACGTCTGCCGCTGGAGCAGGCGATGGCCAGCGGTCATGTGGTCGAGAAAGATCTGATCCAGCCTTATGTTGAAGGTCTGGCAGAGATTATCGACTTCCCGGCGATTCAGAAAGCGGGCCTGAAGCTGGGTGTGGATCCACTGGGTGGTTCCGGTATTGCTTACTGGCAGCGTATTGCTGAGCACTACAAGCTGGATCTGACGCTGGTGAATGACGCGGTCGATCAGACCTTCCGCTTTATGCATCTGGATAAAGATGGCGTGGTCCGCATGGACTGCTCGTCTGAAAGCGCAATGGCAGGCCTGCTGGCTTACCGTGACAAGTTCGATCTGGCGTTCGGCAACGATCCCGATTATGACCGTCACGGCATTGTGACTCCGGCGGGTCTGATGAATCCAAACCACTATCTGGCGGTGGCGATCAACTATCTGTTCCAGCACCGTCCACAGTGGGGTAAGGATGTTGCCGTGGGTAAAACCCTGGTCTCCAGCGCCATGATTGACCGTGTGGTCAACGACATTGGTCGCAAGCTGGTGGAAGTGCCGGTGGGTTTCAAATGGTTTGTTGATGGTCTGTATGACGGCAGCCTCGGTTTCGGTGGCGAAGAGAGCGCAGGCGCTTCATTCCTGCGTTTCGACGGTACGCCGTGGTCTACGGACAAAGATGGCATCATCATGTGTCTGCTGGCCGCTGAAATTACTGCCGTAACCGGTAAAAATCCGCAGCAGCACTATGACGAACTGGCAGCACGCTTTGGCGCACCAAGCTACAACCGTCTGCAGGCATCAGCCACCTCAGCGCAGAAAGCCGCGCTGTCGAAGCTGTCACCGGAGATGGTCAGCGCTGATACGCTGGCGGGTGATCCTATCACCGCTCGTCTGACTGCCGCGCCAGGCAATGGTGCATCTATCGGCGGTCTGAAAGTGATGACGGAGAATGGCTGGTTTGCTGCCCGTCCTTCAGGCACCGAAGACGCTTACAAAATCTACTGTGAAAGCTTCCTGGGCGCTGAACACCGCGCGCAGATTGAGAAAGAAGCCGTTGAGATTGTCAGCGAAGTGCTGAAAAACGCCTGATTAGTCGGGCAGATGAAAGATACGCTCGGTACCATTAAGGTTGCTGGTAAAGTCCAACCCGGCTAGCTGTTGGATCGTGCCAGCACAGGAAACAGGATCAGATCGGAAAGACGCAAAAGATGTCATCCATGACAGCTCGGCCCGCGCCATCCATGGCGCGGGACGCTTTCCTCCTCTGACCCTGTTCCCTGCGCCTCGGGGTTTATCCGTTGCGGTCAGTATTTGCTCAGATTTGAGTTTGTTTGCAGTCATGAAAGGCGCCTCTGGCGCCTTTTTTTATGGCATAAAGCGATAGCCGATCCCGGTTTCCGTCAGCAGATGAGCCGGTTGTGTCGGATTGGCTTCCAGCTTCTGGCGCAGATGTCCCATATAGATGCGCAGATAGTGGCTGTGCTCCACCGCATTGGGTCCCCAGACCTGGCTCAGCAACTGCCGCTGCGTCAGCACCTTGCCGGCATTGTTAAGCAGAATACTCAACAGACGAAATTCAATCGGGGTAAGGTGAATCTCGCTGCTGCCGCGCTGTACCCGTCGTGCGGCGAAATCGACGCTGACGTCGGCGAACGTCACCCTGGCATCCGGCTGCTGGCCACTATGACGACGCAGCGCAACCCGGACGCGCGCCAGCAGTTCGCCAATGCCAAAGGGTTTAGTCAGATAGTCATCTGCCCCCGCATCCAGTGCGGCGATCTTATCCTGCTCATCGCTGCGCGCTGACAGCACAATCACCGGTATGGCGCTCCACTGTCGCAGGTCACGAATGAAATCGGTGCCATCTCCATCCGGCAGACCCAGATCCAGGATCACTAAGTCCGGCTTGCGGGTCGCCGCTTCAATCAGTCCGCGTTGCAGTGTATCGGCATCAAACACCTTAAGGGCTTCATTTTCCAGCGCCAGCCGGACAAAGCGCCGGATCTCTTTTTCATCTTCAACGATCAAAACCGTGGTCACGCAATACCTGCCTTGAGTGGGGACCGAAGCGCTACTTTATCAACATTTTATGCTGGCGTCCGCGACCATAATCTGTCGGCCCTTTCAACGCTAACGCAACCAGGCGGTAACCTTTTTGTAACTTAATTACAGGTTAATTCTTAAACAGCAAAAATAGCGGCAAATAAGTGGTCAGATGAGTAGTAAAATTACACAACCTGGCGTAAAGTTGAACACAGATCACATTCACACTATTTCACTTACCGGGAGGAGAAACCATGTATCGGGCTTATCCACGTTATAAAATTATTGCGCGACGTACGCTGGTGGTTCTTCTCGGCGTACTGGCGCTTCCTGTTATGCTGTTTCGACAGGATCGGGCACGTTTCTACAGCTATCTGCACCGCGTCTGGTGTAAGACCAGCGCCAAGCCGGTCTGGCTGGCGCAGGCTGAAGCGGGTGGTGGCGCGTTCTGGTGATTTCCCCTGCCGCAAAACAGGCCTGGTCAACTGACCGGGCTTTTTTTTGCGTTTTTTCTGAGAATAAGCGATCCGGAATCCCGTTTTAACCCTTTATTCCTGACCATTTTACGCTACACTTAAACCTCTACAAGATTTCGGAGGTTGTACAAGTATGAGCAAAAAAATCCCCGTTGGAATCAGTGCATGCCTGCTCGGCGACCGCGTCAGATTTGATGGTGGGCATAAGCGTCTTACTTTTGCGACCGACGATCTCACCCCATTTGTCCGTTTTGAGCCCATCTGCCCTGAGATGGCGATTGGTCTGCCAACGCCGCGCCCGGCATTGCGTCTGGTGAAGCAGGGCGATGATGAGCTGCATCTCTGCTTCAGCAAAGATGGCGGAGAAGAGGTTACGACGCAGATGCGTGACTGGTCTGCTGAGCGGGTAAAATCCCTGCATCACCTCTGTGGCTATATCCTCTGCGCCAAATCACCCAGTTGTGGCATGGAGCGGGTGCGGGTCTATGAGCCCGATAACAACAATAACCGCAAAGCAGGCACCGGTATTTTTACTGAATTCCTGCAGCGCGAGATGCCCTGGCTGCCGCTGGAAGAAGATGGTCGTCTGCACGATCCCGCCCTGCGTGAGAACTTTATCGGTCGTGTCTGCGCGCTGCATGAATTTAATCAGATGTGGGAAAGCGGTCTGACCCGGCAGGGACTGATCGCCTTCCACAGCCGTTACAAGCTGATGATGCTGGCGCATTCGCAGGAGAAATACCGCGAGCTGGGACCCTTTGTCGCCTCCATGAGCCAGTGGGAGTCGCTGGACGCCTTTGCCTTTGAGTACCGCAATCGCATGATGGAACTGATGTCACGTCCCGCCTCACGTCGCAATCACACCAATGTGCTGATGCATGTGCAGGGCTACTTCCGCACGCACCTGAGTTCACCGCAGCGCCAGGAACTGGCAACGCTGATTGACCGCTATCGTCAGGGCACACAACCGCTGCTGGTGCCGATTACCATTCTCAAACACTACATGGCGGAGTACCCGCACCCGTGGCTGGCCCAGCAACGCTATTTCGATCCCTATCCCGAAGCCTTGTGCTTACGCTACGGACAGTAATACAGGAGGAGTATGACCACCCATCTGGTCTGGCTGCGTAACGATTTACGCGTCAACGACAATCTGGCGCTGCACGCCGCCTGCCGCGACAGCGATGCAAAAGTGATTGCGCTCTACCTTGCCACGCCAGCACAGTGGCAGCAGCATGATATGTCACCGAAGCAGGCGGCGTTTATCCACGCCAGTCTGTTGCAGGTGCAGCGTGCGCTGGCAGAGCGGGGCATTGAACTGCACTATCAGGCGTGTCACGCCTTCAGCGACAGTATTGATGCGCTGCTGCAGTTCTGCGCTAAGCAGCAGGTCGATCAGCTCTTCTACAATTACCAGTATGAAGTTAATGAACGCCAGCGCGATGCGGAGGCTGAAAAGCGTCTCGACGACGCGGGCGTGATTTGCCAGGGCTTTGATGACAGCCTGTTGCTGCCGCCCGGCAGTGTGCAGAGCGGCGATCGCTCGATGTATAAGGTATTTACCCCGTTCAGCAAAGCCTTTGTCCGCCGCTTGCAGCAGGGGCTGCCTGAGTGCGTGCCTGCGCCGAAAGCGCGCGAAGGCGCACCGCTGAAAGCCTCCCCGATTCCCGCCTTTGACTATCCAACCGAAGACTTTGATCAGGATCTGTTTCCGCCAGGCGAAGCGGCGGCGCTGAAGCGGTTGCGCCATTTCGCCACGCAACCGGTTATCGACTATCCCGCTAAGCGCGACCTTCCGGCGCTGGACGCCACCAGCCGTCTGTCGGTTTATCTGGCGACCGGCGTACTGTCGCCACGTCAGTGCCTGCATCGCGTGCTGCATGAACATCCCGATGCGCTGGACAACAGCCGCGCGTTCACCTGGCTGAACGAGCTGATCTGGCGTGAATTCTACCGTCATCTGCTGGTTGCCTGGCCGGCGTTGTGCCGACACAAGCCGTTTATCGACTGGACGCGTAATGTTGAATGGCAGCGTAACGACGCACATTTCGACGCCTGGAAAGCGGGTAAAACCGGCTATCCGATTGTCGATGCCGCAATGCGTCAGATGAAGGCGCTGGGCTGGATGCACAACCGCTTACGGATGATCACCGCCAGTTTCCTGGTCAAAGATCTGCTGATCGACTGGCGTGAAGGTGAACGCTATTTCATGCAGCAGCTGATTGATGGTGACCTGGCTGCGAACAACGGCGGCTGGCAGTGGGCGGCCTCGACCGGCACGGACGCGGCGCCCTATTTCCGCATCTTTAACCCGACCACGCAGGGCGAGCGCTTCGATGAGAAGGGGGATTTTATCCGTCACTATCTGCCTGAACTGGCCGGGGTCCCTGACAGTGATATTCACCAGCCCCATGTCTGGGCGGAGAAGCATCATAAGAAACTCGATTATCCGGCACCAATCGTGGATCATAAGGTGGCACGTAAAAAGACATTAGACGCCTTTGAGCGCGCCAAGAGCGCAGCCTGAGGCCTCGAAGGAGCCTGAATGAACCATTACGAATTAGAGACGCTGATCAATCAGCAACTCGATAGCCACAGTTTCAGCGATTACGCCCCCAACGGTTTGCAGGTTGAGGGACGCAGCGAGATCAAAACGATTATCACCGGCGTCACTGCCTGTCAGGCGCTGCTGGATGAGGCGGTGGCGCGTCAGGCCGATGCGATTATTGTCCATCATGGCTATTTCTGGAAAAGTGAACCGGCCACGATTAAGGGCATGAAGCGCCGTCGTCTGCGGACCCTGCTGGCCAACGATATCAATCTCTATGGCTGGCACCTGCCGCTCGACGCGCATCCTGAATTAGGCAACAACGCCCAGCTGGCGAAACTGCTGGATATCGAAGTGCGCGGCGAAGTGATGCCGCTGGTGTTCTGGGGTGAGCTGGCTGAGCCCCTGTCCGGCGAACAGCTGGCCCGCCGAATCGGTGAACGGCTGGGACGTGAACCGCTGCATTGTGGTGACAACGCGCCAGCGCTGATCCGTCGTATTGCCTGGTGCAGCGGGGGCGGGCAGGGCTTTATCGACCAGGCGGCTGCGGCGGGCGTCGATGCCTTTATCACCGGTGAAGTCTCTGAACAGACTATTCACAGCGCGCGTGAGCAGGGGCTGCATTTCTTTGCCGCAGGCCATCACGCCACCGAGCGCGGCGGCGTAAAAGCGCTGGGCGACTGGCTGGCGCAACACCACGATCTTGATGTGACCTTCATCGATATCCCCAATCCTGCCTGACACTCTCCCTTGTCCTGCGCGCCTGCGCAGGACCTAAATCTGTTGACACATCCCTGTCACTTTCGCATAACTGTTTGCTTTACGTAGATAAGCAATGGGCTGCACCGGGCATCCGGTCAGGTCGGCCAGGCGCGATCTCAACTGAGCGGGAGGTAGCTGTTGCAACGAGCACGGTGTTATTTATTGGGTGAACGCGCTGTCGTGCTGGAGCTGGAACCGCCGGTCTCACTGGAGAGCCAGCAACGAATCTGGGGACTGAATCAGCGACTGCACGACTATGCCAGCGTGCTGGAGGTGATCCCCGGCATGAACAACATCACCCTGATCCTGCGTGATCCCCAGCAGAGCGCGCTGGACGCAATAGAGCGGCTTCAGCGCTGGTGGGAAGAGAGTGAAGCGCAGTTGCCGGAGTCGCGTCAGGTGGAGATCCCGGTGATCTATGGCGGCGAGTCTGGCCCCGATCTGACGGTGGTGGCGGAACACGCCGCGCTGACGCCCCGTCAGGTGGTTGAGCTGCACAGCAGCAGTGACTATGTGGTCTTTTTTATCGGCTTTCAGCCCGGTTTTCCCTATCTGGGCGGACTGGATCCGCGCCTGCACATCCCGCGGCGTGCTGAGCCCAGGGTTGCAGTGCCCGCCGGCTCGGTAGGCATCGGCGGCAGCCAGACCGGCGTCTATCCGCTGGCTTCGCCCGGCGGCTGGCAGTTGATTGGCCAGACGCGCACCGCGCTGTTTGATCCCCTGCAGCAACCGCCCACGCTGCTCCGTCCCGGTGACAGGGTTCGCTTTGTGCCGCAACAGGAGGGCGTATGTTAAACATTCTGCGAGCCGGCCTGGCCGCGACTATTCAGGATGCGGGCCGTTACGGCTGGCGTCAGTATGGCATCAGCCCTGGTGGTGTGCTGGATCATCCCGCGATGTTCACCGCCAATGTGCTGGTGGGCAATGATCCCGACAGCGCGGTGCTGGAGATGGTGCTCGGCCAGTTCAAAGCGGAGTTTACCCGCGATGGCTGGTTTGCGCTGACCGGCGCAGGCTGCCATGCGGAGCTTGACGGCCAGCCGGTCTGGACGGGCTGGCGCACGCCGGTGAAACGGGGGCAGCTCCTGTCACTGGCGATGCCGCAGCGCGGCATGCGCAGCTATCTGGCAGTGCAGGGCGGTTTTGATATCCCCGCGATGCTCGGCTCCGCCAGCACCGATCTAAAAGCAAAATTTGGCGGATTTCAGGGGCGAGCCTTGCAGGATGGCGATCAGCTCCCGCTGGGTAAACCGACCCGCACGTTTGACCGTAAAGTCGGGGTGCGGCAACTGCTGTGGGGCAACCGCATCCGCGCACTACCTGGCCCGGAGTATCACGAGTTCAGCCGCGAAGCGCAGCAGGCATTCTGGCGTACCGCATGGAAACTCAGCCCGCAAAGTAACCGGATGGGATACCGGCTTGAGGGACGCAAGCTTGAGCGCGAGAGCCCGCGCGAGCTGCTGTCACACGGCGTAATGCCGGGTGTGATTCAGGTGCCGCCGAACGGACAGCCTATCGTGCTGATGGCGGATGCCCAGACCACCGGCGGCTATCCGCGCATCGCCTCGGTTATCGAAGCCGATCTCTATCACCTGGCACAAATCCGGCTGGGTGAGCCGATTCATTTTATTCACTGCACCCTGCCGGAAGCGATGCTGGCACGTCAGCATCAGCAACGCGCCCTGGACCAGATGAAGTGGGGACTCAATGAAAATTGATTTAAACGCCGACCTGGGCGAGGGCTGCGCCAGCGATCAGGCGCTGCTGCAACTGGTGAGTTCCGCCAACATCGCCTGTGGCTTTCACGCAGGTGATGCGCAGACCATGCTGCAGTCGGTGCGCTGGGCACAGGCATCCGGCGTCGCGATTGGTGCACATCCCGCTTTTCCCGATCGGGAGAACTTTGGCCGCAGCGCCATGCAGCTGCCGCCGGAAACGGTCTACGCCCAGATGATCTACCAGATTGGTGCGCTGAAAAGTCTGGCGGAAAGCGAAGGTGCGCGGCTGCTTCATGTTAAACCGCACGGCATGCTCTACAACCAGGCAGCGGCCGATCCGGTGCTGGCGGATGCCATTGCCCGTGCCATCAGGGCGGTCGACAGCCAGCTGATTGTGGTGGGACTGGCTAATAGCGAATCGATTCGCGCGGCGGCGCACTACGGCTTACGCACGCGGGAAGAGGTGTTCGCCGACCGTGGCTATCTCAGTAGCGGTGCGCTGGTGCCGCGCAGCGAGCCGGGCGCGCTGATTGAAGATGAACAGCAGGCTATCAGTCAGACGCTGACGATGGTGCAGCAGGGCAAAGTAAAAAGTATCACCGGAGAATGGGTAGCGGTGAATGCACAGACCGTCTGCTTACATGGCGACGGCGCGCACGCTCTGCAATTTGCACAGCGGTTGCGTGATGCGTTTGCCGATCAGCAGATTCGTGTCACCAGCAACTGAATAACCACACTTAGCCCGGCGTATGCCGGGTTTTTCAACTCTGAGGGAAATCCATGGATAGTGCAGTAAATCTCTGGCCATTACTGGGCATCGCCGCCATCGTCGTCGGCTTCCTGTTACGGTTCAATCCGGTGCTGGTGGTGATTGTCGCCGGGTTTGTGACCGGTCTGGCCGCGATGATGCCGCTGGCGGACATTCTGGAAAAGCTCGGGGCAGGTTTTCTCAACACCCGCAACCTGCCACTGATCCTGCTGCTGCCGCTGGCGGTCATTGGCCTGCTGGAGCGTCACGGACTGAAAGAGCGGGCGCAGGCGTGGATTGCACAGATCAAAACGGCAACCGCCGGACGGCTGCTGATCGTCTACCTGTTTGTGCGCGAAATCACCGCCGCGCTGGGGTTAACCAGTCTCGGAGGACATCCGCAGATGGTGCGTCCGTTGCTGGCACCGATGGCGGAAGGAGCAACTGAAAGCCGCTATGGCGAGATCTCACCTGAGCTGCGCCACCGGCTGCGCGCGATGTCAGCGGCGACCGATAATGTCGGTCTCTTCTTTGGTGAGGATATCTTCGTGGCGTTTGGCGCGATTATCTTTATGCATAACTTTATGCAGGAGTCCGCCGGGATTCAGACCGAACCGCTGCACATCGCCTTATGGGGCATTCCGACTGCCGTCGCCGCGTTCCTGATCCACTCGGCACGTCTGGTGCGGCTGGATCGGCAACTGGCGCGAGAGCTGCAGCAGCTGAACCGTCAGGCGCTGAAAGCCAAAGGAGGTGAGTAATGTTCCAGCAACAATATCTGATGTGGCTGGCGGGCATTATCCTGCTGGTAGTGGCGGTGCTTTCCTGGCGTGACAGCGCGAATCCACGTCGCTTTACCACCGGCCTGTTCTGGGCCTTGTATGGCCTGGTTTTTCTGGTCGGTGACTGGACGACGCAACTGATGAGCGCCTGGATGGGTTCAGATGCGGCGGGCACCCGTATGCTGCACATCGGCATCGGTGTCATTGTGGTGGTGATGGCGCTGATTGCCGGGTTTGGCGGTGTCAGGCTGGGTCGCTATCATCAGCGCAGCGATGAAGAGAAACAGGCCAGTGCGCTGCGTCTGCGCAATAAACTGTTTCTGCCTGCACTGTCGATTCCGGTCGTGACCGTGGTCGGTGTGCTGGCGTTTAACCATATTCCCGGTTTGCAGGATGCGGTGTTCGGCCCCGGTAACCACGCTACGCTGGTGACGCTGTTTTCAATGATGGTCGGCTGTGTGATTGGCTGGCTGGTGGCGTTAAAACTGACCCACGAGAAACCGGTGCAGTCGATGCAGGAGACCCGTCGCCTGCTGGATTCGATTGGCTGGGCCTTTATCCTGCCGCAGATCCTTGCCACCCTGGGGCTGCTGTTTACCAGCGCGGGCGTGGGCAGTGCTATATCGCATCTGACAGAAACCTGGCTGGCGGTAGATAATCGCTTTGTCGCGGTCACCGTCTATGCCGTCGGGATGGCGCTGTTAACCATGATCATGGGTAATGCTTTTGCGGCGTTTCCGATTATCACCGCAGGCGTCGGCATCCCGATTCTGGTGTTGCAGCACGGCGGAAATCCGGCAGTGATGGCGGCAATTGGCATGTTCTCCGGCTACTGCGGCACGCTGATGACGCCGATGGCGGCCAACTTCAATATCGTCCCGGCAGCGCTGCTGGAACTGCCCGATCGTAACGCGGTGATCAAGGCTCAGATTCCGACCGGTGTGCTACTGTTAATCGTTAATATTTTCCTGCTCTATTTCCTGATGTTCCTGTGAGGTTGCATGAAAACTGTCCTGATGACCGCCTTTGAACCTTTTGGCGGTGAAACGATTAACCCTTCATGGGAAGCGGTGCGCGCGCTGGAAGGTAAACAGATTAGCGGGGCGACGATAGTGATCCGCCAGTTGCCGGTGGTATTCAGCGACGTACTCAGGGTGCTGAATCAGGCGCTGGAAGAGGTGAAACCGGATGCGATTCTGTCGGTGGGGCAGGCGGGCGGGCGAAGCGACATTACCGTTGAACGTATTGGTATTAATGTCGATGACGCCCGTATCCCGGACAACGCCGGTCATCAGCCGGTGGATGAGCCCGTCGTAGCTGGTGGCCCGGCAGCCTATTTTTCCCGTCTGCCCATCAAAGCGATTGTGGCGGCGGTGCGGGAAGCGGGGATCCCCGCGTCAGTGTCGCAAACGGCGGGCACCTTTACCTGTAACCGCGTAATGTACGGCCTGCTGCACTGGCTTGAGCAGCATGACAGTCCGGTGCGGGGAGGCTTTATCCATATTCCTTATCTGCCTGAACAGGCGGCGCAGCATCCGGGCGCACCGAGCATGGCGCTGGCGTCCATTATTCAGGCGCTGGAAATTGCGGTAAAGGTCACGCTGGAGACCGGCGAGGATATCAGACAGGCTGGCGGCGCCACCCATTAAGAGGATGAACGATGCCTGAAGGACCGGAAATTCGCCGCGTGGCGGATAAACTTGAAGCCGCCATTGTGGGTCAGCCCTTAACGGAAGCGTGGTTCGCGTTTCCTCAGCTCAAGACCTATGAACCGGCGTTGATTGGTGAGCAGGTTAATGCGATTGAGACGCGGGGCAAAGCGCTGCTGACTCATTTCAGCAATGGCCTGACGCTCTACAGTCATAACCAGCTGTATGGTGTCTGGCGCATTGTAAAACCTGACACCGAACTCAATTCCACCCGTCAGTTGCGAGTGCGACTGGCGACGGCGGGCAAAGCGATTCTGCTCTACAGCGCCTCAGATATTGAGCTGCTCAACGCAGATACGCTGGCGGCGCATCCGTTTCTTAATCGTATCGGGCCGGATGTGCTGAACAGTGCGCTGACAGTGGAAGAGGTGAAAGAGCGGCTGCTGTCACCCCGTTTCCGGCGGCGGCAGTTCAGTGGTCTGTTGCTGGATCAGGCTTTTCTGGCCGGGCTGGGAAACTATCTGCGCGCCGAAATTCTGTGGCTGGCGCAGCTGCTGCCAAATCATCGGGCGCAGGATCTCAGTAACGATCAGCTGACTGCTTTCAGCGAAGCGCTGCTTTCAGTGCCGCGCCATGCCTATCGGATGCGTGGAACCATGAAGAAATATCATGAGGAAGCGGCGTTTCAGTTTGAGGTGTTTCATCGGCAGGGCAAAAAATGCCGGCGCTGTGGCACGGTGATTGAGAAGGGCACGCTCTCATCACGGCCTTTTTACTGGTGTCCGGGTTGTCAGAGATAGGGGCGACCGCATTGGCGAACAAAACAGGAAAAGGTTCTTACTGCAAACAGCTGACAAACTCGAATCCGGGTGACTCCAGCCGCTACGAAGAAGTCTGACGCGCAGGGAATACGGTCAGAGGAGGAAAGCGTCCCGCGCCATGGACAAAAACGCCGGGAGCGTTTTTGAACAACGCAACGCGTTGGCCCGGCAACGGGCGCACCTCAGGGATGAGGTGCGTAATCGCGCGGGCCGAGCGTGTCATGGATGACGGCTTTTGCGTCTTTCCGATCTGACCTTGTTCTCTGCGCAGGCGCGGTATCACAGCCAACCGCCCCCGGCTTTAAAGCAACATCAGGCGGAGATCCCTCTCCGCTATTAACTGAACTTTACTTTTTCAACTGTGAGCTGAATTCGCGCTCGGTATAACCGGTGTAGAGCTGACGTGGACGGGCAATCTTCATGCCTTCGTCATGCATCTCTTTCCAGTGTGCAATCCAGCCAACGGTACGGGCCATCGCGAAGATCACCGTAAACATGGAGGATGGAATACCCATCGCTTTCAGAATGATACCGGAGTAGAAGTCCACGTTTGGATAGAGTTTACGCTCGATGAAGTACGGGTCGTTCAGCGCAATGTGTTCCAGCTCCATCGCCACTTCCAGCAGGTCATCCTTCATACCCAGCTCATTCAGGACTTCATGGCAGGTATCGCGCATCACGGTCGCGCGTGGATCGTAGTTTTTGTAAACGCGGTGACCAAAGCCCATCAGACGGAATGAATCATTTTTGTCTTTGGCGCGTTTAACAAATTCCGGAATGTGCTCAACGGTGCTGATCTCTTCCAGCATACGCAGGGTCGCTTCGTTGGCACCGCCGTGCGCCGGTCCCCACAGGGAGGCGATCCCGGCGGCGATACAGGCAAACGGATTCGCGCCGCTTGAACCAGCGGTACGAACGGTAGAGGTTGAGGCGTTCTGCTCATGGTCAGCATGCAGG
This sequence comes from Pantoea sp. 18059, assembly GCF_902706165.1. Classification (NCBI taxonomy): domain Bacteria; kingdom Pseudomonadati; phylum Pseudomonadota; class Gammaproteobacteria; order Enterobacterales; family Erwiniaceae; genus Pantoea; species Pantoea sp. 18059. Next base: position 176,927 of record NZ_CACSJS010000007.1, read on the forward strand.
ATCAGGATGCGGTCCATGGCGCGTTCCAGCACCGGATTCACTTTGTACTCTTCGCACGGCGTGGCAAACATCATGTGCAGGAAGTTACCCGCATAGGAGAGATCGTTGCGCGGATAGACAAACGGCTGGCCGATAGAATATTTGTAACACATCGCTGCCATCGTCGGCATTTTAGAAAGCAGACGGAATGCTGCGATTTCGCGGTGGCGCTCAATGTTTACATCCAGCGAATCGTGGTAAAACGCAGCCAGTGCACCAGTGACACCGCACATTACCGCCATCGGATGCGAATCGCGACGGAAGCCGTGGAACAGGCGGGTAATCTGCTCATGAATCATGGTGTGGCGGGTAACCGTGGTACGGAACTCATCAAACTGTTTCTGGTTTGGTGCTTCGCCGTTCAGCAGGATGTAGCAGACTTCCAGATAGTTAGAGTGGGTCGCCAGCTCAGAAATAGGGAAACCACGGTGCAGCAGGATACCTTCATCCCCATCGATAAAGGTGATTGCAGATTCGCAGGACGCGGTAGACGTAAAACCGGGATCGAAGGTGAACAGGCCACTTGAACCCAGAGTGCGGACATCAACGACATCCTGGCCCAGCGTACCTTTCAGCACGTCCAGTTCAATAGATGTTCCATCTTGCAGGGTTAGCGTTACTTTTTTATCTGTCATTTTCGTCTCCATAGCGCCTTATGTGGGTAAGGATCTTTAGACACCTGAAACGCGTTCATGTTGCGGTTGGCAAAACTACACAGTATCACTCTGCGGGGATAAAACGGGTGCAGGGTACAGAGTGAGCGGCGCGTTCCCAGCGGGAACCGGTGAGCCATGGACATGCTGCATATCGCGGTTGTTAAAGATCCGGTCAGGACATAACTTCTTGGTAACCAATAACCTGATGCTTTTTAATGCTCATTATCGCAATGTTACATAACTTGCGCTTAGGGGAAAGTGTATCCCCATAACTTTTGCGCATCATAGGAATTTACAGGCTTAGTTTGTAACTGAATTGTTGAACTATTGTCAAATCAGATAATTAAAATTGTATCAATTGTGAAAATCGTGAGTAGGATCACTGTTCCACCTAAAATATACCAAAGAGTTTGTAGGGGAATTGTAATCAGAATGTGATCCTCCTATACTCCAGGCAGGTCTCCGGAACACCCTGACACCAGGAGCCACCCAGCGTTTACTACCGCGTCAATTAACACTGGATGTTGCTTTTTTGGTGACGGTTAAAGTCTGCCACGCGTTGTGATTAGACTCCGCCTCAGGTCCGGAGGAAGCAAAATAAAAAAGAGCTGTGTGGGCAAAACCGTGAAAAAACAAAGACCTGTCAACTTGGATCTCTCGACGATCCGGTTTCCCGTTACTGCAATATCGTCCATTCTTCACCGCGTCTCCGGCGTAATCACATTGGTTGCCATTGGCATCCTGCTGTGGCTGCTCGGTCTCTCTCTCTCCTCTCCTGAAGGTTTCCAGCACGCTGCGTCCATCATGGATGGCTTCTTCGCGAAGTTCATTATGTGGGGCATCTTAACGGCGCTGGCCTATCACGCGGTGAGCGGGATTCGTCATATGTTGATGGATTTTGGTTATCTGGCCGAAACGCTGCAGGTTGGTAAGCGTTCCGCTCATATGACTTTTGTGATCACTGTCGTGCTGGCAATTCTGGCGGGAGTCCTCGTATGGTAAGCAATGCATCCGCATTGGGTCGCAACGGCATTCAGGACTGGCTGCTGCTGCGGGCAACTGCAATTCTCATAACGCTCTACATCGTCTATATCCTCGGTTTCGTGGTGATGACAGACACGCTGACTTATGACCTGTGGCGTGGCTTCTTCGCTTCCGCATTCACCAAAGTGTTCACGCTGCTGACGCTGTTCTCCATTCTGATCCACGGCTGGATTGGCATGTGGCAGGTGTTAACAGACTACGTTAAATCACTGCCAACCCGCTTGTTGTTGCAGTTTGTGATTGTCGTGGCGCTGTTGTGGTATGCGATTTATGGATTTGTTGTGGTGTGGGGTGTGTAAATGAGTTTGCCAATCAGAGAGTTCGATGCCGTGGTAATCGGCGCAGGTGGCGCAGGAATGCGAGCCGCACTGCAAATCTCCCAGGGCGGCCAGAGCTGTGCCCTGTTATCTAAAGTTTTCCCGACCCGTTCCCACACCGTATCTGCGCAGGGCGGTATTACCGTTGCGCTGGGTAATACCCATGAAGATAACTGGGAATGGCACATGTACGACACCGTCAAAGGTTCCGACTATATCGGCGACCAGGACGCGATTGAATATATGTGTAAAACCGGCCCGGAAGCGATTCTGGAACTGGAACACATGGGTCTGCCTTTCTCGCGTCTGGAAGATGGTCGAGTCTATCAGCGTCCGTTTGGTGGCCAGTCAAAGAATTTCGGTGGCGAGCAGGCGGCACGTACGGCGGCTGCGGCTGACCGTACCGGTCACGCATTGCTGCACACCCTTTATCAGCAGAACCTGAAAAACAAAACCACTATCTTCTCTGAGTGGTATGCACTGGATCTGGTGAAAAACGCCGATGGCGCAGTTGTGGGTTGTACCGCTATCTGCATCGAAACCGGCGAAACGGTTTATTTCAAAGCGAAAGCGACCATTCTGGCCACTGGCGGCGCGGGCCGTATCTACCAGTCCACCACCAATGCACACATCAACACCGGCGACGGCGTAGGTATGGCACTGCGTGCGGGCGTACCGGTGCAGGATATGGAGATGTGGCAGTTCCACCCAACCGGTATCGCCGGTGCGGGCGTGCTGGTCACCGAGGGCTGCCGTGGTGAAGGCGGCTATCTGCTGAACAAACATGGCGAACGCTTCATGGAGCGTTATGCGCCGAACGCCAAAGATCTGGCGGGCCGCGACGTGGTTGCGCGCTCAATGATGATTGAAATCCGTGAAGGTCGCGGCTGTGATGGCCCGTGGGGTCCACATCTCAAACTGAAACTGGATCATCTGGGTAAAGAGGTGCTTGAGTCACGTCTGCCTGGCATCCTTGAGCTGTCACGCACCTTTGCGCACGCCGATCCGATTAAAGAGCCGATTCCGGTCATTCCGACCTGCCACTACATGATGGGCGGTATTCCGACCAAAGTGACCGGCCAGGCACTGCGCGTCAATGAGCAGGGCGAAGATGTAGTGATTCCTGGCCTGTTCGCCGTCGGTGAAATCGCCTGCGTATCGGTGCATGGTGCCAACCGTCTGGGCGGTAACTCACTGCTCGACCTGGTGGTCTTTGGCCGTGCAGCGGGTCTGCATCTGCTGGCGAGTATTCAGGAGCAGGGCGACCTGCGTGATGCCACAGAAGATGAGATCGCCGGGGCGATGGCGCGTTTCAACCGCTGGGAAAACAACACCACGGGTGAAGATCCGGTTGAGATTCGTAAAGCGCTGCAACGCTGCATGCAGAATAACTTCTCGGTATTCCGTGAAGGCGAAGCGATGGCACAGGGTCTGGAAGAGCTGAAAGAGATTCGCCAGCGCCTGAAGTCAGCGCGTCTGGATGACCGCTCACCGGATTTCAACACCCAGCGTATTGAGTGCCTGGAGCTGGATAACCTGATGGAGACGGCCTTTGCCACGGCGGTAGCGGCTAACTATCGCACCGAAAGCCGCGGTGCGCACAGTCGCTTCGACTTCCCGGATCGTGATGATGAAAACTGGCTGTGCCACAGTCTTTATGTCCCGGAAACCGAAAGTATGACGCGCCGTGAGGTGAACATGCAGCCGAAACTGCGCGCGGCCTTCCCGCCGAAAGTGCGTACCTACTAATTTCGGAGACGATCATGAGACTCGAGTTTTCAATTTATCGCTACAATCCGGACGTCGATGACAAACCGCGCATGCAGGATTACACCCTGGAAGCGGAAGATGGTCGCGACATGATGCTGCTGGACGCGCTGATTCGCCTGAAAGAGAAAGATCCGACCCTGGCGTTTCGTCGCTCCTGTCGTGAAGGCGTCTGCGGTTCCGATGGCCTGAACATGAACGGTAAAAACGGACTGGCCTGCATTACGCCCGTCTCGGCGCTGGGCAACGGCAAACAGAAAATTGTTATCCGTCCGCTGCCAGGTTTACCGGTGGTGCGTGACCTGGTTGTAGACATGAGCCAGTTTTATGCACAGTATGAGAAAATTAAGCCTTTCCTGTTGAATAATGGGGAAAATCCGCCAGCTCGTGAACATCTGCAGTCGCCGGATGAGCGTGAACACCTGGATGGCCTGTACGAATGTATACTCTGTGCCTGCTGCTCAACCTCATGCCCATCATTCTGGTGGAATCCTGAGAAGTTCATCGGTCCTGCTGGCCTGCTGGCCGCTTACCGCTTCCTGATTGACAGCCGCGACACCGAAACCGAGGCGCGTCTCGACAATCTGAATGATGCTTTCAGCGTATTCCGCTGCCATAGCATCATGAACTGTGTGAGCGTATGTCCGAAAGGGCTGAACCCGACGCGCGCCATTGGCCATATCAAGTCGATGCTGCTGCAGCGCGGCGCATAAGCAGTTTCTGCCGGGAACCTCAGGTTCCCGGTGTTTTACGGAAGCCTCTGTAAGCGCGGTGATTACCACGTTTACAAAGGTTCCCTTACGGGCCACGCGCGCTGCGCAAAGTGCTCGTATCGCTGAACTCACTACGGCAAACCGCGAAAGCGGCAACAAATGAAACCTCAAAAAAGCATAGCAATGCTTAAGGGATCACAATGCAGAACAGCGCGATGAAGCCCTGGCTGGACTCTTCCTGGCTGGCCGGCGCGAATCAGTCTTACATAGAGCAGCTCTATGAGGATTTCCTGACCGATCCTGACTCTGTCGATGCAGTGTGGCGCTCGATGTTCCAGCAGTTACCGGGCACCGGAATGAAACCTGAGCAGTTTCACTCCACCACACGTGAGTACTTCCGTCGCCTGGCGAAAGACGCATCTCGTTACACCTCATCTGTCTCCGATCCTGAAACCAACTCCAAGCAAGTAAAAGTGCTGCAGCTGATTAACGCGTTTCGTTTCCGCGGTCATCAGCACGCCAATCTTGACCCGCTTGGTCTGTGGAAACAGGACCGGGTAGCCGATCTCGATCCCGCTTTTCACGATCTGACCGAGGCCGATTTTCAGGAAAGCTTTAACGTCGGCTCTTTTGCCATTGGCAAAGAGACCATGAAGCTGGCCGAACTGTTCGAGGCGCTGACTCAGACTTACTGCGGCTCGATCGGTGCAGAATATATGCACATCAACAACACTGATGAGAAACGCTGGATTCAGCAGCGTCTTGAGTCAGTCGCGGGCCGTGCAGCCTTCAGCAATGAAGAGAAAAAAGGTTTCCTGAAAGAGCTGACCGCGGCCGAAGGGCTGGAAAAATATCTCGGAGCGAAATTCCCGGGTGCCAAACGCTTCTCGCTGGAAGGCGGCGATGCACTGGTTCCGATGCTGCGCGAAATGATCCGTCATGCCGGTAAGAGCGGAACCCGTGAAGTCGTACTGGGTATGGCGCACCGTGGCCGTCTCAACGTGCTGATCAACGTGCTGGGTAAAAAGCCACAGGATCTGTTCGACGAGTTCGCCGGTAAGCACAAAGAGCATCTGGGCACCGGTGACGTGAAGTACCACATGGGCTTCTCGTCTGACGTGGAAACCGAAGGCGGCCTGGTTCACCTGGCGCTGGCGTTTAACCCGTCGCACCTGGAGATCGTCAGCCCGGTGGTCATGGGTTCAGTGCGTGCCCGTCTGGATCGTCTGGATGAGCCAGCCAGCAATAAAGTCTTACCGATCACCATTCATGGTGATGCGGCCGTGATTGGCCAGGGCGTGGTTCAGGAAACTCTGAACATGTCACAGGCGCGCGGTTATGAAGTGGGCGGTACCGTTCGCATCGTCATCAACAACCAGGTTGGCTTCACCACCTCCAACCCGAAAGATGCGCGTTCGACCCCTTACTGCACCGATATCGGCAAAATGGTGCTGGCACCGATTTTCCACGTCAATGCTGACGATCCGGAAGCGGTCGCGTTTGTGACCCGCCTGGCGCTCGACTATCGCAACACCTTTAAGCGTGATGTGTTTATCGATCTGGTCTGCTATCGCCGTCATGGTCACAACGAGGCGGATGAGCCAAGTGCGACCCAGCCGCTGATGTACCAGAAAATCAAAAAACACCCGACGCCGCGTAAAATCTATGCCGACCGTCTGGAAGGTGAGGCCATTGCCACGCAGGAAGATGCGACCGAAATGGTCAATCTCTACCGTGACGCGCTGGATGCGGGTGAGTGTGTGGTGCCGGAATGGCGTCCAATGAGCCTGCACTCCTTTACCTGGTCACCTTACCTGAATCATGAGTGGGATGAACCTTACCCGGCTCAGGTCGACATGAAACGTCTGAAGGAGCTGGCGCTGCGTATCAGCCAGGTGCCGGAAGAAGTGGAAGTGCAGTCACGTGTTGCCAAGATTTACAACGACCGTCGCCTGATGGCTGAAGGCGAGAAAGCCTTTGACTGGGGCGGCGCGGAAAACCTGGCATACGCCACGCTGGTTGATGAAGGCATTCCGGTGCGTCTGTCGGGTGAAGATACCGGTCGCGGAACCTTCTTCCATCGTCACGCGGTAGTCCATAACCAGGCGAACGGCTCAACCTATACCCCTCTGCACCACGTGCACAGCGGTCAGGGTCAGTTCAAAGTGTGGGACTCCGTGCTGTCAGAAGAGGCGGTACTGGCCTTTGAATATGGTTATGCCACCGCAGAGCCGCGCATCCTGACCATCTGGGAAGCGCAGTTTGGTGACTTCGCCAACGGCGCACAGGTTGTTATCGACCAGTTCATCAGCTCCGGTGAGCAGAAATGGGGCCGGATGTGTGGCCTGGTGATGCTGCTGCCGCACGGTTATGAAGGTCAGGGGCCAGAGCACTCCTCTGCGCGCCTGGAACGTTATCTGCAACTCTGCGCTGAGCAGAACATGCAGGTCTGCGTGCCGTCTACCCCTGCGCAGGTTTACCATATGCTGCGTCGTCAGGCGCTGCGCGGTATGCGCCGTCCGCTGATTGTGATGTCGCCGAAATCACTGCTGCGTCATCCGCTGGCGATCTCCACGCTGGATGAACTGGCTAACGGCAGCTTCCAGCCTGCGATTGGCGAAGTCGATGATCTGGATCCGCAGGGCGTGAAACGCGTCGTGCTGTGCTCCGGTAAAGTCTATTACGACCTGCTGGAGCAGCGTCGTAAAAATGAGCAGACCGATGTGGCTATCGTGCGCATCGAGCAGCTCTATCCGTTCCCGCATCACGCGGTACAGGAAGCATTAAAAGCGTATGCTCACGTGCAGGATTTTGTCTGGTGTCAGGAAGAGCCACTGAATCAGGGCGCCTGGTATTGCAGCCAGCATCATTTCCGTGAAGTTGTGCCGTTTGGTGCCACTTTACGTTATGCAGGCCGCCCGGCATCCGCCTCACCGGCCGTGGGTTACATGTCCGTACACCAACAACAGCAGCAAGACCTGGTTAATGACGCGCTGAACGTTAATTAATTAAAAGGAAAGATAATGAGTAGCGTAGATATTCTCGTTCCCGACCTGCCTGAATCGGTTGCCGATGCCTCTGTGGCAACCTGGCATAAAAAACCAGGCGATGCAGTCACTCGCGATGAAGTGCTGGTCGAAATCGAAACTGACAAAGTTGTACTGGAAGTGCCAGCCTCTGCGGACGGTATCCTGGAAGCCGTTCTGGAAGAAGAGGGCGCCACCGTCACTTCCCGCCAGATCCTGGGTCGTCTGAAAGAGGGCAACAGCGCCGGTAAAGAGAGCAGCGCGAAGTCTGAAAGCAAAGAGTCTACCCCGGCTCAGCGTCAGACTGCGTCACTGGAAGAAGAGAGCAACGATGCGCTCAGCCCGGCTATCCGCCGTCTGATTGCAGAGCACAATCTTGATGCCTCGCAGATCAAAGGCAGCGGTGTTGGTGGTCGTCTGACCCGTGAAGATGTTGAAAAACATCTGGCCAACAAACCGCAGGCTGCCAAAGCCGCTGCGCCAGCTGCTGATGCGGCCGCCGCGCAGCAGCCAGTGGCTAACCGCAGCGAAAAACGCGTGCCGATGACCCGTCTGCGTAAGCGTGTTGCAGAGCGTCTGCTGGAAGCGAAGAACAGCACCGCGATGCTGACCACCTTCAACGAAATCAACATGAAGCCCATCATGGATCTGCGTAAGCAGTATGGTGAGGCCTTCGAGAAGCGTCACGGTGTACGTCTGGGCTTTATGTCCTTCTACATCAAAGCGGTTGTTGAAGCGCTGAAACGCTATCCGGAAGTGAATGCTTCCATCGATGGTGAAGATGTGGTTTACCACAACTACTTCGACGTCAGCATTGCGGTCTCTACGCCACGTGGTCTGGTTACACCCGTCCTGCGTGACGTGGATGCGCTGAGCATGGCGGACATCGAGAAGAAAATCAAAGAGCTGGCAGTGAAAGGCCGTGACGGCAAGCTGACAGTTGAGGATCTGACCGGCGGTAACTTTACCATTACCAACGGCGGCGTCTTTGGTTCACTGATGTCCACCCCGATCATCAACCCACCGCAGAGCGCCATCCTGGGCATGCACGCCATCAAAGATCGCCCGATGGCGGTCAATGGTCAGGTTGTGGTGCTGCCGATGATGTATCTGGCGCTCTCCTACGACCACCGTCTGATCGATGGCCGTGAATCAGTTGGTTATCTGGTTGCAGTGAAAGAGATGCTGGAAGATCCGGCGCGCCTGCTGCTGGATGTCTGATTTTCACCGGGCGCGCCTTGCCGCGCGCCCAACCTCATTACTCTTTTCAGACCTGAATGGATAGAACATCATGAACTTACACGAATACCAGGCGAAACAACTGTTTGCACGGTATGGCATGCCGGCACCAACGGGTTACGCCTGTACTACACCACGTGAAGCGGAAGAAGCAGCCTCTAAAATTGGCGCAGGCCCGTGGGTAGTTAAATGTCAGGTTCATGCCGGTGGCCGCGGTAAAGCGGGCGGTGTGAAAGTGGTTAACAGCAAAGAAGAGATTCGTGCTTTTGCTGAAAACTGGCTGGGCAAACGCCTGGTTACCTATCAGACAGACGCAAACGGCCAGCCGGTAAACCAGATTCTGGTTGAAGCGGCGACCGATATCGATCAGGAGCTCTATCTGGGCGCTGTGGTCGATCGCGCAACACGTCGCGTAATTTTCATGGCCTCAACTGAAGGCGGCGTGGAAATTGAAAAAGTGGCGGAAGAGACCCCGCACCTGATCCACAAAATGGCGCTGGATCCACTGACCGGCCCGCAGCCTTATCAGGGTCGTGAGCTGGCGTTCAAACTTGGCCTGACTGGCAAGCTGGTTGGCCAGTTCACCAAGATCTTCATGGGTCTGGCGACACTGTTCCTGGAGCGCGATCTGGCGATGGTTGAGATCAACCCGCTGGTGATCACCAAACAGGGCGACCTGATCTGCCTGGATGGCAAACTGGGTGCCGATGGCAATGCCCTGTTCCGTCAGCCAGAGCTGCGCGAAATGCGCGATCCAAGCCAGGAAGATCCGCGTGAAGCCCATGCTACACAGTGGGAACTGAACTATGTTGCGCTGGAAGGCAACATCGGTTGTATGGTTAACGGCGCAGGTCTGGCGATGGGCACCATGGACATCGTTAAACACCACGGCGGTCAACCGGCCAACTTCCTTGATGTCGGCGGCGGCGCAACCAAAGAGCGCGTGACCGAAGCCTTCAAAATCATCCTGTCTGACGATGCGGTTAAAGCCGTATTCGTTAACATCTTCGGCGGCATCGTACGCTGCGACCTGATTGCCGACGGCATCATCGGCGCAGTCGCTGAAGTGGGTGTGAACGTGCCAGTTGTGGTACGTCTGGAAGGTAACAACGCCGAGCTGGGCGCCCAGAAACTGGCGGACAGCGGTCTGAACATCATTGCAGCAACCAGCCTGACAGACGCCGCACAGCGTGTTGTTGCTGCCGCGGAGGGTAAATAATGTCCATTCTGATCGACAAAAACACCAAAGTCATTTGCCAGGGTTTCACCGGTGGCCAGGGGACTTTCCATTCTGAGCAGGCGCTGGCATACGGCACCCAACTGGTTGGCGGCGTGACGCCAGGCAAAGGTGGCACGACCCATCTCGGCCTGCCTGTGTTCAACACCGTTCGCGAAGCGGTAGAAGCAACAGGCGCGACCGCCACTGTGATCTACGTTCCGGCTCCTTTCTGTAAAGATGGCATCCTGGAAGCGATCGACGCGGGCATCAAACTGATCATCACCATCACCGAAGGCATCCCGACCCTGGATATGCTGACCGTGAAAGTGAAGCTGGATGAAGCAGGCGTGCGGATGATCGGTCCAAACTGCCCAGGCGTTATCACCCCAGGCGAATGTAAAATCGGCATCATGCCGGGCCACATTCACCAGCCGGGCCGCGTCGGTATCGTGTCACGTTCAGGCACCCTGACCTATGAAGCGGTTAAGCAGACCACGGATATCGGCTACGGCCAGTCAACCTGCGTTGGCATCGGTGGTGACCCGATCCCAGGCTCTAACTTCATCGACATCCTGAAAATGTTCCAGGATGATCCACAGACTGAAGTTATCGTGATGATCGGTGAGATCGGCGGTAGCGCAGAAGAAGAAGCTGCAGCCTTCATTAAAGAGCACGTGACCAAGCCGGTTGTGGGCTACATTGCTGGCGTCACCGCGCCGAAAGGCAAGCGTATGGGCCATGCTGGCGCCATCATTGCCGGTGGTAAAGGTACAGCAGATGAGAAATTTGCTGCCCTGGAAGCGGCAGGCGTGAAAACCGTCCGCAGCCTGGCGGATATCGGTGACGCAGTTAAAGCCGTATTACCGGCTAAATAAGTCAGCGTCATCTGAGACTAAGCCACCTTCGGGTGGCTTTTTTTATGCCTGTAAATGAGAGGCATAACGCAGGAAGCTAAAGAGAAGAGTGAGCGATTAAATAACCGGCCCGCGGCTCATCACGTTAAGGAAAAGTGTCAAAGGTAAATTATTTCTTCGCGCTTTATTTCATTACTGACATCTCATTAACAAGAAACCTACCTGACCCTATCTGGAAACTTATTGCGTTAATCCAGATCAATTAATCGCGACTTATATCCAACTATATCTCTGGCAAAGCGCAACGCTAAGGGCGTAAATTGCGCTGCATCAATCCAGCCTTTTACACAAATTTTCAAACGTCTGCTCAACCCGGGATTACACCCGCTTTCCTCCTGTTAAAGCACGCGTTAATGAAAGCGCTGATTGACAATTTTCTGAGCTGCTTCATTTGCTACTCGCCTGTTCGGGCAGCTCACAGACCTGTTCTGCGGGTAATAAAAAACTGGAATCAATAAACAGTCGTTGCTGACTCTGATTGCGTTCGATCTGTTCGCGCGCGTGACGGAGACAAAGCGAGGAGCAAGGAGTCCTTATGTTAGATATCGTCGAGCTGTCGCGGTTACAGTTTGCCTTAACGGCGATGTACCATTTTCTGTTCGTCCCTTTAACGCTGGGTATGGCGTTTTTGCTGGCGATCATGGAAACGGTATATGTCCTGAGCGGCAAACAAATCTATAAAGATATGACGAAGTTCTGGGGCAAGTTATTTGGTATTAACTTTGCGCTGGGTGTCGCCACCGGCCTGACCATGGAATTTCAGTTCGGGACTAACTGGTCATATTACTCTCACTACGTCGGCGATATCTTCGGCGCGCCGCTCGCCATCGAAGGTCTGATGGCGTTCTTCCTGGAATCCACCTTTGTTGGCCTGTTCTTTTTTGGCTGGGATCGCCTGGGCAAAGTGCAGCACCTCGCCGTCACCTGGCTGGTGGCGCTGGGCTCAAACATGTCGGCGCTGTGGATTCTGGTGGCTAACGGCTGGATGCAGAATCCGATCGCCTCTGAGTTCAACTTCGAAACCATGCGCATGGAGATGGTCAGCTTCTCAGAGCTGGTGCTGAACCCGGTCGCGCAGGTGAAATTCGTTCACACCGTGGCAGCCGGTTACACCACCGGTGCAATGTTTATTATGGGCATCAGCGCCTGGTACATGCTGAAAGGCCGTGACTTCGCCTTTGCTAAACGCTCGTTCGCTATCGCGGCCAGCTTTGGCATGGCGGCGGTGCTGTCAGTCATCGTTCTGGGCGATGAGTCAGGTTACGAGATGGGGGACGTGCAGAAAACCAAACTGGCCGCTATCGAAGCGGAGTGGGAAACCCAGCCGGCACCGGCCTCGTTTACCCTGTTTGGCCTGCCCGATCAGGCAACTCAGGAGAACCGATACGCAGTACAGATCCCCTGGCTGCTGGGCCTGATCGCCACCCGATCTACCGATACGCCGGTAACCGGCCTGAAAGATCTGATGGCACAGCATGAAGTGCGCATCCGCAACGGCATGAAAGCCTATGCCCTGCTGAATGAGCTGCGCGGTGGCAGCCAGGATCCGGCGGTGCGTGACGCGTTCAACAGCCACAAACAGGATCTCGGCTACGGTCTGCTGCTGAAGCGTTATACCGACAACGTGGCTGATGCAACCGAAGCGCAGATTAAACAGGCGACGCAGGACTCTATCCCGCGTGTCGCCCCGCTCTATTTCGCCTTCCGCATCATGGTGCTGTGTGGCGTACTGCTGCTGGGCATTATCGCGCTGGCATTCTGGAGCGTACTGCGTAACCGCATCGGTAAAAATCGCTGGTTACTGAAAGCGGCGCTGTTTGGTATTCCGCTGCCGTGGATCGCTATCGAATCAGGCTGGTTTGTGGCGGAGTATGGTCGTCAGCCCTGGGCTATCGGTGAAGTTCTGCCGACTGCGGTAGCCAACTCCTCCCTGACCGTTGGCGATCTGCTGTTCTCCATGATCCTGATCTGCGGACTCTACACAATGTTCCTGGTGGCTGAGATGTACCTGATGTTCAAATTCGCCCGCCTTGGGCCGAGCAGCCTGAAAACCGGGCGTTATCATCATGAGCAGATCACGGCAATCACCCAGCCGGTACAGGGATAAGGAGAGCGACCATGTTTGATTATGAAGTTCTGCGCTTTGTCTGGTGGCTGTTGATTGGCGTACTGCTGATTGGCTTTGCCGTCGCAGATGGTTTTGATATGGGTGTCGGGATGCTGACGCGCATTCTGGGCCGGAATGATACTGAACGTCGCATCATGATTAACAGTATCGCTCCACACTGGGACGGTAACCAGGTCTGGCTGATCACCGCAGGTGGCGCGCTGTTTGCCGCCTGGCCGATGGTCTACGCGGCAGCCTTCTCTGGCTTCTACGTGGCGATGATTCTGGTGCTCGCGTCGCTGTTCTTCCGTCCGGTCGGCTTCGATTACCGTTCGAAGATTGAAGACAATCGCTGGCGCGGTGCCTGGGACTGGGGGATTTTCATTGGCAGCTTCGTGCCGCCGCTGGTGATTGGCGTAGCGTTTGGCAACCTGTTACAGGGCGTGCCGTTCCATGCCGATGAGTATCTGCGCCTGTTCTATACCGGTAACTTCTTCCAGCTGCTGAATCCGTTTGGGCTGCTGGCGGGTGTGGTCAGTGTGGCGATGATTCTGGTGCAGGGTGCAACCTATCTGCAGATGCGCACTACCGGCGAACTGCATCTGCGTTCACGCACCGCAGCACAACTTGCCGCCCTGGTGATGATGGTCTGCTTTATCCTGGCGGGCGTCTGGGTGAAATATGGTATCGATGGTTATGTGGTGACCAGCACTATGGATCACTTCGCCGCCTCTAACCCACTGGGCAAAACCGTGGTGCGCGAAGCGGGGGCCTGGATGGTCAACTTCCAGAACCACCCTGTGCTGTGGCTGTTCCCGCTGCTGGGCGCTGTGCTGCCGCTGCTGACCATACTCTGCTCGCGGGTTGAGAAGGGCGCCTGGGCGTTCCTGTTCTCCTCACTGACGCTGGCCTGCGTCATCATGACAGCCGGTATTGCAATGTTCCCGTTCATCATGCCATCCAGCACGGTGCCGGGTGTGAGCCTGACCATGTGGGACGCAACGTCCAGCCTGCTGACGCTGCAAACCATGACCGTTGCCGCCGCTATCTTTGTGCCAATCATTCTGGCCTACACCACCTGGTGCTACTGGAAGATGTTTGGTCGTATCACTAAAGAGCATATTGAAAGCAACAGTCACTCACTCTATTAATTAAGGAGACGTCGCATGTGGTATTTTGCCTGGATTCTCGGCACGTTGCTGGCCTGTGCCTTTGGTATCGTGACCGCGCTGGCGATTGAGCACATTGAAGCGCAGGATGAGCCTCACTGATGCGAACGCTAATTCGGATGCTGTATGATCTGATGGATAAGGGCCCGTTACGGGCCCTTTCACTGCTGCTGGCGCTGCTGACCGCAGGCGGCGTGATCTGGGATCCGACACGCTTTGCCAATCAGGCAGGCCAGTTACCGGCTCTGCAGGGGCTGGTGCTGATCTGGGCGGTCTGCAGTGGGGTGATCCACGGTGTGGGCTTCCGGCCACAGCAAACCCGATGGCAGACGCTGTTTGCCCCGTTACCCGCCATGCTGGTGCTATTTATTGCGCTTTACCGTTTTTATCTTTAAGACCCCTTCTCATCGGCGCTGTCAGTGAATTTTTGTCAGCGTCTGGTCAATTAATCTCCCTGAAATCGTTCCGTTTGTTACGGAGCGATAATTATTTTCGCCTGGCTCTGACGAGCCATTCCCAACCCCAATTCTCTTGCGTATAGTAACAACGTTTAAAACGAGGCCGGGATGTAGAGTGAGTAAAACGCTGTTTCGCTGGCCGGTTCGGGTCTACTACGAAGATACTGATGCCGGTGGTGTGGTTTATCACGCCAGCTATATCGCTTTTTATGAACGAGCTCGTACTGAAATGTTGCGACAGCACCATTTTAATCAGCAGACGCTGTTAGAACAGCAGATCGCTTTTGTGGTACGGCGTATATCGGTGGACTATCTGGCGGCGGCGCGTCTTGATGACCTTCTCGAGATCCAGAGCGAGGTCACATCAATGACACGGGCTACCATGACGTTCACTCAGCGTATCGTGAATACTGAAGGCAAAGTGCTCAATGAGGCAGAAGTCCTGATTGCCTGCATTAACCCACATCTAATGAAGCCGATTGCGCTTCCCAAGTCTATTGTCGCGGAGTTCAAGCAGTGACTGACATGAACATTCTTGATTTGTTCCTGAAGGCGAGCCTTCTGGTCAAACTTATCATGTTGATTTTGATCGGCTTTTCTATTGCCTCCTGGGCCATCATTATTCAGCGCACACGTATTCTGAATGCGGCGGGAAGAGAAGCGGAGGCGTTTGAAGACAAATTCTGGTCCGGCATCGAACTCTCGCGCCTCTATCAGGAGAGCCAGGAGCGCCGGGAAGAACTGGGTGGTTCGGAGCAGATTTTCTATTCCGGCTTTAAAGAGTTCGCCCGCCTGCATCGCGCCAACAGCCATGCGCCGGAAGCGGTCATTGATGGTGCGAGCCGTGCGATGCGTATCTCAATGAACCGTGAGCTTGAAGCGCTGGAAAACCACATTCCATTCCTCGGCACCGTCGGTTCTATCAGCCCTTATATCGGACTGTTCGGCACCGTCTGGGGGATCATGCACGCCTTTATCGCACTGGGTGCCGTGAAGCAGGCAACCCTGCAGATGGTTGCACCGGGTATCGCTGAAGCGTTGATTGCGACCGCTATCGGTCTGTTTGCCGCGATTCCGGCGGTGATGGCGTACAACCGTCTGAACCAGCGCGTGAACAAACTGGAGCAGGGCTACGACAACTTCATGGAAGAGTTCACTGCCATTCTGCATCGCCAGGCTTTCTCCAGCGATAGCGCTAAGTAAATAGAGGTTAATGATGGCCAGAGTACGTGGTCGCAAACGCCGCGACCTGAAGTCGGAAATCAACATCGTTCCGCTACTGGACGTCCTGTTGGTGCTGTTGCTGATCTTCATGGCAACGGCGCCCATTATTACCCAGAGCGTGGAAGTGGATCTGCCTGATGCGACCGATTCGAAAACCGTTGCCAGCGATGATAATCCGCCGGTGATTGTCGAAGTGGCGGGCGTGGGTCAGTACAGCCTGGTCGTGGATCACGATCGTATGGATCAACTTCCGCCAGAGCAGGTAATCAGCGAAGCGCAGCGTCGACTGGAAGCGAATCCTAAGACGGTCTTTTTGATCGGGGGCGCGAAAGAGGTGCCTTACGATGAAATTATTAAAGCGCTCAACCTGCTGCACCAGGCGGGTGTTAAATCTGTCGGTTTGATGACGCAGCCGATTTAAAATCGAACCGTTTTTTGGGAACCGAGTGTGTCGAAGGCAACCGAGCAAAACGAGAAGTTAAAGCGCGCGATAATCATTTCGGTGATTCTGCATATCGTGCTGATCGCGCTGCTGATTTGGAGCTCGTTTAATGAGCACATTGACGCCAGCAGTGCGGGTGGCGGAGGCAGTGATATTGATGCAGTGATGGTCGATCCCGGTGCCGTCGTGAGTCAATACAATCGTCAGCAGAACCAGCAAAGTGACAGCCAGCGGGCTGAGCAGCAGCGTAAAAAGCAGGCGCAGCAGCAGGCTGAAGAGCTGCAACAGAAACAGGCTGCTGAACAGCAGCGTCTGAAAGCGTTGGAAAAAGAGCGTTTAGCCGCGCAGGAAACCGCGAAAGAAGAGGCAAAACAGCAGGCTGAGCAGCAGAAGGCTGCCGAAGACGCTGCTAAGCAGGCGCAGGAGCAGCAAAAAACGGCGGAAGCGGCGGCTGCCAAAGCCAAAGCGGATGCAAAAGCTCAGGCAGATGCGCAGGCAAAAGCCGCGGCTGAGCAGGCGAAACAGGCCGCAGCCGAAGCAAAGAAGCAGGCTGATCAGCAGGCGAAAGCCGCCGCTGCCGCTGCTGCAAAAGAGAAAGCCGTTGCGGAAGCGAAGGCGAAATCTGAAGCAGATGCGAAAGCCGCGGCTGAGGCCAAAGTGAAAGCGGCGGCGGATGCCAAAGCCAAAGCGGCTGAAGAGGCTAAACAAAAAGCTGCTGAAGCCAAAGAAAAAGCCGCAGAGGCGGCGAAAGAGAAAGCCGCAGAAGCCGCAAAAGAGAAAGCGGAAGCGGCTAAAGAGGCCGCCAAAGAGAAGGCGGAAGCTGCCGCGAAAGCGAAAGCCGATGCCGCGGCGAAAGCCAAAGCCGATGCTGCCGCTAAGGCCAAAGCGGATGCTAAAGCGAAAGCCGCCGCCGATGCGGCCAACGACAGCGATGTCGATGATTTGCTGGGTGGACTCGCTTCCGGTAAAAATGCACCGAAAAGCGGCACCTCTGGCGGCGCAGCAGGGCAGGGAAACCAGAAGAAAGCGGGTGCATCAGGCGCGGAAATCAACTCCTACATGGGTCAGGTTGTGAGTGCGATTCAGAGCCGATTCTATGATGCGGATCTGTATCGCGGAAAAACCTGTGATTTGCGGATTAAACTTGCGCCTGATGGCTTGTTGATTGATGTTAAGTCAGAGGGTGGCGATCCCGCGCTCTGTCAGGCCGCGATTGCTGCCGCAAAACAGGCACGTATTCCGAAGCCGCCTTCGCAGGCGGTCTACGAAGTGTTTAAAAACGCCCCAATGCGTTTTAAACCGCAATAATGCAGTAACGGGCGGCAAGTTGATCTATGTTTAGCGTGCCGTACTTAAGTTGTACTCGTGGTTTCCAGGAACAGTGCCAATTATCGTGGACTGAGGTTCAGATAAGGGAGATAAAATGAAGCAAGCTCTTCGCGTTACGTTAGGCTTTTTTATCCTGCTGTGGGCAGCCATGCTGCATGCAGAAGTTCGAATTGAGATCACCCAGGGTGTCAACACTGCGCGCCCGATTGGCGTGGTGCCGTTTAAATGGGCCGGTGCTGGCGCAGCGCCGGAAGATATCGGCGGCATCGTTGCAGCTGACCTGCGCAACAGTGGCAAATTTAATCCACTGGATCGCTCGCGTCTGCCACAGCAGCCTGCCAGCGCGCAGGAAGTTCAGCCTGCCGCTTGGAGTGCACTCGGCATTGATGCCGTGGTCGTCGGTCAGGTCGCGTCTAACCCGGATGGCAGCTATCAGGTTTCGTACCAGCTGGTCGACACCGGCGGTGCACCCGGTACCGTGCTGGCACAAAACAGTTATAAAGTGACGAAGCAGTGGCTGCGTTATGCCGCTCACACGGCCAGTGACGAAACGTTCCTGAAGCTGACCGGTATCAAGGGCGCTTTCCGTACCCGTATCGCCTATGTGGTGCAGACCAACGGCGGCCAGTTCCCGTATGAACTGCGCGTTGCTGACTATGATGGTTACAACCAGTTTGTCGTGCATCGTTCACCACAGCCTCTGATGTCGCCAGCCTGGTCTCCGGATGGCAGCAAAGTCGCTTACGTGACCTTTGAAAGCGGCAAATCTGCGCTGGTGGTACAGACGCTGTCGAACGGTGCTATCCGTCAGATCGCCTCCTATCCACGTCACAACGGTGCCCCAGCGTTCTCGCCGGATGGCTCTAAACTGGCGTTCGCGCTCTCTAAAACCGGCAGCCTGAACCTCTATGTGATGGATCTGGCCTCAGGTCAGACGCGTCAGATTACCGATGGTCGCTATAACAGCACCGAACCGACCTGGTTCCCGGACAGCCAGACGCTGGCTTACACCTCCGATCAGGCTGGTGCTCCACAAATCTACAAAGTCGGACTTAACGGTGGCGCGCCACAACGTATTACCTGGGAAGGCGGTCAGAACCAGGATGCGGATGTCGCAACAGATGGTAAGTCAATGGTGATGATTAGCACCAACGGTGGTGCTCAACACGTCGCCAAACAGGATCTGGAAACGGGAGCCGTTCAAACGTTAACGGACACGTTCCTGGATGAAACGCCGAGCCTGGCACCCAATGGCACAATGGTAATCTACAGCTCTACTCAGGGTATGGGTTCCGTGTTGCAGTTGGTTTCTACCGACGGCCGTTTCAAAGCGCGTCTTCCGGCAACTGATGGACAGGTAAAATTTCCTGCCTGGTCGCCGTATCTGTAATGTCTGACAGTTCAGACATCACAAACAATAAACAATAATGGGATTTTGAAATGCAACTGAACAAAGTGCTGAAGGGTTTGATGCTGGCTCTGCCGGTTCTGGCAGTAGCGGCTTGTAGCTCACACAAGAACAACAACAATGACCAGACTGGCATGGGCGCTGATGGCGGCGCTTACGGTGCAAATTCTGGCATGAACGGCAACGGCGGCAACATGTCTTCTGACGAGCAGGCTCGTCTGCAGATGCAGCAGCTGCAGCAGAACAACATCGTGTACTTCGGCCTGGACAAGTATGACGTTCAGTCTGATTACGCACAGATGCTGGATCAGCATGCAACCTTCCTGCGCAGCAACCCGTCATACAAAGTGACCATCGAAGGTCATGCGGATGAGCGCGGTACGCCGGAATACAACATCGCACTGGGCGAACGTCGTGCTAACGCGGTTAAAATGTACCTGCAGGGCAAAGGCGTGTCGGCTGATCAGATGTCTATCGTATCTTACGGTAAAGAGAAGCCAGCCGTTCTGGGTCATGACGAAGCAGCGTATTCTAAAAACCGTCGTGCCGTTCTGGTCTACTAAGAGAATCACATGGTTAGTAACTTCAGACATCACCTGTTGAGTCTGTCGTTACTGATTGGCGTAGCGGCCCCCTGGGCCGCTAATGCCCAAGCGTCAATCAGTAGCGTTGGCTCCGGCTCGGTCGAAGACCGTGTCACCACTCTTGAACGAATTTCTAATGCCCAGGCACAGCTGATGCAGCAATTGCAGCAGCAGATGAGCGATAACCAGCGTGATATCGACGCGCTGCGTGGGCAAATCCAGCAAAACACGTATCAGTTGAATCAGGTGGTTGAGCGGCAGAAGCAGCTTTACCAGCAGATTGACAGCCTGAGCAGCGCCAGCACCAGCGGCGGTCAGCAGGCAGCGGGCAGTAATGCCGCAGCGGATACCGGCGCAGCAGCAACCGCAGGCGCGGCAACATCAACGGATAGCGCACCTGCGCAGACCGGTGACGCTAACAGCGATTACAATGCGGCTGTGGCGCTGATTCTGGAGAAGAAACAGTATGATCAGGCGATCAGCGCGCTCCAGGCGTGGGTAAAACGTTACCCGGATTCGACCTATCAGCCGAACGCCAATTACTGGCTGGGACAGCTGAACTATAACAAAGGCAAAAAGGACGACGCGGCTTACTATTACGCCACGGTAGTAAAAAACTATCCGAAGTCGCCGAAAGCTGCAGAAGCGTTGTTGAAAGTGGGCGTCATCATGCAGGAGAAAAAAGACACAGCGAAAGCTAAAGCGGTCTTCCAGCAGGTGATCAAACTTTATCCAGACACCGAATCTGCTAAGCAGGCGCAAAAACGTCTGACAAGTCTGTAATCTGTACGGTTCAGGCCAGATATCGTGTGATTTCTGGTCTTGCCGTATGAAAGGTAAGCAACTGAAGCATTTAGCAGAAATAAGAGTTGCGCTACCCCGCTAAATCAGTAATATATGCCGCCGTTGCCGGGACACATTGCAAAGTGTCTGGTAAGCCTGAAGATGGGTCGTTAGCTCAGTTGGTAGAGCAGTTGACTTTTAATCAATTGGTCGCAGGTTCGAATCCTGCACGACCCACCATCTTCCTCAGACGCGCTTTTACCGCGCAGTTTTAAGAAGAACACTTCAGCATTGCTTCACAACCTAAGATGGGTCGTTAGCTCAGTTGGTAGAGCAGTTGACTTTTAATCAATTGGTCGCAGGTTCGAATCCTGCACGACCCACCATCTTATCTCAGCCGCCTGGCGTGTTGAACGGTTGTAAGCCCCCAGCGGGTCGTTAGCTCAGTTGGTAGAGCAGTTGACTTTTAATCAATTGGTCGCAGGTTCGAATCCTGCACGACCCACCAATTAAGAAAAAAGCGCCCTCAGGGCGCTTTTTTTGTTTCTGCGGCACGGCGTTCCCCGTGCAGGGTGAGAACCTGCAGCAGGTTCGACTGAATCGCCTGGCGATTCAGGCTGATGCGACAGCATCACCCGAAGGGCGAGGCCCCGGATGGGCCGAGGCAATCCTGCACGACCCACCAATTAAGAAAAAAGCGCCCTCAGGGCGCTTTTTTTGTTTCTGCGGTATCTGATTACTTTTTCAAAGCAAAACGTCACTGGTTTTTGAAGTTGTCGATGAAGTTTGCCGCAAGCCGCTTTGAGATTGAGCCTGCGCAGAGAACAGGGTCAGATCGGAAAGACGCTAAAGCCAATCCCTGACCTGCTCGACCCGCGCGATTACGCACCTCATCCCTGAGGTGCGCCCGTAGCCGGGCCAACGCGTTGCGTTGTTCAAAAACGCTCCCGGCGTTTTTGTCCCAGGCGCGGGACGCTTTCCTCTTCTGACCCTGTTCCCTGCGCGTTGAGCTTTTTCGTTGCGGCCAAATCCAGTCGGGTGCGAGTTTGTAAGCAGTCTGGAAGAGGCTCTGCATTTTTAGTTTCTGCGATACCGACTATGCAGATCAGGGCAGACTATCTGCATCCTTACATCAACCGTCACGGCTTTTTCTTTGCCTTTGCTACTGCCAGGCTCTCCCAGATATGCATCACTGCATAGCTGCGCCAGGGACGCCACGACTGCGATCGCGCCTCCGCTTCTTTCGATGACATGCCGCCCAGGTTATTCCGGATGGCAATATCCTCTTTGGGAAAGGCATCCGGCCAGCGCAAAGCGCGCATCGCGATGTAGTGCGCGGTCCAGGGACCAATACCCGGCAGGCTGACCAGCTTTTTGATGACCTCGTCTGGCGCCTGAGCGGCACTAAGACGCAGATCTCCGCTGGCGCAGGCATTTGCAAAGGCGATGATGGCGCGGGAGCGGGCGGCACTGACAATCCCCATCGGCGCGACATCGTCTACCGTCAGTCCGGCGATGCGTTCAGGATGGGCGGTGTAGCGGGTCAGATCGGCGAACGGCGTCTCACAGGGTTCGCCAAAGGCGGCGGCAAAACGGCTGCTGACCGTGGTGGCCGCTTTGACCGTCACCTGCTGGCCGATAATGGCGCGCACGCCCAGCTCAAAGGCGTCGAATGCGCCAGGCACACGCAGACCCGGATGCGAGATCAGGCTGGGTGCCAGCAGTGGGTCCTGCGCCAGACAGGCGGCGATACGCTGCGGCTGTGCGTCGAGATCGAACAGATCACGCAGACGGCGCAGCAGCAGAGGCAGAACCGGCGTCAGCGAGGTTGAGAGCGTCACCTGCAGCGCATTCTTTTGCGGCAGATGCGAAACAGAAACCCAGCCCCGGCAGCGGCCGAGCACCACGGTGCGTCGCCAGCAGCCATCTTCCACCGCCTCGACCTCTTTCATCAGATGCGTCTGCAAAAACCAGAGCATCGCCGCCCAGTCGTAGGGAGGGCGATAGGCCAGCCGCAGCGTCACGCGGTCGCCGGGCTGCGCGCACTGAGTGCCCGTATCGTCCCTGCGCAGCGCGCCTGGCGTCATGCGGTAACGCGCCTGGAAGACATCATTAAAGCGCCGCAGGCTGCCAAAGCCGCTGGCATAGGCAACGTCAATAATCGGCAGCCGGGTTTCGGTCAGCAGCTGTTTAGCCAGCAGCATGCGCCGCGTCTGCTTCAGTTCCAGCGGCGAGACACCCAGCTCCTGCTGCACGATACGGCGCAGCTGACGCAGGCTGATACCGAATTCAGCGGCAATTGCCTCCAGTCCTTCACGTTCCTCCAGCATGCCTTCCTCGATACGCTGAATCAGCCGCTCTGCCACACGGTGCGGCTGATCAACCGGCGCATTACCGGGTGCCAGTTCGGGCCGACAGCGCAGGCAGGGGCGAAAGCGGGCTTTCTCCGCCGCTTCCGCGCTGCTGAAGAAAAGGCAGTTCTTCTGCATCGGCGCTTTGACCGGGCAGACCGGACGACAATAGATACCGGTTGAGGTCACGCCAACAAAGAAAACGCCGTCAAAGCGGGTATCACGAGAGGTCAGCGCCTGATAGGCAATGTCGGGATCGAGCATGGCAGTTCTCCGGTAAATAAGCGCAGCCTACACCGGTGAATCCCGGCAGACTGGCTGTTTTCGGACAGCACAACAGTTTATCGCCATGACCGAAAACAGCCAGTCAGGCTGATGAAAAGTGCGATAATAGGCGACAGAACCGTGACGGGAGAATCACCATGTACTACTTCAAACCGATAGTCACCCCGGTGGGTGAACTGAAACTGGTCGCCAGCGATAGCGGCCTGGCGGGTATTTTGTGGGAAAACGACGATCCCAAACGCACCCGGTTTTTGCCGCAAACGCGCGATGACGATCATCCCATTCTGATCGAAACTGAGCGTCAGCTCAGCGAGTACTTCACCGGTGCTCGTCGCTGCTTTGAGCTGCCGCTCGATTTTGTCGGCACTGAGTTTCAGAAAAAAGTCTGGCAGGCGCTGGTGGCTATCCCGTTTGGTGAGACGCGCAGCTACAGCCAGATTGCGCGGGAGATCGGCCATCCGCTGGCGGTGCGTGCCGTCGGGGCGGCCAATGGGCGTAATCCGCTCTCGATTGTCGCACCGTGCCACCGCGTGATTGGAGCCAACGGCAAGCTGACCGGCTTTGCGGGCGGACTGGATATCAAAGCCTTTCTGCTGGCACTGGAAGCGCCGCAAAAACCGCTGGTACTGGCAGATGAAACGCAGCCCGGCAGGGTCGGCGCTGTGATGCAGACAGAATAAATATCGCACGACACAGCCAGGCTTTTCCGCTATCGTGTTTAGCATATAAAACACGATGGCGGATTGGACGCCATAAGTCGCCGGAACAGGCGATTTTCGTTAATTAGACAAAACGAGAGCTGTGTCATGAGTGTGATGTTCGATCCAGAAAGCGCCTTTTATCCCTTTCCGCCCAAACCCGCTCGTCTGAGTGACGACGAGAAGGCGTTCTACCGTGAGAAAATTAAAGCGCTGCTGAAGGCGCGAAACGCAGTGATGGTGGCGCACTACTACACCGATCCGGAAATTCAGGCGCTGGCAGAAGAGACAGGCGGCTGCGTTTCGGACTCGCTGGAGATGGCACGCTTTGGCAGCAACCATTCGGCGACGACACTGCTGGTGGCCGGCGTGCGCTTTATGGGGGAAACCGCCAAAATCCTCAGCCCGGAGAAAACCGTACTGATGCCGACGCTGCAGGCGGAGTGCTCACTGGATCTCGGCTGCCCGATTGAAGAGTTTAACGCCTTTTGCGACGCCCATCCCGATCGCACCGTGGTGGTCTACGCCAATACTTCGGCGGCGGTAAAAGCGCGGGCCGACTGGGTGGTGACTTCAAGCATTGCAGTCGAGCTGATTGAGCACCTCGACAGTCTGGGCGAAAAAATTATCTGGGCGCCGGATCGCCATCTTGGCCGCTACGTCACCCAAAAATCGGGCGCGGACGTGCTCTGTTGGCAGGGCGCGTGCATTGTGCACGACGAGTTCAAAACCCAGGCGCTGCAGCGTATGAAAGCGCTCTATCCCGACGCGGCAGTGCTGGTGCATCCTGAGTCACCGCAGGCGATTGTCGATCTGGCCGATGCGGTCGGCTCGACCAGCCAGCTGATTCAGGCCGCCAAATCCCTGCCGCATCCGCAGATGATTGTGGCGACCGATCGCGGCATTTTCTACAAAATGCAGCAGGCGGTGCCGGATAAAGAGCTGCTTGAAGCGCCCACAGCCGGTGAAGGTGCCACCTGCCGCAGCTGTGCTCACTGTCCCTGGATGGCGATGAACGGCCTTAAAGCCATCGCAGAGGCGCTGGAGTCGGGTGGGGTTGAACATGAGATTCAGGTGGATGAGACGCTGCGTGAGGCGGCGTTACTGCCGCTTAATCGCATGCTATCCTTTGCAGCGGAACTTAAACTCAACGTGAAGGGAAACGCGTAAGCGTTTTCCGGACAGGTGCTCAGCATGGACTTCTTCAGCACACATAATATTCTGGTTCACATTCCTCTGGGTGCCGGAGGCTACGATCTCTCATGGATTGAGGCTATCGGCACGCTGGCAGGCTTACTCTGCATCTGGTTTGCCAGCCTGGAAAAAATCATCAACTATCCCTTTGGCCTGATTAACGTCACGCTGTTTGCGGTGATTTTCTTTCAGATCCAGCTCTACGCCAGCCTGCTGCTGCAGCTCTTCTTTTTTGCCGCCAATATCTACGGCTGGTACGCCTGGAGTCGGCAAACCTCCGATCATCAGGCGGCGCTGAAAATCCGCTGGCTGCCGCTGCCTAAGGCGCTGGCCTGGACGGCGGGCTGTGTGATTGCGATTGCGCTGATGACCCTCTATATCGATCCGGTGTTTGCGCTGTTAACCCGTGCGGCCGTCACGCTGATGAACGGCCTTGGCCTGTCGGTGGCGATGCCCGCGCTGCAGCCGGATGCGTTCCCGTTCTGGGACTCCTGCATGATGGTGTTGTCGATTGCGGCGATGGTGCTGATGACGCGCAAATATGTTGAGAACTGGCTGCTGTGGGTCATCATCAACGTGATTAGCGTGATGATTTTTGCCCGACAGGGCGTCTATGCGATGTCGCTGGAGTATGTGATTCTGACGCTGATTGCGCTGAACGGCTCGCGCATGTGGATCCGCAGCGCGCGGCAACAGGGTTCCCGCGCGCTGTCGGCTCAGTGAGTGTGCGCTTCGCCTTTAGCATGAGCATGCTCATGGTCGTGTGAATGGCTGTGATCATGGCCGGTGGCGGCAGCGCCGCTTAAGCCGAGTTCACACTCGGCACCGGCACAGGGCTGATACTCCATCTGCACGGTCGCATGCGCAATCTGATAGTGCTGGCGCAGATAGTCGTGGATACGATGCAGCAGCGCATCGTGATCGTAAGGCGGGATCACCTGCGCATGCAGCGTCAGCAGCGGCTTTTCGCCCACCTGCCACAGATGCACATGGTGAACATTGCGCACCTCTGCGATGTTCAGGGTGAGATCCCGTATCAGCCGGTTCACATCCAGCGAACGCGGCGCCCCTTCCAGTAACTCCTGCAGACTCTCACGCAGCAGCGCCCAGGCGCTGCGCAGCACCAGCAGTGACACCAGCAACGACAGAATCGGATCGATTGGGGTCCAGCCGGTCAGCATAATAATCACCGCCGCGACAATCGCACCCACCGAGCCAAGCAGGTCGCCCATCACATGCAGCGCCGCGGCCCGCACGTTGAGATTCTTCTCTTCGCTGCCGTGATGCAGCAGCCAGAACGACAGAATATTGGCCAGCAGGCCGCCAATAGCAATCCCCAGCATCAGGCCGCCGGTCACCGGTTGCGGGTCGGCAAAGCGGCGCACCGCCTCCCAGACGATCAGTGCGGTAATGCCCAGCAGCGCAATGGCGTTAACAAATGCGGCCAGCGTGGTCAGACGCAGCAGGCCAAAGGTGTGGCGTGCATTGGGTTTACGGCGCGAGAACTGCACCGCCAGCAGCGCCATCAGCAGCGCGGCGGCATCGGTCAGCATATGCCCGGCGTCCGCCAGCAACGCCAGTGAACCCGAGAGCCAGCCGCCAATCACTTCAGCCACCATAAAGACAACGGTCACCCCGAAGGCGGCCGCCAGACGCGTGCGATTACTATCCTGCCCGCTATGAGTGTGGGTATGTGCCATAAGATTCCAGTTTTTTCAGTAACCTGTTTGCTAATAATATCAGTAATTGCCACGTCTCAGACGTGTCCTGATGCTGTTTTGCCTGCTCCGCCAGTTGCTGGCTGAGCTGTGCGCCGTGCTCCAGTCCCACCAGTAACCAGCTTCCTTTCATCCGGTGCGCCGCTTCGGCGAACGGCATCCACGCCTCGCGCTCGCGTGCTTCGCGCATGACGGCCAGATCCTGCGTCACCGTGCTGTGCAGCGTCTGGCTCAGACGGCGGAGGAATTTCTCATTCTGCTGCGCCAGTTGCCACAGATTATCATCCAGCGCCGCCAGCGGATCTTCCTGCCACTCTGCCAGCAGCGCGCTGAGATCGGCTAACTGCACCGGTTTTATCACTACCCGCTCCCGCGCCTCCAGCGGTCGCGACAGCAGCTGGGCATCCGCGGAGCAGAGCACCCGCATCGCCTGACGCTTCCGCTGACGGTCACGCCGCCGCAGTATCCGCAGCAGCTGTGTGCCGTCAGGCCGCGGCATCATCTGGTCGATAAACAGCAGGTCATAAGGCTGCTGCGCATCGGCCTGCAGCAGCGCGCGTCCCTGCTCAAAGATGTCAGCCTGAATCGCAAAACGGGACAGCTGCTGCTGCATCACCAGCAGATTGGTCGGATGGTCATCGACAATCGCCACCCGCAGTTGTGGAAGGTCGGGCAGGGCAGTTTCATCCACGTGATTTGCTGGTGCGCAGACCGCCAGTGGCAGCGTCACGGTGACCTGGGTGCCGTGACCGGGTTCAGAGGCGAGCCGGATGTCGCCGCCCATCCGCAGCACCATTTCCCGGCAGATAAACAGCCCCAGGCCGCTGCCCTGCACCGAAACCGATTTACCGGACGGTGCCTGATACCAGGGATCAAACAGCTTCTGCTGCTCCTCTGGCGGAATGCCGCTGCCGCTGTCGCTCACCGTCAGAATCAGCTGTTGTTGCTGTGCGGCCAGCGTCAGGCGAATCGCGCCGTGGCGGGTAAATTTCAGCGCATTGGTCATCAGGTTGTTGACCACCTGCTGCAGGCGATCGGCATCGATCATCACGGCATCAGGCAGCGGCGTCAGCGCCTCGACGATCAGATGCGGGCCGTCTTCGCGCATTAACGGATGATAAAAGTGCTGCTGCTGATTGAGCCACTGCGCCAGCGCCAGCGGACGGGGCGCCAGGGTAAAACTGTTGCTCTCGATGCGCGCATGATCCTGCAGATCATTCAGCAACGTCAGCAGCGATTGCGCACTGCTGTGCAGCAGCGTCAGGTTCTGGCTGCTGTGCTGCTGCTTCTCCAGCTCCAGCAGTCCGAGGATCGCCTGCATCGGCGTGCGCAGCTCATGGCTGACGGTCGCCAGGAACTGGCTCTTCATCGCATTGGCGTGCTCAGCCTGTTCACGCTGCTGACGCTCCCGGCGCTGTTGCCAGTAGCGGCGCGCCAGCAGCAGCAGCAGCAGCGCAATGGCCGCACCTGCCACCGCCAGCACCATCATCGGCAGCGAACGCATCACCATCACGCTGCCGGGCTGTGGCGGGGTTGACCAGCTGTCGCGCATCTGACTCTGTGTGTCAGCCGGGATCTGCTGCAGCGCGCGATCCAGCAGGGTGCGGAGCACAGGTTGTTCAGGCGTCACGCCCAGCGCGATCGGCCAGGCGATGTCGCTGGCGGCAAAGGCGAGGTGGATACGCGCATCATCGCGGCTGGCGATACGCCAGCGGGCGGAGAGCACGTTATCCACCAGCGCATCGATCTGCCCCTTTGCCAGCGCGTCATAGAGGCTATTACGATCGGCAAACTGCTGCGGCTGCAGATCCGCAGGCAGCAGACGCAGCGCCAGGTCATCCTGCAACACGCCGACCCGCTTGCCGCGCAGGTCGCGCCAGTGCGCCAGCGTATCGGGCTGCAGGCTGTAGATGCCCCACAGCGCGCGCCACACCGGCAGCGAGGTGCTCTGCATCGCATCGCCGTTCAGCGGCTGCATCAGCTGCAGCATCGCCTGCTGCTGGCCGATCAGCGTGTTCGCCTGACGCGGATTGCTGACCCACACCGGTTCAAACTGCAGGCCGGTGCTCTGAGCTATCGCTTTCAGCAAATCCACGCCATAGCCTCTGGCGGTCCCGCTGGCATCGCGATAACTCCAGGGATAGTTGTCCGGTTCGGCGGTGTAAGTAATACGCGGATGATCGGCAATCCAGGCGCGTTCAGTGGGGCTGAGCATCAGGGTCTGCGTATCCTGATAGCGCGGCAGGGTACTGCTCCAGCGCGCCTGCAGCGTGTTCATCAGTTCTGCTGGCAACTGACGCAGGCTCTGATTAATCCAGCTGATAAGCTCCGGATCGCGGGAGACCGCGCGCAGGTTGAGCTGTCCGGCCTCAATGTGTGAGGCAATCTGATAAATCTGGCCCTGTTGCAGCTGGCTCAGCAGAAATCCGGCGCTGGTTTCATCCGCCACCACATAATCATTCTGCTGATTCAGCAGGGTATAGAGCGCCTGCAGATCACTGCTGTAGCGTCGCCAGCTGTGGCGGGCGGCCAGCGCAGGCGGCAGTTGTGCCAGCGTGCTTTCGCTGATCGCCAGTTGGGCATTCTGGCTGTTAAACATCACGGCACGCTGGTTTTGCTGATTGCGGTAGACCCGAAGCGGGCTGCTGTACCAGTTATCGCTGCTCAGCGCGCCGGCTGGCAGGGGAGAAATCCACATGCCAAGCGCAAAATCGATCTGGCCGCTGTTCAGCGCCTGCATCAGATGCGGCTGATCGCTGTAGAGGTTGAGGCTGAACTGCGCGCCAGTCAGCTGTCGCAGGGCGGAAAGATAGTCGGCATTGATGCCATACAGGTCGTTGCCGATGCGCATCGCCCAGGGGGCGTGGTTCTCTTCCAACAGGCCAACACGCAGGATTTTGCCTTGCATGGTTTCCGCGTGCGTCACCGGCAGCATCATCGGCAGATTGATGCTGCTCACCGGACGCACCTCAGCCAGAACGGAGCCGCACAGCAACAGCAGCATCAGCAGGAGAGTTCTCACTGCTGCGCCTTCCACAGGTCAGC
This sequence comes from Pantoea sp. 18059, assembly GCF_902706165.1. NCBI lineage: Bacteria > Pseudomonadati > Pseudomonadota > Gammaproteobacteria > Enterobacterales > Erwiniaceae > Pantoea > Pantoea sp. 18059. Next base: position 206,656 of record NZ_CACSJS010000007.1, read on the forward strand.
CAGTTCCACCACCGAACGAGCGCCGGTTTTTTCCAGAATGTTCTTTTTATGGGTGCTGACCGTTTTGTTACTGATGTGCAACTGGGCGGCGATTTGCAGATTGGACAGGCCGCTGGCCAGCAGCGCCAGAATCTGACGCTCTTTCTGGGTCAGCGGGAGTTCCGGCTCATCATCCATCACCGGAAACGCCGTCTGACCGCCCAGCACCGCCAGGATAGCGCTAAGCAGCTGCGCCATGCGCTGGCTCTTCACCACATAACCGGCGGCACCCAGCGCCTGGGCGCGACGCACATAGTGGCGGGTCTGCTGAGCAGAGTAGATCAATACCGGACAGTCGGGCCGATGGATCTTCAGGCGACGCAGGAACTCCAGCCCATCGCTGTCCGGCAGGCCAATATCCAGCACGATGATGTCCAGTGGCTGCTGAAGCAGGGGACGGGCGGCTTTTTCACTGCTGGCAGAGAGGAGCTGAACCGGAATGGGTGACTGGCTCAGAGCGGCTTCAAGTGCCACTTCAACCAGCGGATGATCGTCAATCAGAAGCAAAACGGCCATGAAGGATTTCCTGTAAAATTCACAGGATTAGCATAGCGGAAGAGTGGGACAGAGGGGAGAAAAACCAGGAGAGCGTCAGCTCTCCTGGCTAAACAGAATTACTGGGTGGTGCCGTCGGTTTTGGTATCTACGTCACCGCCGCCCACTTTAGTCTGAACTTTTTTATTGATGTTCGGACATTTACCATCTTTACACTGGGCGTTCTGGTCCATTTCGTTAGCAGACATATTACCATGGCTGGTGGTGCTGCCGGACGTTGCAGGATTGGTATCGTTGCCAGTGTTATTAATTTTGCTGTTATCGACATTATTTGGCGGCAGATTCTCTTTCGCTCCGCCCGCTGCTGCACCTGCACTGGCTGCCTGATTCGATGTACCGTTATTGCTGCTGCTGTCTGCAGCCAGTACCGCACCGCTGCTCAGTGTCATTGCTGCTGTCAAAAAGAGTAAGGCAAACTTTTTCATCATTATGCTCCCGTTAATAAATGAAGATGCTTTAAGCCCAGAGGTGCAATTTCGGGTAAGAAAATCCCTGACGAAATATAATTCGCCGGTTGGCTTAAACAGGGTGATTTAATTTTGTAAGCGGGACGTTCCTCAGTGCTTACCATTAAAAAGTCTAGTCGCTAACCTGATTAATGCAAATATCACCCGCACATTTAACCCGCAGCGGGAATTTACACCCCAGGCGCTTCGGGCTACATTGGGCAGGTTGTGTCCGGCGGGCGCCGGGCCAGAAATAATATGGAATCAGTATGAATTACCAGAACGATGACTTACGCATCAAAGAGATTAAAGAGCTGTTACCTCCGGTTGCGCTGCTCGAAAAATTCCCGGCGACCGATCGTGCTGCACAGACCGTTTCACAGGCCCGTCAGGCGATTCATCAGATCCTGCAGGGCAAGGACGATCGCCTGCTGGTGGTGATCGGCCCCTGCTCAATTCATGACACTGAAGCGGCAAAAGAGTATGCCGACCGCCTGCTGGCGCTGCGTGATGAGCTGAAAGGCGAGCTGGAAGTGGTGATGCGGGTCTATTTTGAAAAGCCGCGCACCACGGTGGGCTGGAAAGGGCTGATCAACGATCCCTACATGGACAACAGCTACCAGCTCAATGACGGTCTGCGTCTGGCGCGTAAACTGCTGCTGGATATTAACGACAGCGGCTTACCGGCGGCGGGCGAGTTTCTGGATATGATTACCCCGCAATATGTGGCTGACCTGATGAGCTGGGGCGCGATTGGCGCGCGCACCACGGAATCTCAGGTTCACCGTGAGCTGGCGTCCGGTCTCTCCTGTCCGGTCGGCTTCAAAAACGGTACCGATGGCACCATTAAGGTGGCGATCGATGCCATTAACGCGGCGGGATCGCCGCACTGTTTCCTGTCTGTGACGAAGTATGGTCACTCCGCCATTGTGGAAACCAGCGGCAACGGTGACTGCCATATCATTCTGCGCGGCGGCAAAGAGCCGAACTACAGTGCGCAGCATGTTGCAGAGGTCAAAGAGGGCCTGGCAAAAGCGGGTCTGCCACAGCAGGTGATGATCGATTTCAGCCACGCCAACAGCAGCAAGCAGTTCCAGCGTCAGATGGTTGTGGCAGACGATGTCTCACAGCAGCTGATTAACGGTGAGCAGGCGATTGTCGGTGTGATGATTGAAAGTCATCTGGTGGAAGGCAACCAGAGTCTGGAGAGCGGCGAGCCGCTGGTTTATGGCAAAAGCGTCACCGACGCCTGTATCGGCTGGGAAGATACCGACAAGGTGCTGCGTCAGCTGGCGGCAGCGGTTAAACAGCGCCGCGGCTGATTGCTGGCGAGACTTTGTCATCAATAAAAAAGGCCAGACTTTCGTCTGGCCTTTTTGCATTTCAGCGAGAAATTACTTCGCTTTACCCTGATTCGCAACGGCTGCAGCTTTCGCGGCAATCTCGTCCTGGTCGCCCAGGTAGTAGCGTTTCAGCGGTTTGAAGTTTTCATCGAACTCATAGACCAGCGGTACGCCGGTAGGGATGTTCAGTTCGAGGATTTCATCTTCGCTCAGGTTATCCAGATATTTCACCAGCGCACGCAGTGAGTTGCCGTGTGCGGCAATGATCACTTTCTCACCGCTTTTGATGCGCGGCAGAATGGTGTCGTTCCAGTAAGGGATAACGCGGTCGATGGTCAGCGCCAGGCTTTCGGTGGTTGGCAGCTGCTCTGGGGTCAGTTTCGCGTAACGCGGATCATGGCCCGGGAAGCGCTCATCTGAACGATCCAGCTCTGGCGGAGTAACGGCAAAGCCGCGACGCCACTGCTTAACCTGCTCATCACCATATTTGGCAGCGGTTTCCGCTTTATCCAGACCCTGCAGCGCACCGTAGTGACGCTCGTTCAGACGCCAGGTTTTCTCAACCGGCAGCCAGGCCTGATCCAGCTCATCCAGCACATTCCACAGCGTGTGAATGGCACGCTTCAGTACTGAGGTGTAAGCGAAATCGAAAACAAAGCCCTCTTTTTTCAGCAGCTGACCTGCTGATTTGGCTTCGCCACGACCTTTCTCAGAAAGGTCAACATCATACCAACCGGTAAAGCGGTTTTCGTTGTTCCACTGGCTTTCGCCGTGTCGCACCAGAACCAGCTTAGTTACAGCCATAGCTTAACTCCTTAATACTGTGATGTTTCTGTGAGATTGGAAACCTGCTGCTGCCCGCCTGACACGCGAGCTGATTGCGCCATACCATAACGGAAAAGCGGGCAGCGCGTAAGCCTGTGTGTGACGCACTGCGCGTTTTTCAGCCGGAGGCTCAGCGTGGCGTGAAGCGATAACGCGTCACGGATTCCCAGCGATCTCCCGGCTGCAGCCAGCAATCAGGCTGAGGCCATTCAGCATGATTAGGCGAATCCGGTAAAAATTCGCTCTCCAGCGCAATACCCTGAAATGCAGTATAGCTCGCCTGCTCACGGGCACGGGTGCCCGCCAGGTAGTTGCCGGAATAGAACTGCAACGCCGGTGCCGAAGTGGTCACGCTGAGCTGCAGTCTGCCATCTTCCGACCAGAGTTCTGCCGCAGGCTGAGTGTCGTCGCCTGCGCTGTTGAGCAGAAACGCATGGTCATAGCCCTTCACCGCTCGCTGGTCGTCGTCTGCCAGAAACTCCTGTGCCACGACTTTGGTCTCGCGGAAATCAAAACTGGTTCCGGCAACCTCTTTCAGCGGCGCATTCGGGATGCCTTCGCTGTCGACCGGCAGATAATGGTCGGCGTGCAGTTGTAAGCGATGCTGGCGGGCGTCGCCATGATGCGCATCAAGGTTAAAGTAGGCGTGGTTAGTCAGATTGACCGGGCAGGGCTGATCGCAGCGCGCTTCATAGCTTATGCTCAGGCAGTTCTGGTCATCCAGCTGATAGCGCAGATCGGCAATCAGATTGCCGGGATAGCCCTGATCGCCATCGGGCGAATCAATGCGGTAGTGCACCTCGCTGTCAGACTGGCTGACAATCTGCCAGCGGCGCTTATCAAAGCCTTCTGGTCCGCCATGCAGCTGATGTGCGCCCTGGTTCGGCACCAGCTGGCGATTCAGTTTATTCAGTTTCGCCCCGGCGATGCGGTTAGCGTAGCGGCCGACCGTCGCGCCCAGATAGGCATCCTGATGGAGATAGTCAGAGGGCGTGGCGCAGCCGAGCAGGGCTTCACGCACCGTGCCATCCTGCATCGGCACGCGGGCGGAGAGCCAGGTCGCGCCCCAGTCCATAAAGGTTGCCAGCATGCCGTTGGCATTGCGCAGCACCGTTATGCGCCACGGCTGACCGTCGGGCGCGTGGGAGTTGACGTCGTTCAGCATTGGCCGGCTCCTTCAGAGGCTTTGCAGACGTAGAAGGTCTCTTTGATGCCGGTCGCAGCTTCATACTGCTCCGCTACGGCGGCTTTGACCTGATCGACCAGATCCAGTGGCATCAGCGCGACGATACAGCCACCAAAGCCGCCGCCGGTCATACGCACGCCGCCGCGCTCACCGATCTGCGCTTTCACGATCTCTACCAGGGTATCGATCGGTGGCACGGTGATCTCGAAGTCGTCACGCATCGAGGCGTGAGATTCGGCCATCAGCTGGCCCATACGGGTCAGGTCGCCCTGCGTCAGCGCATCGGCTGCTTCCAGGGTGCGGGCGTTCTCGGTCAGAACGTGACGCACGCGTTTTGCCACCTGCGGGTCGAGCTGCGCCTGTGCCGCTTCAAACTCGGCCAGTTCAACGTCACGCAGTGCCTTCTTATTGAAGAAACGCGCGCCCGCTTCACACTGCTCACGACGCGTGTTGTATTCGCTGCCAACCAGGGTACGACGGAAGTTGGAGTTGATGATCACCACCGCGATATCTTCCGGCATCGACACCGGACGCGTGCCCAGCGTGCGGCAGTCGAGCAGCATGGCGTGATCTTTCCGGCCCAGCGCTGAGATCAGCTGGTCCATGATGCCGCAGTTACAGCCGACGAACTGGTTTTCCGCTTCCTGACCATTCACGGCAATGGCGGCGCCATCCAGCGGCAGATTATAGAGCTGCTGCACCACGGTGCCGACCGCCACTTCCAGCGACGCAGATGAGCTGAGGCCCGCGCCCTGAGGCACGTTGCCGCTGATCACCATATCGATGCCGCCGAAATCGGCATGACGCTGCTGCAGATGTTTCACCACGCCGCGCACATAGTTGGCCCACATCGGTTCCTGCAGGCTGACGATCTCTTCATCCAGCGAGAATGTGTCCTGCGCATTCTCATAATCCGCCGCAACCACCCGAATCTGGCGATCGTCACGGCGGGCACAGGCAATCACCGTCTGGTAATCGATGGCGCACGGCAGCACGAAGCCGTCGTTATAGTCGGTATGCTCGCCAATCAGGTTAACGCGGCCCGGTGCCTGAATGGTATGCGTAGCGGCGTAACCGAAGGTGTCAGAGAAAAGCTGCTGCGTGATGGTTTTTAAGCTCATTGTTGTGCCTCACGGAAGTGAACATCGCTGACAGAACGCAGACGTTCCGCCGCCTGTTCCGCCGTTAAATCGCGTTGGGTTTCGGCCAGCATTTCATAGCCAACCATAAATTTACGCACCGTTGCTGAGCGCAGCAGCGGCGGATAGAAGTGAGCATGCAACTGCCAGTGATCGTTGGCTTCGCCGTTAAACGGCGCGCCATGCCAGCCCATGGAGTAGGGGAATGAGCACTGGAACAGGTTGTCGTAGCGGCTGGTCAGCAGCTTCAGCGCCAGCGCCAGGTCGGTACGCTGCGCCTCATTGAGGTCGGTAATTCGTTTGACGTGCGCTTTCGGCAGCAGCAGGGTTTCAAACGGCCAGGCGGCCCACCACGGCACCACCGCCAGCCAGTGATCGGTTTCCACCACGGTGCGGCTGCCATCCTGCTGTTCACGTGCCAGATAGTCGACCAGCATCGGCGAGCCATGTTTAGCGAAATAGTCGCGCTGATGATCATCTTCACGCTGCGCTTCATTCGGCAGGAAGCTGTTGGCCCAGATCTGACCATGGGGATGCGGGTTGGAGCAGCCCATCGCCGCGCCTTTGTTCTCAAACACCTGCACCCACGGATAGTGCTGACCCAGATCGGCGGTCTCTGCCTGCCAGGTACGCACCACCTCTTCCAGTGCGTTCAGCGACATCTCTGGCAGGGTTTTGCTGTGATCGGGCGAGAAGCAGATGACCCGACTGGTGCCGCGTGCGCTTTCACAACGCATCAGGATATCGTCGCTCTCGGGCGCGTCTGGCGTGTCGGTCATCAGCGCAGCAAAGTCATTGGTAAAGACGTAGGTGCCCGAATAGTCCGGGTTTTTGTCGCCGGTGATGCGGGTGTTTCCGGCACACAGGAAGCAGTCCGGATCGTGCGCCGGTAACGTATTGACCGCCGGGGTTTCCTGCGCGCCTTGCCACGGACGTTTGGCCCGATGAGGTGAAACTAAAATCCATTGATCAATCAGTGGATTGTAACGGCGATGCGGGTGATCGACCGGGTTGAATTTTTCCATGTTAGATCCTGGTAAGCGTCAAAAGCCAAAGAGGCATTGGTAAAAAGTAGCACATCAGCGCGCCCGAAAGCGTGATCAAGTCTGGATAAATGGTATCGTTTACACAAGCTGAATATTCTTATTTCGTGGCATTGTGTGCGGATATATGGCGTGAAAGGTGATGTGGAATGGTAGCGCTTACACAAGGGTGCTTTAAAACGCCGCAGCAGCGGCGTGGGGTGACGCGTTACAAGAGCCTTAGTGCAGGGTTTCCTGCTGAAAGTGATAGCCGCCGTCATGGGCGATAAAGCTCAGGCGATGTGTGATGCAGGCGGGCGCATCTTCCGCGTGATGCGAAACAAACAGCAGCTGAGTCCGTCCCTCGCCAATCAGCACATCGACAAAGCGCCGCACGAGCTGGCGGTTAATCGGGTCGAGCCCCTGTAGTGGCTCATCCAGTATCAGGAGCGTCGGATGCTTAACCAGCGCGCGGGCAATCAGCACCAGCCGCTGCTGTCCCCATGAGAGCGAGTGGAACGGCGCATCGGCCTGTCCGTTATCCATCCCCAGCCGTGCCAGCCACTGCTGCGCCAGCGCTTTTTGCCGGTCAGAAGCCGCCTGATAGAGACCAATAGAGTCGAAGAAGCCCGACAGGATCACCGTGCGCACATTGGTGCTGACGCGGTAATCGAGATGCAGGCTGCTGCTGACATAGCCAATATGCTGCTTGATATCCCAGATGGTTTCACCACTGCCGCGACGGCGGCCAAACAGGGTTAAATCATTGCTGTAGCCCTGAGGATGATCGCCGGTCACCAGGCTGAGCAGGGTCGATTTCCCTGCGCCGTTCGGGCCAGTAATCTGCCAGTGCTCGCCGGCGTTGACCTGCCAGTTCAGCCCCTGAATTACCGGCTGATCGTTGTATGAGACGGTGCCGTTGCGCAGGATAACGCGCGGCGCATCATCCGCCAGCGATGGCAGCTGATCCGGCGCATCCGCCTCAGGTAACGCCATTCCCATCAGCTGTTCACTGTGTGCCAGCTGCGCCACCAGCGCTTCTGCTAAAATGGCCTGGCGTGGCCCGCTGTGGGTGAGGGTGCACTCCGCCAGCACGCCAACCTGCTGAATGAAATCGGGAATATCGTCAAAGCGATTGAGCACCAGCACCAGGGTAAATGTCGGTTGCTGCAGGCCGCGCAGCGTGTCGGTCAGGCTGGCGCGCGACGCCACATCCAGTCCGTCAAACGGCTCATCCAGAATCAGCAAATCTGGCTGGTTCATCAATGCCTGACAGAGCAGGGTTTTGCGGGTTTCGCCGGTAGAGAGATATTTGAAGCGGCGTGAAAGCAGCGCTTCGATGCCGAACTGCTGGGCCAGCTGCTCGCAGCGCTCGGGCTGCTGCACCTCCGCCTGAATCACCTCTGCCACGGTCAGCCCGGTATCCTCTTCACCTTCGCTGAGCATATCGGTGTTGTTGCGCTGCCACTCCTGCGCCACCAGGGTTTGTAGCTGCTCCAGCGACAGCCGGACCGGCCGTCTGAAGTCGCTGCTGACTGAACCGGCCAGCGGCGGCAGTTCTCCAGAGAGTGCGCGCGCCAGTGATGATTTGCCGCTGCCGTTGGCTCCGACAAACGCCCAGCTTTCGCCGCGCTGCAGTTCCACCTGATTCAGGCTCAGTATCCGGGTATCGCTAAGACGAAACGTGCCTTGCGAAATGTGCAATGAAGCCATGATCTGTTCCATTTTTTGCATCGTGTCACTGAGTTGTAACCATTGCCCGTAATGAAGTCAAATCAACGGCTAGAGCAGGGTGGCGACGATGGCGTGTTCCGCATTGAAACTGGCGATCACGGCGTCGCCGGGCTGCAGCCTGAGTTGCTGCAGCTGATCGTTGCTCAGGGTCGCGCACAGGGTTTCGCCGCTGGCGAGCTTCATCAGCACTTCACTCATCTGCTCGCCGGGTTCGATGGCACTGACCGTCGCTGCCAGCTGATTGTCATCCTGTGCGGCGTCACGACTGATGCGGATCCACGGCGCCTTGATCAGCACCAGCACCTCTTTACCGGCGGCCAGTTGCAGGCGATCGGCGCTGCGCTGGGTCAGCGCCACATTAAGCAGCGTGACGCCATCGGCCAGTTGAATCAGCAGATGCTGGACCACCTGCTGCGCATCGTTACTGACGACGGTGCCAAACAGCTGGTTACGGGCGCTGGTCTGCAGAGAGAAACGGGCGATGGCCGCCAGCAGACTGTCGAGCGGTAACGTATCCTGCTGCAGCGCATCAAAGGCTTTCTGCTGGATCTGCTCCATCAGCTGGAACAGCTGAATCAGGCGTTCACCGTAGCGGGTGAGCGTTGCACCGCCGCCGCCTTTGCCACCAGTGGCCCGCTCCACCAGCGTTTCATCCGCCATCTGGTTCATCTCATTAATCGCATCCCAGGCACTTTTGTAGCTGATGCCGGCCAGCTTCGCCCCCTGACTGATCGACCCGGTCTGCTGTACGCGTTTCAGCAGCTCAATACGTCGCGGATCGGCAAACAGTTTCTGTTGTAAACGGATATGAAGGGACAGTTCGGCTTCCATGACAGCTCCGGCAAAGGGTTAAGGCGAAGGCCGATGATAGCGGCGTTTTGTGACCAAAGTAAAAGCACGAAAAGGGCTGCGCAAAATTTTGCTGACCCGTTACAATCTCTTTTTTGTTAGCAGAGTGAGACTCTCCATGCTGGAATTACTTAAAAGCCTCGCCGTTGCCATACTGATGGTGCCTGTCGTGATGGCGCTGATGCTGGGCATGATTTATGGCCTGGGTGAAGTGTTTAACGTCATCTCTAAAATTGGTCATCGCGAAAAATCCTCAGCCCGTTCGCACAATTAATTGCTGCTACGCCCGCCATCTGCGCGGGCGTGGTCGTTTTTATCTCTCCTGATTTAACCTTTTGTTCCCCCTGCCGATAATTTACTGAACCTCACTGACATTGCGCTATATTATCCGCTACACAACGAATAGCCGGAGAAAATCATGTCATTTAAACACTATCGCTGGGGCGTAGCGGCCCTGATCACCGTTTCGCTGGCCGGGCAGGCTGTGGCCGCCGACAACATCACTGTGTTTGCCGCGGCTTCTCTGACCAACGCGATGCAGGATATTGCCAGCCGTTACAAGCAGGAAAAGGGGGTGACGGTGGTCTCTTCCTTTGCCTCCTCTTCAACGCTGGCGCGCCAGATTGAGCAGGGTGCTCCTGCCGATCTCTTTATCTCTGCCGATCAGCAGTGGATGGATGATGCGGTGGCGAAAAAAAGTGTGATTACCAGTAGCCGCTATACCCTGCTGGGCAACGATCTGGTATTGATTGCGCCACGCAGTGCCGCCGCGAAAGCGGTGACGCTGGACCCGCAGACTGACTGGAAAACCTTGCTGCACGGTGAGCGTCTGGCAGTCGGCGATCCGGACCACGTTCCTGCGGGCATCTACGCCAAAGAGGCGCTGCAAAAGCTGGGTGCCTGGGAAGGCGTTGCGCCTTCGTTAGCGCCAGCCAATAATGTGCGGGCAGCGCTGGCGCTGGTCGAGCGTAATGAAACGCCCTATGGCATTGTCTACGGGTCTGACGCGGTCGCCAGCGATAAAGTGCAGGTCGTCGGGCATTTTCCGGCAACCAGCCATAAACCCGTAGAATATCCGATGGCGATCGTGAACGATCACGACAACGCCGCCGTTAAAGCGTTTTATGATTATCTGAAAGGGCCCCAGGCCGCGGCTATCTTTAAACATTACGGATTCACACCGACGAAATGATACTCAGCGATCCCGAATGGCAGGCGGTACTGCTTAGCCTTAAAGTCTCTGGCATAGCCGTGATTGGCAGTCTGCCGTTTGGCATCCTGATGGCCTGGATTCTGGTGCGCTGCCGTTTTCCTGGTAAAGCGCTGCTCGACAGCCTGATCCATCTGCCGCTGGTGCTGCCGCCGGTGGTGGTGGGTTATCTGCTGCTGATTAGCCTTGGGCGGCGCGGCATCATAGGCGAAAAGCTTTATGACTGGTTTGGCTTCAGCTTTGCTTTCAGCTGGCGCGGTGCCGCACTGGCCTCTGCCGTGATCGCTTTTCCATTGATGGTGCGCGCCATCCGGCTGGCGCTGGAGGCGGTGGATTGCCGGCTGGAGCAGGCGGCGCGCACGCTGGGCGCCGGACGCTGGCGGGTCTTTTTCACCATTACGCTCCCGCTGACGTTGCCAGGCGTGATCGTTGGAACGGTGCTGGCGTTTGCCCGATCGCTGGGCGAGTTCGGCGCCACCATCACCTTTGTTTCCAATATTCCCGGCGAGACGCGCACGCTGCCGCTGGCGATGTTTACCCTGATAGAGACACCGGGTGCGGAAGGGGCGGCGGCACGGCTCTGCGTCATCGCGATCGTGCTGGCGCTGGCGTCACTGCTGGCGTCGGAATGGCTGGCACGTGCAGGCCGTAAGCGGATGGGAAACTGATGCTATCACTCAACGTTATGCAGCAGCAGGGCGATCACGTGCTGGAGGTCGACCTGCAGATCCCGGCCAAAGGGATCACCGCTATTTTCGGCGTGTCAGGTGCCGGAAAAACCTCCCTGATCAACGCGATCAGCGGGCTGACTCAGCCGCAAAGGGGACGGATCCAGCTGCACGATCGTCTGCTGTTTGATGCAGAGCAGAAGATTGCGCTGCCGCCGGAAAAACGGCGTATCGGTTATGTGTTCCAGGATGCGCGGCTGTTCCCGCACTATCGGGTCCGTGGCAACCTGCAATATGGTATGGCACCTAAGATGAAAGCGCAGTTCGACAGTCTGGTCTCTCTGCTGGGTCTGGAGGTGCTGCTGCCGCGCTTTCCGCTGTCGCTGTCGGGCGGGGAAAAGCAGCGGGTCGCGATTGGCCGTGCGCTGCTGACCGCACCGGATATGCTGCTGCTGGATGAGCCGCTGGCGTCTCTGGATCTGCCACGCAAACGTGAACTGATGCCCTATCTGCAAAAGCTGGCGAAGCAGGTTGAGATTCCGATGCTCTACGTTTCGCACAGTCTGGAGGAGATCCTGCAGCTGGCTGATAACGTGCTGGTGCTGGATGCGGGCAAGGTCAAAGCCTTTGGTCCGCTGGAGCGGGTCTGGAGCAGCAGCGCGATGCGGCCCTGGCTGCCGGTGAGTGAACTGACCAGCGTGCTGCGGGTGCAGGTGCTGGAACAGCATCCCGACTATCCGATGACCGCGCTGTCGCTGGGCGATCAGCACATCTGGGTCAGCCGGGTGAATCAGCCGGTTAAAACCCCGCTGCGTATTCGCATTGCCTCGGCTGATGTCTCGCTGGCGTTGCAACCGCCGCAACACAGCTCTATCCGCAACATTTTACCGGCACAGGTGGTGGAATTGCTGGAGGTCGGGGACCAGGTTGAGGTGAAGCTACGCATCGGCATTAGCGAACTCTGGGCGCGCATCACGCCGTGGGCGCGGGATGAGCTGGGCATCCGGCCGGATCAGTGGCTTTATGCCCAGATCAAAAGCGTCTCGGTGACGCCCTGATTACAACACGTACTGATAGAGGGTATCGGCAATACCGGTTTCAAGGTTGGTGCCGATCACCATTTTCGCCCGCGCTTTGATCGCCTCATCGGCATTACCCATCGCCACGCCCAGTCCGGCCGTTTCCAGCATGCTGAGATCGTTATAGTTATCACCGAACGCGATCACATCGGACATACTCAGCCCCAGTGATTCAACCCACTGCGCCAGTCGTTTGCCTTTGCTGTTGCCGCCTTTGGCGATATCCACCTGATCGTGCCACGACCATTCGCAGGCCAGTCCCAGTTCCGCTTCCACCCTGGTGGCGAACTGCTGCAGTTCCGGGATGTTGTTGTGCGACAGGGCAAACTTCCAGATCGAACCGGCGTCGCGTGCCGCCTGGGCTAAGTCGGGCACCTGGCGGAACAGTGGACGCTGGTGGGCGGGCAGCGATTCGGCCCACTTCAGGGTGCGCATCACGTGGCCGGTCGGGGTCTGATAGAGCATCGCATCATCCACGTAGAGCAACCCGTGAATCTGCTGCTGATTCAGCATCTCAATCACCTGCAACGCCAGCTGCGGGTCGAGGGGATCGGACGCCAGCACCTTTTTCGCCTGGTAATCATACAAATAGGTGCCATTACAGCAGATTGCGGGTGTATCCAGCTGTAACGCCTGATAAAAAGGGTGGATAGCGCAGTGATGGCGTCCGGTCACGATAGCGACATGAACGCCCGCCTGGCGTGCCTGATTTAGCGCTTCGATTGACTGCGGCAGAATCGTTTTGGCTGGGGTCAGCAGCGTGCCGTCGAGGTCGAGGGCAATTACACGGTAGTTCATTAATCCTCTCGTTTTTCCTGGTTTGCAGGGGCTGAAGTCTACACCTCACCACGGCCCGGAGACAAAAAACAGGGCACAAATGATCCCAGCGCAGGGCAATAAAACAGGCTACAGTGATTCACAGATCATGATCAGGCAGCAAAAAAGGAGAATGCATGAAACAAGTTGTCTACACCGCCAGTCCCGAGAGCCAGCAGATCCACGTCTGGCAGATGAATGATGAGGGCGGGCTGACGTTGCTTCAGGTGACCGATGTCGCCGGCCAGGTTCAGCCGATGGTGGTGAGTCCAAACCGCGATTTTCTCTATGTCGGTGTGCGTCCCAATTTCCGCGTGCTGGCGTTTCGCATTGCCGCCGATGGCACGCTGACCGAAGCGGGTCAGGCACCGTTGCCCGGCAGTCCGACTCACATTTCCACCGATCGCCAGGGCAGGTTCCTGTTCTGCGGCTCCTACAATGATGCCTGCGTCAGCGTCAGTCCGATTGGCGATGACGGCATTCCACAGGCCCCGTTGCAGGTGATCAGCGGACTGGATGGCTGTCACTCGGCCAACATCGATAATGACAACAAGACGCTCTACGTGCCGGCTCTGAAGCAGGACCGTATCTGTTTATTTAAGCTGGGCGAAGATGGTCAGCTGACGCCGCGTAAACAGACGCAGGTCACGACGGTAGAAGGCGCTGGCCCGCGTCATATGCAGTTCCATCCGGGCGGTCAGTACGCTTACTGCGTGAACGAGCTCGACAGCACGGTTGAGGTGTGGGCATTAAATACGGGCGAAGGCGAAGCAGAAAGCGTGCAGACGCTGGATATGATGCCGCCTGATTTCAGCGGTACGCGCTGGGCAGCCGATATTCATCTGACGCCGGATGGCCGTTTCCTCTATGCCTGCGATCGCACCAGCAGCACGCTGGCGGTCTTCAGCGTCAGCGACCTGGGCGATGAGCTGACCCTGGAAGGGTTCCAGCCGACGGAAACGCAGCCGCGCGGATTTAATATCGATCACAGCGGACGCTATCTGGTGGCGGCGGGACAGAAATCTCATCACATCGAAGTTTATGCGATTACCGAACCGAAAGGGCTGTTAAAGCCGCTGGGACGTTATGCGGTGGGGCAGGGCCCGATGTGGGTTGTGATTCATCAGTTACAGGCGTAACCCGCTACGAAAAACGCCTCTCCTGTCAGGGAGAGGCGTGCTGAATTACTGATAATTCACGGTCAGCGAGGCGCTCGCCAGTGCGTGGAAATGCACATTAAAGCCGACCATTGCGCCACTGGCGCCTTCATCTACTTCAATCGTCTCCACATCCAGCGCATGCACGGTGAAAATGTAGCGATGGGTTTCGCCCTGTGGCGGCGCCGCGCCACCGTAGCCCGCCTGACCGAAATCGGTACGGGTCTGGATTGCGCCTGCTGGCAGTGACGCTTTGCCGGAACCGGCACCCTGCGGCAGTGACGTCGTGCTGGCCGGAATATTCGCTACCACCCAGTGCCACCAGCCGGAACCGGTCGGGGCATCAGGATCGTAGCAGGTCACCACAAAACTTTTGGTGCCTTCCGGCGCCGCTTCCCAGGCAAGGTGGGGAGAGATATTCTCGCCCTGATAACCCATGCCGTTGAAAACATGTTTTTCAGGCATCTTCTCGCCGTCATTAAAATCCTGACTAAAAACGCGCATCACATCTCCTTAATTGTCGATGAATAGCCTGTCATCATAACTAAAAGTGTCGCCAGTGCCAGCGGTCAGCCCGCTTCAGGCGGCAAAATGTTGAGGATGCTCCAGCGCGCCGCCAATCGCCTGCACCAGCCTGCTCAGCGCCTGCGGCGTGATGATGTAGGGTGGCATCAGGTAGATCAGCCGGCCAAAAGGCCGGATCCAGACGCCCTGTTCAACAAAGAACTGCTGCAGCGCCGCCATATTAACCGCCTGATGGGTTTCCACTACGCCAATCGCGCCCAGCACGCGCACATCGGCCACCTGCGGTGAACTGCGCAGCGGCAGCAGCTCAGCCCGTAACTGCTGTTCGATCGCCGCCACCTGGCGCTGCCAGTGACCTTCCGCCAGCATGGTCAGGCTCTCCGCCGCTACCGCACAGGCCAGCGGATTGCCCATAAAGGTCGGGCCATGCATAAAGCAGCCCGCCGCGCTGCGACTGATGGTGTCCGCGACCTCGCGGGTAGTCAGAGTCGCCGCCAGCGTCATCATGCCACCGGTCAGCGCTTTGCCGACGCAGAGAATATCCGGGGTAATGCCCGCATGCTCGCAGGCGAAGAGTTTGCCGGTACGGCCAAACCCGGTGGCGATCTCATCTGCAATCAATAGCACGCCATAGCGATCACAGGCTTCCCGTACCTGCTGCAGATAGCGCGGATGGTAGAAACGCATGCCGCCCGCACCCTGCACAATCGGCTCCAGAATCACCGCTGCCAGTTGCCGGTGATGCTGTTCTATCAGCCTGGCGAAATCATCGAAATCAGGCTGGTGCCATTCATCATCAAAGCCGCAGGCCGGGGCCGCCGCAAAGTGATGCTCGGGCAGATAGCCGCGCCACAGGCTGTGCATCGAGTTCTCGGGGTCGCACACCGACATCGCTGCAAAGGTATCGCCGTGATAGCCGCGTTTCAGCGTCAGGAACTGCTGACGCGTCTCGCCACGCCCCAGCCAGTACTGCAGCGCCATCTTCATCGACACTTCCACCGCCACCGAGCCTGAATCGGCCAGGAAGACGCACTTCAGCGCCTCAGGCGTCATCGCCACCAGCTGACGGCAGAGCGCCACCGCCGCCGGATGGGTAATGCCGCCAAACATCACGTGCGACATCTGGGTGACCTGCTCTGTCAGTGCCCGGTTCAGGCGCGGATGGTTGTAACCGTGGATCGCCGCCCACCACGAGGACATCCCATCCACCAGCTCACGGCCATCGGCCAGCTGCAGCTGAAAACCCTGTGCGGCGACCACCGGGTAGCAGGGCAGCGGATCCTGCATCGAGGTGTAGGGATGCCAGATATGCTGGCGGTCAAAGCGGGCATCGTCTGAGGAGAAAACGGGGATAGTCATCGGAGTTGTAAACCAAAATAAAAAAATATAGTTTACAAGTATAACCCTGCTTTTCGTCGGGATGACACCCTTTTTGGAGTAAGTAATGGCTCAACGCTGGACAATTGCACAGGCGCAAGCGCTGTTTGATCAACCTTTTCTTGAACTGATGTTTAAAGCGCAGCAGGTGCATCGGCAGCACTTCGATCCGCGCCAGGTGCAGGTCAGTACCCTGCTGTCGATTAAAACCGGCGCCTGTCCGGAAGATTGTAAATACTGCCCACAGAGCGCGCGCTACAAGACCGGCCTGGAGTCGGAGCGGCTGATGGAAGTGGAAGAGGTGCTGACCTCAGCGCGTCAGGCCAAAGCCGCCGGTTCAACCCGTTTCTGCATGGGTGCCGCGTGGAAAAATCCGCACGAGCGCGATATGCCCTATCTGGAGAAGATGGTGGAAGGCGTGAAGGCGATGGGAATGGAAACCTGCATGACGCTGGGCACGCTCAGCGACCACCAGGCGCAGCGACTGGCGGGCGCGGGTCTCGATTTCTACAACCATAACCTCGACACCTCACCGGAATTCTACGGCTCCATCATCACCACCCGCAGCTATCAGGAACGTCTGGATACGCTGGGCAAAGTGCGCGACGCCGGCATCAAAGTCTGTTCGGGTGGCATTGTCGGCCTGGGCGAAACCGTTAACGACCGCGCCGGTCTGCTGGTGCAGTTAGCCAACCTGCCAACGCCGCCGGAGAGCGTACCGATCAATATGCTGGTGAAGGTTAAAGGTACGCCGCTGGCAGATAACGATGATGTGGAACCGTTCGATTTTATCCGCACCATCGCGGTGGCGCGCATCATGATGCCGACCTCGCATGTGCGCCTCTCAGCGGGCCGTGAGCAGATGAGTGAGCAGACCCAGGCGATGTGCTTTATGGCCGGGGCGAACTCGATTTTCTACGGCTGCAAACTGCTGACCACGCCGAATCCGGAAGAGGATAAAGACCGCGTGCTGTTCCGCAAACTGGGTCTTAACCCGGAGCATACTCACACTCAGCACGGCGATCAGCAGCAGGAGCAGCAACTCAGCGAGCAGCTATTCCATGCCGACACTGAACAGTTCTACAACGCGGCGCTGTAATGGGCTGGCAGCAACGTATCCGTCAGGCGCTGACGCAGCGCCGGGCGGCCGATGGCTGGCGGCAGCGACGGGTGATCGATCAGCAATCGACCCGCACGCTGCACAGCGGCGGCCGCAGCTATCTCCACTTTTCCAGCAATGATTATCTCGGCTTAACCCAGCATCCGGCGGTGATTGCGGGCTGGCAACAGGGCGCGGCGCAGGCGGGCGCAGGTGCCGGTGCTTCAGGGCATGTCACCGGTTATCACCGTCAGCACGCCGATCTTGAGGCGCAGCTGGCCGACTGGCTCGGCTACGACCGTGCGCTGCTGTTTATCTCTGGCTTTGCGGCCAATCAGGCGGTCATTCATCTGCTGGGCGAGAAAAACGATCGCATCCTGGCCGATAAACTCAGCCACGCCTCGCTGCTCGACGCCGCCAGCCATAGTCCGGCACAGCTACGACGTTTCCATCACAACGCACCGGAGAGCCTGGCAGCCCGGCTCGCCTCTCCCTGCGAGGGCGAAACGCTGGTGGTGACGGAAGGTATTTTCAGCATGGATGGCGACAGTGCGCCGCTGGCCGCCCTGGCGCAACAGACGCGCCAGGCAGAGGGCTGGCTGCTGGTGGATGATGCGCACGGCATTGGCGTGGTGGGTGAGCAGGGGCGCGGCAGCTGCTGGCAGCAGGGCGTTAAACCGGAACTGCTGGTGGTCACCTTTGGTAAAGCCTTTGGCGTCAGCGGTGCCGCGCTGCTGTGCGACGCAGCCACCGCCGACTATTTCCTGCAGTTCAGCCGACATCTGATCTACTCCACCGCGATGCCCGCGGCGCAGGCGAGCGCGCTGCAGGCGGCGCTGCGTGAAGTTCAGCAGGGCGATGCCCTGCGGCAGCAACTGCAGCAGAACATTGGCCATTTCCGGCGCGGTGCGGCCTCGCTGCCGTGGCAACTGATGGACTCCGGCAGCGCGATTCAGCCGCTGCTGGTGGGCGAAAATGGTGATGCGATGGCGCTCTCCCAGCGGCTGGCTGAGGCGGGCTGCTGGGTCAGCGCGATCCGGCCACCGACCGTGCCGCCGGGGACGGCCCGGCTGCGCATCACCCTGACCGCGGCTCATCGCCCCGAGGATATTGACCGGTTACTGGAGGCGCTGCATGACGCTGCGGGTTGACAAACAGGCGGTGGCACGCGCCTTTGGCCGGGCGGCCAGCCATTACGATGCCCATGCTGCGCTGCAACGCCTCAGCGGCGATGCCCTGCTTGCACTGGCGCCCGCACAGAGCGGTCTGCAGCTGCTGGATGCCGGTTGCGGCACCGGCTGGTACAGCAGGCTGTGGCGCGAACGTGGCAAACAGGTGACGGCGCTGGATCTCTCTCCGCAGATGCTGCAACAGGCGCGGGACAATGACGCGGCGCAGCACTATCTGGCCGGTGATATCGACGCGCTGCCGCTGGCGGATAACACGATTGACCTGGTGTGGAGCAACCTGGCGGTGCAGTGGAGCGAGGATCTGCCCGGCGCGCTGAGCCAGTTCCGGCGGGTGCTGCGGCCCGATGGCACGCTGCTGTTTTCCACTCTGGGCGACGGTTCGCTGCAGGAGGTTCATGAAGCCTGGTCCCATCTGGATGCGCTGCCTCACGCCAACCGCTTTCTCAGCGAGCCACAGATTGCGGCGGCTTGCCACGCAGAGCACCTGCGCTGTACCTCAGAGGTGGTGACCCTGCATTTTCCCGATGCGCTCAGCGCCATGCGCTCCCTGAAGGGGATTGGCGCGACCCATCTGCACCAGGGGCGTGACGGGCAGGTATTAACCCGACAACGGCTCAACCAGTTAGAGGCGCACTGGCCGCGCGATCGGCACGGCTATCGCCTGAGTTACCATTTAATCTATGGAGTAAGTGCATCATGAAACGCCTGTTTATCACTGGCACCGACACCGAGGTCGGTAAAACCGTGGCCAGCGGCGGGCTGCTACAGGCGGCAGCCGCAGCGGGCTATCGCTGTGCGGGCTATAAGCCGGTTGCCTCAGGCTGTGAGATGACGCCAGAGGGCATCCGTAACAGCGATGCGCTGGCGCTGCAGCGCTACAGCAGCGTGCCGTTAACCTATCAGCAGGTCAATCCACTGGCGTTTCTTGAGCCGACATCGCCGCACATCGTCAGCGCCGAAGAGGGCAGGCCGATTACCCATCTGGCGCTGTCGGCGGGTCTGGCGGCGCTGCAACCGCTGGCTGACTGGATTCTGGTAGAGGGCGCGGGCGGCTGGTACACCCCATTGTCGGAGACGCACACTTATGCGGACTGGGTGGTCAGCGAAAAGCTGCCCGTGATTCTGGTGGTGGGGATTAAGCTCGGCTGCATCAATCACGCCATGCTCACCGCTGACGCGGTGCGGGCAAGCGGCCTGCCGCTGGTGGGCTGGATCGCCAACACCGTCGAACCCCCGGGTAAACGCTATCAGGAGTATCTCACCAGCCTGAAAAACAGGTTACCTGCGCCCTGTCTGGGCACCATCCCGTTTCTCACCGATGCGGCGCAGCAGGCGTCCTGTGGTCAATACCTGACGTTGCCGGAGTAACCGCCTGGCCTGGCTATTTTATTTGTCGTGCTGAATCCGGGCAGTGCTCACCATCCTCACGCGCTGTGCACACGCTCCGGTGGTTCCGCGCGCTCCGTCTTCAGCCTGCCTGCAACACTTACGCCCGGTGGGGCAGGCGCTGAATATCAGGCTACCGTCAGCCATTTATCGACGGTGTGGTCATCGAGCTGTTCCATGCTGCCCTGCGCCACATTGCGGCCGCGGTGCAGCAGCAGGAAATAGTCCGCCACGCGACGGATCAGCGACAGGCGCTGCTCCAGCAGCAGGATGGTCAGTCCGTAGTCGAGGTTAAGCCGACGGATCAGATTGCCCATCTCCTCTTCCAGCCACGGCGACATCCCGTCGGTCGGCTCATCCAGAATCAGCAGTTTGGGCTGCAGCACCAGCGCGCGCGCCAGGGCCAGCTGTTGCTGCTGATCGATCGGCAGATCGCCGCTGCGCTGCTGGCGCAGTGAGTAGAGCGCCGGGAAGAGGTCGAACACCATTTCAGGAATGGCGCGATGGCGGTCGCGCTGGCTGGCACCCGCCAGCAGGGCAATCAGCAGATTATCTTCCACGCTCATCTGGGTAAAAATATGGCGGCCCTGCGGCACATAGCCAATCCCCATCTGCGCCCGCTGTTCAGCCGGTTGCAGCAGCAGATCTTCCGGCGGCGAGCCATCTTCTTTCCAGGAGATAGAGCCGCTGTTAATCGGCAATCTGCCCATGATGCAGTTCACCAGGGTGGTTTTACCCATGCCAGGACGGCCCAGAATGCCGGTGCAGGTGCCAGGCGACAGATCCAGGTCCACATCCCACAGAATATGGTTTTGACCGTAAAATTGATTTACCGAACGTAAACTCAGCATCTGACACTCTCCTTCCCGATCGTTAGCCTGATTGCTTCCGCGCTCTGTCGTCTGGCAAACAAGTCATCAGCAACGGCAGCCTCGCCATTGCAGCACAGTGCGCGTTTCGCGCGGTGACGCCACTGAACTCCTGCAATTCCCAGGCCAGATCTAAAAACGGCCCTGTTTCCTGCTGCAGCGCCGCGTGTCAGGGATGAAAGGTGAGAAAAACTTATCAATTCCCCACGGTGACCACGCACCTGCACTTTTGCAGTGCCCTGGAGCGCTGTTTCTGGTGCAGACGTACTGTAACGTGGCAGGAAGTCCGATTAAGAATCTTAGTATGAGGCGTGCAAATTTGCGTACGACACCCGGTGACAGATTAAAATTGCAGAATAATCGGTCAGCAGGCGACGCGAAATTTAACGCAAAAAAAATTATTTTCACGGTAGTGAGAAGGCAGGGAAAAATTATACACAGCTGATGGCGTCGGGGCTGCCATCACTTATCCACCATTCCTGTGGATAACCTTGTGCATTAGGTAATGAAAACCAGTTGGAAGCGAGGAAATACGCGGCCTGGTAACATAATGACGAGAATCTGGCCTCATAGCCTTATATCAGTAAAATCAGTTGTTTATCAAAAAACAAGCCTGAGAATTATCTGTCAGGTAACCGTACTGTAATTTTGTGACACTCTATTGACAAATGTTAAATCAGATCTCTGCCTGGGGATAACATTGCGCAACATGCTGAGCGATAACGCTGCCAGCCTGCGGGGACATCAGGTGCCATCCTGCTGGCGTTAACATTGCACCAATACTGTTTTTATATCCAGTATTATTTTCTGGCAAAATCACCATAGCAGAGTAAAATAAGTGCCTGCCCGCCGACTTCTCCAGCAGGAACTGCATTCATGAGCAAAGCCTTTAAATTGAACTCCGCCTTTAAACCTTCGGGCGACCAGCCTGAGGCGATACGTCGCCTGGAAGAGGGGCTGGAGGATGGACTGGCCCATCAGACCTTATTAGGCGTAACCGGCTCCGGTAAAACGTTTACCGTCGCCAACGTGATTGCCGACCTCAACCGGCCGACCATGGTACTGGCGCCGAACAAGACGCTGGCCGCCCAGCTCTATGGCGAGATGAAAGAGTTTTTCCCGGATAACGCCGTCGAGTTTTTCGTCTCTTACTACGACTACTACCAGCCTGAAGCCTATGTGCCGAGCTCCGACACCTTTATCGAAAAGGATGCGTCGGTGAACGAACATATCGAACAGATGCGTCTGTCGGCCACCAAGGCGCTGCTGGAACGGCGCGATGTCATTGTGGTGGCATCGGTTTCGGCTATCTACGGTCTGGGCGATCCCGATCTCTATCTGAAAATGATGCTCCACCTGACCCGCGGCATGATTATCGATCAGCGCAGTATTCTGCGCCGTCTGTCAGAGCTGCAGTACACCCGCAACGACCAGGCGTTCCAGCGCGGCACCTTCCGGGTGCGCGGCGAAGTGATCGATATCTTCCCGGCGGAGTCGGACGATATTGCGCTGCGCGTCGAGCTGTTTGATGAAGAGGTTGAGCGTCTGTCGCTGTTTGACCCGCTGACCGGCCAGATCGATTCGGTCGTGCCGCGCTTTACCATCTACCCCAAGACGCACTACGTCACGCCGCGTGAGCGTATTCTGCAGGCGATGGAAGATATCAAAGTTGAGCTGGCGGACCGCCGCCGGGTGCTGCTGGAGAACAATAAGCTGCTGGAAGAGCAGCGCATTACCCAGCGTACCCAGTTTGACCTGGAGATGATGAGCGAGCTGGGCTACTGCTCCGGCATCGAGAACTACTCACGCTACCTCTCCGCACGCGGACCGGGCGAAGCGCCGCCGACGCTGTTTGACTATCTGCCCGCCGATGGCCTGCTGGTGGTGGATGAGTCGCACGTGACCATTCCGCAGATTGGCGGCATGTATAAAGGCGACCGGGCGCGTAAAGAGACGCTGGTGGAGTATGGCTTCCGCCTGCCATCGGCGCTGGATAACCGTCCGATGAAGTTTGAAGAGTTTGAGGCGCTGGCCCCGCAGACCATCTATGTTTCGGCGACGCCGGGCAAATATGAGCTGGAAAAGTCGGGCGACGAAGTGATCGATCAGGTGGTGCGTCCTACCGGTCTGCTGGATCCGATCATCGAAGTGCGTCCGGTCGGTACCCAGGTCGACGATCTACTGTCAGAAATCCGTCAGCGCGTGGCGATCAACGAACGTGTACTGGTGACGGTGCTGACCAAACGCATGGCGGAAGATCTCACCGAATATCTGTCTGAGCATGGTGAGAAAGTGCGTTATCTGCACTCCGATATCGACACGGTAGAGCGTATGGAGATTATCCGCGACTTACGTCTGGGCGAGTTTGATGTGCTGGTGGGCATTAACTTACTGCGTGAGGGGCTGGATATGCCGGAAGTGTCGCTGGTGGCGATTCTCGATGCGGATAAAGAGGGCTTCCTGCGCTCCGAACGCTCGCTGATTCAGACCATTGGCCGTGCGGCGCGTAACATCAACGGTAAGGCGATTCTCTACGGGGATAAAATCACGCCGTCGATGGCGCGCGCCATTGAAGAGACCGAGCGCCGCCGTGAGAAACAGCAGTTGCACAACGAAGAGAACGGCATCGTGCCGCAGGGCCTGAATAAGAAGATCACCGATATTCTGGAACTGGGCAAAAACGTGGTGAAAACCCGCGGCAAAGCGAAACCAGCCCGTCCTGGCGAAGCCCAGGCGCTGGCCGATTTCCAGCTGTTAACGCCGCAGGCTCTGCAGAAGAAGATCCACGAGCTGGAAGGGCAGATGCAGCAGCATGCGCAGAACCTGGAGTTCGAACAGGCGGCCAACGTGCGCGATCAGCTGCATGAACTGCGAACGCTGTTTATTGCGGCCTCGTAGCGCCGTTAAAGCCCTGAATGGCATGTTCCAGCGCCACCCGTAACAGCTGGCGGTCGTGACGATATTGGATATCGGCGGCCTCCAGCGGTTCACGGACAATCAGCCGGTTTTCAATGCCACGGGTGTCCACCGCCGGGCTGACGACCAGCGCATCAATCACCCGCTTGCCGATATAACGCTCCATCATCTGCAGCTTATCAGCCACTGAGAGACTGGCGGCGGCAGGACTCAGCTCGCGGCCCAGATTGCCGATAAACACCATCGTGGCAGGCGTGCGACGCAAGGCCTGCGCCATCTCTTCCATCAGCAGAATCGGCATCAGGCTGGTGTAAAAGCTGCCGGGTCCAATCAGGATCAGATCCGCTTCACCAACCGCCTGCAGCGCTTCCCGCGTTGGCTGGACGTTGGGATGCAGCATCAGCTCCTGCGGCGGCTGCTTCATCTCGTCAATTGCGGTTTCGCCATAAACCATGTTGCCTTCAACATCCATCGCCACCAGATCCACCGGCTGCTCCGACATCGGGATTAAAAAGGCGTCGACCTTCAGCAGGTTACGGATAATGTTGATCGCTTCCAGCGGACGAACGCTGAGATGATCCAGCGCCCGCAGCATCAGATTACCCAGGTTGTGTCCGGCCAGTTCGCCGTTACCGGCAAAACGGTACTCAAACATCGCCGAGGCGACGCTGGGTTCTGCAATCAGCTGGTTAAGGCAGTTACGCATATCGCCCCAGGCGATACCGCCTTCTGAGCGACGAATACGGCCGGTTGATCCGCCGTTGTCGGTGGTGGTGACGATGCCGGTGAGACGCGAGCCCAGCGGGGAAAGGGCAGACATGACGCGGCCTAAACCGTGTCCGCCTCCCAGTGCCACAACGCGATCAAGATCGGCCAGTGTGCGATTCATACTTCTCCTTAATATCTCTTCGCGTGGCGTGGCTCTAATCGCTAAGCCCGCGCGGATGACTTACGTCAAAATCTGGATCGCATTTTAACGTATCCTGTCGCGAAAATGCGGTGAAAATTCGATATGTATAAGAATATATAGCGAAAACAGCAAATGGAAGAGTGGCCAAAATCACGCTACCATCATGCTTACCGCGCTGATCAACGGGTCAGCGTACACTCAAGCCTGAATGCCTACGTCTGCGGATAGGGGGTTCAGGCCGTAGCCATCGAGCTGCCAGGGTGCAGGAAGAAATGACTGCATCTCCCAATCTGGAAAGGTGTTCTGGTGTCACAATTTACTGATGCATACGCGCGTAAGTTCTATTACCTGCGCCTGTCGGTCACGGATGTCTGTAATTTCCGCTGTACCTACTGTCTTCCTGACGGCTACAAACCGCAGGGAATTCGTAACAAAAGCTTTCTCTCGCTGGATGAAATCCGCCGCGTCACGCGGGCCTTTGCCGCTGCCGGAACGGAAAAAGTGCGGCTGACCGGCGGTGAGCCGTCGCTGCGCCGTGATTTCACCGACATCATTGCGGCGGTGCGCGAAAACGCCTCCATTCGCCAGATCGCGGTAACCACCAATGGCTACCGCCTGGCGCGTGACGTGAAACAGTGGCGTGACGCGGGGTTAACCGCACTCAACGTCAGCGTCGACAGCCTGGATGCCCGTCAGTTTCACGCCATTACCGGTCAGGATAAATTCCATCAGGTCATGAGCGGTATTGATGCTGCCCTCGACGCCGGTTTTCGCCAGGTCAAAGTCAACAGCGTGCTGATGCGCGATCTCAACAGCCGTAATCTGGCTACGTTCCTCGACTGGATCCGCACCCGTCCGATTCAGCTGCGCTTTATCGAACTGATGGAGACCGGCGACGGCGGCACGCTGTTCCGCGATCAGCATGTTTCCGGCATGGTCATCCGCGATCAGCTGATCGCCCAGGGTTGGCAGCGTCGTGAGAGCGGACGCAGCGACGGCCCGGCGCAGGTCTTTTACCATCCCGATTATGTCGGCGAGATTGGTCTGATCATGCCCTACGCCAAAGATTTCTGTGCCAGCTGCAACCGTCTGCGCGTTTCGGCGCACGGTAATCTGCACCTATGCCTGTTTGGTGACGGCGGTGTGCCGCTGCGCGATCTGCTGGCGTCAGACGACCAGCAAGCCGAACTGCAGGCGCGCATCGCCAGCAGTCTGGGGCAGAAAAAGCAGACGCACTTTCTGCATCAGGGCAACACCGGCATCACACAGAATCTCTCTTACATTGGCGGCTAATTTCAGGAGGCAGTATGGGTAAACCAGCCAGCGAATTTCAGGCAGTGCAGATTGCGGTGATGACAGTGTCAGATCGTCGCGATGCAAGTGACGATACCTCCGGCGACTATCTGCGCGAAGCCGCAGCCGAAGCGGGGCATGATGTGGTCGATCACGCTATCGTGCCGGATAATCTCTATCGTATTCGCGCCACCGTGTCGCGCTGGATCGCCAGTGAAGATGTTCAGGTCGTGATTATTAATGGCGGAACCGGCTTTAACCTGAAAAACAGCACGCCGGAAGCGCTGCTGCCGCTGTTCGACCGCGAGATTGATGGATTTGGCGAACTGTTCCGGATGATCTCCTATGAAGAGATTGGCGGTTCGACATTGCAGTCGCGCGCGATTGCCGGTCTGGCTAATCAGACACTGATCCTGGCCGTGCCGGGTTCCACCAGCGCCTGCCGCACCGCCTGGGAACGCATTATCGCTGACCAGCTTGATGCGCGAACCGCGCCCTGTAATTTTGTCTCACATCTCAAGAAACGGTAAGTATGTCTCAACTCACACACATTAACGCCGCGGGCGAAGCGCACATGGTGGATGTCTCCGCCAAGGCGGAAACCGTGCGCGAAGCGCGGGCAGAAGTGCTGGTGCTGATGCAGCCAGAAACGCTGCAGATGGTTATCGAAGGCAGCCACCACAAAGGGGATGTCTTTGCCACCGCGCGCATCGCCGGCATTCAGGCGGCGAAACGCACCTGGGAACTGATTCCGCTCTGTCATCCGCTGATGCTGAGTAAAGTGGAAGTGAACCTGGAGGCGGAACCTGACCACAGCCGGGTCCGCATCACGACGCTCTGTCGCCTGACCGGCAAAACCGGCGTGGAGATGGAAGCGCTGACGGCCGCATCGGTTGCCGCGCTCACCATCTATGACATGTGCAAAGCGGTGCAGAAAGATATCGTTATCGATCAGCTGCGCTTAATCAGCAAGAGCGGTGGCAAAAGCGGCGATTTCCAGGCGGTCGCGCATGATTAAGGTGCTGTTTTTCGCCCAGGTCCGTGAGCTGACCGGCACTTCAACGCTTGAGGTCGGTGCTGATTATCCGGATGTGGCCGCGCTGCGCAGTGCGCTGGCAGAACGCGATGACCGCTGGGCGCTGGCGCTGGAGCCAGGTAAACTGCTGGCGGCGGTGAATCAGACGCTGGTGCCGATGAGTCATCCGCTGCACGCCGGTGATGAAGTGGCCTTCTTCCCGCCCGTGACCGGAGGCTAAGATGGAAACGCAGATTCGCGTCGGTCCCGCGCCCTTTGATATGGCGGAAGCGTATCGCTGGCTGGCGGCCTGTGATGAAGATGGTGCTGTAGTGACCTTTACCGGCAAAGTCCGTAACCACAATCTGGGCAACGACGTCGCGGCACTGACGCTGGAGCACTATCCCGGCATGACCGAAAAAGCGCTACAGGAGATTGTTGATGCGGCGCGCGAACGCTGGCCGCTGCAGCGCGTCACGGTGATCCATCGCGTGGGCGAACTGTTTCCCGGCGATGAAATCGTGCTGGTGGGCGTGACCAGTGCCCATCGTGGCAGCGCCTTTTCCGCTGCAGAGTTCATTATGGATTACCTGAAAACCCGCGCGCCGTTCTGGAAGCGAGAAGCGACAGAGCAGGGCGATCGCTGGGTGGATGCCCGCGACAGCGACCACCAGGCGGCTCAGCGCTGGGACTAAGCTGCATTAACGGCTTAGCGGGCAAAGGCGTCTACGTCCGCTGAGCCGTTAACCGCAGACACGCCGCTGCCCGAATCTCCAGACATCACGACGCTTAGTGCGGGATTAAGGCTGCTTTAGCTGCTCAGCCGGACCAAAACCGGTCTGACCGTGGCTGTGTTCGCCGCCGCCGGCGGTGCGCTTCAGCTGAATGACCTGGCCCTGTTGCCAGGCGTTGGCACCTGCTGCGGCAGGATGCGCCACGATATCCGCACGCTGGGCGCGGATCTTTTTGCTGTCGACGTCAAAACGACGATCGCGGTCCGCCAGCAGTCGCGAGTCCATCTGACCATCCTCCGTAAAGCCCATCATCAGCGCCGGAATGCCGATCGGCAGCGTTTTGTCGCGATCGGTGTGCCAGGTGTGCCAGGTTTTCCCGTAGGTGTTCACAATGCGCTTCATCAGGGCGTGGTCGGCGGCTTCCGGTAAGCCTGGTGCAATCAGCGTGCCCGATTTCACCTCATACTGATGGCTGTGCCAGAGCTTCTTTTCTTCGGGCGGCAGGGTGTTAAACAGCCGTTCGCTGATAATGTACTCCACGCCCATCAGCCGTGCATCGCGCGTGTTGCCGTCGTAAATCACCGCCTGCATCACATCGTCGTTCAGCACGGTGACATAGTGGTGCGCCTCCATCTGACCGTTCTTATCGCCGTTATAAAAATGGAATCCGTCGAGATAGGTGTTGATGGCGTCGATGGGCGGACGTGACTGCATCACGCTGGCGCCGCTCTCCAGCACCTTAAGCGAGGAGGAGGTGGGTGCGCCCGGAGATTTTACCTGGGCAGGCGTATTATTGGCGCCGCAGCCGGTTAATAACAGGCTGAACGCCGCAACAGGCCAGAGTTTAAACATCGTAAGTTCCTTTAACGGTAAAAAAGATAACCTTAGTTCAGTTCTCGCCTGCCTGTGAAACTCTGGCAATGGTAGAGTAGAGCTTTGGTTCATTCTGAGGACAGGCATGTCATCCACCCCGATTCTGCAACGTCTGACACTGGTCGCCGCACTGGTGCTGGCAGGTTGTAGCAGCAAGAAAACCCCTGAGGCGCCGGTGCGGCAGCCTGAAGATGTCAAAGCGCAGATCCAGCGGCTGTTGCCGTCGCACGTCAGCAATAAAGCGGCGTGGAGCGACGATATCTACACCACCTTCCGCACTCAGCAGATCGATCCCAGCGCCAGCAACCTCTGCGCGGTGATCGCCGTGGCGGATCAGGAGAGCAACTTCAGCGCCGAGGCCGCCGTACCGGGTCTGCCAAAAATCGCCTGGGGCGAGATCAACCGCCGTGCGGCGCAGGTGCACGTACCGGCATTCCTGGTGCGTACCGCGCTGCAGATCAAATCGCCCACCGGTGAAAGCTATGCCGCCCGGCTGGACAAAGTGCGCAGTGAGAAAGAGCTGAGCGCTATTTTCGATGACCTGATCGATATGGTGCCGATGGGTCAGACGCTGTTTGGTAATCTCAATCCAATCCACACCGGCGGGCCGATGCAGGTCAGCATTGCGTTTGCCGAAGCGCATGCCAAAGGCTACCCGTGGCCTATCGATGGCACTATCCGGCGTGAAGTCTTCACCCGTCATGGCGGGATCTACTTCGGGACGATGCACCTGCTCGGCTATCCGGCTGACTACAGCCAGCCGCTCTACCGCTTTGCCGACTACAATGCGGGCTGGTATGCCAGCCGCAATGCGGCCTTCCAGGCGGCGGTGTCGCGCGCCACCGGCATGAAACTGGCACTGGATGGCGATCTGATTCTTTATGGATCAGATGCGGCGGGCGGCACCGAACTGGCGGTGCGCACGCTGTCGAAGCAGATCGATATGAGCAACAGCGACATTCGCCGCGATCTGGAGAAAGGGGAGAAAGCGTCGTTCAGCGACAGCGAACTCTGGAAACAGGTCTTTACCCTGGCGGATAAAATGGCGGGCAGAAAGTTACCGCGTGAAATGCTGCCGGGCATCAAGCTGGAAAGCCCGAAAATTACCCGTAATCTCACCACGGCGTGGTTTGCGCAACGTGTCGACAGACGTTATCAGCAGTGCCTGTCGCGACGTTAAGCGGCATGTTGTGGCGCAGTTGAGCTGAGCTGTGCCACACTTAGAGCCAGTTCCGGGCGACTTTTATTGTTATTCTGGCCCTGAACTGTGCGCATCCTCATAAGGCCGTATGGGCCCGTGGCGGTTGTGTCGCGCTGTCGCTGGCCACACGGGCTGAAACAGAAACAACGTATGCCTGCCAGACCAGGTTATTCATCCGGTTCCCTGTGTGGAGCCGGTCCTAATCCGTTTAACAAGAGGTGCATCATGGACCGATATCCACGAAATGATTCCATCGTTCAATCCGCATCTCGCGGTTTACAAGCCTATATGGCGCAGGTTTATGGCTGGATGACCTGCGGTCTGTTACTGACGGCGTTTGTCTCCTGGTACGCTGCGCGCACGCCAGCGATCATGGAGCTGGTGTTTGCTAACCGCATCACCTTCTTCGGACTGATTATCGTGCAGCTGGGGCTGGTCTTCTTCCTGTCAGGCATGGTGCATCGCCTGAGCGGCGCCGTGGCAACCGGGCTGTTTATGCTCTATTCGGCGCTGACCGGTCTGACCATGGCGAGTATCTTCCTGGTTTACACTAACTCCTCGATCGCCAGCACCTTCTTTATCACGGCGGGGATGTTTGGCGCGATGAGCTTCTACGGCTATACCACCAAACGCGATCTCAGCCGTTTTGGCAGCCTGCTGTTTATGGCGCTGATTGGCATCGTGCTGGCGTCGCTGGTGAACTTCTGGCTGAAAAGCCCGGCGCTGATGTGGGCGATTACCTACATCGGGGTGGTGGTGTTTGTGGGGTTAACGGCCTATGACACGCAGAAGCTGAAAAATATCGGTGAGCAGATCGATGCCCGCGATACGGAAAACCTGCGTCGCTACTCGATTATGGGCGCACTGACGCTGTATCTCGACTTTATCAACCTGTTCCTGATGCTGCTGCGGATTTTCGGCAACCGCCGTTAAGCCTGAGGGAGTAGCGGGGGAGGCGCACTGTCTGCGCCTCCCCTTTTTTATTACGACTTCTGCAACTTCTGCTCGTTCTTCTGACGCAGATGCTTCGCCCGGCTCTCCAGCCCCAGATAGAGCACCAGCGCTAACAGCAGCGGCAGGATAAAGTAGAGCACGCGATAAGCCAGCAGCGCCGCAATGATAGTGCCATGCGAAGCGTGCTGACCGCTGAGTAAGGCCAGGAAGACCGCTTCCAGTACGCCAATGCCCGCCGGAATATGAATGATTACCCCGGCAATACTGCTGATCAGCAGCACGCCCAGCACCATCGGATAACCGACGTCTCGTCCCAGCAGCAGCCAGATAATCGCCCCCATCACCATCCAGTTGGCACAGGAAACCGCAAACTGCAGCAGCGCCATGCGCAGCGAGGGCAGCTGCAGCGTCTGGCCTTTTACCGTCCAGCGACGCTGCTTTGAGAAGGCACAGGCCCAGAGGTAGATCGCCACCAGCACCAGCAGAGCGCCACCAATCAGCCGCAGGGTGGTTTCACCAATAAACCAGCCGCTGGGGATCGAGACCATGCCCGCACTGAATACCACGCCCGCCAGCAGAATATAGCCCAGCCAGTTAGTGGCGATGCTCAGAGAGAAGATGCGGGTAATGGTGCCGCTATCCAGCCCTAACCGTGAATAGAGCCGGTAGCGCATCGCGACGCCACCCACCCAGGTACTCAGCGTCAGGTTGAAGGCGTAACAGATAAACGACACCAGCATCACCTGCCGCTTCGCCAGCTTATGGCCGCAGTAGGCGCGTCCAATCAGGTCATAGCAGCCATACACCAGGTAACTCAGCACCACCAGTCCGGCGGCGGTCAGTACCACAAAGCGGTTGTAGTTAACGATGACGTCATAAACATCTTCCCAGTTCACTTTGCGGGCATAGACCACCAGCAGAACCACCACCGCGATGAAAAAGAGTACGGTGAGGATTTTTTTCGCCAGTTGCCAGCGTGGATGTTTTTTTGCCATCAGGATTTTGCTCCCGGGTTATCAGTTTCAACGCGATCCTGCGTCTCCATTTCAGGCTGTACCGGCTCACCCACCTGGGCCAGCAGCGGCGTATGCGCCGGCAGCCAGCCAGCGATGGCCGGGAAATGGCGCAGGAAGTGGAATACCACCACGCTTTTACTCAGTTGCCACCAGTTGCGCGGCGGTAAGCGATCTTCCTGCACGCGCTGGCAATCGTTGGCCAGCAGCGCTTCCAGGTTATCACGCAGCGTCTGGTTAAACGGTCTGTCGTGGATGATCAGATTGGCTTCAAGGTTAAGTGACAGGCTAAGCGGATCGAGATTGCTGGAGCCGACGGTGGCCCAGTAGTCGTCTTTTACCGCGATCTTGCCGTGCAGCGGGCGACGGATATATTCGTAAACTTCAACGCCGCCATCGACCAGATAGTTGTAGAGCAGCTCCGCGCCCACTTTCACAATCGGCATATCTGGTTCGCCCTGCACAATCAGTCGTACCCGGACGCCACGCTGCGCGGCGTTGCGCATCTCACGCAGCAGCCGGTAACCCGGGAAAAAGTAGGCGTTGGCGATAATCACATCCCGCTTCGCCTCGCGCAGCATCTCCAGGTAGTGGACTTCGATGTCATCGCGATGCTCGTCGTTATCGCGATAAACATAGAGCACCTGAGCATCGCCTGGCGTGGCGTTGACCGCCGGACGATGAGAGCGCGATCCCCACCAGCGGCGGGTATTCTGTTCGCTGCCAATCGCCTGTTGCAGATAGCGGGCGATGTCACCCACCACCGGGCCTTTGACCTGCACCGCATAATCCTGTTTGGCTTCCGGGCCATAATCGGTGTTGTGCTCGGCCGAGAAGTTAATGCCGCCTACAAAGGCTACCACGTCATCCACCACCACGGTTTTGCGGTGCAGGCGGCGGAAAACGTTGGTGCGCATCCCCATCACCAGCGGACGCGGATCGTAATAGATGAAACGCACGCCAGCGCTGGTCAGGCTGTTAACAAATTTGTCGGAGAGTTCGGCAGAGCCATAACCATCGACCATCACTTCGACCCGCACGCCGCGCTGGGCTGCCGCCAGCAGTTCGCGGTGCAGGGCGTTGCCCACGTCATCCTCAAACAGAATAAAGGTTTCGATTAATACCGTACGTTCCGCCCGCTGGATCGCGCCAAAGACCCGCGGGAAAAACGCTTCGCCATTTTCCAGCAACAGCAGCCGGTTGCCTTCCTGCCAGCTAAAATTCATAGGTGAATCTCCACCGCCAGCGGCGCATGGTCGGAAAGATGGGACCAGGGCTTGCGCGGCAGCGCCCACGGATGACTGACGGTGGCGTTGCGGACATAGATGCGGTCAAGCCGCAGGATCGGGAAGCGCGCCGGGAAGGTGCGCGCCGGGCGTCCGGTTTTCATGCTGAATACCTCTTTCAGGCCTGCGCCATGTTTCAGAATGGAGTTAGCGCGTCGCTGCCAGTCGTTGAAATCGCCCGCCACCACCACCGGCGCGTCGGACGGCAGTGAGTTAACCATTTCACATATTTTCTTCATCTGCGCATGACGATGGGCCACTTTCAGACCCAGATGAACGCAGATGACATGCAGCGTGCCGTGCGGCTCGGGCAGGGCGATCTGGCAGTGCAGCATGCCGCGGTTTTCACTGCCCGCCACCGAGATATCCCGGTTCTCATAGTCGGCGATCGGGAAGCGAGACAGCACCGCATTGCCGTGATGCCCCTCCGGATAGACCGCATTACGCCCATAGGCGAAATCGTTCCATATGGTGTCGGCCAGAAACTCATAATGAGGAGAATCGGGCCACTCCTCATGGTTAAGGGAGTGGATGGCATGCGTGCCCATCACCTCCTGCAGAAAGACCACATCCGCCTCCGTTGCGCGAACGGCGTCGCGTAATTCGGGCAGGATGAAGCGGCGATTGAAAGGGGCGAAACCCTTATGTGTATTGATCGTCAGGACTTTTATTGAAAATCCTTGCTTGTTTTGTGGCATACTCGCGACGCACTCCTTTTCATCATCAATAGAATCAAAGTGTAGTCTTTGTCACAAATGGGTGGTGAAAGAGGGCGAAAATTAGGGCGTTATCCGAAAATTGTTTTACATTGAGGAAATCGTTTCCGGCTTGTGCCGGTAGCACTTGGGCGACCTGTTGGGTCTGCCAGGAGAACTGAATGAAATGGTCTAATCGTATTCAAATTATCACGGGTCAAACGTTGTTGCATATTGCTATGCATCTGCTGGTGATCGCTGCACTGATCTGGGGCTGGAAGCACAAAGCGCTGGTTGATGTCTGCAGTACGCTGGTGGCGATGTACGCACTGGTTTTTGTTGCCATGCTGGTGACACAGCGCATTGCCCGTTTACGTACTCTCGGCGATTATCTTGAAGAAGCGACCACCACTTACTACTTTGGCGCCGCCATGATGACACTGTTCCTGGTGTCGCGGATTTACCACAACAACCTGCTGCTGGCGTGTCTCGGCGTAGTGATGTTGCTGGGTCCGGCGCTGGTCTCGCTGCTGGTGAAAGAACCACCGCGACGAATCGAAAACAAACGTAGTTAAGTTGAAGGCCACCGGAAGGTGGCCTTCCTGTTTTCAGGCGGTTAAGTTGTGTCAGGAAATGTGAGCTATCTCGCACACTTCTCTTAAAGCTGTTACACTCGCCCGCTTACGCATCGTAGTTTGCGCCCTTTTCACGCGTCAGCCCTGGCTGGCGTCACTATCCCTCTGAAAACTACACCGTGAATCACGGTCAGAGCGGACCGGAGTAAATCACTTAATGTCTTTTGACTCTCTCGGCCTGAGTGCCGATATTTTGCGCGCGGTCGCCGAACAAGGCTACAGCGAACCCACACCTATCCAGCGCCAGGCGATTCCTGTTGTGCTGGCAGGCCGCGATCTGCTGGCGAGCGCCCAGACCGGCACCGGCAAAACAGCCGGCTTTACCTTACCGATGTTACAAAAACTCTCTGCCACTGCCACGCCCATCCGCGGTCGTCGCCCGGTGCGCGCCCTGATCCTGACCCCAACCCGTGAACTCGCGGCGCAGGTTGGCGAAAACGTCAGCGACTACAGCAAATATCTCTCGCTGCGTTCCATGGTGGTGTTTGGTGGCGTCAGCATCAATCCACAGATGGTAAAACTGCGTGGCGGCGTCGATATCCTGGTGGCAACGCCTGGACGCCTGCTGGATCTGGCACAACAGAATGCGGTTGACCTGTCACAGGTCGAAATTCTGGTGCTGGATGAAGCGGACCGTATGCTGGATATGGGCTTTATCCACGACATCCGTCGCGTACTGGCACGTCTGCCGGCCAAACGTCAGAACCTGCTGTTCTCTGCCACCTTCTCTGATGAGATCAAAGGCCTGGCTGAGAAACTGCTGACCAACCCGGAGATGATAGAAGTGGCTCGCCGCAACACCGCCTCCGAGCAGGTCGCGCAGCAGGTGGCTTTCGTTGATAAGAAGCGTAAGCGTGAATTGTTGTCGCAGCTGATTGGCGAAGGCAACTGGCAGCAGGTGCTGGTCTTCACCCGGACCAAACACGGCGCGAACCACCTTGCCGAGCAGCTGGGCAAAGATGGCATCTCCGCCGCCGCGATCCACGGCAACAAGAGCCAGGGTGCACGTACCCGCGCGCTGGCCGACTTCAAATCAGGCGGAATTCGCGTCCTGGTTGCCACCGATATCGCGGCCCGTGGCCTGGATATCGAAGAGCTGCCACACGTCGTGAACTATGAGCTGCCTAACGTCGCCGAAGATTACGTTCACCGCATTGGTCGTACCGGCCGTGCGGCGGCGACCGGTGTCGCACTGTCACTGGTCTGCGTCGATGAGCATAAGCTGCTGCGTGATATCGAACGTCTGCTGAAGCGTGAAATCCCGCGTCTGGCCGTTGAAGGTTATGAACCCGATCCGAGCATCAAAGCGGAGCCGATCATCAACGGTCGTCAGCAGCAGTCTCGCGGCGGTGCAGGTGGCGGTGGCGGCCGTGGTCGCAGCCAGGGCGGACAGGGTGCAGGCGCATCGCGCTCATCTTCATCCGGCGAAAAGCGTCCTCAGGCGCGTCGTCAGAGCCAGGCCGCTCCTCAGGGCGATAGGCCCGCAGCCCGTCCGCGTCGTCCGGCAGCAGCGAAGCGTACCGGAAACGTCTGAGTATGAGGGTTTTACTGGCACCGATGGAGGGCGTGCTGGATTCACTGGTGCGCCAGCTGTTATCGGAAGTGAACGACTACGATCTCTGCATCACTGAGTTTTTGCGCGTGGTCGATCAACTGCTGCCGGTAAAATCTTTCTACCGTCTCTGCCCCGAACTGCATAACGCCAGCCGCACGCCTTCCGGCACGCGGGTGCGTATGCAGCTGCTGGGGCAGCATCCCGAATGGTTAGCCGAGAACGCCGCACGTGCGGTGGAGCTGGGCTCATGGGGTGTGGATCTCAACTGTGGTTGTCCTTCTAAACTGGTCAACGGCAGCGGAGGCGGCGCAACTCTTCTTAAAGATCCCGATCTGATCTATCGCGGCGCGAAAGCGATGCGTGAAGCGGTGCCTGCAGATTTGCCGGTAACGGTGAAAGTGCGGCTCGGCTGGGACTCCAGCGCCCGCAGTCTGGAGATTGCCGATGCGGTGCAACAGGCCGGTGCCAGCGAGCTGGCGGTGCATGGGCGGACTAAAGAAGAGGGCTATCGCGCAGAGGCGATCAACTGGCAGGCGATTGGCGACATTCGTCAGCGGCTGCGCATTCCGGTGATTGCCAATGGCGAAATATGGGACTGGCAAAGCGCGCAACACTGTATGGCGGTAACCGGCTGCGATGCGGTGATGATTGGCCGTGGCGCACTGAACATCCCTAACCTGAGCCGGGTAGTGAAATATAACGAGCCGCCGATGGCCTGGCCTGATGTGGTGCGGTTATTACAGAAATACAGCCGGCTGGAAAAGCAGGGCGATACCGGCCTCTACCACGTGGCGCGTATCAAACAGTGGCTCGGTTATCTGCGCAAAGCCTATGGCGAAGCCGATGGCTTATTCAGCGAAATCCGTGCGTTAAAATCGTCGGGCGACATTGCACAGGCGATTGATCGTCACGCGCATGTTCATGGTTTGTGATAAAAAATCAGGCGACCCTTTAGCGGCCTGACGGTATAGTGGGAAAAATTTCCTGGACCCCTTGCCTGCTATGTCTGACTCCGCTGTGTTGAGCAACAGCCAGCTCAACAAACGAATCCTCTCCGTTATTATCTTCACCTTCTTCTGCTATCTCTCTGTCGGACTGCCGCTGGCCGTGCTGCCAGGCTTCGTCAAAAATCATCTTGGCTTCAGCTCCTTTATCGCCGGACTGATTATCAGCATTCAATATTTTGCGACGCTGCTCAGCCGTCCGCAGTCGGGCCGTCTGGCCGATCGCCTTGGACCAAAGCGGGTGGTGATGCTGGGACTGCTCTGCTGCGGTATGAGCGGGGTGCTGACTATCGTAGCCGCACTGCTGAGCGGCTGGCCGTGGCTGAGTCTGGCGCTGCTGGCCATCGGACGGCTGTTTCTCGGCGTGGGTGAAAGCTTCAGCAGTACCGGATCAACCCTGTGGGGTATGAACATCGTCGGGCCGATGCAGACCGCGCGCGTGATCTCCTGGAACGGTGTTGCGACCTATCTGGCAATGGCCGTCGGTGCACCGCTGGGTGTGCTGCTGAACAGTGAATTTGGTATGAGTGGATTTGCCGGGTTGATTGCGCTGATGGGCGTGGCGGGCTATCTGATGGCCAGTCGCAAACCGGCGGTGACGGTCAGTGTGGGCGAGCGCATTCCGTTTCACCGCGTCTTTTCGCGCGTCTGGCTTTATGGCCTGGCGCTGGGCTTCGGCACCATCGGTTTTGGCGTTATCGCCACCTTTATCACCCTCTATTTTGCCAGCCGTGACTGGCAGGGCGCGGCCTATGCGCTGACGCTGTTCAGCCTAGGTTTTGTGCTGGTGCGTCTGGGGTTTGGTCGCTTTATTACCCGTTTCGGCGGGCTGCGCGTGTCGCTCTTCTCATTCCTGCTGGAATGTCTGGGACTGCTGATTATCTGGCAGGCGGACAGCGCCTGGCTGGTAGGGGCGGGCGCATTCCTTACCGGCAGCGGATTTTCGCTGGTCTTTCCGGCGCTGGGCGTTGAGGCGGTTAAACGGGTTGAGCGCCAGGATCAGGGCTCTGCACTGGGCACCTATTCCGCTTTTCTCGATCTGGGCCTGGGTTTAACCGGCCCGGTGGCGGGATTGCTTATCGGTCACTGGGGGATGCAGTCAGTCTATCTGGCGGCGGCGTTGATGGTGCTGGGAGCGCTGCTGATTACCCTGCGGCTTTACTGGCAGCAGCGGCTTATCGCCTGAATGACGATAAGCCGCAGACCGTTAAAAATGGCTGAACGCCCAGTAGAGCAGGGCAGAGAGCAGAATAGAAACCGGCAGCGTTAAAATCCAGGCGACGGCCAGGTTACGCAGCGTCGAGAGCTGCAAGCCGGAACGGTTCGCCGCCATGGTGCCCGCTACGCCGGATGAGAGCACGTGAGTGGTGGAAACCGGTAAACCGAAACCGTCTGCCGCGCCAATGGTCATCATCGCCACCAGTTCGGCGCTGGCGCCCTGAGCATAGCTCAGATGGGTTTTACCGATCCGTTCTCCCACTGTGACCACAATCCGGCGCCAGCCGACCATGGTGCCCAGTCCCAGCGCAATCGCCACCACCACTTTCACCCACATCGGAATAAAGCGGGTGGCGCTGTCGAGTTCCGTTTTCACTGCCTTGAGGTTGCGTTCCGTCTCCTGCGGCAGTCTGACCTCGGCGCTCTGCAGATGCTTGATCGATTCTGACGCCAGATACATCTGGTTGCGGGTATTGGTCACCGCCTGAGCTGGAATGTTTTCCATTGAACCGTAACGACGAATCTCATCGCCGACTTCGCGCAGCGTCATCGCCAGCGCGGGCAGCACGTCGGGATTCATGCTGTTGCTGCCAACAAAGCCGGTCAGTACCTCACGGGCCGGTGGAGGATTGGCTGAGGCGGGTTGCAGCTGCAGCAGCTGATGGGCGGTCACTTCGTTCAGCGCCGCGACGCGCGGGATCTGATCGGGTGGCAGCGATCGATTCAGGGCGTAGGCGATCGGCATGGTGCCCACCAGGATCAGCATAATCAGCCCCATTCCTTTCTGACCATCGTTGGAGCCGTGCGCAAACGACACGCCGGTACAGGTCAGGATCAGCAGGCCGCGGATCCAGACCGGTGGCGGCTGATTGCTTTCCGGCGCCTGATAAAGCTGGCGATTGCGGATAAACAGTTTCATTACCCACAGCAGCAGCCCGGCGCAGACAAAGCCGACCACCGGCGACAGCAGCAGTGCATAGCCGACCTTCAGTGCCTGATCCCAGTCAACTCCGCTCAGACCGCTGCGTCCGTGCAGCATCGCATTGGCAACGCCGACGCCGATGATCGAGCCGATCAGCGTATGGGACGACGACGACGGCAGCCCTAAATACCAGGTGCCCAGGTTCCAGATAATCGCTGAGAAGAGCAGCGCATAGACCATGGCAAACCCGCTGCCGCTGCTGGCCTGCAGGATCAACTCCACCGGCAGCAGTGAGATAATGCCAAACGCCACCACGCCGCTGGAGAGCAGCACACCCAGAAAGTTACAGAAACCGGACCAGACCACCGCGACGCCGGGCGTCAGCGAATGGGTGTAGATCACGGTCGCCACGGCATTGGCGGTATCGTGAAAGCCATTCACGAACTCAAAGCCGAGCGCAATCAGCAGTGCCAGCCCCAGCAGAAAGAACGGCAGATAGCTGGTGACCGGCATATTGGTCTCTTCAACATCGCTGACCAGATTGAGGCCAGCGAACGCCAGTCCGGCAACCAGCAGAATAAAGAACAGCGGTTTACTGAAACGGCTATTTTTGCCGTTGAAATCGGGGCGACCTCGGGCTGATGAGGAGGAGAGACTGTTTTCGCTCATGGTGTACCTCTGGTGGCTGATGCCGGATGCTGATTTGCACCGGGTCAACGCAGTTTGATACGCGCTTTATATGACAGATTAATGATCGTCGGACGGGGCATTCTGAGCGGAGTGCGGGGAAAAACGCGGAAACGCAGGCAATAAAAAAGCCAGCGACAGGCGCTGGCTTCTGAAAGCAGGACGGCAATTACGAGCTGGTATTGGCCGCGGCTGCAGGGGCTGCTGGTGTTACCGGAGCGGCCGGTGCGGCTGGCTCAGTGGCCGGCTGCTGTGGCTGCGCGGCATCACTGTTTGCGCCCTGAGAGGTGACTGGCGTCATTGGCTCTTCCTGTGGCACAGCCTGCGGATTTTCCGGCATCGGAACTGGCGCAGTCTGGATGTTGTTCTCCACGCCGTTCACTTTTACTGGCATACCGGTACGGCCCTGAATCGCGCCATTAACCTGATCCTGATTGACGCTGGCATCAACCAGAACTTTGCTCACCGCCTGATTCAGCGTAATCGGCACCAGCTCACGCGAGTTGAACTGCTCTTCGGTGGTCGACAGCGGGTTATGCACTTCTACATACCGTGAACCGTCTGGCTCCACGGTCGCTTTTACCGGCTGATCAACAAACTGTACGCGCGTACCGACCGGCACGTTCTGATACAGCCATTTGATATCGTCAGCGCGCAGACGCACACAACCATGGCTCACGCGCAGGCCGATACCGAAGTTGGCGTTGGTGCCGTGAATCGCATAGAGACGACCGATATAGAGCGCATACAGGCCCATCGGGTTATCCGGGCCTGGCGGGAAGACCGCTGGCAGGGTTTCACCGCGCGCCGCGTAATCCGCATGCATGCCTTTGGTTGGCGTCCAGGTCGGGCCATCTTTTTTACGTTCTACCGCTGTGGTCCAGTTAATCGGGGTATCTTTACCCAGTTCACCAATACCAATAGGCAACACCACCACGGTTTTGCTGCCTTTCGGATAGTAGTAAAGACGCATCTCAGCGCTGTTAATCACAATGCCTTCACGCGGTGCGTCCGGCAGGATCAACTGCTGTGGGATGATCATTTTGCTGCCAGCCTTAGGCAGATAAACGTCAACGCCCGGATTGGCTTCCAGCATATTGCTGAGGCCCATCTGGTACTGCGCCGCAAAAGCTTCCAGCGGCAGTTTGCTGTCTTCAGGGACAGTAATTTCGATATTTTCGCCGATCAGACGACTGTTGGCCGGCGGTAACGGGTAAACCACAGCAAAGGCTGACTGGCTGAAGGCCGCCAGAGCCAGTGCGATTGAAGCGAAAGCGCGAATGATTTTCATATTTTACAATTCTTTATCGCCATATTTCAGGCTGTTCAGTGTGTCGAATTCATGCTGGCCAATGTGACCTGCTGCGCATTATATGTTCATTAATCTGACGTTGTGAATCGGGATTTTAACCTGCCTGCAATACTTTACGTAAATTCACCGCGGATGTTAGCGCATTTCCGGAAAGCAGGGCGCTAAAAATGGGGCTTTCCGGGCTTATCGCTGACTAAGGTTGCCACTGTGTTTGTTCGCCGCTGAGTTTGCGGTTCAGGAAAAAGGCGGCACTGATTAACGCCAGATGGGTCAGCGCCTGCGGCGTGTTGCCCAGCGCATGGCCGTGGCTGTCAAACTCCTCTGCGTAGAGGCCCAGTGGATTGGCGTAGCTCAGCAACTTTTCAAATTCAAAATGCGCTTCCTGAATCCGGCCCGCGCGCGCCAGACACTCGACATACCAGAAGGAGCAGGCTCCGAACGACCCTTCTGAGCCTTTCAGGCCATCGGCGGGCGTCTCATGCGTATTGTAACGGCGCACCATACCGTCGCTGACCAGATTAGTTTTGATCGCATCCAGCGTGGCAATCCAGTCCGGGTCGGTAGCGCCCACAAAACGCACCAGCGGCATCAGCAGCATTGAGGCGTCGAGATATTCGCCATGACGGGTCGAAGAGAAGTGACCCCGCTCACTGTTCCAGAAGTTAGCCCAGATATCTTCGCGGATCTCCCGGCGCGCCCGATCCCAGCGTTCATAAGGCATTGGCAGCGATCGCTTCATGCCCAGACGCAGTGCGCGATCCATCGCCACCCAGCACATCAGACGCGAGTGCAGGAAATGTTCCGGTTCACCGCGCATCTCCCAGATACCGGCATCGGGCTGATCCCAGTTCTCACACAGCCAGTCGATCATTTTGACGACATGTTCCCAGCCGCGCTGGGAGATCGCCTCACCATATTTATTGGCCAGATAGACCGCATCCATCAGCTCGCCATAAATGTCGAGCTGGGTCTGCTGCCAGGCGTCATTGCCGATGCGCACCGGACGGGAGTCGGCATAGCCGGAGAGATTCAGCAGCTCCATCTCGTGCAGTTCGGTGCCGCTGTCCAGCCGGTACATGACCTGCAGGCGCATCTCATCGTGATGGCTGTTTTCAACGCAGCGACCAACCCAGTGGGTAAAGTGTTTGGCTTCATCGATATAGCCCAGCCGCATCAGGGCATACATGCTGAACGAGGCGTCACGGATCCAGGAGGCGCGATAGTCCCAGTTGCGTTCACCGCCCAGCTCTTCGGGCAGGCCAAAGGTCGCTGCCGCCGCAATAGAGCCGTGCTGATGTGAGGTCAGCAGTTTGAGGACCAGCGCCGAACGCTGCACCATTTCGCGCCAGCGTCCCTGATAGTTACTGTGGGCGCTCCAGCGTCGCCAGTAGTTCAGCGTCTCTTCAAAGCAATGTTCGGTGGTCAGGGCTTCGATATGCGCATCATCCACGCTGCCAAATTCAAACTGCGCATGTTCACCGGGTTGTAACGTGAAGAGGGCGGTCGCGCTCTCATCCTCCAGCGTCATCGCCACGCTGGCGGCGAGGCGCAGCGACGGCTGGCCTTCGGCATGAAAATCGATACAGCCGTTGTGCGCCTCTGCACGGGTTTGCGCCCGGGCGTAGTCGTGACGCGGTGAACAGCGCAGGCTAAAGGTCGCGCTGCCGCGTACCATTTTGACCCGCCGGATCAGACGCGGCAGCTTGTCCTTGTCATCACAAATCGGCATGTAGTCGGTGATCTCCGCCACGCCTTCATCATCCAGCCAGCGGGTCTGCAGGATGTTGGTATCGGGCAGGTAGAGCTGCTGACGTCGCGCATTGGGCCAGTCAGGGGCCAGGGAGAAAAGCCCGGCATCATCGCTGTCGAGCAGGGCGGCAAAGACCGACGGGCTGTCGAGTTCCGGCCAGCAGAGATAATCAATGGTGCCATCATTCGCGACCAGTGCGCAGGTGCGCAAATCTCCGATCACGCCATGGTCTTCAATCTTACGTTTTATCTTACTCATCCTCATCTCCCTGTCAGTGTCCATCCTAACTATAGCTGAGCCATCTGATGCGGCTTCGTTTGGGCACAGATGGTTAACGTACGGTTGAATGAGGCAGGGAAGGGGTGAGGGCGGGTGAGACATGGGAAATCGCCAGCAGGGTCGCCTGGCGCTGCTCAGCGTCGGCGACCCTTACCACCGGTCAGCTCACTCTCATAGACGATGGCGTCTGCTGGCGAATCCGTGGTTCATTTATTCCTGATCGGCACGACGATTGTGCCAGCGGCGGATCACCCAGCGCAGCGCAAAGGCGAATACCACTGCGCCGACCAGCCACAGCAGATGCTTCAGATGCTGGTCGAGTTTATGCAGCCACGGCGCGATGATGCCGCCCGCGAAATAACCCAGCGTGACAAAGATCAGCGCCCAGATAGCCGCCCCGATGACGTTAAGAATAAAAAATTTCATCGGATTGAGGCGGCTGGCCCCGATGATGATTGGGCCAATCAGTCGAAAGCCATACATAAAGCGCACGCCAATCACAAACAGGCTGGGACGGCGTTTAATCAGGCGGTTCGCCTTGACCACTTTATCCTGATGCTTTTTAAAGCGGCGCAGGATCTGTGTGCCCCAGCGGCGACCGACCCAGTAGAGCAGTTGATCGCCGACAATACCGCCACCCATTGCGGCCAGCACCACCCCTACATAATGCAGCAGCCCCTCATGCGCGGCGACGCCGCCCAGCAACGTAAATGTTTCCCCCTCGGCGATACAGCCAATAAAAAGTGCCAGATAA
The DNA here is from genome assembly GCF_902706165.1 of Pantoea sp. 18059. NCBI lineage: Bacteria > Pseudomonadati > Pseudomonadota > Gammaproteobacteria > Enterobacterales > Erwiniaceae > Pantoea > Pantoea sp. 18059. The sequence goes on from NZ_CACSJS010000007.1 coordinate 250,176, forward strand.
CCGTACTGCGTAATTAATGCGTTGATATCCAGATGCAAAATGACCCTCCCTGTTCAGTGACTGTTTCTTCAAGTCTATACGCGATTTGGCTTCGCTTCCGCCCGTGCCTCATGGGGGCGTTTATTTATGCTGTTTTTTTGTCCGATCACCACGAAAGTTTCGCTGCCGTTTATACTTGAGAGGACGCTGCCCCCAAAGACGGATGCATCATCGGGCGGCCCACTGCATCAGAGGAGTGAATCTATGAATCATGTCTGGGGTCTGCTGGCGCATCCGAATCAGGAAATGCGTCATATCAAGCAAGAGAATGAGAGCGTATCGCACCATTACACCCACCATGTTCTGCTGATGGCGGCGATTCCGGTGATCTGCGCCTTTATCGGCACAACTCAGCTGGGCTGGAATCTGGGCGAGGGGCAATATGTGCAACTCAACCTGTTGACCGGGATTGGGCTTGGCATTCTGTTCTATCTGATTATTCTGGGTGGCGTCGCGGTAATGGGACGCGTGATTCACTGGATGGCACGTGATTATCCGCAGCGCCCCGGCGTACAGCGCTGTACGGTGTTTGCGGGCTATGTGGCCACGCCGCTGTTTCTCAGCGGGCTGGTGGCGCTCTATCCGCTGGTCTGGCTCTGCGTGCTGGCGGGCGCGCTGGCGCTGCTCTACACCGGTTATCTGCTCTATATCGGCATTCCACTGTTTCTGAATATCGACCGCGAAGAGAGTCTGCGCTTTTCCGGTTCAACGCTGGCCATCGGCGTGCTGGTATTTGAAGTGTTACTGGCATTAACCGTGGTGCTGTGGGGATATGGACCGCATCTGTTCTGACCGACCGCTGCCGCCGCTCTGGCGGCAGTTCTCTTTTTACGCCCGGAAACACTCTCACCAGGAAATTTCTTAACCTTACGGGTATGATATCGCCGCCAGCCCGCGCTCCGACCTCACTGAAGCGGGCGGCCTGTGTCGGTCTGACACAGTACATATTCATAACCGGGTTTTTTCTACGATGCCTGCAAAAATTCGTTCCACCCTGCTTTCGCTGGCGCTGCTCGTTTCAGGGCAGATTGTTTCACTTCCGGCGCAGGCGACGACGTCGCTGTCGCAACTGGCGCCGATTGCTCAGCCGCAGATCGCCTCTGGCAGTGCGATGATTGTCGATCTCACGACCAATAAAGTGCTGTTTTCAAGCCACCCTGATCGGGTCAGGCCCATTGCCTCCATCACCAAGCTGATGACTGCTATGGTGGTGCTGGATGCGCATCTGCCGATGAACGAGATGATAACTGTCGATGTCAGCCAGACGCCGGAAATGCGAGGTGTATTCTCACGCGTTAAGCTCAACAGCCAAATCAGCCGCCGGAATATGCTGCTGCTGGCGCTGATGTCCTCAGAAAACCGCGCCGCCGCCAGCCTGGCTCATGCTTATCCGGGCGGCTATAACGCCTTTATCCGGGCGATGAACGCGAAAGCGCGGTCACTGGGCATGAAACAGACCCGCTACGTGGAGCCAACCGGCCTGTCGACGCAAAACGTCTCCAGCGCCCAGGATCTGGTTAAATTACTCAAAGCAACGCGGGAATATCCGCTGCTTGGCGCGCTCAGCACCACTAAAGAGGAGACGGCAGTGTTTGCCCATCCGAGCTATGCGCTGCCGTTCCGCAACACCAACCATCTGGTCTATAAAGATGACTGGCACATTCAGCTGACCAAAACCGGTTACACCGATGAGGCGGGCCACTGCCTGGTGATGCGCACCATGATTAATAATCGTCCGGTGGCGCTGGTGGTGCTGGATGCCTTTGGCAAATATACCCACTTCGCCGACGCTAACCGTCTGCGCAGCTGGATTGAGACCGGTAAAGCGGCGCCGGTGCCGGCTGCCGCACTGGCCTATAAAAAACAGAAATCGGGCCAGGTTGCCAGTAATGGGGCCAGCAGCGCCGACGTTGAGTAGAAAATAGCCAGTGTTACGCGCTGCGGACACTGGCATTATCTGCAGGCTGAGCGGGTATCCGGGATGATGCACGCAGAGGCGTACGGCGATTTTCACGCTTCTGCCTGCACCGAATTAGCCCGAAAAATGCCCGTTATTCCTATATTGCCATCCCTTGCAAAGCCCTACACTACGCGCGACTGGCGAGGGAAGATCGCCTGATTTAAGCTGCCGGAATCTTACTCATATGTTTAAGCTACGATCCTTTTTTGCATTGTTAATGCTGGCGCTGGTGGCGTTTGCCCCGGCGCTGACGCTGGCCGCGGATGATAAGGCCACTGCTGCTCAGGAACAGGATGCTCCGCCGAAGCTGAATGCTGCGGTTGAACTGCCGAAAATGCAGAAGATCCTCGATAAAATCAAAAGTCAGGTCTCCGTTGATGCTGGCGAAAACAAGCTGACTCAGCTGAATGAAATGGCGCTTGAGCTCTCAGGCAGTGCCGACACGCTGGGCCAGGCGCTGCTCCCCGATCGCCAGCAACTGGAAGCCCAGTTGCAGGTTCTGGGGCCGGCACCTAAAGCCGACAGCGGCGTAAAAGAGACGTCGGAAGTTACGCGCAAGCGTAACGCGCTGGAGAGTCAGAAAAGCAAACTCGACGATCAGATTAAACAGGCCGAAGGCATTAAAAATGGCGCGCTGATGCTCTCCTCGCAGATTGTTAACCTGCGCCGCGATCAGCTGAAAAGCCAGCTGGCGCTGAACTCCGGCACCATTCTGGGGCCGCGCTTCTGGTCACCACTGCTCAATAGTCAGGATCTGGATGGCGAGAAAATTGGTGAATTCCTGCAGGAGTTGCAGGACACTGCGGCACTCTCATGGGAGCCGGGCTGGCGCGTGGGCAGTGTTTTCTGGCTGCTGGCTGCCATGCTGGTAATGACGGCTGGCCGTCGTTACAGCGAAGAGTTTCTGGCCTGGATTAGCATTCACAAACTGCCGGAAGGGAAGCTGCGCCGCAGTTTCCTGGCGGCAGCGATAGCCCTGACCACCCTTGTGGCTGTCGTCCTCACCTTTAACTTCATCGCCCTGGCCTTTACCCGCCGTGATGAGGTTTCTGAAAACGTTCAGGACTTTGTGGATCAACTGGTTCGGCTCAGTGTCTTTTGTGGCCTGATTGCCGGACTGGGACGGGCTTTCCTCTCTACCCGTCGACCCAGCTGGCGGTTACCGACCATCTCCAATGAAGTGGCGATGGCGTTAAAACCGTTTCCACCGATTACCGCCGTGCTGGTCTTTATCTTCCAGACGGTCGAAGCGTTTAACTACAGCGTCGGCACCAGCCTGAATACCACCATTTTTGCCAACGGGCTGACGGCACTGCTGATTGGTACTACCGCGCTGGCGATCAGCATGCGCACCAACCGGGTTCGTCGCCGTATGACCCAGGCGGGCACACCACCAGAGGCCCGTTCTACGCTGGTGGGACTGATCCAGATGGGCCTGACGCTGACCGGCATCGCCATTCTGGTGTCGCTGCTCATCGGTTACGTCACGCTGGCGCGCTTCCTGAGTTATGAAGTGATCTGGTGCGGTCTGCTGTTTGGTTCGTTCTACTTCCTCAGTCATCTGCTCAACGATGGCTGTGAGAGCCTGTTCTCGACCAGTAACGCAACCGGTCGCCGTATTCAGAGTTCGCTTAACATCAATGAGCGCCATCTGCAGCAAACGGCTACGTTGCTGACGGCCATCGGTAAAACCTTCCTGGTGCTGGTTGTGGCGCTGGCGCTGGTCAACGGGACCTTTGCCTCTTCAACGCCGATTGAGCTGCTGCAAAAAGTGATTGAGTTCTGGGGCGGTAAAGGGCTTGAATCCCTGAATATCGTCCCGGCGCATATGGTGAATGCGATTATCTGCCTGATCGTCGGCATCTATGTGCTGCGAACGGTGCGCCGCTGGCTCGACACTGATTTTCTGCCGAAAACTACCATGGATGTGGGCATGCGGGTGTCGCTGGTGACGCTGTTCAGCAACATCGGTTATGTACTGGTCATCCTGCTGACGTTGTCGATCATGGGTCTGCAGTGGAATAAGCTGGCCTGGATCGTCAGTGCCTTGTCGGTAGGTATCGGTTTTGGCTTACAGGAGATTGTGAAGAACTTTATTTCGGGGCTGATTCTGTTGACCGAGCGGCCAGTGAAGGTCGGTGATCTGGTGAGCATCAGCGGTATCGAAGGGGATATCCGCCGGATTAACGTGCGCGCTACCGAGATCCAACTGGGCGATAAATCCACGGTCATTGTGCCGAACTCGCAGTTTATCTCGCAGAACGTGCGAAATGCCACCATGGGTAATGCGCAGGGGGTGGTCACGATTACGCTGACGTTCCCGCTCGACATCGATCCGGCGAAAGTGCGCGATATCCTGCTGGAGGTCTACAACGAAAATGAACGCATTCTGGAGACGCCAGAGCCATCCGTTTCGTTTAAAGACCTGACTCAGCAGGGAATTATACTGAGCGTCACCGGTAACGTGGCGGGTCAGCGCCAGATCGCAGGGGCGAAGAGCGATCTGCTGTTCGATATTCTGACGCGTCTGCGTAAAGAGGGCATCCTGCTCTCCACACCGCAAACCATGATTATCGAGCGCCGTCAGCAGATGGCGGGTGCGGAGCCGGTCCCCGAAGAGAAGCTGGTTTAGGTGTGAAAGGGCCGACTGCTGTCTAATGCTGATCAGTTAAGATCAGATTTGTAAAGGCTGCCACGGTCAAACGTGGCAGCTTTTTTTCTGGGCGAGCGAGCAACAGCGGCGCTCAGGCCTTCACTATCGTGCCCTTTTTAACAATAAACACTGAAGTTTCAGAGCAGGCTGGGGCCGGGCAGGGGCAGGTAATCCGCAGCGCTGAACAGAATGAGTCTGCCAGGAGAGCCCGCAGGACGCGGGCGAAAGGCGGGGCGGCACAGGATGTGCCATCCCCGTCGGTCCGTCAGGCAGGCGAATGAAGTGAAGGAACCGCGCAGTGGCGCGAGGACCGCCAGCCCCTGCCCGGCACCAGACTGCGTTATCCCCTGTCGCTTAACTGACTGCCATTAGACTTCTGTCGGCCTTTTTCATATTCAAACGCTGGCTTCTCAGCCCGTTCACACTTCGCTTTCTACAGGGATTCAACGCGCTACAGGGATTCAACGCGGCTGGTGCGCTGCCCGTCACGGCTCACCGAGCGAATTGCCACCGCACCGCTGACCTGCGGCGGTCTGGTGGCATCGTAGCGCTGCCAGTTTGTGCCCTTGTCCAGGCTGTACTCCAGCGTAACGCCCGGTAAGGCCACGTTCATCGACAGGATGCCATCAACGATTCTGGCTCCCGGCACCGGCAGGCGATAATCGATGCCCGCCTTATCCAGCTTCGCCAGTTCCCGCTGTCCCAGCAGATTGGCAAATCGCTGCCAGTCATTCAGACGCGCCTGCTGATCGACCAGATGGGTTTTGCCACCCGCATACTCCTGACCCGCCTTGTAATCCTGCTCCCAGCTGGCGCGGTGCCAGCTTCGTTCCGCTACTGCAAACAGGCGAGGGTAGATCATGTGCTCCATTTGAGCATCAGTGCGCACCGTTTCGCTCCACAGCTGGGCCGAAATGCCGTAAGCACCGCTCCAGGGCTTCTCTGATTTGGCGCTGAAAAAGTTGCCATCGCGATCCACCGAGGTTTCAGCATTCTGCGGCAGGTTATCCGGCGCGAAGCCAAAGATTTTGCGCTCGTCGTTGAAGCGCGTGCCCCAGTAATAGCCGCGTTCCAGCGGGTTAACTTCATACGGAAAATCCAGATAGAGATAGTCGGGGCTGGAGATCACCACGTCGTAGCCTTTCTGTGACCAGTCGCTGGCTGTGTCAAAACCGCCCCAATAGAGGGTGTCCCAGAAGTTGACCGCGACGCGCGGTGTGGCAAAGGCTGCTGAATCTTTGGCATGTTTTAAACCATCCTGCCAGGCCTGCATTTTGCCAATACCGTGTCGGTTAACGATGTCACTGACGGTCAGGGCAAAGTAGCTCGGCAGGTGCGCCAGATCGTCCACTTTGCCGCTCTTCACCAGCGCCTGACAAACCTGCGATTTCGCCCACGGCAGATCTTCTTTACTCCAGTCGCGCAGACCGGTGCCCGGTTTAGGGTCGCGTTTATCCGAGTAGCCAGCACCCAGCCGGATATTCTTCGCTTCGTCACCGCCAAAATGCCAGACGCCGAGCGGCTGTCCCGCTTCCCGGTGCATCGCCTGAACTTCACCGATCACTTTATCGACAAACCGCTGTGAACCCGCAATGCAGGGATTGAGATAGCTGGTGCGATCATAGAGCTGCACCGAGGTGGTATTGGAGTCGTCGGTGGGATCGATCAGGCGATACGCACTGGCCTGTTCAGACTGTCCCTCCTTCATCAGCCGCTGATAGCGCGCTTCCATGGCGATGACGGCGGCACGGGCATGGGCGGGCATATCAATTTCCGGGATCACCTGGATGTGACGGGCCTGGGCATACTTCACAATCTCGATGTAGTCGGCACGACTGAAATAGCCGCTGCCGTTGTTATCGCTGAACGGACCGGAACCGAGCTGCGGCAGCAGGCAGCGCTGTTCGCTCAGGTCATGGCAGCGTTTAGCCCCCACGTCAGTCAATTCCGGTAAGCCGGGAATCTCAATCCGCCAGCCCTCATCATCACTGAGGTGAAAGTGGAAGCGGTTCATCTTCCATGCCGCCATCTGATCAAGCAGCCGCATCACTGCCTGCTTAGTGTGAAAGTTGCGGGCAACGTCAAGAAACGCGCCGCGATAGGCAAAGCGTGGCGCATCATGGGCTTCCAGCGTGGCAATACGCGGCGCGCCTTCGGTGGGTATCAGCGAGAGAATCGACATCAGACCGTAGAACGCACCGGCAGCATCGTAGCCCACCACAATGGCACGGCGTGGGGTGATATCCAGATCGTATGCGCCCGGTTTAGCCTGTTTGCCGCTGAAGTGACCCGGTTTGATCTGCGTCCTGATGGCAAATCCATCAGGATCTTCTTTCAGACCAAGCAGGGTCAGACGCTGCTTTACCGCCTCACCGGTTTCACGGGTCAACCCGGTCAGAGACAGACTGACGCCACGGCTGAGATCGGCATCCTGCGGACGAAGTTTCACCTCAAGCGGCGTGGGTGTGATTTGACCGCGCAGCGCGGAAGCGGGCAGGGTGGCAACATCGCTGTTTTTATCAAACCGGCTGGCGGGTTGCATCAGGATATTCCGGTCATCGGCACTGCGTCGCCAGTTATCCCCCAACGGCAACACAAACTGGCTGGGATCTTCATGATCGGTGCTGGCAATAATTTTGGGGGTGGCCTGCCCGGACGTCACATACCAGCGCGGCATCACATCCGTGGCAAACAGCTGCCAGTATTCGTTAACGATCGGAATCTGCACCGATTCGCCCGCGCCAATGCCGGTGAACTTCTCAGTCGGCTCCAGCCGGGTCAGGTCGCCGACCAGATGGGTCATTTTAAACTGTTCGTTATCGACCCGCAGCGTCTGGTGGACGTTGCTCATGTAGATTGCCCAGTGTTTATCGGTCAGGGCTGGGCCGTTATTGGTCAGGGTAATGGTGGCGCGATTGCAGGCGGCATAGTCGGCACCCAGCGCGGCGCAGTCGGTGCCATGCAGGGCGGCCTGATTATCGTTCACCTGATAAGTGACGCCAAACTGGCTGATCTGATTCACCACCTGCTGCGCTGACGAGCTGGCGTGGCCTGTGGCTGCAGCGCCCAGCAGAGTGAGCGCGATAAGGCTTAACTTAAACATATTGATTCATCCTTGCTGCTGAAGAGATATCCGGGAGTCTGCAGGGCGTCAGAACAGTGTAAACGGCACGATAACCATAAATTTGATGTCCTTCTCGTCCTGAAAAATGTTGCCGTAACCGCCGCTGTAACTGGGCAGATTGCTGTGATTGTCGTAGCGGGTGTAATGCAGTTTAAACAGGGTATCTTTGGCGCGCCCCTGCTGGATTTGATAGATCAGATCAAGGTTCCAGGCGGACTCTTTCAGCCGCTGGCTCTGGTCAACGGTGGGCAGCGTGGCGGGTCTGGCATCCCAGCCCCAGACGTACGATGCGCCTACTTTCCATCCCGCCAGCTGCCACGGCGTTAAGTCGAGCATCGCCCCGGCAAAGATCGCTTTTTCGCCATTGGCGTTCCAGTCGGAACGGGCATCCCACCAGATATCCAGTCGTCCATTGGAGCTGGCGTAGCCTGGCGTCATGCGCTGCAGGAAGAAGCCCTGATTCCCCTCTGCTTTGACCCAGCTACCTTCGAGTCGCAGATCAACCGGGCCGACGGTATAGCCGACCGTGATCGCCTGTAACCAGGCCAGGCCGTCATAGACATCACGGGGATTGGCGGCACCGCCCGCTACTTTGTCGTGCGCCCCGTAAAACTGATAGCTGGTGTAGAGTGCATTGCCGCCGGGCGTGGCTGACCACGAGGCTTTGGCAAAATATTGATCCATATAATCCGCCGCCTGGCCAAATGCGCCCTCAAGCACCAGGTTATTTTTGAAGTCATATTTCATACCGAACGAATGCAGGTAGCTGACAGATGTTTTGCCATCAGCCTGGCGAAAATTATATAAATCACGATACCAGGGCGCTTTATATTTGTCGCTCCACATCCAGGAGAGTGATAATGCACCGGCCTGCTGGAAATCATACAGCGCACCGACTTCGACGCCGCGATAGGTTCCGGGTAAGAAACTCCAGTGTGGCGCAATAATTGTCTGGCCGGTTGGCTGAATATAACCGGCACGCAACCAGTAATCGTTATATTTTAATTTCAGTGCGGCTTTATAAACAGAAGCACCGCCGCTGTCGCCATTCCACTTTTCATCCCAGCGGGTACGCGCCTTACTGAAGCCAATTTCATTGGGTGCGGCGGGGCCGCTGTTGGAAAGCTCAGCAGCACCGAAAATCGCGAGGTCCAGACCAATCCACTCTCCGGCATAGCCGGACTGATAGTCGAGATTACTGTTGAGCGAGGCATGATGTAAATTAGCCCGATACTGCCCCTGATATTCACTGGCGGGATTGGTGTCTCTGCGATCTCGCTGACGCTGCCAGTAAAAAACATTACCTTTAAGCGATGAGTCCTCAATAAATCCGCTGGCGTAAGCCGGTGATGAACTTATTGCAGTTAACGCTATTAATGCGGTGGCTATTTCAACTAACGCTAATGCGTAATTAATTTTTCGCATGATTATTCCTCCCTGAATGCAATCCGGATAATTAAGCAGAATATTATTATTGTGGCGTTAATCTATTTTTCGCGACGCGAATTATCAATTGGCAGCGTGGTGATTTGTGAACTATTGCGCAGAACCCGATGAGATAAAATAAAGCAGGTGCAATATGGGAGGGGAGATTAATTTTCTGATGAAAATGTTAGCTATTGGCAGGACTGTTGCAATGGGAAGCTGGTGGTGCGAACGGGCCTCCCGGTTGTATGACAATCAGCCTGCTCAGATAAGCAGGCTAATCCATAAGGCGATTAAACCTGCTTCACCGCCCATCCCTTTTGCTTACTGGTTTTGCCAATCCCAGGATTGAAGCTGTTGGTGGGATCGAGCTGGCGATAGAACGCCGCCAGCTGCGGTTTGGCCTGATAAAGATGTCCGACGTTATGTTCAGCGGGATATTCCGCGCCCCGCGCCTGAAGAATCTCCAGCATCTGCGCTTTGAGCGCATGCACATCGACGCCTTTTCTGACGATGTAATCCTGATGAAACACATGACAGAAGAAGTGACCATAGTAGAGACGATGACTCAGCGAGGCGCGGATCTCATCGGGCAGGGTTTCGAACCAGTCCGCATCATTACGACGCAGGGCGATATCCAGCGCCAGAATGTCCTCGACCTCATCAGAATGCACCGCGTGGTAGCGCACCGCCGCACCCGCCGCTGCAAAGCGATGCAGAAAGGCGTGCGCACCTTCTTTGCCTTCACACTCGAAGAATTCGCCACCGCCTTCGCGGAAGTAGTCGCGCAGATAGTTACGCGCTTCCGCCACGCCGTCGCCAGACATCTTCAGCATCAGATGGTGTTCATATTTGTCGCGATACTGCTTCATGCGTTTCGGCAGATGCGCCGGAAACAGTTTACTCAGGCGCTGCAACAGGCGATCGCTGAAGTGCGGTTTAACGAAGGAGAGTTTGCTCAGCCAGGCATCAACCCGCCCCTTCAGCGTGAAAAACAGCGGCATCTTGTCGGTGCCCAGCTTGTCGATCATCAGGAAGGTATCTTTGCCATAGACTTCCGCAATGTCATAGATGTCGCGGTGCATATATTCGCCCGCCACCGGCAGATGGGTGAAATGCGCCAGCATGTGACGGCGAATATCGCTGAGAACACCGGGCTCGTTGGTGCCGATGTAAAACACCTGCTGCTGCGGTTCGCTGGCGAAGGTATCGAGTCGCACCGCGAAGACCGCCAGCTTCCCGGCACAACCGGAGGCTTCAAACAGGCGACGCGCATCGGCGTTATAGCGGGCGGGCGTATCCGCATCCACTTCACGAACCCGGTCGGCATATTCATGATCGGAGGCGTGACGGCCATCGTGCTGCACATCTTTGGGCTGCCAGCGGTCATCATCCAGCCGCCCCAGAATCTCTTCCGGTGACGTCCCAAGATCGATACCGAGATGGTTCACCAGCTTCAGTTTTCCCTGCGCATCAATCTGGGCAAACAGCGCCATTTCACTGTAGGCCGGTCCGCGTTTGATCAGCGATCCGCCGGAGTTATTACAGATGCCGCCCAGCACCGAGGCACCAATACAGGAGGAGCCAATCACCGAGTGGGGTTCACGCCCCAGCGGCTTCAGCGCTTTTTCCAGCTGATAGAGTGTGCTGCCGGGGAACGCCAGCACCTGCTGGCCTTCGTCGATCAGCTGAAGCTTATCCAGCCGCAGGGTGCTGACAATCACCAGCGGACGATCGTAATCGTCGCCATGCGGCGTCGAGCCTTCGGTCAGGCCGGTATTCGCCGCCTGCATCAGGATAATGACATCGGCATTCACCAGCGTTTGCAGTACCCGCCAGAGCTCCAGCAGCGTACCGGGAAACGCCACCGCCAGCGCCTCGCCTTCGCCGGAGCGAAAGCCTTTGCGATAGCGCGCGGTCTGTTCAGGTTCAGTCAGCAGATGGGTAGGGCCGACCAGGCGGCGCAGGTCAGAAAGCAGGGCAGAGGTTTGTATCATGAGCAATTCCCTTGTCTTATCAGTGCGTCCTAACTGTAGCACGTCAACTCACCTCAACGCAGTGTGACAGCGGCAGCTACCTGCTATTCTCATCTTGTGGCACACTGCCGCCTGTTTATTCGATATTGCGCAGTTACTTAAGAGAACCCAACCTGATGAAATGGATTTACTCTGTTAGTCTCGCTGTCTCCCTCGCGATGCAACCGGCATTGGCTGAGACAGTGCCAGGTAACCACCCGATGACCGAACAGGCGCGGGATGCCTTCGTCAACCAACTGCTTAAAAAAATGACGCTGGACGAGAAGATCGGCCAGCTGCGTTTAATCAGCGTCGGACCTGATAATCCGAAAGAAGTGATTCGCGACATGATTCAGAAGAGTCAGGTTGGCGCGATTTTTAATACCGTAACCCGTCAGGATATCCGCGCGATGCAGGATCAGGCGATGCAGCTCAGCCGCCTGAAGATCCCGCTGTTTTTTGCCTACGACGTTATTCATGGTCAGCGCACCATTTTCCCGATTCCTTTGGCCCTGGCGTCGAGCTGGGATCTGGATGCGGTGAAAGAGGTGGGGCGCGTCTCTGCCTATGAAGCGGCCGACGATGGCCTGAACATGACCTGGGCGCCGATGGTGGATGTCAGTCGTGAACCGCGCTGGGGCCGTGGCTCTGAAGGTTTCGGTGAGGATACGTATCTCACCAGCGAAATGGGTCGCAGCATGGTGCAGTCGATGCAGGGCAAAAGTGCTGCCGATCGCTACAGCGTGATGACCAGCGTGAAGCATTTCGCGCTCTATGGCGCAGTTGAAGGCGGACGCGATTACAACACCGTGGACATGAGCCCGCAGCGCATGTTCCAGGACTATCTGCCGCCCTATAAAGCTTCACTGGATGCAGGCAGCGGCGGCGTGATGGTGGCGCTGAACTCGATCAATGGCGTACCCGCCACGGCGGACAGCTGGTTGCTGAAAGATCTGCTGCGCGATAAGTGGAAGTTCAAAGGCATTACCATCAGCGACCATGGCGCAATCAAAGAGCTGATCAAGCATGGCGTCGCCAGCGATCCGCAGGAAGCGGTGCGCATCGCCCTGAAATCGGGTGTCGATATGAGCATGAGCGACGAATATTACAGCAAGTATCTGCCCGCTCTGGTGAAGAGCGGCGACGTCACCATGGCGGAGATTGACGATGCGGCGCGCCATGTGCTCAACGTCAAATATGACATGGGCCTGTTTAACGATCCCTACAGCCATTTAGGTCCGAAAGAGAGCGATCCGCAGGACACCAATGCGGAAAGCCGTCTGCACCGGGCTGAAGCGCGCGACGTCGCGCGTAAAAGCATCGTGTTGCTGAAAAACCGCCTGGAAACGCTGCCGCTGAAAAAATCGGGCACCATTGCCCTGATTGGTCCGCTGGCAGACAGTCAGCGCGACATTATGGGCAGCTGGTCCGCCGCTGGCGTGGCGAAGCAATCCGTTTCGCTGCTGCAGGGCATGCGCAATGCCACCGAAGGCAAGGCTACGCTGCTCTATGAGAAGGGCGCTAACGTCACCGACAACAAAGGGATTCAGGACTTCCTGAACCTCTATGAGCAGGCGGTTTCCGTGGATACGCGTTCACCGCAGCAGTTGATTGATGACGCGGTCGCCAAAGCGAAGCAGGCCGATGTGGTAATTGCCGCCGTGGGCGAAGCGCAGGGTATGGCGCACGAAGCCTCCAGCCGCAGCGACCTGGTGATCCCGCCGAGCCAGCAGAAGCTGTTAGCAGCACTGAAAGCCACCGGTAAGCCGCTGGTGATTGTGCTGATGAACGGACGCCCGCTGTCAGTGGTGAATGAAGATCGGATGGCCGATGCGATGCTGGAAACCTGGTTCAGCGGCACCGAAGGCGGCAACGCCATCGCCGATGTGCTGTTCGGCGACTACAACCCGTCGGGCAAATTGCCGGTTTCCTTCCCGCGTTCAGTGGGTCAGATTCCTATCTATTACAACCATCTGCCAACCGGTCGTCCTTACAACTTTGCTAAGCCGAACAAATACACGTCGCACTACTACGACGCGGCTAATGGCCCGCTCTATCCGTTTGGTTACGGCCTGAGCTATACCACTTTCACCGTGTCGCCGGTAAAAATGTCCTCACCGACCATGCCGCGTAACGGCAGCATCGAAGCCAGCGTAACGGTGACCAACAGCGGTAAACGCGATGGCGCGACGGTGGTGCAGATGTACCTCAACGATCCGGTCGCGTCCATCAGCCGTCCGGTGCAGGAGCTGCGTGGCTTTAAGCGCATCATGCTGAAAGCGGGCGAGTCGCAAACCGTGACCTTTAAAATCGACGTGGATGCGCTGAAGTTCTGGAACCAGCAGATGCAGCATGTTGCAGAGCCCGGCAAATTCAACGTGATGATTGGACTCGATTCCGTTCGTACCGAGGATGGGCAGTTCAACTATTTATAACCGTCAGCCTTTCCCCTGAAGTCAGGGGAAGGTGATGCGGCGCGTCGTTAGCGTCCTGCTACGGCGCGCCGCGTCATATCCACTATCAGAGCCGCTATGATTAATCTGCGTGACCGCATTCAGCAGCAGGTATTTCGCCTTAACGGCCTGTCGATGAATGAATTTGACCTCTCTCAACCGCCTGGCGATCCCGGCCTGTTTGGCCCGGACAGCGTGATCTGGCGCGTCCACGGTGACTTCACCTCCATGATGTGCGGCGGGATCAGCGCGCTGCTGTTGCAGATGCTGCATCCGGCGGCGCTGGCGGGCGTCTGGGATCACTCCAATTTCCGCGAAGATATGATGGGCCGCCTGCGGCGCACCAGTCAGTTTATCGCCGTGACCACCTATGGTAATTCGCAGGATGCACAGACGCTGATTGACCGGGTGAAACGCATTCACCTGAAAGTCAGCGGCGTTGATAGCGAAGGCAAACCCTATGCCGCCAGCGATCCGCATCTGCTGACCTGGGTGCATGTGGCGGAGACCAGCCGTTTTCTGGCCGCCCATCTGCGCTACAAAAATCCATACCTCAGCCGCGCCGGGCAGGATCAGTACTATCAGGAAGCGGCGCAGATTGCCGAAGCGCTGGGGGCGGAGCAGGTACCGAAAAGCGTTGTCGACGTCGCGGATTACCTGCAACAGATGCGTTCAGAGCTGCGCTTTGATCATCGCACTGCCGAAGTGACGCGATTGCTGATGAATGCCCCTGCACCCAGCTGGCAGGCAAAACCGGTGATGAAAATCATGCTGAAGTCAGGGTTCGGGCTGATGCCAGCCTGGGCGCAGGCAATGTCCGGTACGGAGATCGGCCGCTTTCAGCAGGCGATCATTGACCGGAAGATTAATGCGATAGCGGTGGGGTTAAGGTGGTCGATTCAGCGCGGTGCCTGGTATCGGGCGATGGTGCGGATGGGCAGGGATGTGGGGTGAGGGGTTCAGTTGTAAAAGGGTGGATTGCTGTAGCCCATAAAAGATTACGCAACTGGAGTAGTTGATATCTGCACCTGGATACGTGCTTTGTTAAGGCAGCCAATTTGTCGGAGTTAGGTACAATAGGCTGATTGAAGTAGATACCAACGTCCGCTTTGTGCCAGAAGCGGACATTTTTGCTAAAGGTGATGAGTTACTGGGTCAGGCTGTGCAGAGTAAAAGCAATGAGCAACACCCCGCCGGCAATGTTGACGTATTTTTTGAGCATTAATGGATTTGTTTTTTTTACTGAAAATATAAGTGTTTGACTGACAGCGAAAAGCCAAACGCTCATGACCACGACATGTACTGTGGCCAATGTCAGATAGTTGTAGACGCCTCCCTGTATCCCTGCGAACTGCGAAACGACTGTCAGATAAAAAATGATGGCTTTAGGATTCAAAATATTAGCTATCCAGGCCTCTCTTAAAGTCACCGAATGTTTCGTAACAGCAAGCCCGCTGGCATTTGACCTTATCCCGCTGCGGATGAGCATTGCTCCTAACCAGAGCAGATAGGCGGTTCCGAAAACTTTCAACACCGCAAAAGTTGCTGGAGACGAGATGATCACAGCGGTTATACCTAGCCCTATGAGAACCGCATGTGTGTATATACCCAAGGCTGTTCCGGCAAGCGTTCTGAATAGTCCTTTGTAACCGCCAGCCAGAGCTCCATTCATAACAAGAGTGAAGCTTGCTCCGGGGGACAGTGCAACAGGGAGTAGTGCTGGCATAAAGCCATAAAGGTTTATTTCCATAGGTTTTGGATATTAATTGATGCTCTACTTGATTTCCATTAAGGCGCTTCGCCAGAAAGTGATATTTAAAGCAATTGGAATATATAAATCTTTGCCAAAAAAGGTCCGCTCTTCGCTCATACGGGACACTCATAATCACATCTCCTGACCCAATGGAGATTGAACATGACAACATCCCCCTGGAACAAAAGCCGCATTATCGGCCAGAAACGGCCTCTTCAGATCTCTCATATCTGGG
>NZ_CACSJS010000008.1:0-253142 GCF_902706165.1 Pantoea sp. 18059
CTGTAAAACGTCATAATGAATTTCATTATGTGTTCACTCGTGAGGCTTGATATTTTTTTACGTCCGGAGACGCTGATATCAATCCTGCGAGTGCCCACACAGATTGTCTGATAAATTGTTAAAGAGCAGTGCGAACAGTGCGTTAGCGTCCTGTCGCGAGGTGGCGTATATTACGCTTTCCTCCTGCAGAGTCAACCTCTATTTCAGAAGTTTTTCTCCGGCGGCGCAGTCTCCTGTGCCTTTCAACCCGCTTCCCGTTGCCGGTGTTCCGTGTCGATGGAGGCGCATTATAGGGAGTTCGCGCGGGCTGACAAGTGTTTATTACGAAAAGATTATCGTTCGCAGTAATTTTCATCAAATCGCGCTATTTCGCTACGATTTGCCTGGTAACTGTGCAAAATCATTGGCAAAAGTGCTTACCTGCTGCCAGTCCGTATACTCCACTTCTTTCGTCGAATCTGTCTCACCACCGGTCATGCGCATAATCAACTGGATCATGACGCGATCGAACCAGCGATAGCGCGGATAATAGAGCGCGCCTGCGAACACGTCACAGCAATCAGGCTGCCACGGCGAGTGTGCCAGGAACTTCTGCGTATAGGCATTGGTTTCAGGAGAGCGCTTCTCAGGTTTGCGCGCCGTCAGGTTCACCGAAAAGAAACCGCTGGTTCGCTGCTGCAACTCATGAAGGTGTTGTTTAACGAACTTATCGACGACCGGCTGAAAATGGCCATAGCGGATAGATGCGCCAATTAACACACGATCATACTGTGCCCAGTCAGGCAGAGTGGCATCCTGAATGTTCAGTACATCACACTGCTGCTGCTGGCGGATCACATCAGCAATAGAAGAGGCAATCTTCTTGGTTTGTCCGTCGCGAGTGGAATAGAGAATCAGCGCTTTCATGTCAGCATCCTTATTAATTATTCACGCCAGAAAGTAGGCGTGAACAGCACCAGCAAGGTGAATACCTCGAGACGCCCGAACAACATGGTGGAAATAAGAATCCATTTCGCCACGTCATTCATTGAAGTGAAGTTATCAGCTACGACCCCCAAGCCAGGGCCGAGGTTATTGAGCGTCGCGGCAACGGCAGCAAAAGCCGAGAAGTCATCAACACCGGTAGCGATGATCGCCAGCATGCTGATCAGGAACACCAGCGCATAAGCCGAGAAGAATCCCCATACGGCTTCAAGGATACGTTCCGGCAGCGCCCGGTTGCCCAGCTTAATGGTGTAGACCGCATTGGGGTGAACCAGACGCTTAAGCTCACGGTTACCCTGCTTGCATAACAGCAGTATGCGAATCACCTTCAGACCACCGCCGGTTGAACCGGCACAGCCGCCGATAAAGGCGGAGCACAACAGCAGTACCGGCAGGAACAATGGCCAGCGTGCGATGCTGTCGGTCGTGAATCCCGCAGTCGTCGCCATGGAGACCACCTGGAAAAAGGCCTGGTTCAGCGTCTGCCAGCCACTTTCATAGACATTATGGAACCAGAGCACCAGGGTACAGATCAACACCAGCGTCAGCTGAACGCCAATAAACATGCGGAACTCAGGGTCGCGCCAGTACACACGCAGATTGCGTCCGCTTAACATGGCAAAGTGCAGGCCGTAGTTACAGCCTGAGATCAGCAGAAACACCGCCACGATGGTATTGATGGTGCCACTGTTAAAATAGCCGATACTGGCATCATGGGTTGAGAAGCCGCCAATGGCGATAGTCGAGAAACTGTGGCCAATAGCATCAAACGCTGGCATTCCCGCCAGCCACAATGCCAGCGCACAGGCTATCGTCAGCAGGACGTAGATCAGCCAGAGTGTTTTAGCCGTCTCGGCGATACGCGGTCGCATTTTATTATCTTTCAGCGGCCCCGGCATTTCAGCGCGATAGAGCTGCATGCCCCCGACGCCCAGAATCGGCAGTATCGCCACGGCTAATACGATGATCCCCATACCGCCCAGCCACTGCAGCATCTGCCGATAGAAGAGAATCGCCTTAGGCAACGAGTCCAGCCCCACCAGCGTGGTGGCACCGGTGGTTGTCAGGCCAGAGAAAGATTCAAAGAACGCATCCGTCACCGAAAGATGCGGCTGTTCGGCAAAGATAAAGGGCATCGCCCCTACGCTGCCCAGCACCGTCCAGAACAGGACCACAATCAGAAACCCTTCCCGCGGTTTGAGTTCGGTTTTCTTTTTGCGATTCGGCCACCACAGCAGCGAGCCGATCACCAGCGCCATCATAAAAGTCTGGCTAAACGCCCGCCCTGCGCCATCGCGATAAATTAAGGCGACCAGGCCGGGCAAAATCATCGTCACTGAAAAGAGGATCACCAGCAGACCGACTATGCGGGTAATGGCGCGAAAGTGCATTCAGCCGTTCCTTTAAATAAAAGAGATGAACATCATGGTGTGAGCGGGATCAGCGATAACGCGCCCCGACTAAAGTCTGACAGATTTTTTTTGAACCCGTCGATCTGTCCGTAAGGTACAGCCAGCGTCAACGCAATACGATCCTGAAACTGGCTGTCGGTCACCTTACCTTCAAAACGCTGTACCAGCCGTTCAATATCACTGAGCTGTGCATAGTCACATTGCAAAGTGAACAGCTTCATCGGCACTTTGCGCTGCCGTGGCAGCTGCTTAAGCCCCTGCTGGACGCCACCACCATATGCTTTCACTAAGCCGCCGGTTCCCAGCATGATGCCACCGTAGTAACGCACCACCACAGCGGTAATCTCGCCAATATCCGCGCCCATCAGTTGCGCCAGCATCGGTTTCCCTGCCGTACCCGAAGGTTCACCATCATCAGAGAAACCGAGTTGCTGAGAATCATTCGGCGCGCCCGCTACCCAGGCCCAGCAGTGATGCCGGGCAGTGGGATGCTCGCTTTTAACCTGCTGGACAAACGCGCGCGCTGCCTCTGCACCCTCGGTGTGCGCCAGTAGCGTAATGAAGCGACTCTTTTTGATTGTCTCCTCACTGCTGCTTACTGGCACAGCGGGAATATCAAAGGCCTCCATCAGGCCAGATGCAGATCGCGGGTCATGTTCTCAACGCGATGCGCATGGATCACCACGTTATCCTCGATACGAATCCCGCCATAAGGCCGAAGCGCATCAATGACCTGCCAGTTAAAGTGCTGACTGAAACGACCTTCACGCAGCGGCTTCAGTAACGAATCAATAATATAGAAGCCCGGCTCAATGGTTAATACCATGCCCGGTTGCAGCACGCGGGTGCAGCGAAGATAAGGATATTGCGCTGGCGCGGCGAGATGGGTGCCCTGCTCATCCTGCATAAAACCGGCAACGTCATGGACCTGCAGACCCAGCGGATGCCCCAGGCCATGTGGCATAAACGGACCGGTCAGATCTTCAGCCACCAGCGCTTCTTCGCTGATTCCCTGAACCAGCTCAAACTTCAGCAACATCTTCGCAATACGCTGATGCATCTGAAGGTGGTAATCGGTGTAGCGTACGCCCGGTTTCAGCGTGGCTATCAGGGCCAGCTCTTCAGTGTTCATCGCCTCAACCATTCTGGCATAGAGCGAACTGCTCTGCGCCGCATAGCTGCGGGTCAAATCAGCGGCATAGCCAAGATACTCGGCACCCGCATCAATCAAAAAGCTATGGCGTTTCGCCGGTGGCTGATGATCCAGCCGGGTGTAGTGCAGCACCGCAGCGTGCTCATTCAGCGCAATGATATTGCCGTAAGGTACATCGGTGTCGCGATGACCGGTAGCGGTCAGATACGCCTGATTGATATCGAACTCACTTAAGCCCGCCGAGAACGCCTCTTTCGCCGCGCGATGACCGGCAACCGCCAGCTTCTGCGCCTGGCGCAGACAGGCGAGTTCATAATCAGTTTTGATGCTGCGATGGAAGTGCAGGAAGTCGATTACCGCTTTGGGATTAATATTGCCAGAGGCGATGCCGAGCTGAGATGCACGCGCGTTAACCGGGCCGATATAGGCGACGTTATCACGCTGTGCAGGCAGCAACTGCGCTATCTCATCCGCATTTTTCAGGCCGATAACGTCGACATCCCCGGTCCAGAAGCTATCCGGCAACGGTTCAACGTTATGCCAGTAATCCACCGGAGAGTAGAACCACAGTTTCGGTTTGTTCACCCCATCAATCCAGAGCCAGCAGTTGGGCACCTGCGTCACCGGCACCCAGGCCTTGAACTGCGGATTCACCTTAAACGGATAAGTGTGATCATCCAGAAACACCGTCAACAACTCACCGGAATGGATCAACATCGCATCCAGTTTATTGCGTGCCAGCACCTGCTGCGCCCGTTGTTGCAACGTGGCGATGTGCGCGTGATACAAGGTCTTCAGTGAATCCATTGACGTCTCTCCAGTGTCGCGAAATGGCCGCAGTTTAGCATACCCCTTGCGCAGATGCCGAAGTCGGCGCAGCTGTGATCTTGTTAGCAAATAAGCAAAGACCAGTTTGCAAAAAATTAACATCACTCCCACACTCACGATCATCTGGTATGACCAGATCACCTTTCGCGGTTTCAGGAGACGCACATGCTCTACCAAGGCGCTAACCTTACTCTTCACTGGCTGGACGATGGCATCGCCGAGCTGGTTTTTGACGCTACGGGCTCGGTCAACAAGCTCGATACGCAAACTGTCGCCAGCCTGGGCGAGGCAATAGCTGTGCTGGAGCAGCAGCCAGAACTGCGCGGCCTGCTGCTGAGCTCCGCTAAACCTGCATTTATTGTAGGGGCAGATATCACCGAGTTCCTTTCACTGTTTGATGCACCCACCGAAAAACTGAGCCAGTGGCTGAGTTACGCCAACAGCATCTTCAATCGTCTGGAAGATTTGCCGGTACCGACTCTGGCCGCCATTGACGGCTATGCACTGGGCGGCGGATGTGAATGCGTACTGGCAACCGATCTGCGTATCGCTACTGCGGACGCCCGTATTGGCCTGCCGGAAACCAAACTCGGCATCATGCCGGGATTTGGCGGCAGCGTGCGATTGCCGCGCCTGCTGGGCGCCGACAGTGCGCTGGAAATTATTGCGGCGGGAAAAGATGTCGATGGCAATGCCGCTCTTAAACTCGGTCTGGTCGATGCGGTGGTGTCTCGCGAGAAACTGCGTGAGGCGGGAATCACCATGCTCAAAGCCGCTGCCACTGATGGCAGCTGGCGCGCCCGCCGGGCCCCTAAGCTGGCTCCGCTGAAACTCAGCCCGATTGAAGCGGCCATGAGCTTCACTATCGCGAAAACCATGGTGCTGCAAACCGCAGGTAAACATTATCCCGCTCCGCTGATGGCAGTAAAAACCATTGAAGCCGCAGCCAGCCTTGGCCGCGATGACGCGCTGAAGCTTGAAACCGCAGCGTTTGTGCCGCTGGCCCAGTCTGATGAAGCACGCGCGCTGGTCGGCATCTTCCTCAACGACCAGTATGTGAAAGGTCTGGCGAAAAAGCGCGGCAGCGAAAGCGGCGCACCCGCTCAGGCAGCGGTACTGGGCGCAGGCATCATGGGTGGCGGCATCAGCTACCAGTCTGCGTGGAAAGGCGTGCCGGTCAGAATGAAAGATATTAATCCACAGGCGTTAACGCTGGGGATGAACGAAGCCAGCAAGCTGCTAAATAAGCTGCTGGAACGCGGCAAAATCGACGGCAACAAACTCGCCAGTGTGATCGCCACTATCCAGCCCACGCTGGATTACGCCGGTTTTGAACAGGCTGATGTGGTGGTTGAAGCGGTGGTAGAGAATCCGCTGATCAAGGCAAAAGTGCTGGCGGAAACCGAACAGCATCTGCGTGAAGATGCGATTCTGGCCTCCAATACCTCGACCATTCCCATCAGCCAGCTGGCGCAGGCGTTGCAGCGTCCGGAAAACTTCTGCGGCATGCACTTCTTCAATCCGGTACCGCGTATGCCGCTGGTAGAGGTGGTTCGTGGCGAGAAAACCAGTGAAGCGACCCTGAGCAAAGTGGTGGCCTGGGCCAGCAAAATGGGCAAAACCCCGATCGTAGTGAATGACTGTCCGGGCTTCTTTGTTAACCGGGTGCTGTTCCCTTACTTCGCCGCTTTCAGCCTGCTGCTGCGCGACGGCGCCGATTTCCGTCAGATTGATAAAGTGATGGAAAAACAGTTTGG
This sequence comes from Pantoea sp. 18059, assembly GCF_902706165.1. NCBI lineage: Bacteria > Pseudomonadati > Pseudomonadota > Gammaproteobacteria > Enterobacterales > Erwiniaceae > Pantoea > Pantoea sp. 18059. Next base: position 6,135 of record NZ_CACSJS010000008.1, read on the forward strand.
CTGGCCGATGGGCCCCTCATGGCTGCTGGATGTGGTCGGCATCGATACCGCGCACCACGCGCAAAGCGTCATGGCTGACGGTTTCCCGGATCGTATGAAGCATGACTATCGTGATGCGATCGATCTGCTGTTTGATGCCGGTCGTTTTGGCCAGAAAAATGGCAAAGGCTTCTGGCGCTGGGAAGAAGATAAAAAGGGCAAGCTGACAAAAGTGGCTGATACCGAAGTGGATATGCTGCTGGAGCAGGTCTGCCAGCCTAAGCGGGTCTTCAGCGATGAAGAGATTCTGAATCGCATGATGCTGCCAATGCTGAATGAAGTAGTGCGCTGCCTGGAAGAGAAGATTATTGCCTCGCCAGCTGAAGCGGATATGGCGCTGGTCTATGGTCTCGGCTTCCCGCCTTTCCGTGGCGGCGCTTTCCGCTATCTCGATACCCTGGGCAACAGCAACGTGGTGGATCAGGCCCGGCGTTATAGCGCGCTCGGAGGCTTATATGCCCTGCCTGCGCTGCTGGTGCAGAAAGCCCATCAGCATGAAAGCTGGTATCCCGCCGCCAAACCGATTGATGAAGCCGCGCTGAAAAGCGCCTGAGGGCAAAAAGATGGAAAATGTGGTGATTATTGATGCGGTGCGCACGCCAATGGGACGTTCAAAAGGCGGCGCCTTTCGTCACGTGCGCGCTGAAGATCTCTCTGCGCACCTGATGCGCGAACTCCTGAGCCGCAACCCGGCGGTGAACTCGACATCACTGGACGATATCGTCTGGGGCTGCGTACAGCAGACGCTGGAACAGGGATTTAATATCGCGCGTAACGCCGCGCTGCTGGCCGAAATCCCGCATTCAGTGCCGGCCACCACCGTCAACCGACTGTGTGGCTCTTCAATGCAGGCGCTGCATGATGCGGCCCGCGCCATTATGGTCGGTGATGCGCAATGCTGTCTGATCGGTGGCGTGGAGCATATGGGACATGTGCCGATGAATCACGGCGTCGACTTTCATCCCGGTCTGGGCCGTACTGTGGCAAAAGCAGCAGGCATGATGGGCTTAACGGCTGAAATGCTGGCGCGAATGCATCATATCAGCCGTGAGCAGCAGGATGCATTTGCCCTGCGTTCACACCAGCGGGCCTGGCAGGCCACCCAGCGTGGGGACTTTGCAACAGAGATTGTCGCCACCTATGGTCACGACAGCGACGGCATTCTTAAACGCTATGACTTCGATGAGGTGATTCGCGAGGAGACCAGCGCCGAAGGACTGGCGGCACTCAAACCCGCCTTCGATCCGGTAAACGGCACCGTCACGGCGGGTACATCGTCGGCGTTGTCAGATGGCGCGGCCGCCATGCTGGTCATGAGTGAATCACGCGCCCGTGAGCTGGGGCTGACACCGCGCGCGCGCATCCGCAGCATGGCGGTGGTGGGCTGTGATCCTTCGATAATGGGCTATGGACCGGTACCGGCCAGCAAACTGGCATTGAAACGGGCGGGACTGAGCGTCAGTAATATCGATGTGTTTGAGCTGAACGAAGCCTTTGCCGCGCAGACGCTGCCCTGCATCAAGGACTTAGGTTTGCTGGAACGGATGGATGATAAGGTCAATCTGAATGGCGGCGCGATTGCGTTAGGCCATCCGCTGGGCTGCTCCGGCGCACGCATCAGCACGACATTGCTGAATATTATGGAGCGACGCGATGCCCGTTTTGGCCTCGCCACCATGTGTATCGGACTGGGTCAGGGCATTGCGACCGTATTCGAGCGTCTGTAATACGTTGAGTCTTACTTTGTCAGATTTACCCGCCGTAAACCGGCGGGTTTTTTCTGTCTGCTACAGGCTGCTACAGGGAATCAGATAAAGGCAAACGCATCGCCGTACATCTGTGACTCCACCGCGCCACGCTCGGCACAGAAACGATCGCGGGCAATCTTCGCCATCTCAAAACGTCCGGCGATGTAGATCTCATGCTCGCTCAGCGTACTGAAGTCCTGCATTACTGCCGTCAATACCGTGCCTGAACGGCCCTGCCAGCCCGCTTCAGGTTGCTCGACAACCGGAATCACCTTCAGGTTCGGGTGCTTCACCGCCAGCGCATCCAGCTCTTCCAGATCGTACAAATGCTTGAGCTCACGTCCGCCCCAGTAAATGGCGATATCGCGCTCTGGCTGTTCCGCCAGTGCAGTGAGCAGAATCGAACGGGCATAGGAGAAACCGGTGCCGCCTGCAATCAGGATCAGCGGCTTGCTGCTCTCTTCACGCAGCCAGGCATCGCCGTGCGGCATATCAACCGTAATCTGGCGATCGTTACGGATGCGATCCATGACGGCCATGGCATAGAGGTTCAGATCGGACGCGCCGATATGCAGCTCAATGATATCTTTTTCCATCGGCGTTGAGGCCAGTGAGAACGGACGCTTGTCACGCTCGTCCATCACTACCATCAGATACTGTCCCGCGCGAAAACTGAATTCCGCTTCAGGGATCAGGCGAACGCGATAGACCGTGTCGGTAATCGCCTCAACCGAAGTTACTTTACAGCTTAACGTTGTCATGCGTTCCCTCTGTCGGGTCGTCTTTATGGTTGTGCTCGCCATCAACGCTGTGGCGGCTGATCAAAAATACCTAGCTCATCCCAGATGGCATCAATGCGCGCGGTGACCGCAGGATCTTTGACGATAGGTGTACCCCATTCGCGCTGCGTTTCACCTGGCCACTTATTGGTCGCATCCATCCCCATCTTCGATCCCAGCCCGGAAACGGGCGAAGCGAAATCGAGATAATCGATTGGGGTATTTTCCACTAATACCGTATCGCGGGCCGGATCCATACGCGTGGTGATCGCCCAGATCACGTCGTTCCAGTCACGCGCATTAACGTCATCGTCACACACAATAACAAATTTGGTGTACATGAACTGACGCAGAAACGACCAGACGCCAAACATGACACGTTTGGCATGCCCCGCGTACTGCTTTTTAATCGTCACGACCGCCAGCCGGTATGAACACCCTTCTGGGGGCAGATAGAAGTCCACGATCTCCGGGAACTGCTTCACCAGAATCGGCACCAGCACTTCATTCAGCGCCACCCCCAGCACCGCAGGTTCATCTGGCGGACGGCCGGTATAGGTGGAGTGATAGATAGGCTTATGGCGCTGCGTAATATGCGTAACGGTAAACACCGGGAAGCTATCTACTTCATTGTAGTAGCCGGTGTGGTCGCCGTAAGGTCCTTCCGGCGCCATATCGCCCGCTTCGATATACCCTTCCAGCACGATTTCCGCGCTGGCGGGAACTTCGAGATCGTTCGAGAGGCATTTCACTACTTCGGTTTTATTGCCGCGCAGTAAACCGGCAAACGCATATTCTGACAGCGTATCAGGCACCGGCGTTACGGCCCCAAGGATAGTGGCAGGATCGGCACCCAGCGCCACCGAGACAGGAAAACGCTCACCCGGATGCGCTTTCGTCCACTCCAGATAGTCGAGCGCGCCGCCACGGTGCGACAGCCAGCGCATGATCAGACGATTTTTGCCGATCACCTGCTGCCGGTAGATCCCAAGATTCTGCCGCTCTTTGTGCGGGCCGCGCGTTACGGTCAGCCCCCAGGTAATCAGCGGTGCCGCATCGCCCGGCCAGCACTTCATCACCGGAATGCTCGTCAGATCGACTTCATCGCCGCTGAACACCTCTTCCTGACAGGGTGCATTGCGCAGGCGTTTGGTCGGCATGTTCAGGACCTGCTTAAACTGCGGCATCTTATCGAACAGATCGCGGAAGCCTTTTGGCGGCTCCGGCTCTTTCAGGAAGGCCAGCAGTTTACCCACTTCACGCAGTGCGCTGACCTCTTCCTGGCCCATGCCCATTGCCACACGCTTTGGTGTGCCGAACAGATTGCACAGCACCGGCATGTCGTACCCTTTCGGGTTTTCAAACAGCAGAGCCGGGCCACCGGCACGCAGGGTGCGGTCGGCGATTTCGGTCATTTCCAGTTCAGGATCGATCGACTGGGTAATGCGCTTTAGCTCACCGCGCTGTTCGAGCAGCGCGAGAAAGTCTCTTAAATCGTGATATTTCATGCGGCTTTAGCTTTCCGGACAGAGTGAATCGGCCATTATAGGTCTGATTAAGCGGTTATGCTGAGGTTTATATGGCAGCGTCATACGCACTGAAAGGGAACCAGCGGTTGTAACGCGCGGGCATCGTGATACCCCTGAATCGGCTCGCCGTGGCGAAACAGTTTAAAATCTTCGTTTCGCACGCTGTGATAGCGCAGCTGATTGTCGTGAACGTGCAGAAAACTGCCTTCACGCAGTGCAATCACCGACTCAGTCGGATTAACTGCACAGAACTCTGCCAGCCGTTCGTCACGGGTTTCGCCCATATGACTGCTGACGCTGGCATCCAGATAGTGGGGATTAATCTGCACCGGAAAGAGTCCCAGCGCAGGCAGCACCACGCTGCTGCGCACCGGCATATCGTTCGTGGTACGGATTGAGGGCGTCGCCACGTTGCAGCCTGCGCTCCAGCCGACATAAGGTACCTGCCGCTCCCGCACCGCGCGCTGAATCGCCCCGATCAGACCCTGCTCATGCAGCATCTGATTCAGGAACCACGTGTTGCCGCCGCTGACTAAAATCAGCTCTGCCTGCGCAATCGCTTCAGCCGGTGAGGCGAATGCCTGAACCCGCTCAACCTGAATGCCCAGTGAGGCACTGAGTTCGGCGGCGCGTTGCTGCTGATCGCCACGAATAATCGCATAGGGGATCAGTACCGCCGAGCGGATAGCGCGTCGGGCGATCATGGCGTGCAGCTGCGGCTGCGCATAGCCCAGCAGCGGCGCATCATCCGCCAGCTTGCCGTTGCTCAACAGAAAGAGTTCCATCAGAGGATCCTTTTGCAGATGTGATGGTCATTGAGTCTGATACAGAGCAATAGCAGACGTCAATTTTCAGTCACCTTTTCTGCTGCCATCGGGCATCTTAAGAAAAGTCTCAGTTTATTTTCTTTGCGGGACGCTTTACCCTGCCCCTGCGCTATAACTCTGGCAACAGGTTTGCTATTCTTAGCGTCCATTCAATGGGAGCAGTTATGGAATCCTGGTACTTACTCTATTGCAAACGTGGACAGCTACTGCGCGCGAAGGAGCATCTGGAGCGGCAGGAAGTGCATTGCCTCAGCCCGATGATCGCTCTGGAAAAGATCGTGCGCGGTAAACGCACCACCGTGAGTGAGCCACTGTTCCCGAATTATCTGTTTATCGAGTTTGATCCGGAAGCCATTCACACCACGACGATCAGCAGCACCCGTGGCGTCAGCCACTTCGTGCGCTTTGGCACGACGCCCGCGACAGTGCCTTCAGCCGTGATTGAAGCGCTGGAAACAGACGTCCCGCAAATCCTGCTTGACCCTGAAACGCCGCAAAGCGGTGATGAAGTGGTCATCACCGACGGGACGTTTGAAGGGCTGCGCGCTATCTTTGCCGAGCCGGATGGTGAAACGCGCTCAATTCTGTTGCTTAATTTGCTGAACAAGCAGGTAATGCGCAGCGTCGACAACAAGCAGTTCCGCAAGATTTAAGCCAGTCTGAATAACGTCCGCGCATTATGGTCGATGCGGGTCGCCAGTTCCTCAGCACTCTCACCACGCCATGTCGCCACCTGGTGCACAATATGCGGTAAAAAGCAGGGTTCATTACGGCGCGAAGTCGGGCGTGGACGCATGTCGCGCGGCAGCAGATATGGGGCATCCGTTTCCAGCAGCAGGCGATCGGCCGGAATCAGTGGCAGCAGCTCGCGCAACTCCAGACCACGGCGCTCATCGCATACCCAGCCCGTAATCCCTACCGATAATCCCATGCCCAGACAGGCTTCCAGTTCGTCACGCGTGCCGGTAAAGCAGTGGATTACCGCGCCAGGCAGTTTTGGCAGCCAGGGCGCCAGCACTGCAGCGAAACGCGCATGGGCTTCGCGGCAGTGCAGAAAGACCGGCATATTGAGTTCCGCCGCCAGAGCCAGCTGCGCATCAAACGCATACTCCTGCTGCTCATGAGCCGACAGATTGCGATTGAAATCGAGTCCGCATTCACCGATGGCAACCACTTCCGGTTTTTCAGCCAGGCGACGCAGGGTGCTGGCAATTTCCGTTGACCATTCGCTGGCATGATGAGGATGGACGCCCGCGGTAGACCAACAGAAGCCCGCTTGATCTTCAGCCAGTCGCTGAGCCTGCTGGCTCTCCAGCGCGTTAGTGCCGGTAATAAGCATGCCGGTGACGCCCGCATCACGCGCGCGTTTAACCACCTTTTGCCGGTCGGAGGCGAATTGCGTGCTGGTCAGGTTTACACCGATATCAAACATAATTTTTCCCACAGTTTATAAACAAAAACCGCCCATCAGGGCGGTTTGGATTGATCGCTTCCCGCCAGTGCGGGTAAAGCTGTCCGCATCAGGAGTCGGTATTCTCTTCTTCATCCTGTAACCGGCGGCCTTTACCCACATAGTAACGGGAAAAGAATACGCCGACTTCAAACAGGCAGTACATCGGAATAGCGAGCAAAGTTTGGGAAAAAACATCCGGCGGTGTGAGCAACATCCCGACCACGAAGGCGCCCACCAGAATATAGGGACGTTTCTTCTTCAACTCTTCCGGGCTGGTGATACCGGTCCAGCACAGCAACACAATCGCCACCGGCACTTCAAACGCCACGCCAAATGCCATAAACAGCGTCATGACAAAATCGAGGTATTTGGAGATATCCGTTGCTACAGTCACGCCGATCGGCGCTGTCTTGGTGAAAAAACCAAATGCCAGCGGGAAGACCACGAAATAGGCAAAGGCCACGCCGAAGTAGAAAAGGAAGGTGCTGGAAAACAGCAGCGGCATAACCAGCCTGCGCTCATGACGGTAAAGCGCCGGGGCGACAAATGCCCAGACCTGATAGAGGATCACCGGCACCGCAAGAAACACCGACACTATAATGGTCAGCTTAATCGGGGTGAAAAACGGTGAGGCCACATCGGTCGCGATCATGCTGGAGCCCACCGGCATCTGGCTGATTAGCGGTGCCGCAACCAGCTGGTAGATGTCGTTGGCGAAATAAACCAGCACCAGGAAAATCGCTAATACGGCGATGATGCAGTTCAGTAGTCGCTTACGCAGCTCAATCAGATGACTGATGAGCGGTTGGGTATCTTCAACGGCCATTATCGTTCATCACTTGCAGAAGAGGGGGTAGCGGACTGACGCGCAGGATCGGCCGGCCTGGCGACGTCGCCAGTGGGTGCCTGTGCCGGTGCGCTGGCCACAGCGGTTGGTGCGGCAGAGCATTGCGCCGCCGGACCTGATGAAACCGCTGAAGAAGCCGGTGCAGGAGCATTGGCGACGGCAGAAGGTGCGGCAGAGGGCTGCACCGCCGGGCCTGAGTCTGAAACCGCAGACGGTGTCTGTGCCGGGGCACTGGCCTGATGTTCTGCTGTAGCCGGTGTCGCCGAAGGCTCAGCCGGAGCAGGCGCGGGCCTGTGCTGAGCCGAATGGATGGTGTTTGCCTCGTCTTCCTCTTTTTCAATGTCGATGCTCTGACTGACCGAGCGTTTCATTGAATCCGCAGTTTTACGCAGCTCTTCCATCGACTCTTTCAGCTCTGGTGAGAGCGTGCCACGGCCCGCTTCTTCCACCTTTTTCAGGCTCTCCTGCAACTCCTGCAGCTTGAGCTCCTGCGCCAGTTCATGTTGTACATTGGCTGCCAGCGAACGAATCGCCCTGATCCAGCCGACCACGGTTTTCACCGCAACCGGTAAACGTTGCGGGCCGAGTACAATCAGCCCGATCACGAACACCAATACCAGTTCACTAAAACCAATATCAAACACGGTTTACACCTGCTTGTCGTTCTTGGCTTCTTCTTTGTTAGCCGAAGTTTGCTGTTTGTCCGCCAGCGTTTTGGCAGCGAAGTCAGCGTCCTGCTCTTTCGGTTGATCCTTTTTGTCGTCCTCGTCACCCATGGCTTTTTTGAAGCCACGAATCGAAGAACCCAAATCTGAACCCAGATTACGTAATTTGTTGGTACCGAACAGAAGTACAACAATCACGGCAATGATTAACAATTGCCAGATACTGATACCGCCCATGAGATAGCCTCTAATATTCTGTGAAAACGATGAGGTAATGCACCACAGAGTGCCCTTTTCAACCGGGCCTGAGCCAGCGACATTACCTTTTTTTAGACGGACGTGACAATCAGTTTGTCTTACGCCAGCCGATTAACCAGGAGACAATTCCTGCGGCCATCAAAACCGCCGGGAAAAAGTCCCAATCCGGTCGGGTGAGCAGCACAGCCGTTCCGCTTAACAGCAACGTTGCACCAACGCCGAACAGGTAACGCGCCTGATGGTGCCGGACGCGCTGCGCATTCATATCGCCTACTAATTTATCGACGCTGTGCCGTAAAAGTTTGTGCTGGCGCATGCTGTCGTAAAACAGCTCCGGCAGCTCAGGGAGCTTCTCAGCCCAGAATGGCGCTTTCTCTTTTACCGCACGGATAATAGCCGGTAATCCCACCTGATCTTTGATCCACTCTTCCAGGAAGGGCTTGGCTGTCTTCCACAGGTCGAGCTGCGGATAGAGCTGACGGCCGATGCCTTCAACATAGAGCAGCGTTTTTTGCAGCAGGACCAGCTGCGGCTGCACTTCCATATTAAAGCGGCGTGCGGTGTTGAACAGGTTCAGCAGCACATGCCCGAAGGAGATTTCAGCCAGCGGTTTTTCAAAAATCGGCTCGCAGACCGTACGAATCGCAAACTCGAAATCCTCTACGTTGGTATCGGGCGGCACCCAGCCTGAGTCAACGTGCAACTCCGCGACCTTACGGTAGTCACGGTTGAAAAAAGCGATAAAGTTTTCAGCCAGATAGCGCTTATCTTCTTTGTTCAGTGAACCCACGATACCGCAATCGATGCCGATATATTGTGGATCTTCCGGATGTTCATAGCTGACAAAAATATTGCCAGGATGCATATCCGCATGGAAGAAGCTGTCGCGGAAGACCTGGGTGAAGAAGACCTGCACGCCACGTTCTGCCAGCAGCTTCATATTAACGCCATGACGCTCCAGCGTGGCAACATCTGAAATCGGAATGCCGTAGATGCGCTCCATCACCATCATGGTTTCGCTGCAGTAGTCGGAATAGACTTCCGGCACATAGAGCATGCGGCTATCTTCAAAATTCCGGCGCAACTGAATGGCGTTGGCCGCTTCACGTAACAGATTCAGCTCATCAAGCAGGGTTTTCTCATAATCGCGCACCACCTCGACCGGACGCAGACGACGGCCATCCGGCAACAGGCGCGGGACCCAGCGGGCCAGGCGATAGATCAGCTTCATGTCCGCCCGAATCACCGGCAAAATATCGGGGCGAATCACTTTGATCACCACTTTCTTGCCAGTTGATTTCAGCGTGGCGGTGTGCACCTGCGCAATGGATGCCGAAGCCAGTGGCTTGATATCAAAATCATCAAACCAGGTTTCAATCGGCGCGCCCATTGAAGCTTCAATCTGCGCTTTGGCTTTGACGCCATCGAACGGCGCAACACGGTCCTGCAGGATCGCCAGTTGATCGGCAATCAGCGGCGGGAAGAGATCACGACGGGTCGACAGCATCTGGCCAAACTTGATCCAGACCGGACCCAGCTGCTCCATCGCCATGCGCATACGTGCGCCGATCGGTTCATGCTGATGCAGATTAGGGATCCAGAAAACAGAGCGACGCCACAGGCGGAACAGGAAAGTGAGGCGTGTCTGAGGAATCAGTTCATCAAGGCCATAGGTCAGAAACACCTTCATGATCAGATATAAGCGGCGGATCTCTCCAAAACTCATTTTGCCTCCAGCTGCGCCAGACGCGCATCAAGCGCCTCAAGCGAACGTTCCATCGCGTCGACCTCCTCAGAAAACCAGGCTAATTCCAGCGAGCCAGGCGCAACACGCCACTCTTCGGTTATGGCCTGTCCGAGATAATCCTGGCGACGCTGCACTTCACCTTTGAAAAAGCGTAATGCCTGTTGTGAGCGCTGGCTGATCCCCTGTGCGGCGATATCGCCGACCCAGGGAGCCAGATATTCTGCCGGATCCAGCTCAGCCAGATCCATCAGCGCAGAGAACTGCTGCACCACCTGCAGGTCACCTTCAACCTGCAGTTCACCGCTACGGATCAGCGGCGTCAGCTGCTGGCGATCGCGCAGCTTCGGCAGGGTTTTCAGCGAGGTGATCACCGTGCAGTCACTGCGATCCTGCCAGTCAGCCAACACATCGACCTGCTGTTCACTGAAGACCAGCACCAGCGGATGAGAGAGCTCATTCAGGCGCAGCGTCAGCACTTTGCCATTCAGGCGTTGCCGCGCCGGTTTCAGGCCACGATCGCGATAGAGAATACGGTTCAGCGCCGTTTCCAGGCCCGCGGTAATCAAGGGCGTCAGGTTCATTACCATCTCACTCAGAACTTAAATCCACGATGCAGCGCCACAATGCCGCCGGTCATATTGGAGTAAGTGGTATTTTCAAAACCGACATCGTTCATCATCGCTTTCAGGGTCTCCTGATCGGGATGCATGCGGATCGATTCGGCCAGATAGCGATAGCTCTCTGCATCCTGCGCCACCAGCTGTCCGATACGCGGCAGAATATGGAACGAGTAGGCGTCATACGCTTTGCTCAGCGGATCCAGGACGGGTTTAGAGAACTCCAGCACCAGCAGGCGTCCGCCCGGCTTGAGTACCCGGAACATAGAGGCCAGCGCCTTCTCTTTTTCCGTAACGTTACGCAGGCCAAAAGAGATGGTAATGCAGTCGAAATAGTTATCGGGGAAAGGCAGGGCTTCGGCATTGGCCTGTACGTAACTCACGTTGCCGACCACGCCCTGATTGCGCAGCTTTTCGCGGCCCATCTTCAGCATGGAACTGTTGATATCGGCCAGTACAACCTGACCCGTTTCGCCCACCAGGCGAGAAAATTTAGCCGTCAGATCGCCGGTACCCCCCGCCAGATCCAACACGCGCTGACCGCGACGTACGCCGCTGCTGTCAATGGTAAAACGCTTCCAGATACGATGGACGCCAAACGACATCAAATCGTTCATCAGGTCATATTTTGCCGCTACGGAGTGAAACACGTCCGCGACTTTGTCAGCTTTTTCGCTTTTGGCGACCGTCTGAAAGCCAAAATGGGTAGTTTCCTGCTGTGATTCATCTGCCATCGGTTTTACCTGCTCCACAAACAATACTTCCCGAAGTGTATCAGAGTCACGGAAGTCAGGCACGCTGCGCCCATACTATTCGTGGAGGCGCCTCACATGCATCTCACTCTCATCCGCATCACTGTCATCATCTGCGTCATCAGCCGCCCGGTTTTCCGGCATGGCTCGTTCGGCCAGCTGAGGATTAATTGGTCGTTTGATCTCCACACCCAGCGCACGAAATCCTTCAGTCTGCGCAATCAGGTTGCCGCGCCCTTCTGACAGCTTTTTCATCGCCTCGCGATAGCTGTTCTGCGCCTTGTCCAGGCTGTGACCAATGCCGCTCATGTCATCGACAAACAGCCGCATCTTGTCATAGAGCCGCGTTGCCCGATCGGCAATACGCTGTGCATTGCGGCTCTGATGCTCATAGCGCCACAGATTATTAATGGTACGCAACGCCACCAGCAGCGTGGTGGGGCTGACCAGCATGATGTTCTGCTGCAGCGCCTCACCAATCAGCTCAGGCTGGCGGTCAATGGCCAGCAAAAAGGCGGGCTCCACCGGGATAAACATCAGCACATAATCCAGCGATCGTAAGCCGGGCAATTGTTGATAATCTTTTCGTCCCAGCAGGCGGATGTGCGCCCGCATGGCAGCGACATGTTCCTGAATAGCCTGCTCTCGTACGATCTCATCATCCGCATTGAAGTAGCGCTCATAGGCCACCAGCGTCATTTTGGCGTCCACCACCACATCTTTGCCCTGCGGCAGGCGCACAATCACATCCGGCTGCATCCTGCCCTGCTGTTCTGACTGAATGCTCACCTGGGTTTCATATTCGTAGCCTTCACGCAGTCCGGAAGCTTCCAGTACCCGGCTCAGCACCACTTCACCCCAGTTACCCTGGATTTTATTATCGCCCTTCAGCGCTTTGGTCAGGTTAAGCGCCTCCTGCGCCATCTGCGCATTCAGCTGCTGTAACTGCCGGATTTCATGGGTCAGGGTATGTCGCTCACGCGCTTCTGCGCCAAAGCTTTCATGAACCTGACGACGGAAGCCATCAAGCTGTTCACGCAACGGACCAATCAGCCCGTCCAGACTTTGCCGGTTCTGTTCATCGACGCGACGGCCGCTGTTTTCGAAAATACGGTTGGCGAGGTTTTCAAACTGGGCGCTAAGGCGTTGTTCGCTGTTGGTCAGCAGGCGCTGTTTCTCTTCTGCGGCGAAACGGGTCTCTTCAAGGCGAATGGTCACCTCACGCAGCTCCGCTTCCTGTGCGCTGTTGACCTCCAGCTGATTGCGCAGTTCACGATTAAGCTGCTCACTTTCATTACGCCAGTAATCAAGCTGTTGCAGTCGCTCATTGGCGCCGCTCAGCGCGCCGTGCAGCTGACGAAGCTCCTGCTCACGCTGCTGCGTCTGCTGCTGAAGCTGTTCGATTTGCTGCTGCTGACGCTGTTGCGCCTCTTCCTGCAGACGGCGCTCGGTCTGGAAACTGGCGACCTGATGGCCGGCACGTAACTGTGCCAGCATCCAGCCAATCCCTAACCCGGCAAGCGCCAGACAGGCGCTGATAATGATGTGCTGATCCATGATTTCCCCCGCGACTCAGGCTGCTGAGGGAAAGGTAGAGTCGCACTGTATGAATGTCCAGATAATTTTAGCAGGATTCAGCGCCTTACAGCGCCGTTACCGTAAGCTTGCCAGCCTGCCACTCATCAATCAGGAAAAACGGCATGGGCAATAGCCATTCACCCTTTTTAACCTGCGCCAGATAGTGCCAGGTTGTCCCGCCTGAGGTGATCGCGACGCGCTGTCTGCTTCCCTCAGCGGCGCTGGATTTGCCGGTCATACTGGCAAAACCGGCATTGCTGCCCACATGGAAATGCGGCGTCTGCCAGCGCACGGGGGCATGGTCAGGCCACGGCTTGGCCTGATGAAAATGAAACAAATCATCGTGGCTCAGGAGGCTTTCACGCACCGTCGGCCACAACGCCACCTTGAGGAAATATTGATCGGTGAAGCGCTGGCTGCCCTGATACTGCGCAATGAAATCGCGCATCGCCTGTTCCACATCCCGGAAGACGCCGTGACAGCCGCCCCACATCCCTGCCAGCAGCAGCTCAGTATGGGAGAAGTAGTCACGCATATGGTGGAACCAGTAAGGCGACGCCAGCCAGGCGTTAACCGCTGCCGCTTCGCGCTCCGAGAGCAGCGAGTCGGCATCACGCACGATAAAACGCTTCACGCCCGGATCGTCCATTACCAGGAAACGCCACAGGGTCGGAAACAGCGTTTTCTCGTGAGACATATCGATCAGCTGGACGTGCGGCTGGTCAAGGCGCTGCCAGACATGCTGCGGCACGCTGTCATCGAGGTAGATGCGGCAGACCCAGCCGGGATAGAGCTCAGGCGCCACTTCAACGTTTTTGATTAAGGTTTCACAGTAGCGCGGCTGATCGCCATAGAGGCAGAAAGCGATGACATTCTGGTGCGGATGAGTGAGATCGACAGGCTCCGGTTGCGGAGCGGGAAACGCGGCGCGCTGCCCCTGACTGAAACGCGCATCAGAGCGCATCAGCGAGGCCAGCCCATGACGCGCCACCTCATCCTTTTTATCCAGCCAGCCACACACTTCGGTCAGACCATCCAGCCAGGTTTCAGAGGCGGTAGCCTGTACAGCGGGCGGTGACTGATAAATTTTCTGGTAGATTTTGTACGATTTATTGTACTGACCCAGACGCAGCAGGCAGAGCGCGTAGTCGCTCAGCACCTGCATCTGATTGGGCATCGTGCGCAATACCTCTTCACAGCATTGAGCGGCCAGCGCATAGTCGCCCTGTTGCATGGCGGCACGGAAACGTTCGGCACTGCGTTCCAGCATGGCTTTGAGTGCGGCCGGATTAGCACCAGGGGCAGGACGTCGGACGGGAATCGTATTGCGCATAAAAACTCTCAGGTTTCACTGATGTTACGCGCCGTTAACTACCGGCAGCAGGTTTTGAGTCTGGACAAAAAACCTGCTGCCAGACGCGGTCGTTATAGTAAGCGACGCGCCGCTTCGACCACAATCTTCACTGCGTCACTTTCTGTCTGTTTCATGGTGACCGCATCCGGGATCTCTTTCTGAGTGCGGTTCACAATCACGCCCGCCACCATGCCGGCTCGCAGACCCTGGCTGGCGCACATGGTTAACAGTGTAGCGGATTCCATCTCATAGTTGAGAACGCCCATCTCCTGCCACTCTTTCATCGATCCCCTGAAGCGACTGACTACGCGGCCCGAGACGGTGTCGTAGCGCTCCTGACCCGGATAGAAGGTGTCAGAAGAGGCGGTGATGCCGATATGCGTTTTCGCGCCACAAGCTTCTGCGGCGGCAACCAGCGCGGTGGTGCAGGCGAAATCAGCCACTGCCGGGAACTCCATCGGCGCAAAATGCAGGCTGGCCCCGTCCAGGCGAACAGACGCAGTGGTCACCAGCACATCGCCGACATTGATATGCGGCTGGATAGCGCCCGTGGTACCGACACGCAGGAAGGTACGTACGCCAAGCTGTGCCAGCTCTTCGACCGCAATCGAGGTAGACGGACCGCCAATGCCGGTTGAGCAGACCACGACCGGCTTACCATCAATTTTTGCCAGCCAGGAGGTAAATTCACGGTGTGAGGCGAGATGCGTGGCATCTTCCATCAGTCCGGCAATTTTCTTCACGCGCTCCGGATCGCCCGGCACAATCGCCAGGGTGGCGCCCTGCAGATCGGCTTTGGTCAGGCCAAGATGGAAAACGTCAGACTGTGTCATTTTCAGACTCCTGTTAAGGGAAGGTAGCGCGCCACTCTACGCCAGCACGCCCAATAAATATGTGACAACATTCACTTAAGAAAATGAAAGTTACATTTCCCGAAAGATAAATTGTGACGACAATCACACAATAGCATCTTCCGGGTGCGGATAGCTCTCAGTGGGGCTGTGTCAGGGTCAGCGCAATGTTAAAGAGGAGGATGATTTTATTCGCTGCTGATTCTGTGACCCGACACCTGGCGCATACGCTTTCCGGCCAGGCTATAGTTACGTGATTGCGCAAATGCTTGCACGGAGAGAATAATGAAACCCAGTGATAATATGGCACAAAAACCGGCGACGGGCGGCTTTGCCCCTGCCGTGCAGCCCACCGCCTCCACCACCATCATTACCGACAGCCCGGCGATTCACGCGGGTGAAACCTCAGTGCCCAGTCAGGGCGAAAACATGCCGGCATTCTTTGCAAAACCCCAGTCAGCGGAAGGCCCGTGGCCTGTCGTACTGGTCGTGCAGGAGATCTTTGGTGTGCATGAACACATCCGGGATATCTGCCGCCGCCTGGCGCTGGAAGGCTATCTGGCGATTGCGCCTGAGCTCTATTTCCGCGAGGGCGATCCCGCTGAGTATAATGATATCCCGACGCTGTTCAGCGAGCTGGTCAGCAAAGTGCCTGACAGCCAGGTGCTGGCCGATCTCGATCATGCCGCCAACTGGGCCGCACGCAACGGCGGCGATATTCGTCGCATGGGCATCACCGGTTTTTGCTGGGGTGGCCGAATCAGCTGGCTCTACGCCGCGCATAACCCGCAACTGCGCGCTGCCGTGGCGTGGTATGGACGACTGACCGGTGAGCGTACGCTGAAGCAGCAGAAGCATCCTATTGATATTGCAGTCGATCTGAATGCGCCGGTATTAGGTTTGTATGGTGGCCAGGATGAGGGTATCCCGCTGGAGAGCGTCGAGCAGATGCGTCAGGCACTGCATGCCGCCAATGCAACCGCAGAGATCATCGTCTATCCCGAAGCGGGTCATGCCTTTAATGCTGACTATCGTGCAAGCTATCATGCTGAATCTGCCAATGATGGCTGGCAGCGGATGCTGGCCTGGTTCAGGCAGTATGGTGTTGCATCGCAGTAAATAAAAAAGGGGCGCTTATGCGCCCCTGATTTTTTCGCCCACCAGACCCGATTCCCTACGCCGTTTCTCCACGCAATTTCTTCGCTGCCGTCACCATGTTCGCCAGCGCCTGACGCGTTTCCGTCCAGCCCCGTGTTTTCAAACCGCAGTCCGGGTTCACCCACAGACGCGCTTCCGGAATACGTTTCGCCGCCTTCAGCAACAGTTCTTCTATCCACTCCACGCTGGGGACGTTAGGCGAATGGATGTCGTAGACGCCGGGACCGATTTCATTCGGGTAGTCGAAGTTCTCAAACGCCTCCAGCAGGTCCATGTTAGATCGCGAGGTTTCGATGGTGATCACATCGGCATCCAGCGCCGCGATAGCATCCATAATGTCGTTAAATTCGCAGTAACACATATGGGTATGAATCTGGGTTTCATCCCGCGCCACCGCCGCATTCAGTCGGAAGGCCTCCACCGCCCAGTTCAGGTAGGCAGCCCATTCAGACTGGTGCAGTGGCAGACCTTCACGCAGCGCAGGCTCATCAATCTGGATAATCCCGATGCCCGCCTTCTCCAGGTCTTCGACTTCATCACGCAGCGCCAGCGCGATTTGTTTCGCGATGGTTTCGCGTGACACATCTTCACGCGGGAATGACCAGCAGAGGATGGTTACCGGACCGGTCAGCATCCCTTTTACCGGCTTGTTGGTCAGCGACTGGGCATATCTGGCCCACTCAACGGTGATCGCCTCCGGACGACTGACATCGCCAATAATGACAGGCGGTTTCACACAGCGTGAACCGTAGCTCTGAACCCAGCCATTCTGTGTGAAGACAAACCCCTCCAGATGTTCGCCGAAGTACTCAACCATGTCGTTACGTTCCGCTTCACCGTGCACCAGCACATCCAGCCCCAGCCGCTCCTGTTCGAGAATCGCCTGCTTAATGTTCTCCGCGATGCCGGTGCGGTAATGGTTACTGTCGAGCCGGCCCTGTTTAAAGTCGAGGCGCAGGCCGCGAATTTCAGTGGTCTGCGGAAAAGAGCCGATGGTAGTGGTAGGCCAGGCTGGCAGATTGAAACGCTGACGCTGCAGGACCGCCCGCACCGGATAAGCGCTCTGGCGTTCACTGTGCTGTGGGGTAATGGCCTTAATACGCTGGCCCACCGCCGCATTATGCACGCGGCGGGAGTGAGCGCGGGCGTGTACCGGTGCGCTCCAGGCTTCCAGCGCCGTCGCATCGTTGTTGTTGAGTGCCTGACTCAGCAGCGAGAGCTCGGCACATTTCTGCAGCGCAAAGGCGAACCAGCTTTTGACTTCATCATCCACACGGGTCTCGACGCTCAGGTCGATAGGGCTATGCAGCAGCGAGCAGGAGGAGCCGATCCACACCTGTTCACGCGCTCTTGTCAGCGGTTGCAAGCGGCTGAACCAGCGGCTCAGATCGGCGCGCCAGACGTTGCGTCCGTTGATCACGCCGAGCGACAGCAGCCAGCTGGCGGGCAGTTGCTGATTCAGTTGCTGAATATCATCACGACCATGGACCAGATCGACATGCAGCCCCTGCACCGGCAGCGAACGAATCACATCAATGTTCTGGCCGATGCTGTCAAAATAGGTGGTCAGCAGCAGTTTGCTGTGACCCTGCAGTGCGTCATACGCCGGCTGGAAGGCTTCGCGCCACGTCTGCGGCAGCTCCAGTGCCAGAGCGGGTTCATCAATCTGTACCCATTCGATGCCGCGCTTAGCCAGTTCCGCCAGCACCTGCTGATAGACCGGCAGAATTCCCTCCAGCAGCGACAGACGTTCAAACGGCTCACCCTTCACTTTACCCAGCCACAGATACGTCACCGGCCCCAGCAGCACTGGCTTGATGTTGTGTCCCAGCGCCAGTGCCTCATCCACCTCGTCCAGCAGCTGGGTCCAGGTCAGTTTAAACGTCTGACCCTGGGTAAATTCCGGCACCATGTAGTGATAGTTGGTGTTAAACCATTTGGTCATTTCTGCCGCCGCCGCAGGCTCGCCGGTCGGCGCACGACCGCGTCCCAGGCGGAACAGGGTGTCGAGGTCCACGGTGCCGGCTTTGTTCTGATGACGCGCGGGCACGTTGCCCAGCATCAGGCTGGTGGTCAGCACATGGTCATACCAGGCGAAATCGCCGACCGGCAGCAGATCGACACCCGCCTCTTTCTGTTGTTGCCAGTGTCGCGCACGCAGCTCACGGCCCGTCGCCAGTAATGCCTGCTGCGTGCTGTCGCCAGCCCAGTAGCTCTCCAGCGCTTTTTTCAGTTCACGGCGCAGGCCAATACGGGGAAAGCCGAGGGTATGGTTCAGGATAGTCATGTGCTGTTCTCCAGATAATCTTTCACTTTGGCTTAAATGGGCAGCCAAAGATGTTTAGCCGTCCAGATGTTTACACTGCTATACTCTGCGGGTACTGTATATTGCTCAAGCGCAATATGTTCATTTTCGATGTGAAGGACTCTCATGATCGAACTCAAGCACCTGCGGACGCTTCAGGCTCTGCGCAATACGGGATCGCTGGCGGCGGCGGCGGCCCAGCTTCATCAGACGCAATCGGCGTTGTCTCATCAGTTCAGCGATCTGGAGCAGCGGCTGGGATTCCGCCTGTTCGTGCGTAAAAGTCAGCCGCTGCGCTTTACGCCGCAGGGCGATATTCTGCTGCAGCTGGCAGAGCAGGTGCTGCCTCAGATTCAGCAGGCATTGCAGGCCTGCCATGAGCCGCATCAGACCACGCTGCGGGTGGCGATAGAGTGTCATAGCTGCATCCAGTGGCTGACCCCCGCGCTGGATAAATTCCGCCAGAGCTGGCCGCAGGTGGTAATGGATTTCAAATCGGGCGTGACCTTTGATCCTCAACCCGCACTGCAACAGGGTGAGCTGGATGTGGTGCTGACCTCCGATATCC
Source organism: Pantoea sp. 18059 (assembly GCF_902706165.1). NCBI lineage: Bacteria > Pseudomonadati > Pseudomonadota > Gammaproteobacteria > Enterobacterales > Erwiniaceae > Pantoea > Pantoea sp. 18059. The sequence goes on from NZ_CACSJS010000008.1 coordinate 25,210, forward strand.
TGGCGCGCTCGGGTCTGTTCTACTCCCCGATGTTTGATTATGAAGTGCGGCTGGTGCTGGCAACGGATCACCCGCTGGCGCAGGTTGAGCAGATTTCGCCGGAAGATCTAGCCGATGAGGTGTTGATGATCTATCCGGTGCAGCGTCAGCGTCTGGATATCTGGCGTCACTTCCTGCAGCCCGCAGGCGTCAGTCCGGCACTGAAAAGTGTGGATAACACCCTGCTGATGATTCAGATGGTCTCGGCACGTATGGGGATTGCCGCGCTGCCGCACTGGGTGGTGGAGAGTTTTGAGAAGCAGGGTCTGGTGGTCACCCGCACGCTGGGCGATGGCCTGTGGAGCCGTCTTTATGCGGCCGTGCGCGAAGGGGAGCAACGTCAGCCGGTGCTGGAAGCGTTTATCCGCTTTGCCCGTCAGCACGCCTGTGAGCATCTGCCTTTTGTGCGCGACGCCGCGCTGCCCGGTGCGGTGTTGCAGCGATAATCTGGCGGGCACAAACCTGCGCGAAGGCGGGCAAAATCCCCTATAATGCGCAGCCTGTCGACTGACCACGAGAAGATTTCACCATGACTAACAATGATATTCTGCGCAGCGTGCGCTATATGCTCAACCTGAGCGATGCCAAAATGGTGGAGATTTTTGCGCTGGCGCAATGTGACGTGCCGCTGGCGGATATTCAGGCGTGGCTGAAAAAAGATGACGATGCTGCGTTCCGCCCCTGCCCCGATGTGCTGATGGGTTATTTCCTGAATGGCCTGATCTTCTACCGTCGCGGCAAAAGTGAAGATGCGCCCGCGCCGTCGATTGAGCGCAAGATGACCAATAACATCTTCATGAGAAAGCTGCGTATCGCTTTTGATCTGAAAACCACCGACATTCCTGATGTACTGAAACGCGTGAATTTTACCGTTTCACAGGCTGAGATTGGTGCGATTTTCCGCAAACCTGATCATAAGAACTATCGCGAATGCGGCGATCAGATTCTGCGTAACTTCCTGAAAGGGCTGGCGATGATTCAGCGTCCTAAGAGTGAAAAGCCTGCTTAACGTCTGTGGCTGATCGCTTCGGGTACCTGCGTGGTCAGAAGTGGCGCATCTGATCGCAAAGAAAGCCTGCATCCATGCAGCACGGCCTCGCCATCCCTGGCTCGGACGCTTTGCTCCTCAGTTGCGCCACCTCTTCCCTTAAGCTTCTTCATGGCTTTTTAATCAGCAACACCAGGCCAGCCCTGGGGAGTGAAAGCGGGTCATCGTTAGAGCCTTCGTCGCAGGGAAAAAAAGCGCCGGGAGCATTTCTGAACCATCCTGGAAGATTCCTTCGCGATCGCACACGCCAGCTCCATCGCGAATGCTCTACGTTTCAGCGCGCCATCCCCTCCTTCATATTCGCTCTGAGCCCCTGGTTCAACTGCGATGATGCTGTTAAGTCTCCAGGGCTGGCGCGTCTGAAGAGCGAAGCGTCCGGGCCAGGGATGGCCCGGCCGATCCACAGGGATGTGAGATTCCTTCGCGATCGGACGCGCCAGCCCGGGAGGCCGCACCCATGCAACAGCCCTGTTTATGATCGGTCACTGCGCCCCACCACCCAGCGCTTATGCACCCACAGCGAGGCGAGGATCACCATTGCGCCCGCTATAAAGCTTGGCCAGTGCGGTTTCTCCTGCCAGATAGCCAGATTCACCAGCAGCCCGGCAGGAACGTGCATGTTATTCATAATGCCCAGCGTGCCGGCATCGACCTGGGTCGCACCATAATTCCACATAAAATAGCCGAGACCGGAAGCCGCAATGCCCAGCCAGACCAGAATGCCCCACTGCAATGAGGTGGTCGGCAACTTCTGTGGATTGCCCCAGGCACACCAGGCGATCACCGCAATCAACACTGCACCCAGATAGAACCAGGAGAAGGCCGTGTGCTGCGGCATCGGGCGGGTCTCCTGCAGACGCTTATAGCCCACCATTCCCGCCGCAAAGCAGATATTTGCCAGTTGCACTAACAGCAGACCAAACCAGAAATGATCGCTGACTTTGTCATAGCGAATAATGGCCGCACCTGCCACAGCCAGCAGTGCACTGAAGATATAACCCATGCGCAGTGGACGACGGCTGATCAGATCGTAAATCAGCGTCACATAAAGCGGCGTCATCACCGTGAACAGCAGGAATTCCGACACGCTAAGGTAGAGATAGGCTTCGAAACTCAGCAGATACATCACGCCCAGCTGCAGCATCCCGACCAGCATGTAAAGCAACAGCGTTGAAGGGCGATGACCACGCCAGCGCAGGAAAGGTAAAAATACCAGCGCAGCCAGCGCCAGTCGCATCAGTACAGAGAACCAGCTGTCCACCTGCCCGGCAAGGTATTCGCCAATCAGACTGAACGAAAAGGCCCACAGAATGGTGGTAATAATCAATAAAAACACGGTGACGACCCCGAAATTAACAGGCCGTCAGTGTAAACAATGTGCTGCCATCAGGCTGTGAAATCTGGTTGACATCTGATTACAAACCAGGCGATCAGAATAGCCATCGGAAAAGGGCTTTCGCTTCCTGACATAACTGTCTGCATAAAGATCTTTCAGCCAGATAAAATGCGCGAAATGATCCATCGCATGATCACTTCCGCTCCAGAATGTAATAAAAGTGTAACAAATGTGTCATTCATCACAGTAACGTTGCGCAACTAACACTATTCTTTGCGCGAAATGGAACATTCTGCGTCCATTTTCTTCTGCTCTTTTCCTGCCCCAACCTGCTGGGAATTAAAAACCATAATGTGCCCTGGAGGGCCTCACTGATGCTGAGCATTTTTAAACCTGCACCACGTCAGCCGCAGGTGGCGGAGGATCACGTTGATCCGCTCTACCGTCGTCTGCGCTGGCAAATTTTCATCGGGATCTTCTTTGGTTACGCCGCCTACTATCTGGTCAGAAAAAACTTCGCACTCGCCATGCCCTACCTGGTAGAGCAGGGTTTTTCACGTGGCGATCTCGGTTTTGCCTTATCCGGCATATCCATCGCCTACGGCTTTTCAAAATTCATCATGGGATCGGTCTCTGACCGCTCAAACCCGCGCGTCTTCTTACCGGCAGGCCTGATTCTGGCTGCGACAGTGATGCTGATCATGGGATTCGTTCCCTGGGCCACCTCCAGCATTATGGTGATGTTCGTGCTGCTGTTTATCTGCGGCTGGTTCCAGGGCATGGGCTGGCCACCTTGTGGACGTACCATGGTTCACTGGTGGTCGCAGAAAGAGCGCGGCAGGATCGTTTCGGTCTGGAACTGCGCCCATAATGTCGGCGGCGGTATTCCGCCTCTGCTGTTCCTGCTCGGTATGGCGTGGTTCAACGACTGGAAAGCGGCACTCTATATGCCGGCGTTTGGCGCCATCGCCATTGCGATTCTGGCCTTTGCGCTGATGCGTGATACGCCGCAATCCTGTGGTCTGCCACCGATTGAAGAGTACAAAAACGACTATCCGCCCGACTATGATGCCAGCCACGAAGAGGAGCTGACGGCTAAACAGATCTTCATGAAATATGTGCTGCCGAACAAGCTGCTGTGGTACATCGCGCTGGCCAACGTGTTTGTTTATCTGCTGCGCTACGGCATTCTCGACTGGTCGCCGACCTATCTCAGAGAAGTAAAACACTTCACGCTGGATAAATCGTCGTGGGCTTACTTCCTGTATGAGTATGCGGGGATCCCCGGAACGCTGCTGTGCGGCTGGATGTCGGACAAAGTGTTCCGCGGTAATCGCGGTGCGACCGGGGTGTTCTTTATGACGCTGGTAACCATCGCGACCGTGATCTACTGGCTTAACCCGGCGGGCAATCCTGGCGTCGATATGGCCTGTATGATTGTGATTGGCTTCCTGATCTACGGTCCGGTGATGCTGATTGGTCTGCACGCGCTGGAGCTGGCCCCGAAAAAAGCGGCGGGGACAGCGGCGGGCTTCACCGGCCTGTTCGGCTATCTGGGTGGATCGGTGGCGGCCAGCGCCATTGTCGGTTACACCGTCGATTACTTCGGCTGGGACGGCGGCTTCATGGTGATGATTGCTGGCTGTGTGCTGGCGGTTATCCTGCTGTTACTGACCATGGTCAGCGAACACAAACACAAAAAGACCCCTGCCTGACGGCAATAAAAAAAGGGCCGGATATCCGGCCCTTTTTTGGCGCTGACGGCTTAAGCAAGATAGAGCGTGCGCAGCGTCTGCGGCACGGCATCATCGGCATTTGAACCGATCACATCCAGCTCCGGCAGCGTATCTTTCAACCGCTGATGGGCGTTCTGCATGATAAAGCCCTTACCCGCCATGCTCAGCATCTCCACATCGTTCATGCCGTCGCCAAAGGCGATACAGCTTTCCAGTGAATGGCCCAGCGTTTTCGCTACCGCTTCCAGCGCATGCCCTTTCGACACGCCGCCCGCCATCACTTCCAGACAGGTAGGCAGTGAGAAACTGACGTTAACCCGATCGCCCCAGCGCGCTTCAATCGCCTGTTCCATCGGGATCAGATGCTCGGGATTTTCGCAGGTGAAAAAGACCTTGCTGATATTATCGGTTGGCAGCAGACCCGGCTCATAGACCTGATAGTTGAACACCGACTCGCGGAAATAGTCCTGCTCAGCCGGGCTTGAGCGGCTGACAAACCACTCATCGTCGCGGTAAACGTGGGTCAGAATATCGCTGTGATGATATTGCAGGCCAAACAGATCGCTGGCGATATCCTCATCCAGATTATGACTGAACACCAGTTCGCCCTCTGCGTTGTGCACGCGCGCGCCGTTTGAGGTGATCATATAGGCCGGAATCGCCAGGCTGTCGCGCATCTGTCCGACATCGATATGATGACGGCCGGTGGCGAATATAAAGTGAATATCTTTCGCGACCAGCTGCTGCAGCGTTTCACGCGCAAAAGGGGTCAGACGATGTTCGGGAGAAAGCAGCGTGCCATCCAGATCGGATGCAACGATGTGATACATGAAAACCTCGGGTATCTGGTTCTGCCGGCCTTAACCGGTCGGATAAATAACGTCAGTGGTGCGAGGAAAAGAAGTCGACCACTGCATTGAGTGCTTCGGCGCGCATCTCATCCTTTTCAAACAGGATCTCATGACGCGCACCGTCGATCACCCGTGGCTTATTGCCCTCACACGGATGACCCGCCGCCGCCATCGCAGCACAAAAAAGGTCCTGCGAACGATTGTCGACCACCCGATCATCGCTGGCCTGTAACAGTAGCAGTGGCGTGGTGATCTTATCGACCTGACTGATGATGTTGCGACCTGCATGGATGCCTTCACGTACCCAATGGTAGGTTGGCCCGCCAACGCGAATCGCCGGATCGTCCGCATAAAAGCGCAGATTTCGCCGGTAACGCTCGGTGCTGTGCGTCAGCCGGTTAATGCCAAACGGATGCGCACGCCAGCGGCCGGTGCCGAGCGCATAGCCATCGCGCATCGCCGGACGCTTCTCCGCCCAGTCCAGGATCCGATGGGCCAGAAAAGAGGGCAACGGTAAAGCAATGCCAAACATCGGCGCCACCAGCGCGACCGCATGAAACGCCTGCGGCTGACGCGCCAGAAACAGCGTTAAGATTGCGCCGCCCATAGAGTGAGCCAGCGCATAGCGCTGCTGGTAGTGACCGCTGATAATCTCTTTCAGATAGAGCGTTTCAAGGTCGTCGACATAATGGGTAAATTCCGCCACGTGACCGCGATGTGAATCTTCCAGCAGGCGATCGGAACGCCCCTGGCCGCGATGGTCAAGGATTACCACATCAAATCCGCAGTGAAACAGATCGTACGCCAGCTCAGGATATTTTATGTAACTCTCGATGCGTCCCGGCACAATCAGGATCACACGCTTGTGTTGCGGTGATGTGAAGCGGACGTAGCGCAGCGTCAGATTACCCACGCCGGTAAACTCAAGCTCTTCGCGGCTGTGCCAGAAATCGAGCAGTGGCCCGGTAGCGAAGGCAGCAAAGGCTTTTTCTCGTCGCAGCCAGCTGGCTTTGTGTTGATTCATTCGCCCTCCTGATGACCGGATACAGAGTCCTGAATGCCATGCGCAGGCCGTAGCGCCGCGCTTATTTCTGGCGTATTGTGTCACAATTCCGCTACTAAAGAGAGCCTGACCCATGACCATCGAATGGTGGCTGACCTATCTGCTTACCACTACAATTCTCAGCCTGTCGCCCGGTTCCGGCGCAATCAACACCATGAGTACCGGTATCAGCCACGGCTATCGCGGCACGGTGGCCTCTATCTCCGGTTTGCAGGTCGGCCTGGCGCTGCATATCGTGCTGGTCGGCATCGGTCTGGGCGCGCTGTTTTCTCAGTCGCTGCTGGCGTTTGAGATTCTGAAATGGGCCGGTGCGGCCTATCTGGTCTGGCTGGGTATTCAGCAGTGGCGCTCAGCGGGTGGCATTGATCTGGATGCAGTCGCCAGAGCGATGCCGCGTCGTCGCCTGTTCAAACGCGCCGTGCTGGTTAACCTGACCAACCCGAAAAGTATCGTCTTTCTCGCCGCCCTGTTCCCGCAATTTATTCAGCCGCATCAGCCGCTATTTATGCAGTATCTGGTGCTCGGCGTCACCACCGTTGTGGTCGATATCATCGTGATGATTGGCTACGCCACGCTGGCAACGCGGATTGCGGGCTGGATTAAGGGACCAAAACAGATGAAGTTAATGAACCGCATTTTTGGCGGGCTGTTTATGGCGGTAGGCGCACTGCTGGCCAGCGCCAGAAAAATCGCTTAACGTCTTTCGCGCCGAATTCGGCGCGGAAGATTATCCCTTATTCCCTGGCCCCGCTACGGCGCTGCCAGTGGAACCGCACGCAACACAATGATGCCCGGCTTCGAACGCATATATTCCCTGAACGGCGCATCGACAACTTTTCGATTAACGGCCAGCGAAGAGGCGTTCCTGAACCACAAGCGGCCATCATGCCGGACAGCAATCCCCACATGCGTAACATCCAGGCTCTGACTGGTGGCGTAAACCCCCACGTAATCGCCGGTCTGAATTTGCTTCAGCACCTGCGGTGTGATCGCCCGGGCCGGAATGTAAGTGACAGGACGTGCAATCACACCCAGACCGGGCACCTGTTCTGCTCCGCTGGCCTGACGATTCAGGTGCTTCACCACCGTCACCGTATCCGGGCTAAGAGTGCGGGTCACGTCATCGGCATTGCGCGGGCTATCGGCAAACCAGTCGGAAAAAAAGTGGCGACGATTCCGGTAGCTGACCTCACCGCCAGCGTAGCGGGTCCGAATCAGGTTAGCCTCAAAGCTGGCACGATCGTGGCTGCGGCTCAGCGCCTGCACGTAATCAAGCAGCGTGTAACAATCCACACCGTTGAAATTGATCACCAGCGCTTCCGGACGCGTGGGAGAACCGATCAGCGTATCCGCTTCATAGGATGTTCCGAGAAACGTCGCAGAGATCCGGCTAATCCTTTCGCCCTGCGTCTGATCGACATCGGACAGCGTCTGCATCAGGATCGAGGTGACCTCATCGGTCTGGCCCGGCTCTGGCGCAGGGTTGCGGGCGGCATCAGGCGAGGCGCAGGCGCTGATACAGGCCGTCATCAACACCAGTAATATGAACTTCACTCTCATCATCCTCTCCATAAACGTTGCGCCTGCTTCCCGACTTTAATGGAGATATGGATATGAATGATTAATAAAGAGTGACGATTTATCTGCGGTTGCAACAGCAAAACTCCCTGAGCCCTGGAATGTGACATCCGTCACACAAGCGAACTCTCTGGAGGAAGCGACAGCAAGGGAGGTTTCTGCCGGAGGCGCAACGCGCACGCCGGCATAAGGACTGAAACGGTGTTTAACGCGAAAGAATCAGGTGGATACCAAAACCGGCAAACAGTACGCCGGCCATGCCATCGACCCATTTCGCCAGTCGCTGATACTTAGCGCGGATCCACGGCAGCGCAAAAATCGCCGCCACCAGGGTAAACCAGGCAAAAGTTTCACCGACAATCAGCAGGAACAGACCCCAGCGCTCCGCCGAACCGACATCGTCGCCAACAAATAGCGAGAAGACGCTGCCGAAATAGATAATGGCTTTAGGATTCGACAGATTCGTCAGCAGGCCTTTGAGAAAGCTCATGCCGCGTTTCGGCAACGCAACCACCGGCTCATCCTGCTGCGGCTGTTTATGACGCTGACGTGCCGAGCACATCAGCTGCCAGCCCATCCACAACAGATAAAGTCCACCGCCGACCATGATGATCTGATGCAGCCAGGCCATTTTTTCCAGAATCAGATGCAGCCCCATCAGCGCCACACCCGCCCAGACCACAATGCCCAGCGTAATGCCCAGTACACCCATCATCGCCTCTTTGCGCGAGCGGCTGGCGGCAGTCTGTGACACGAAAAAGAAATCGGGGCCGGGGCTCATCAGCGCCACCAGATGCACCAGCGCCACAGTGGCGAATAACATCAGCATAATCAGTGTCCTTTACTCTTCATCATCAAGATGCTCTTTGATCATCACCAGGAAAGGTTTGCCAAAGCGCTCCAGTTTGCGGTGACCCACGCCGTTGACGCTGAGCATCTCTGACGCGCTGACCGGCATCTGTTCTGCCATCTCTATCAGTGTGGCGTCATTGAACACCACGTAAGGCGGAATATTCTCTTCATCGGCGATCGCTTTTCGCAGCTTACGCAGCTTGGCGAACAGTTTGCGATCGTAGTTGCCACCGTGAAACTTCGCCGGACTGCTGCTTTTTGTTTTTGCGGTGATCAAACGCGGCACCGCCAGCATCAGTGGCACTTCACCGCGCAGCACCGGGCGCGCCGCTTCGGTGAGCTGCAGAGCCGAATGCATAGCGATGTTCTGCGTCACCAGCCCCAGATGGATTAGCTGACGTAACACGCTCACCCAATGTTCGTGGCTCTGATCTTTGCCCAGTCCATAGACCGGCAGTTTGTCATGACCCTGCTCACGGATACGCTGATTGTTGGACCCGCGCAGCACCTCAACGATATAGCCCATACCAAAACGCTGACCCACGCGGTAGATGCCGGAGAGCGCTTTTTGCGCTTCAACCAGGCCGTCATAACGTTTAGGTGGGTCGAGACAGATATCGCAGTTATCGCACGGCTGCTGGCGGCCCTCGCCAAAATAGTTCAGCAATACCAGACGGCGGCAGGTCTGCGCTTCAGCAAACGCGCCCATGGCGTTGAGTTTGTGACGCTCAATATCCTGCAGCGGCCCGGGCACTTTCTCTTCCAGACATTTACGCAGCCAGGCCATATCGGCCGGGTCGTAAAGCATCATCGCTTCGGCAGGCAGACCATCACGTCCGGCTCGCCCGGTTTCCTGATAATAGGACTCGATGTTGCGCGGAATATCGAAGTGGACCACAAAACGGACGTTGGGCTTGTTGATGCCCATGCCAAAGGCCACCGTCGCCACCACGATTTGCAGATCGTCACGCTGAAACGCTTCCTGCACCCGGCCACGCTGCTCGCTGTCGATACCGGCGTGGTAGGCTCCGACGCTGAACCCCCGGCTTTGCAGTCGCGCGGCGGTGTCTTCCACCTTCGCCCGGCTGTTGCAGTAGATAATGCCGCACTTGCCGCGCTGATCCTGAACGTAACGCAGCAGCTGATCGGTGGGTTTAAATTTTTCCACCAGCGTGTAGCGAATATTGGGGCGGTCAAAACTGCTGATCTGGATCAGCGGATCCTGCATATGCAGCAGGTTAACGATGTCGTTGCGGGTGGTTTCATCCGCGGTCGCGGTCAGCGCCATTACCGGTAATTCCGGGAAGCGCTGACGCATCTTGCCGAGTGCGCCATATTCCGGGCGGAAATCGTGACCCCACTGGGAAATACAGTGCGCTTCATCCACCGCCAGCATCGCCGGTTGCCAGTGCGCCAGACTGTCCAGGAAGTTATCCATCATCAGGCGTTCCGGGGCGATGTAGAGCAGCTTAACCCGACCGGTACGGCAGTCGGCCATCACCGTCTGCTGCTGATCGCGCGTCATGGTGGAGTTGAGATACGCCGCCGCCACACCGTTCGCCAGCAGCTGATCGACCTGATCTTTCATCAGCGAGATCAGCGGCGACACCACCAGCGTCAGCCCCTCGCGCACCAGCGCAGGGATCTGATAACAGAGCGATTTACCACCGCCGGTGGGCATCACCACCAGACAATCGCGCCCGCTCAGCGCCTCATTGATGATCGTCTGCTGACCGGGACGAAAATGCTGGTAGCCGAAGGTATCCTGTAATACCTGCTGCGCCAGCGCTTCCTGATTAAGAACTGCCGAGGTTGCCACGCGATTCCTGTCTTTCGTTATGGATTAGAACAAGTCGTTAAGTGTTACACCCACACCCAGACGCGTCTGGCGATGGTTGTAATCGATCAGTGATTCACCGTAACCGCTAAATACCTGAGTATAGAAGCGAACGTGCTCAGTGATAGGGTAGCTCCAGCCCAGGGTCGCGCCGCCATAACCGCTGTTCCAGTTATAGTTGCCCTCAACGCTGAAGATATTGTCGCCGAGCTTATAGCCCAGACGGGTGCGGTAGTAACCCATGTATTTGGTGATATCAGGATTATCATCGCTGTTCGCCCCTTCAGGGATGCGATACCAGGGTTTGATTTCCGCCAGGAAGTTACCATTCTCTGCCATCAGACGCGCATAGACGCGGTTCCAGCTGCGCGAGGTGGGATCGCTTCGTCCGTTGGATTGGTGATTCAGACCCACTTCGACATCACGCAGTGTCCAGCCCGCCAGCGAATAGTCGGTCGCCCAGCCCAGGAAAATCTGCGGCTCATAGTTGGTCTCACGGAATGGCGATGACTCAGCGCTATTCGACAGCTGCCACCAGGAACGCTGGGTGTAAGAGGCTGCCAGCACCGAGTTGTCGCCCAGAATACCGCGCCACAGCGGAAACGCCAGGCTGAGCTGGAATTTCACTTCATCTTTGCGGGCATTCTCTCCCCAGTTATAGGAGGAGATCGCCTCTTTATTGAGGTCGCTGGTATAGGTATAAAGCAGATAGTTGTTCTCGTAAGGATAGAGAACAAACGGGTTGTCATGCTTCTCCAGCAGGTTAGCAATAATGCTGCCCTGAACCTGTGGCGCGTCATGAACCTCTTTAATATGGGCTTCATCCGCCTGCGCCAGCGCAGGAAATATCAACATTGCCGCCAGCAAGGCGCGATGCTTACGCATAAAATTCTCCGGTGAGCAGCTGCGTATCAAAGTAACTGAAAGGGTGTCGTAAAAAGCAGGCCATTCTACACGCAAATGGCAGTGAGCATGAGTGCTGATTTCTTAAACTGGAAACACCCTCGCAGGCGGCATAGAATACACAACTCATTCATATTCCGCGCCCCTCTGGCCCGATTTTTTCAGGACACATCATCATGTCATCACCCGTGCTGACACAGCAGGACGCTCGCCAGCTGGTCGGCGAAATTTTCGTTTATCACATGCCGTTTAATCAGGCGCTGGGCCTGGAACTGATGCGCCTTGACGCAGACTACGCAGAGATCAGTTTCAATAACAAAACCATGCTGGTGGGCAACCAGGCGCAGCAGATTCTGCACGGCGGCGTTATCGCGTCGGTACTGGATGTGGCGGCGGGCATGGTCTGCGTCAGTAATGCGTTAACCCGTCAGGAAAGCATCAGCGAAGCGGATCTGCGCCAGCGTCTGTCACGCATGGGCACCATTGATATGCGCGTCGACTATCTGCGTCCCGGACGCGGCGAACGCTTCACCGCCACCAGCAGCCTGCTGCGCGCCGGTAACAAAGTCGCCGTGGCGCGTGTGGAACTGCACAATCAACAGGGCGATTATATCGCCACGGCTACCGCCACCTATCTTATCGGCTAACCACGCCATTGAATGGAACGCATATGGATACGCAACAAACCCGCCAGGGCGTTGGCTTTGCACTGGGCGCTTACTTTATCTGGGGCATTGCGCCCGCTTATTTCAAACTGGTAAAGCAGGTTCCCGCCACGGAAATCATGACGCACCGGGTGATCTGGTCTGCACTGTTTATGCTGTTACTGATTACCCTGAGCCGCAGCTGGCCCGGCGTTCGCAGCGTGTTGCGCCAGCCTAAAAAAGTGCTGCTGCTGGCGCTGACGGCCGTGACTATCGGCGGCAACTGGCTGCTGTTTATCTGGGCAGTCAACAATCAGCATATGCTGGAAGCCAGCCTGGGCTACTTTATTAACCCGCTGATCAACGTGGTGTTCGGCATGCTGTTTTTGCGCGAACGGTTTCGCCGCTTGCAGTGGCTCGCCGTGCTGCTGGCCACCGTCGGCGTACTGGTGCAGCTGTGGCAGTTTGGCTCGTTACCGATTATCGCGCTGGGCCTGGCGCTGAGCTTCGCCCTGTATGGCCTGGTGCGCAAAAAGATTCAGGTCGATGCGCAGAGCGGCATGCTGATTGAAACACTGTGGCTGTTTCCACTGGCGGCGATTTACCTGTTTGGTTTTGCCGACAGCGCCACCAGCCACTTATCCGCCAACCCACTGAGTCTCAACCTGAAACTGATAGCGGCGGGCATTGTGACCACCATTCCGCTGATGCTGTTTGCGTCAGCCTGCAGCCGTCTGCGACTTTCCACCGTAGGCTTCTTTCAGTATCTCGGCCCGACGCTGATGTTTGTGCTGGCGGTCGCGTTTTACGGTGAGACCATCACGCCAGACAAGATGGTGACTTTTGGCTTTATCTGGCTGGCGCTGCTGGTATTTGTCTGCGATGCGGTGGCGTTTTCATTCCGTTCCCGTTCGCGCATAGCGTGAAATAAAGCGCGCTAAAGCCGGGCCGGTCAGCAGGATGGTAAACAGACGCAACGTCTGCAACGCCATTACAAACGCCATGTTGACCTGGGTTCCCGCCGCAATGATCGCCACCGTGTCCAGCCCGCCTGGACTGGTGGCGAGATAGGCCGTCATCAGATCGATATCCAGCATTCGCGTCAGCATCCACGCCAGCCCGCCACACAACAGCATCAGCCCGAAGATCGAGGCCAGCATCTGCGGCAGCGTGCGCAGTGCCAGCAGAAAAATCGGGCGGGTGAAACGTAATCCCACGCTCCAGCCAATCAGTGCATAGGCCACGGCCAGCAGCCATTCCGGCACCTGTAACACCGCGATGTCGCTACTGTGCAGTGCTGCGCCCGCCAGCGCAGGCAGCAGCAGCGCGCCAGAAGGAATGCGCAGTCGGGTGCCCAGCCACGCGCCCGTCAGCATCACCACCAGGGTGATAACAAAGCCATGATTCAGCGGTGGAAACCAGAGCAGCGAGACGCTGTGCGCCTCATCGCCCAGTCCGATGCGCGCCACCAGCGCGGCCGCCGAGGCGACAAACAGCACCCGCAGATACTGCATAAATGCGACCAGCCGCACGTCAGCGCCAAAGTCACCCGCCATCGCCACCATGGCCGATGCACCCCCCGGCGACGATCCCCATGCGCCGGTCGGGCCAGGCAGATGACTGAAGCGCACCAGCAGAAAACCTGACAGGCCGCTGGCCGCCAGCGTCAGCAGCAGCACCGTCAGCACGATCGGCCAGTCCTGAATCAGCGGGGCCAGAATCGAAGGCGACAGACTCTGCGCAATCATGCAGCCCAGTACGGCCTGAGCGAGCAGGAACAGCCGTTTATCAATTCGCAGCGTGGCACCCGACAGCCCCATCACTACACCCACAATCATCGGTCCCAGTAACAGCGCAGCGGGCACATGAAAATAGTGCAGCACCGCGCCAAGCAATACCGAGATCAGCAGCAGCAGCGTCCACTGCGCGCGCAACGAAAAAGCGTCCATAAGAAGTTAATAATTTGTAAAAACAGGAGGGTAAGATTACGCAGAAATGGAGACAGGAGCCAGCAGAACGGGCCATCTCAGATGGCCCGTTCTTATTTTAAAGCCAGTTTTTACGCTTGAAATAGAGATAAGGCGCCAGTCCGGCCAGAATCATCAGGCCGATCGCGGCCGGATAACCAAAGCTCCACTTCAGTTCCGGCATAAACTCAAAGTTCATCCCATAGCTGGAGGCCACCAGCGTTGGCGGCAGAAACACCACGGAGACCACCGAGAAGATCTTGATGATGCGGTTCTGCTCGATGTTGATGAAACCCATCGCCGCCTGCATCAGGAAGTTGACCTTCTGGAACAGTGATTCGTTATGTGGCAGCAGCGATTCGATATCGCGCAGAATTTCACGCGCCTGCTCCAGCTGATTGCCCGGCAAACGTGCTTTGCGTACCAGGAAGTTCAGGGCGCGCTGGGTATCCATCAGACAGAGACGCACCTTCCAGCCGATATCTTCCAGTTCCGCTAATCGCGACAGCGCCTGATCGTACTCTTCGCCCTGCTGACCTTCCATGATCACCCGGCTGAGTTTCTCCAGTGCGCTGTAGATGTTCTCGATTTCGTCCGCCAGCTGCTCGATTTTGGTTTCAAACAGGTCGAGCAGCAGCTCAAAGGCATTGCCGTCGATCAGGGTCTGATTACGGGCGCGCATGCGATAGAGACGGAACGCAGGCAGCTCACGTTCGCGCAGCGTGTAGAGACGGCCTTCACGGATGGTGAACGCCACGGTGGAGTTACCGGCGTGATCGTCAGCATCTTCATAGAAGAAGAAGGAGTGGATATGCAGACCATCTTCATCTTCGAAGAAGCGTGCCGAGGCCTCGATATCCTCCAGCTCAGGCCGTGTTGCCAGACTCTGGCCTAGCTCAGATTGCACGCGATCACGTTCGCCCTCTTCCGGCTCGATCAGATCGACCCAGACAGAGGTCGTCAGTTTGTCGTTTTCGTCTTCCAGCTCCAGTCGCGTCAGGCGGCTGTGATCCAGTTTAAATGCGCTCAGCATAGCAATACTCCCCATTGCAGACTAAATGGGACAAGGCAGTCCGCCGTTCCTCAACATGGAACGGGCAGCCTGAACACGGAAACAGAGTTTCAGAGATAAATCAGTGCTGACTCGCGACGGAATCAAAAAGGGAGGTCGCTGATAACCGCTAAGGCTACCCGCGTAAAGAGGTAGCCTTAGATGTTATTCCTGGAATCCAGGTCATTGAGCCAGCATCGACTGGGCGTGTCCAAGGCATTGTCCTCTCATGATAATAGTGGGCGCATGTTACGCTGAGACGAAAAAGCCGTCAACCGCACGCTAAAGCGTTTCAAGCTTCGCGTAAGCCGCCACCAGCCACTTGATTCCCTGCCCCTGAAACGCCACCTGAAGACGGCTATGCTCGCCGCTGCCTTCCAGATTAATGATGGTGCCTTCGCCAAATTTTGCGTGATGAACACGCTGACCCAGCGCGAATCCACTGTCATTTTTGGTCACCGGGGCACCCATCCGCTGATGGTTTACCGGACGGCTGACGCTGGCGCGCAGACGCACTTCTTCTATGCACGCTTCGGGCAGTTCGCCGATAAAACGGGACGGCCGGTGATACACTTCCTTACCATAGAGTCGGCGGGTTTCGGCGTAGGTCAGCGTCAGCTTGAGCATCGCACGGGTCACGCCGACATAAGCCAGACGACGTTCCTCCTCCAGCCGGCCACCTTCATCCAGTGACATCTGGCTCGGGAACATGCCCTCTTCCATGCCGACAATAAACACCTGGCTGAACTCCAGCCCTTTTGCCGAGTGGAGCGTCATCAGCTGAACCGCATCCTGCCATTTGTCTGCCTGGCCTTCGCCCGCTTCCAGCGCGGCGTGGGATAAAAAGGCCTGCAGTGGCATCAGATCTTCATCTTCATCCTGATAGCTGAATTGCCGCGTAGCGGTCACCAGCTCCTCAAGGTTTTCGATACGCGCCTGACCCTTCTCACCTTTTTCCTGCTCATACATCAGCCACAGGCCAGAGTCTTTGATGACCCGGTCGGTCTGAACATGCAGCGGTAACTCGGCGGTTTCGGTTGCCAGTGAATCAACCAGTTCACAGAAGCGTTGCAGCGCAGACGCGGCCCGGCCAGCCAGCGCACGGCTTTGCAGCAGTTCACGCGTTGCCTGCCACAGCGTCATCTGACGTTCACGGGCCGTCTGACGCACCACGTCGAGCGTGCGATCGCCCACGCCGCGCGTCGGGGTATTCACCACGCGTTCAAATGCCGCGTCGTCATTGCGGTTCGCCATCAGACGCAGATAGGAGAGCGCATCTTTGATCTCCTGACGTTCGAAGAAGCGCATGCCGCCATAAATACGGTACGGCATGCTGCTTTGCAGCAGCGCCTCTTCCAGCACACGCGACTGGGCGTTGCTGCGATAGAGAATGGCGCAGTCGTTGAGCGCGCCGCCGTTCTCCATCCAGACTTTGATGCGGTTGACCACGAAGCGTGCTTCATCCAGCTCATTAAAGGCGCAGTAGATCGAGATCGGTTCGCCATCGCTGCCTTCGGTCCACAGCTCTTTACCCAGGCGACCATTGTTGTTAGCGATCAGGGCGTTGGCGGCTTTCAGGATGTTATTGGTTGAGCGGTAGTTCTGCTCCAGACGGATCGTTTCCGCGCCGGGGAAATCCTGCAGAAAGCGCTGAATATTCTCGACCTGTGCGCCGCGCCAGCCGTAGATCGACTGGTCATCATCGCCCACGATGATCACCCGGCCACTGTCGCCCGCCAGCATCCGAATCCAGGCATACTGAATGTTGTTGGTATCCTGGAACTCATCCACCAGCACGTTGGTAAAGCGTTCGCGGTAGTGATTAAGAATGTGTGGCTTGTTGAGCCATAACTCATGGGCGCGCAGCAACAGCTCGGCAAAGTCGACTAAACCGGCGCGATCACAGGCTTCCTGATAGGCCTGATAGATGCGCAGCCAGGTCTGCTCAATCGGATTGCCGTAGCTTTCGATATGCTTTGGCCGCAGGCCTTCATCTTTTTTGCCATTGATGTACCACATGCCCTGACGCGCAGGCCACTGTTTGTCATCAAGGTTCATTGATTTGATCAGACGCTTGAGCAGACGTAGCTGATCTTCGCTGTCGAGGATCTGAAAATCCTGTGGCAGACCGGCGTCAAGATGATGGGCGCGCAGTAAGCGGTGCGCCAGACCGTGGAAGGTTCCGATCCACATCCCGCCCTGACTGGTGCCGATCAGATGCTCGATACGGTGACGCATCTCCGCTGCCGCTTTGTTGGTAAAGGTCACCGCCATAATCGAATAGGGTGAGCAGTTCTCCACCGACATCAGCCAGGCAATGCGATGCACCAGCACCCGCGTTTTACCACTGCCCGCGCCTGCCAGCACCAGCAGGTTACTGCGCGGTGCCGCAACGGCAGCGCGCTGATTGTCATTCAAACCATCGAGCAGTTCAGAAACGTCCATAAGCACCGATTACCAAAGAAAAAAACGCCGTCGTCACACTGATTATTCCGCCTGCCGTAAGGCATTATCGCTGCCAGTCAGGCGGCGATACAGGTGCCGGATAAGGGACGGCAGCAAAACAGAAAAGAGGAGACGACTGGATAAATTTACAGCCATTATAGCAGTGAGGTGAGTGATGCCAACCGCGAAATTTCGACATGCGGCAACAGGCGCGCATCCGGGATATGCATCAGGTTACCCTGCCGCAGGTTAATCCAGCAGGCCTGCAGCCCGCAGCGCAGTGAGCCCGCCACGTCGGTGGTCAGGTCATCACCCACGTGCAGAATATGGTGTGGCGCGATATCAAGGCGTTGCGCGGCAAGCTGATACATATCCTGCCATGGCTTGGCGCGCCCGTCTGGCCCGGCCCGCAGCGTGAAGCGGAAGTATTCTGCAATGCCCATTTTTTCCGGGCAGGCGTTGCCGTTGGTGACCGCCACCAGCGGGATTTTCTCCGCCAGGGCTTTCAGCGTCTGGTGCGTCTCATCCGGCATCTCGACCTGACTCCGCCACTGATGGAAGACCGCCATCACTTCTGCCGCACCCGCGGAGGCTTCAGCGGCAGAGAGGCCGATATTCAGCATCGCCAGCTCAACCGAACGGCGTCGCCACTCCGAAACATCATGATAGATATCAGGTTCGCGCTGCAGCAGCTCATCGCGCAACTGCTGATAATCCTGCGGCGTGAAATCACGCAGCGCCGGATGAAAAGCCTGCAACGCGGCATGGGACTCCAGCGTGGTACGACGGATGACCGGGTAGTTATCGTAGAGAGTGTCATCAAGGTCGAAGGTCATGGCTTTTATGGCCGACAGCGGACGATAAAACTTCATTCGTTCTTTCCTCGTTTGGCGCGGGGATGCGCAGCGTCATACACCGAAGCCAGATGCTGGAAGTCGAGATGGGTGTAGATCTGGGTCGTCGACAGGTTTGCATGACCCAGCAACTCCTGCACGGCGCGCAGGTCACCGCTGGATTCCAGCAGATGCGTGGCAAATGAGTGTCGTAGCTTATGCGGATGGATATGGCTGGCCACGCCCTGTCTGATGCCCCATTCGGCAAAGCGTTTCTGCACGTTCCGTGGCGAGATGCGGTTGCCGCGCGTCGAAAGAAACAGCGCATCATCCTGGCCGCCAAAGGTTTCACGCAGCGGCAGCCAGTGCTGGATCCAGGCGACCGCCGTGCGACCAATCGGTATCCGGCGCTCTTTGCTGCCCTTACCGACTACCCACACTTCGCCTGAATCGAGATCGACGTGGCGACAATCCATATTCACCAGTTCAGAGAGACGCAAACCGCCGCCATACATCACTTCCAGCATCGCCCGATCGCGCACCGCCAGCGGATCGCTAAGGTCGATCTCCAGCAGCTGGTTTACTTCATCAACATCAATGTTTTTAGGCAGATGGCGCGCTTTACGCGGCGTCATCACCCCTTTGGCCGGGTTGGCAGAAAGCAAACCCTGGCTCA
Organism: Pantoea sp. 18059; assembly: GCF_902706165.1. Taxonomy (NCBI): domain Bacteria; kingdom Pseudomonadati; phylum Pseudomonadota; class Gammaproteobacteria; order Enterobacterales; family Erwiniaceae; genus Pantoea; species Pantoea sp. 18059. The sequence continues at coordinate 44,069 of NZ_CACSJS010000008.1, forward strand.
CCTGCCAGTCGAGAAAACTGCGCAGGGCGGAGAGCCGCAGCGCGAGGCTGCTGGCGGCCAGTCCGGCGCGACGGCTGCGCGCCGCCATGCTGCGCACCTGTGCCGGTTCCAGCTGTGCCCAGCTGCTGAGCTTCATCTCATCAGCAATCGCCACCAGCGCGGCAAGCTGGCGCGCATAGCTGCTCTGGGTTAACGGACTGAGCTGGCGCTCCACTTTCAGGTAGCGCAGAAATCCGTCGACGGCCTCCTGCAGCGCGCTGCTCATGCGCGTTCAACCCAGCGGGAGAGCAGATCAGGCATCATCTGCGACAGATGCTGCAACAGCAGTGTCCCCATGCCCGATTGATAGTGCTGGCTGTCACGACTGCTGAACACCAGCACGCCGAGATCGCCCTCCTCACCCATTAGCGACATGGCAACCGACCCGATCGCTTTGGCCTGCGGCAACAGCAGCAGCAGTTCCGGCCCATTAATGTTGCCAAGATAGTGATGCTGGTTACCGAAGCGCTGAATACGCAGCGGTTCAAACGCCTGACGCGAGAGGCTCAGCTGAAAGAAATCGGAGGGCGCGCCCAGCAGCCATTTATCACTGAACAGCCGCACATTGGCACCCGCCAGGCCCAGCTCACGCGCCCAGCGATGCAGACGGTTGAGCATATCCTGCAGCGAGTCAGCCGCGGCCAGATGGCTCTCCAGCGACAGCAGACGATCAAACAGTTCGTGGTTAGCGCTGGCCTGCTCCATCAGCAGCGTGATCTCTTCTTCCAGCCGCTGAATATGGTTGCGTTGCCGTGCCATATGCCATTCGACCAGAGAGACGCTGCCACGCACCGGATGCGGCACGGCCATCTGTTCAACTGCACGGGCATTGCGGATAAAGAAATCGGGATTCTGCCGCAGATAATCACTGACGGCCTGATCGTCCAGCAGAACCGAACTGTCAGCCTGCTCTTCGATATTTTTCATAGATGAATAAACCCATCGTAGACGTGTGTCGCAGGCCCGGTCATATAGAGCGGCTGACCGGCGCCTTTCCAGGTGATGTGCAGCGTTCCGCCAGGCAGGTCGACACGCACTTTGGGTGCCAGAATGCCCTGCTGAATGCCACATGCAACGGCAGCACAGGCGCCGCTGCCGCACGCCTGCGTTTCACCCGCTCCGCGTTCGTAGACGCGCAGGCGGATATGTTCGGGATTGATGATCTCCATAAAACCGACATTGACGCGATCCGGGAAGCGTTCATGACTCTCCAGAATCGGACCCAGCAGTTCAACCTGCGCGGTTTTGACACTTTCGACCTGGATAACGCAGTGCGGGTTGCCCATCGACACCGCACCCAGCATCACCGTCTGTTCGGCCACGCGCAGCAGATAGAGATTTTCGGCCTTGTTGGCGCGGAACGGCACCTGCTGAGGCTCAAAGTTTGGCTCGCCCATGTTCACGCGCACCTGGTCGTCAGGCGTGACGGTCAACACCATGCGGCCATTCTGCGTACTGACCCGGATGTCACTTTTGTTGGTCAGTCCTTTCAGCTGAACAAAGCGGGCAAAGCAGCGCGCACCGTTGCCGCACTGTGCGACTTCACTGCCGTCGGCGTTGAAAATGCGATAGTGGAAATCAAGATCGGGATCGTAAGGCGGTTCAACAATCAGCAGTTGATCAAAACCGATCCCCAGATGACGATCGGCCAGCCGGCGGATCAATTCCGGCGAAAAGAAGACGTTTTGTGTCACCGCATCCACAACCATAAAATCGTTGCCGAGACCGTGCATTTTGGAGAACTGCATTTTTTGCTCCGCCGGATAAGCCATCAGATTAGTTCGCTTTTACGCCTGAATTGCCGGTAACCAGCCCGCCGACATCGGCTTTAGAGGCATCCGCTTTCTGGCGGTCGGTTGGGGCTTGTTGTTTCTTCGGCTGATCCTTCGGCGGGAAGTAGAGCGGTCCTTTCAGACCACAACCTGCAAGGCTGATTACTGCCAGTGTCATGGCCAACAGGCTTATTACTTTCTTCATTCTTTATGCTCTTCATGTCCTTTACCTGGATGCTTATCATCGCAGTTGAAGGTGGAAAAGCAACAGGAAATGCCCGCAAATAGCGTGAAGCGGGTGACAAGCCGGGAAGATAGCGGCCACCTGCAGAGCGCAGGCAGCCCGTCAGCATCAGTGCACCTGATAGCGTGGCTGATAGTCGCTGTTGTCGTTGTCAGGCTGCGAGGTACACAGCTGCGTCAGCGTCTGGCTACGGAACGGAATCACCTGGAATCGCTCACCGGTGTTCACAATCTGGTAGAACTGCGGCAGGTTGAAGTTGATAAAGCTTGAACCATAGGTAAAGCGATCGTGCGATGAGGAGTAGAACCGGCTGACATCGCGCACCAGCTCCTCTTTACTGCCTTCACAGTGATGATAAACCTCAACCCGATTGGTCTCATCGAGGATGTAGATATTGAAGCCGCGCTCATCGGTGGTGTTTTCAAAGAAGAACTGAATAATGCCTTCGCTTGCATAACCGTTGACCACGGGTGGCAGCGGCGTCTGATTCGTTTCGACTTTGATCGACAGTCCGTGCAGCTTGTTGTTGGAGATCGCGCCATAAAACTCAACCGCGTTTTCCAGCTTCTGCACCGAAACGCTCATGCGTTCAAAGAACAGGCCCCAGGTCTCGCCCGCCATACGCAGCGCTTTAAAGCGACCCGGCTCCTGACGTGTGCTGGAGAGGCGCAACTCAATGCATTCTGAGACCAGTTGCTGTACCCGCGTCCGAATCAGACCGCGCAGATGCTGGCTGTAGCAGAACACTTCCACCGTATCGGGCGGTGCAGCATCCTGATGCATCTTGCCGAGAATGGTTTTCAGCCCTTCGATCATTGCCTGTTCGCCGCTGAAGTGCAGCGTACGCACCTCATTCCAGGAGTTGCGATAGAGCAGATCGATGCTGCCAATCAGGCACTGCTGCTGCTGACCAAAACTAAAGACATCCAGCTTACGGAAGTCGAAGTGCACCACCTGATTGCGGAAGGCCGCCGTCGGATCGTGTTCAAGGTTAACAATAATCGCAAGGTGCCGGATTTCACATGGACTGTAGAGCGCTTTTGGCGTCGGCGAAGGCAGACGCAGCGGGAAGTGGCTGGAAACATCGTTAACCAGCTCCTGCAGACGCGCCAGATCGCAAACCTCATTGCCTTTAATATGCAGCCGGGTTTTACGGGTCAGCAGTCCATTGAACCACGCCCACGCCACCAGCTTGTTCAGGTAGCGGTTATATTCCAGCGGCTGATGGCTGATAATCGAATCCATGTCCGGCGCCTGGTTATAGAGATACCAGCCGGAACGGTTGGCGCGTCCAGGCGGCACATGAATAAAGGTCAGATTGGGCTCGGAGAGATCGGGCGAAATTTGCGGATTCACCAGCGTCACTTTGCCCGGCAGCGCTTCAAACGCGGCATACAGTTTACGGGTCAACACACCGATATCCTGCGGGCTGGCGCTGACGCTTAAGTTATTGCGGCGGGCAAAGCGGATCAGGTTGCGATAACTCTGCATCATCGCATCCAGCAATTCATTGTGGGCTTCGCGCACCCGCTCGATTTTCCACTCAGCGCGGTTGTCCAGAATGGCAATCTTCTCTTCGTTCCAGCCCCACTCTTTGACCAGCTGCGATAAAATTTCGCGACGCCAGCCGGTGCGGTGCTGATGATCTTCGGTGCTGAGCTTTTCACACACTTTGAGGTAGAAGCAGCGACGCACCAGGTCAAGACGCGGCTGATCGTCAACGCTGGTCAGATAGTGCGTAACGCGCTCCAGCATCATGCAGTAAGGATCAAGCCCGAAGCAGATGATTTCACCGTCATGCAGGCGCTGTTTAATATCCATCGCCAGCAGTTGCGTGTTTGGGTATTCCCAGCTGTAGGCTTCCAGCAGCAGCGTTTTCAGTACGGCTTTATACGGGGAGTCGATGCTTTTATAGAGCTGCCACAGGCTGGCACCGAAATACTCTTCCGCCGACAGCGTGCCGAGGCCGCCAAGATCGAGCCACTCATTAGGGGTCAGCACGCCTTTGGCATAGAGCGACATCACATAGTCATCGTAATTGTGATCTTCTTCGCCCGGCACCATATTCCACAGGATGCGTTTGCCCGCCATACGAACTGCCGTACGGTAGAACTCATCCAGCAGTAAAATGTGTTGTGTTGAACCGCAATCTTCACCGCCCAGACTGCCGCTTTCGTTGTGGCGGAAGCGGTTCTCATCAATCAGAAAGAAACTCACCTCTACGCCCATTGAAACGCACCACTTCTGCAGCAGCGTACATTTGCGCTGCAGATTCAGACGCTCTTCATTATCAAGCCAGGATTGATGGCAGACCCAGATATCGAGATCCGAGACGCTGTTCTGGCCGACAGATGAGGTGCTGCCCATAGAATAGATAGCCGTGATCGGCATTTCGCCTTTCGGCGCATCGGCATGACGCAGATCGCTGTCGCCGGTGAGATCGGCCAGCAGCTGACGCTGATTTTCATCAGGCGTGAAGAAGCTGATGCCATGTGGAACGCTACCTTCAAGGTAACCCGGCATCTGCGGATGTTGATAATGTAATAAGGTTGGCAGCAGACTGTAGACGCGCTGAAAAGCGGGTCCCATAGCAGCCAGCGCACGATCAACGCGCAGCTGGTTGATTGCATCCAGTCTCTGTTTCAGTGTCTCAATGTAGAGGTACAAGACGTTTCGCCTGATTGTCCCAGTGTTTAAGCACCCTGTTTCCACACTCTGCCGCTTATAAAGTAAAAAAGTGGGCAGATAATTGCTGGAAACGTGATCAATCTAACACCCTGCAGATTGACCGTAAAGAAAGTTGCGCTACCTGACAGTTTAGCACGTTCTTACCAGCTTCCCGCCTTTTCAGCTCTGGTTCCCACGTTATGGCTTAATAAACCGGCCTGAAACCGCACGCAGGCCGTTTTCAATCCGTTGAAACTGACAGTCTTCACCCAGAGATGATAGGATATTCAGTGAACGATAAAAATGGTTAACAGCATGTTAGACAAAATTTTCAGAATTGCTACAAGACAAAGCCCGCTCGCATTATGGCAGGCGCATTATGTACAGCAACGACTCATGAGTGCCCATCCGGGACTGCGCGTTGAGCTGGTGCCTATGGTCACGAAAGGTGACATCATCCTTGATACGCCGCTGGCAAAAGTGGGGGGCAAAGGGCTGTTTGTCAAAGAGCTTGAGCTGGCGATGCAGGATGGCCGTGCCGATATGGCGGTGCACTCGATGAAGGATGTGCCGGTCAATTTCCCGGAAGGTCTGGGCCTGGTAACCATCTGCGAGCGCGACGATCCGCGCGATGCGTTCGTTTCTCATCATTATGACTCTATCGACGCGCTGCCACAGGGTGCCATTGTCGGCACATCCAGCCTGCGCCGTCAGTGCCAGATTAGTGCGCGCCGTCCGGACCTGGTTATCCGCTCGCTGCGAGGCAATGTCGGCACCCGCCTCGGCAAGCTTGATGCCGGAGAGTATGACGCGATTATTCTTGCTGTCGCCGGGCTGAAACGCCTGGGACTGGAAGATCGCATTCGTCAGGCGATGCCTGCCGAAGTTTCCCTGCCCGCCGTGGGTCAGGGTGCGGTCGGCATTGAATGCCGTCTGGACGACACCACCTTAATTGGCCTGTTGCAGGCGCTGAATCACGATGACACCGAAGTCTGTGTCCGAGCGGAGCGCGCCATGAATACCCGTTTAGAGGGTGGCTGCCAGGTGCCAATCGGCAGTTTCGCGGTGCTGGAAGGCGATGACCTCTGGCTGCGCGGCATGGTCGGCGCACCGGATGGCCGGGTCATGGTCAGCGGCGAACGCCGGGGTCCCCGCGCTCAGGCTGAACAGATGGGCATTTCACTGGCCGATGAACTGCTCAATGGCGGCGCGCGTGAAATCCTGAAAGAAGTTTACCAGGGGCAGCCGCCGGCATGACCATTCTGGTGACGCGCCCGGAACCCGCAGCGGCAGAGCTGGTGTCACGCCTGCATGCCCTTGGCAAACAGGCGTGGAGCCTGCCGCTGATCGAATTTGCGCCGGGCGCTGATCTCACCTCTCTGCCACAAAAGCTCGCCGCACTTCGTCCTGGCGACCTGGTTTTTATCCTTTCTCAGCAGGTTATACATTACGCACAACACACCGTCACAGCATGGCCCGCTGAGCTGGACTATTATGCAATTGGTCGCAGCACCGCCCTGGCGTTTCATACCGCCAGCGGACAGCAGGTGACCTGGCCTCATGCGCATGAAACCAGTGAAGAATTGATCCAGCTGAATACTCTTCAGCAGGTTGCCGGTAAACGTGCGCTGATCCTGCGTGGCGATCCCGGACGCGAGTTGCTGGCTCAGACGTTAACCCGGCGAGGTGCTGAGGTGTCGTTTGCAGCCTGTTATCAGCGCTGCCAGAAGTATTATGATGGACCCGTTGAAGGACGCCGCTGGCGCGATCGCGGTGTCTCCGTGCTGGTGGTGACCAGCGGTGAAATGTTACAACAGCTTTTTTCGCTGTTCCCCGCAGTTGATCGCGAGGAATGGCTGCTCAACTGCCGACTGGTTGTCGTCAGTGAACGTTTGGCTACCCTGGCCGCAGGATTGGGTTGGCAGGATATTCAGGTAGCCGATGGTGCCGATAACGATGCGCTGCTGCGCGCGTTACGCTGAACTTTAACAATGGGATGTGCCACATATGACGGAACAAAAAGACTCCTCCGCCATGGTTGAAGAAACCACCCCAGCGGTCGACCGCTCTCCTTCCAGCAACAGCACACCACCGCGTAATGCGAAAAATGGTGGCATGGTGCTGGGTGCAGTTGCGATTGTCATTGCGCTGGCGATTGGTGCGGGTTTATACCTTAACGGGAAACATCAGGCTGATTTACAGGCACAAACCAATCAGAAGCTGAGCGAACAATTAAGCGCGTTGCAACAGCAGGCCAGCAGCGACAAACAGCAGCTGACTCAGCAACTGAGCGGCGCCGAAACCGCGTTGCAGACAGCCCAGACACAGCAAAACGCGTCAGCAAAAGAGCTGGAAACCCTGCGTGAAAAAGTGGCCGTGATTTCTGGCAACGACGTGCGCAGCTGGTTGCTGGCACAGGCGGACTATCTGGTGAAACTGGCTGGCCGCAAACTCTGGAGCGACCAGGATGTCACCACCGCCGCTGCACTGCTGAAAAGCGCCGATGCCAGCCTGGCCGACATGAACGATCCCAGCGTCATGAATGTGCGTCGTGCGCTGACCCAGGATATCAGTAACCTCTCTTCTGTTACGCAGGTCGATTATGACGGCGTGATCCTCAAACTGAACCAGCTGTCGAACAACGTTGATAATCTGCGTCTGGCCGATAACGACAGCGATGATGCGCCGATGGACAGCGATGGCGGTGAACTGTCAGGTTCCGTGCGCGAATGGCGTCAGAATCTGGTGAAAAGCTGGCATAACTTTATGGATGATTTTATTACCATCCGCCGCCGCGATAACACCGCCCAGCCGCTGCTGGCACCTAATCAGGATGTTTACCTGCGTGAGAATATCCGCTCGCGTCTGCTGATTGCTGCTCAGGCGGTACCGCGTCATCAGGATGAGATTTATAAACAATCTATCGACACCGTGTCCGCGTGGGTTCGCGCCTGGTACGACACCAATGATGCCGCTACCAAAGCCTTCCTTGCCCAGCTGGATGAGCTGAGCCAGCAGAACATCAATATGGATCTGCCGGATAACCTGGAAAGTCAGCCGTTGCTGGAACAGCTGATGCAGACCCGCGTCCGGAACCTGTTAGCGCAACCTTCTGCCGCTGCTAATCAGCAGGGAGGCTAAGCATGCTTAAGGTATTTATCCTCTTTATCCTGCTGATTGCTGGCGTGGTGCTGGGACCGATGATTGCCGGTCATCAGGGTTACGTGCTGATTCAGACCGATAACTGGAACATCGAAACCAGCGTCACCGGCCTGGTCATTATCCTCATCCTCAGCCTGCTGGTGATTCTGGCCGTGGAATGGCTGCTGCGCCGTGTGCTGCACACCGGCGCGCGTACCCGTGGCTGGTTTACCGGACGTAAACGCCGTCGCGCCCAGCGTCATACTCAGTCGGCGCTGATGAAGCTGGCAGAAGGCGATCACCGTCAGGTGGAAAAACTGCTTTCTAAAGATGCCGATCACGCTGATGTGCCGGTGGCGAACTACCTGCTGGCAGCAGAAGCTGCGCAACAGCGTGGTGATGAAATCCGTGCCAATCAGCATCTTGAACGTGCTGCAGAGCTGTCGGAGAGCAACACCATTCCGGTAGAAATTGCCCGCGCACGTATTCAGCTGGCACGTAATGAAGATCATGCTGCGCGTCATAGCATTGACCGTCTGCTGGAAGTGGCACCGCGTCATCCTGAAGTGCTGCGCCTGGCCGAACAGGCGTATGTCCGTACTGGTGCCTGGAGTGCATTGCTGGATATTCTGCCCGCCATGCAGAAGGCGCAGGTTGGCGATGAGCTGCATCGCGATGCGTTACAGCAACAGGCCTGGCTGGGTCTGATGAATCAGGCGATGGCTGACCAGGGCAGCGATGGGCTGAAGCGCTGGTGGAACGATCTGAGCCGCAAAACCCGTCAGGAAACGACGCTGCAGGTGGCCATGGCGGATCATCTGATTGAATGCAACGATCACGACACCGCGCAATCGATCGTGCTGGAGGGCCTCAAGCGTCATTATGACGATCGTCTGGTGCTGCTGATGCCTCGCATCAAAAGTGGTAATCCGGAAGCGCTGGAGAAAGTATTGCGCCAGCAAATCAAACAACACGGCGCAACACCGCTGCTGCACAGTACGCTGGGGCAGTTGCTGATGCGTCATGGTGAATGGCAGCAGGCTGCTGAGGCACTGCAGCAGGCGCTGGCACAGCGTCCTGACGCGTTTGATTATGCATGGCTGGCGGATGTTTATGATCGTCTGCGTCGCCCGGAAGAAGCGGCGAAGATGCGTCGTGAAGGGTTGTTGCTCACACTGAAGAACAATCCCAACGCCTGATCCTCTTTTCATACCTGATAAAGCCGGGCTTGCCCGGCTTTTTTGTGCCCGCAATCTGCCAGCACGCTTTCGCAGGCAAAAAAAAACACCTGCCAGTGGCAGGTGTAAGATCAGGTCGGTAAGACAACCGGGAGGTACCTGACTCAACGTGGTGTCTGTTAACCCTGTAAGGCTTTCGCGATACAGGCAGGCAGACAACAGGTACCTAAAATTGGCTCTGCATCATTCCCAGGTTTATGTAGCATCAGCAGACATAAGAGGTGGAATGAGCATCTACAGCAGAAGTATTGCACAAGCCATGCCAGGTTTATGATTATTTTTAAAATCACAATAAATCAGCATGTTAAAGAATTAGCTCAAAGCTTCATTCAACAGGCCTGTCGGGAAATGTCGGTATCCAGCGACAGCTGGCATTTTCTCTGTCTCTGAATGGAGACAGCAAGGCAAATCTCTCTGTGAAATCAACAATAACAATGACTTATTTGTCGGCAATTCACGACGCTGTTGCTCCTGTTTAAGCAACTTTATCTGACAACTGGCGAAATCAAGGGTGAGCTGGCATCAAAGGATTAGCTAACAAGCAGCCCGCTCTCACTGCTGTGTGGGCTTCAGGGAGCATACGCCTTTCGCAAAGACGCAAAAGACGCCATCCTCAGCGCGGGCGATTACGCACCTCATCCCTGAGGTGCGCCCGTAGTCGGGCCAACGCTTTGCGTTGTTCAAAAACGCTCCCGGCGTTTTTATCCGGGCGGCGCGATGCTTTGCTACAGGCGTATGCTCCCTTCGCTTCACGTATGGCAGACGCATCTGATACTTACAAGGACGCTTCAGACAAATGACAGATCTAAACCCGGATGCATCTGACCACAGCGCATAAGCTCAACGCGCAGGGAGCATGGTCAGAAGAGGAAAGCGTCCCACGCCAGGGACGGCGTGGGCCGAGCGGCCATGGATGGCTTAAGCGACTTTCCGATCTGACCATGTTCCCTTCGCAGGCTCGGATTTACAGCAAACTTATTTAGCTGTACCCACCTAAACCTCCTTCGGAGGTCCTCATCCTCTTTTCTGCAGACGAAAAAAAACCTGTCTTTTCAGACAGGTTTCTAAAATGGTCGGCGAGAGAGGATTACTCTGCTCTGCGAGCAGCGCCCTTCGGGCCGTTGCTGAAGCAACGTTGTCTCGCTACGCTCGGCTCAAACCTCCTTCGGAGGTCCTCATCCTCTTTTCTGCAGACGAAAAAAAACCTGTCTTTTCAGACAGGTTTCTAAAATGGTCGGCGAGAGAGGATTCGAACCTCCGACCCACTGGTCCCAAACCAGTTGCGCTACCAAGCTGCGCTACTCGCCGATTTTTTTAACTGTTTTGCCTGGTGCGAAGAGAGGGACTTGAACCCTCACGTCCGTTAAGACACTAACACCTGAAGCTAGCGCGTCTACCAATTCCGCCACCTTCGCGTTTCCCAGCAAAATCTGGGGTGGCTAATGGGACTCGAACCCACGACAACTGGAATCACAATCCAGGGCTCTACCAACTGAGCTATAGCCACCACAATACTTAATGTCACAAGTTAAAAACCTGCAGCATTTAAATCTCTACTGCCAACCGCGGTAAATCAACCACCGAAGCTCATGCGCACAAACGATATGGCGCGCCCGACAGGATTCGAACCTGAGACCTCTGCCTCCGGAGGGCAGCGCTCTATCCAGCTGAGCTACGGGCGCGTAGCGCCGTTGCGGATGTGCATACTAGAGATAAGCGCCCATCGTGTCTAGTGCTTTTTAAATAAAAAGACGCGTTTGATTACGCTTTGTGCATTTTGTCGACAAATAGTGCATTTCCACTCTCACAACGCGTAAAAATGCGGCATTTATCAGCAATATCAGAGATCGCCACGCCAGTGATAGCGCAAATATTTAAGCAGTTTTAATTGCCGGCGCAGGCGGCCAGGCTGCCGAATCAGACGATAGAGCCACTCCAGCCCCAACCGCTGCCAGATCTCAGGCGCTCGCTTCACATGGCCGGTGAAAACATCGTACGTTCCACCCACGCCCATATAGAGCGCATCAGGCCAGTGCGCACGGCACGCCAGCATCAACAGCTCCTGACGGGGCGACCCCAGCGCTACAGTCACCAGCTTCGCGCCGCTGGCCGCAATCCGGGCAAAAAGCGCATCCTGATCGGCTGGCGCAAAATAGCCGTCCTGCGCCCCGACAATATTCACATTCCACTGACGACGTAGCTTATCGCAGGTTTCATCCAGCACCTGCTGACGACCGCCGATAAGAAATACAGGCGTCCCTTCCCGCCCGGCGCGTTCCATCAGCGCTTCCCATAAATCAGCACCCGCAATGCGCTGCACCGACGCGTGTGGATACTTTTTACGAATCGAGCGCACAATGCTGATGCCATCGGCGTATGCATATTCCGCCTGCGCTAACAGCGTGCGTAATCCCTCATCCCGCTCAGCGGTCAGGATCTTCTCCGCATTAATCGCCACTAAAATACCGCTGCGTACGCTCTGCGGCGGCATCAGAAAATTCACCGCCGACGGCATGTTTTCGAAGCCATACAACTCAACGCCACGAATCCGATACTGCGGCGTCTCAGTTAACTTTGTCATATCTTCCGTCAATCCCAGAGGCTACTCAGAGCGGGCTGTGCAACACCCGCCTGCTGCGGTCGCGAATCAAACCTGCGCGATCCAGTAACCAGAAAAGTAATTTAGCCATGCCCAGACAGGCAGCAAAAATGATGCAGAAAAACACCACGCGTGAACCGAACGCATCAAGGCCTTCGCGTGCCAGCACGATCATGTTAAAGACCGCGCCAAAACAGAAGCTTTGCAGGATGGCGCCGGTGTAACGGTTGGTCTCAAGGCAGCCACGCTGATAGATCGCATCAAAGGCTTTTATAATCATCCCTACCGCGACCGCACCGATCGGAATCGCCCAGACGCCGCCCATCACCACCAGCGACCCTATCAGCGTGGGTGAAATCGCCAGGCCAGAATGGTTGTTCAGCACTTCCCAGGTGAAGTAGTTAGCACTGTTTAACACTGCCAGCGGCCGATCCGGCCAGAGCCAGGTCGGAATGAAAACGTAGAAATCACGCCACAGCGGTGCCAGCCCCTGAAACTCAATTCTGGCGTAGTTATCCAGCAGCAAGGCGAGATTCTCCCACGGCGAGAAGGTATCACGCGTCAGATAGAGGAAAGTATAAAACGCTTCATCGCCCATAACGTCGAGGTTATAGCGGCGCAGTGCCAGCCAGAACATTCCTGCAATCGCCAGCACGCCCGCCGTTGCCAGCATCCACAAAGTGATCCAGCCACGGGTAATCCCGATAAACAGGAACAGGGCAAACGCAATAATGATATTGGCGCGGGTACCACCCACCAGCGCGTAGGTCAGTAAACCAAAGGCAACGGTCACCACCAGGAACAGCAGCCAGTTGCGGCGCGTCGGGCTCAAAAAGTAGGGGATCAGCATCGCCGGAATAAAGAAATAGAAGAAGCGCTTAAGCGCTACACCCGACACTTCACTGGAGAAAATCTGGTTATAGGCGGTCAGGCGGAACAGCAGAAAACCGTTATGAATGAAGAACACCGTCACGGTACCCAGCGCCACCAGCGCCAGTATCACGCAGGTCAGATGGGTTTCGACGCGATTCATCTGCAGCCAGGGCTTCGCCGGAGACGCGCTGGCGGGTTTCAGCCGCACTTTATAGCTGACGTAATAAATGGCGTAAAACGCCGTGGCCGACAGCAGCGCCTCCAGCAGGTTCTCAACCGGCACCACTTCAACATTAAAGCGAAACACCAGCACGGAGGTCAGCGGGAAGCCGAAGTAAAAGGTCAGTAAGAACAGCAGCGTGAAGAACAGATGAAAGTTAAAACGGACGCGCTTAAACTCCCGCCAGGTCAGGGTCAGAATAAAAACCAGCGACAGCAGATAGACCACCAGCAGGCCGCCAAACTGCATAAGACTCATGACAACTCCCCTTCGCTGAGCTGTAACGCGGCTCGCCAGCCCGCCAGATAACCCGGCGCAAAAAAGGCGATAGCTTGTTTATCACAGCTCATCAGCTGACGACGTGCCTCGGCGATCACCGCAGGCGACAGCGTATCTTCGCTGAACAATACCGGAAGCTGCTGCTCTGCCACATCACGCCAGAATGGATTTTTGCGGGTCAGGACAAACGGCACGTTGGCCTGGATCAGCAGGCAGAGTGTTCCCACCCCTTGCTGACGTTCAAACATAAAATAGCCGACATGGCAGCGCACCAGCAGGGCTAAGTAATCATCAAACGCCAGGTTTTCACGCATCAGATTCACCTGCCCGTTCGGGAACAGCGCATCGGCAGTGGCCTGAATGAGGCTGATATAAGCCTCATTACCTGGCGGATAGCCCAAAGGGACCTCGATACGCACCTGCTCGCCAAACTGCGCGTGAATCGCTTTTAAGCCTTCGATATGCCGGTTACTCGGATCGCCCGAGTTTCCCAGCAACAGCGTAAAAGGCTCCGAAGGGACAGATTCAACGGCTGCAGCGGGCATTCTGGTGGGAAAATAGAGCAGTGAACCGGGTACGCGCCGATGGCGCTGCTGATAGTGATGCAGGTCGCCACGGGTCGCAAAAACTTGTGCAACCCGTCCCTGCGCTATCCGGCGGACCAGATAGAACAGGCGGAACTTCAGGCTGCGCGAATCTTCATAAAGATCGGCACCCCAGACGTGCCAGAAGAGCTGTGAACGACGCAGCTTACCGCTGAGTAACGCCAGCCAGATCCACGGGTTAAACTGTCCGTGGCAGAAAAAACGCTGCTGACGATTTCTGGCCCGCTGCAGTACCGCCTGCGCCAGCGCTTTCTTGCTGGTAAAGCACTCGATCTGCAACGCACTGAACGGCGCCAGGCTCTCGGGCTGCTGCGTCACCACCATAAAATGGCGTGGCGCAGCCGCAGGCTGCTCAACGCTGAGTACGTCGTTGAAAAAGCGCAGCACCGTAAGATTGTGGTGGGGAATGTCCGATCCCAAAACGTGAATTAAAGTCATTTTTTCCGGCAGTAAACAATAAAAGCGCCACAACACAGGGCAAAGTAAGCCATATAGGTAAACATATAGGCCTGCGCCGCACCCGTCGCGCCATGTAACGGGATCAACCAGCGTGAAAACAGCGTCAGCAACAGGAACTGGCTGATTTCAGTCAGAACATAAAAGCGCAGCGAGGCTTTGGCGATAACCAGATATCCGAAAACATAGGCGCCGACCTTAAAAACATCGCCGCACAGCTGCCAGACAAAGAGATCGCGCATCCCGCGAAACGCTTCAGAGAACAGCAGGCTGATGGCGAAATCGCGCAGTACCCAGACACCCAGGCTGGCAACCGCCACGGCGGGCAGGACAAAGCGCAGTGCACGGCCAATCTCGCGCGCGATGTCGCGTTTGTTATCCAGCCGCGCCAGCGTCGGCAGCAGCCAGACGCTAAACGTCGCGGTAATAAACTGCAGATAGGCATCGGAAATGCTGGTGACGCCCTGCCACAATCCGACCTGTGCCCAGCCCTGCTGCTCCGCCAGCAGATTACGCATCAGCACCCAGGCGACCGGCAGGGTCACGGCAGTGATCAGCGCCATCAGCGTATATTTTGCCAGATTACGGGCCAGCTCAGGATGCCATTGCGGACACAGCCAGCTAAGCGGCAGCGGCGCACGGCGTTTCAGCATCAGGAGTGCAGGCAGCAGCAGCAAAGCCGGTACCAGCGCCAGCCCGGTCAGCGCACCCTGATAGCCGCCCAGCCACCAGCAGAGCAGATAGCCCGCCACGCCAATCAGGCTGCCGAGAATCAGCGCCAGCGCATTACCGCGCGCGTCGCGATAGCCCTTCAGCAGTGCAAGGGTAAAGTTGGCCCAGGCGATGCCGAGCTGAAGAAAGGCCACCACGCGGATGACGCCCTGATAGCGGTCGTGACCAAACAGCGCGATGCTGATGGGTGCCGCCGCCAGCAGAAACAGCAGCGCCAGCACACCGGAAAAGCCCAGTACCATGGTTGATGCCGTGCCCACCATCGCCCGCAATTGCTCGGGCTGCTGCTGATACTGCGCCACATAGGTGGTGACGCCATTAAAGATGCCTGCGCCCGCCAGCACACCCAGCACGGTGATCAACTGACGGAAGTTCCCCGCCTGGCCGACACCCTCGGGTCCGAAGCTGACCGCCAGCAGTTTGACGACCAGCAGGCCGGCCACAATTTTTACCAGCGTGGACGATGCGGTCCACACTGAGGCTCTGGCTAATGACATCAGGAAAAGAAGCTCAGCAGTGAGCTGATAACCGTGCTCTGGTTATTATCCGACAGGTTATAAAACAGCGGCAGACGCAGCAGGCGTTCACTTTCCCGCGTGGTAAAGCGATCGTCGCCGACAAACTGCGAGAACCGCTCACCGGCGGGCGAACTGTGCAGCGGAATATAGTGAAACACCGTCAGTATCTCGGCTTCTTTCATCCAGTTTATCAGCGCCTGACGATCGTCCTGATCGCGCAGTTTGATGTAGAACATGTGCGCATTGTGTTCACAGCTGGCGGGGATCACCGGCAGGCTGATGCGTCCCTGAGCCGCCAGCGGCTGCAGCGCATCGTAATAACGCTGCCAGATGCGTAACCGCTGCTGGTTAATACGTTCAGCGGCTTCCAGCTGCGCCCAGAGATAGGCTGCCTGCAGATCGGCCATCAGATAGCTCGATCCCATATCGCGCCACGTGTATTTATCGACCTGACCCCGGAAGAACTGGCTGCGGTTGGTGCCTTTTTCCCGCACGATCTCGGCGCGCTCGACCAGGCTGGCGTCGTTAATGAGCGTCGCGCCACCTTCGCCGCCGGCGGTGTAGTTCTTGGTTTCGTGGAAACTGAAGCAGCCAATATGACCGATGGTGCCGAGCGCACGACCTTTGTAGCGTGACATCACGCCCTGCGCCGCATCTTCAATCACAAACAGCTTATGCTTTGCCGCCAGCGCCATAATGGTGTCCATTTCACAGGCCACGCCTGCGTAATGGACCGGCACAATGGCGCGGGTTTTTTCAGTGATGGCCGCTTCGATCAGCGTTTCATCAATGTTCATGGTGTCCGGGCGTACATCGACAAACACAATGCGGGCGCCGCGCAGCACAAAGGCGTTGGCGGTAGAGACAAAGGTGTAGCTCGGCATAATCACTTCATCGCCGGGCTGCAGATCGATTAACAGCGCCGCCATCTCCAGCGAAGCGGTACAGGAGGGGGTCAGCAGCACTTTTTTGCTGCCAAAACGCTGCTCCATCCACTGCTGACAGCGACGGGTAAATCCACCATCGCCGCACAGCTTGCCGCTGTTCATCGCCGACTGCATATACTCAATTTCTGTGCCCACAATCGGGGGCGCATTAAATGGAATCATGACCTTTCCTGTAAAACCAGTACGCGGTGCTGTCGAGCCGGGCACCGCTGCGTAAATAGAGGCGCATCGCCGTGAGATTGCTGAGCTGGGTAGCAACCCGAAGCTGAGCCAGCTGTCGTACCCGCGCCCAGTCTGCTGCTGCCAGCATCAGTCGCTGACCCAGCCCCTGGCCCTGCGCGTCGGGCAGTACGCCCAGCAGGCCAATGCGGGCATCGCCATCCACCGCGCGCAGCGAAACAAATCCCTGCAGCTGACCCGCGGCATCGCTTGCCACCAGACACTGATCGTCAAACGCCCCGCGTACCGCATTTTCAATCCACTGCGCATAGAAGCGTCCGCTGGCGTCCGGCGCATACCAGGGCGCGCGAAAACGACTCTGGCTGAAGAGCTGTGAGGCAGCATCGCGCAGTAGCGGGATCTGGGCTTCGCGCGCAATGCGAATTCCCGCCTGCCGTTCAGTCTGTTTCAGGGCCAGCGTCAGATCTGCTTCGCCTTCTGCCAGCCGGAACTGATGCTGCTGCAGCGTATCAATCAGTGCCGTCTCGCTGGCAGCGACTTTTATCTGCATCAGCGCACAGGGATGACGCAGCGCCTGTTCCAGCGGAATGTCACCTTGCGGCTCCAGCCGCACGGTATCAACACCGAAGAATGCGCTCTCCCAGCTAAGGGGATTAATATTGACGTGGACGGGCATGTAATAAATCCAGCAGGTATTGGCCGTAGCCGGTTTTTGTCAGCGCTTCACCCGCGGCCCGCAGCTGGTCATCACTCAGCCAGCTGTTGCGCCAGGCAATCTCTTCCAGGCAGGCAATTTTAAAGCCCTGACGTTTTTCCACCGTCTGCACAAACATGCTGGCTTCCACCAGGCTGTCGTGCGTGCCGGTATCCAGCCAGGCAAAACCTCGTCCCAGCAGTTCGACCGTCAGCTCACCACGCTCCAGATACATCTGGTTAATGGCCGTGATTTCCAGCTCGCCCCGCGCTGAGGGTTTCACCTGTTTCGCGAATTCAATAACCTGATTGTCATAAAAATAGAGCCCGGTTACTGCCCAGCGCGATTTCGGCTGCTGTGGTTTCTCTTCAATCGAGATCGCCTTGAAGTTATCGTCAAACTCCACCACGCCGAAACGTTCCGGGTCCATGACCTGATAGCCGAACACCGTTGCGCCACGATTCTGTTCAACAACTTTGCGGAGCTTGGGGCTGAAGCCCTGGCCAAAATAGAGGTTATCACCCAGAACCAGGCAGCAATTATCCTCGCCGATAAAGGATTCGCCGATGATAAAGGCCTGCGCCAGCCCATCGGGACTTGGCTGCACCGCATAGCTGAGGCGTATCCCAAATTCACTGCCATCGCCCAGCAGCCGTTCAAACTGCGCCCGATCTTCCGGCGTGGTAATTAACAGGATGTCGCGAATACCCGCCAGCATCAGCACGGAGAGCGGATAGTAGATCATCGGTTTGTCATAGACCGGCAGAAGTTGCTTTGATACTGCACGGGTTATCGGGTGTAACCGCGTGCCCGACCCTCCCGCTAAAATGATGCCTTTCATCGCTGCTCCTTACGCAGGTTTATTGCGACAAGCCAAGGCGTTCGCCCTGATAGCGGCCATCCAGAATAGCCTGCCACCAGGTGGGATTGGCCAGATACCATGCCACGGTTTTACGCATGCCGCTTTCAAAGGTTTCCTGCGGTACCCAGCCAAGTTCATGCGCAATTTTACTGGCATCAATGGCATAGCGCTGATCGTGACCGGGGCGGTCAGTGACATAGGTAATCAGGTCGCGGTAATGCGCCAGCCCGGCAGGTTTCTGCTCTGCGGCCAGCTCTTCAAGCAGGCTGCAGATAGTTTCAACCACCTCAATATTGCGTCGCTCGTTATGGCCGCCAATATTATAAGTTTCGCCTGGCTTGCCATGGCTGACCACCTGATAGAGTGCGCGGGCGTGATCTTCGACGTAGAGCCAGTCACGAATCTGCTGTCCGTTGCCGTAAACCGGTAAGGCTTTACCGGCCAGCGCATTGATGATGGTCAGCGGGATCAGCTTCTCCGGGAAATGGCAGGGGCCGTAGTTATTTGAACAGTTGGTGACCAGCGTGGGCAGACCGTAAGTGCGCAGCCAGGCCCGCACTAAATGGTCGCTGCTGGCCTTGCTGGCGGCGTAAGGACTGCTTGGCGCATAGGGTGTGGTTTCGGTAAAATAGGCCTGGCTGTCGTGCAGATCGCCAAAGACTTCATCGGTCGAGATATGGTGGAACAGAAAGGCGGTTTTGCGCGCGTCATCCAGGTTTTGCCAGTAAAAACGCGCGGCTTCCAGCAACTGATAAGTCCCGACAATATTGGTCGCGATAAAGGCTACCGGCCCGTCAATCGAACGATCCACATGGCTTTCAGCCGCAAGATGCATCAAACAGTCTGGCTGATGACGGGCAAACACCTGATCAAGTGCCGGGCGATCGCAGATATCGACCTGCTCAAAATGAAAGCGGGGCGAGTCGGCAACGCTGGCGAGTGACGCCAGATTTCCGGCGTAGCTGAGTTTATCGACCACCACCACCTGATGTTCGGTTTCTGCAATCAGAAAGCGCACCAGTGCAGAACCGATAAACCCGGCACCGCCCGTGATCAGAAAACGCCTCATCGCCACACACCTTTGGTGTCGACAATCCAGTTCTGCTGAACGCTGGCACCATCAATGGCGCGGAAGGCGCGGTGATCGACCAGCATCACCAGAATATCGGCCTGTTCCAGCGCCTGCCCGGCAGAGACCAGCACGGCGTTGTCGGCCAGTGCGTCAGCAAGCTGCTCAATATGGGGTTCAACCACCCAGGTAGTGCCGCTGTGCCACTCTGCAATTTTCTGTGCCACGCCCACCGCCGGGCTTTCGCGCAGGTCGTCAATATTGGGTTTAAAGGCCAGGCCAAAGCAGGCGATGGTGATATCGCTGGCGCGCTTGCCGGTCTGTGTCAGGCAGTCCGCCAGCGCGGTTTTCACCTGGTCCAGCACCCACTGAGGCTTGGCGTCATTGACCTCGCGCGCGGTGCGGATCAGGCGGGCTAATTCAGGATTCTGCGCCACGATGAACCAGGGATCGACGGCGATACAGTGACCGCCGACGCCTGGGCCCGGCTGCAGAATGTTGACGCGCGGATGGCGATTCGCCAGCGCAATCAGCTCCCAGACGTTAATCCCCTGATCGGCACAAATCAGCGACAGCTCATTGGCAAAGGCGATATTCACGTCACGGAAGCTGTTTTCTGTCAGCTTACACATCTCGGCGGTTCGGGCGTTGGTTTCAACGCATTCGCCTTTTAAAAACAGCCGATAAAGCTCGCTGGCGCGGGCGGAACAGGCTGGCGTCATGCCGCCAATCACCCGGTCGTTGTTAATCAGCTCAACCATCACCTGACCAGGCAGCACGCGCTCCGGACAGTAGGCCACAAAAATATCGGGCGTATCACCGTGCTGAGGAAAGCGCAGGTCGGGACGCGCCGCCGCCAGCCAGTCGGCCATCTGTTCGGTGCTGCCCACCGGTGAGGTCGACTCCAGAATCACCAGGTCGCCCTTTTTCAGTACCGGCGCAATCGACTCCGCCGCGGCTTTCACAAAGCGCAGATCGGGCTGATGCTCATCTTTAAAAGGGGTCGGTACGGCGATAAGAAAAGCGTCGGCGGCTTCCGGCTGCGTGGTGGCGCGCAGATCGCCACGCGTAACGGCCGCATGCACCACCTGATCTAAATCGGGTTCCACGATATGGATCGCGCCACGATTGATGGTTTCAACGGCGCGCGCATTGATATCCACGCCCACCACTTTTTTTCCCTTTGAGGCAAAAACGGCTGCCGTCGGCAGCCCAATGTATCCCAGTCCAATCACGGAGATGGTTTCAAAACTCATAATTCGGCTCGGTTATCTTTTAAGGCTTGTAAAATACGACCACAGGCTTTGCCATCGCCATACGGATTATGGGCGTGGCTCATCGCCTGCCAGGCAGCGTCGTCAGTCAGCAAGCTGCTGACCTCCGCCACGATTCGGGCGATATCGGTCCCCACCAGTTTGACGGTGCCGGCGTCGACCGCTTCAGGCCGCTCGGTGGTGTCACGCATCACCAGCACCGGTTTACCCAGCGAAGGCGCTTCCTCCTGAATGCCACCGGAGTCAGTGAGGATGAGCCAGGCGCGGTTCATCAGCCAGACAAAAGGCAGATACTCCTGCGGTTCAATCAGAATGATATTCTCAATGCCGCTGAGAATCCGGTTTACCGGCTCGCTGACATTGGGATTAAGGTGCACCGGATAGACAATCTGCGCCTCGGGATGCTGGCGGGCAATCTGCGCCAGCGCGCTGCAGATACGTTCAAAGCCGCCACCAAAGCTTTCGCGACGATGTCCGGTGACCAGCACCAGTTTCTTATCCGGGTCGAGAAACGGATAGCGCGCCGCCAGTTGTGCATTCAGATTGCTGTCATCCAGCACCCTGTCGCGAACCCACAGCAGCGCATCAATGACCGTATTGCCGGTCACGATAATGCGCGCATCGGGCAGATTTTCCTGCAACAGATTCTGACGCGATCGGGAGGTGGGGGTGAAATGCAGATGGGCAAGATGACCGGTAAGTTTACGGTTACCCTCTTCCGGCCATGGCGAGGCGAGATCGCCGGTACGCAGACCGGCCTCCACATGCCCGACCGGAATCTGATGATAAAATGCCGCCAGGCTCGCCGCCAGTGTGGTGGTGGTGTCACCATGCACCAGCACGATGTCCGGTTTGAAGTCGAGCAGGACGGTTTTCATGCCCTCTAAAATGCGGCAGGTGATCTCGGTCAGCCCCTGCTCGGGACGCATAATATTGAGATCATAGTCCGGCTGCAGCTTGAACAGGCGCAGCACCTGATCGAGCATTTCGCGATGCTGTGCGGTGACGCACAGTCGCGATTCGAAAGCGGGATCCTGCGCCAGCGCCTGAACCAGCGGTGCCATTTTGATCGCTTCGGGACGAGTACCAAATACCGTCAGAACTTTCACACTGTTTCTCTCACTCATGCGTGTCTGACATCAGACGCGGACGACGTGCCAGCGCCACTCCCGCGCCTGTTAATGCCCCAATGGCACCCCACATAATCATCATGAACAGACGTCGCGGACTGTCACGTGATACCGGCTCTTCCGGCGTACGCAGATAACGGTAGGTCTGGAACTGGCTGTTCAGTTTTGGCCCGGTCTGCAGCGTGGTCAGCATTGCTCTGTTCTGATCATAGCTGATATCAAACTCCGGACCGGTAGCGCGCAGCGTATCCAGTTGTCCCTGTAAAACCGGCTGGCCCAGCAGAAACAGGTCGCTGTCTGCCAGATTTTCACCCGCTTCACGCGTCTGTTTCTCATTAATGCCCTGCTGGCTGGCGATCTTCAGCGCCTGCTCCAGTCGATGCTGCTGGCGCTGAAACACCGCGTTAGCCACATCTTCCTGACGTTTCACCTGCGCCTGCAACTGGTCGGTACGTGCCCGCCAGGCACCTTTTAGCTCATCATTCAGATGACGCGCGGCGCGCTCACTGGCATAGGCGATGTACTGACGCAGCAGATTATTGGCGTCGCCAGCGGTTTCCGCTTTCAGTTTGACGTTATCGGGCAGGTTATGTGCCGCGTCAGCGGGCGTGAACAGGATATTGCCGATCATATCGTCGAGCAGCGCGGCATCATTATGCGCATTGCCGGTTTTACGACTCTTGTAATAATCCGTTTGCTGCCAGAACTCACGACGCGTATCCCAGGAGGCGAGTTGCATGGTGAACTCCTGATAAACCTGATCCATCACCGTAGGTGAAGGTGCGGCCAGGGTTAAGGCGTTGTTGCGCACATCCAGATTGGTCAGGAATTGCTGCTGCGCATAGTAAGAACCCAGCATGTTCACCGTCGGACGATCGGTGATCGCCGTGGTGCTCCAGACCTGTTTCAGCAGCAGCGTGGCCAGCCAGGCGACCAGAGCAAACAGCAGCGCCAGCCCGATAATCCAGCGCTTGCCACGCCATAAACGGCAGCAAAAGCTGCGAATATCCAGTTCGTTGTCCACAACGTCAGAAGGCATGGCAGAGGTATCCTTTATCAGCTCTTTTCAGGGTAATTTGTTTTTTGCTTCGCGATGATGGCTCAGACGGCGCTTAATGCGGCGGACACGTCGCGCCACGCGCCATGCATGTTTGAGGCAGTAGCCGTAAACCATAAACGCGCCCAGGAATAGCAGCAGCATCACCCACTCCGGGATAAATGCCAGATATTCGCCCAGCACACCGATACCGGCGAGAATGGCCGCCGCAACGGTAATCAGCACAAAGGCCTGACGGGAGGTAAAGCCGGCACGCATAATCAGATGATGGATGTGCTGACGGTCAGCCGAGAACGGACTCATGCCTTTACGCAGGCGACGATACATAATCGCCACCATATCCATCAGAGGAATGGCAATAAGCCACAGTGCGGTAACGGGCGTGATGGGGTGGCTCAGACCCTGCGTCGTTTCCAGCAGAATCCAGATAATGGTGAACCCGATCATGGTGCTGCCGGCATCGCCCATAAAGACTTTGAAGCGACGGCCAAGGAAGCCGAGGTTAAGCAGGATATAGGGCAGCGTGGCGGCAATCATCGCAAAACACCACATCGCGAGGCTGGTCTGGCCGTCGAAGTAGAGGATAATCCCCATGGCGGCAAAAGTGACCGAGGAGAGTCCGCCCAGCAGACCGTCGATCCCATCCACCATATTAAAGGCGTTGATCGCGGCCCAGACGGCAAACAGCGTCAGCACATAGCCGAAGGGCCCCACTATAAGCTCGAACGGGCCGACGATAAAGCCCAGGCTAAGCAGATAGAGTTTTGCGCCAAACATCATCACCAGCGCGACAATCGCCTGCACCACCGCACGAATTTTGACGCTGATATCGAAACGGTCATCCAGTGCGCCAACCAGCACCAGAACACCGGCGCAGCCCAGATAGAGCAGCGCGTGAGGCAGATAGTAGTTGGTAATGGCAAACGTGAAGCAGATACCTGCGAACACAGAAATGCCGCCCACCAACGGAATCGCGCCATGATGGCGTTTACGTGAGTTAGGCTTATCAACTAAACCAATTTTTTTAGCTGCTTTTCGAGCAAAAAAGAGGAAAGCCAGGGAAAAGAGAATAATTAAACCAAGCTCAGTACTCATAGTGAGTAAATTCACGTTAAACGCTCTCAGCTAACATCCCGCACAACAATACGCGAAAAAACGCGCCTATCGCTGTGTCGGATTCCGAATTCTGCATAAAGAGACAGACGAACGGTCAAAAGTTCGCCATCGCTACCACAGTCATTATAAATGCTCCTGCCAGTGTTCAATCCTATAGCTCACAAATGAAAAACGCCACGTTGAGACGTGGCGTGAGGTCGATTTTCTGCGCATCTGGACTAAAAAAGCCGAATCTGTGGTTCGGCCAGGCAGTATCGGATTAAGAACGCTTCATCATATCGAAGAATTCATCATTAGTTTTGGTCATCGCCAGCTTGTTGATGAGGAATTCCATTGCGTCGATTTCGCCCATCGGGTGAATAATCTTACGCAGGATCCACATCTTCTGCAGCTCTTCCTGAGAGGTGAGCAGCTCTTCTTTACGCGTACCAGAGCGGTTGTAATCAATCGCCGGGAAGACGCGTTTTTCAGCGATTTTACGGGCGAGATGCAGTTCCATGTTACCGGTACCTTTAAACTCTTCGTAAATCACTTCATCCATCTTCGAACCGGTATCAACCAGCGCGGTCGCGATGATGGTCAGGCTACCGCCCTCTTCCACGTTACGTGCAGCACCAAAGAAACGCTTTGGACGATGCAGGGCGTTGGCATCCACACCACCGGTCAGGACTTTACCTGAAGCAGGAACCACGGTGTTGTAAGCACGTGCCAGACGTGTAATGGAGTCGAGCAGGATGATGACATCTTTTTTGTGCTCAACCAGACGCTTGGCCTTTTCAATCACCATTTCAGCAACCTGAACGTGGCGTGAAGCTGGCTCATCGAAGGTTGAGGCGATAACTTCGCCTTTCACCAGACGCTGCATCTCGGTGACTTCTTCCGGGCGCTCATCGATCAGCAGTACCATCAGGGTACAGTCCGGATAGTTGTGCGCCAGGCTCTGCGCGATGTTCTGCAGCAGCATGGTTTTACCGGCTTTCGGTGGTGCAACAATCAGACCACGCTGGCCACGACCAATTGGCGATGCCAGATCCAGTACGCGAGCGGTTAAATCTTCCGTTGAGCCATTACCCCGCTCCATACGCAGACGTTTATTTGCGTGCAGCGGCGTGAGGTTTTCGAACAGAATCTTATTACGCGCATTTTCCGGCTTGTCGTAGTTAACTTCGTTAACTTTCAGCAGCGCAAAATAACGTTCACCCTCTTTCGGTGGACGAATTTTGCCAGAGATGGTGTCACCAGTGCGGAGGTTGAAGCGGCGGATTTGACTAGGGGAAACGTAGATATCATCAGGGCCGGCGAGGTAGGAGCTGTCTCCGGAACGGAGGAATCCAAATCCATCCTGAAGGATCTCCAGCACGCCATCACCGAAGATGTCTTCGCCGCTTTTCGCGTGCTGCTTCAGGATTGAAAAGATAATGTCCTGCTTGCGCATACGAGCCTGGTTTTCCAGTCCCATATTTTCGCCGAGAGTAACCAGCTCAGCAACCGGCGTATTCTTTAATTCGGTAAGATTCATAGTGATGGGTTCTTAAACTCGGGGTAATACTCGGAATGTTTGTCGTGAATGGTATGGCAACTAATCCATGCCGTTAATGGCTCTTTTCGGCTCTTCCTGACGATCATCGTATGGAATGGCGATCGGTATGCAGGGAGATGTCCGAATGTGATGCCAGAGTTGGAGCTAACCGTAAGATTGCTGAACCGTTCTATCTTTATAAGGTACAGGGCGACAGGGTTCAACAAGGGAAAACTTTTAGATGCTAACTACAAGGTAAGTTCGTAATGCAGTGCTGGTAAATTAGCACGCCTGAAAGCGAACGTCCAGCAGCAGGAGATAAATTCACCACTGCCGGACATTCAGCCCTGAATTACGCCAGATTGGCGTTCAGGAACTCTTTCAGCTGGCCTTTAGACAGCGCGCCCACTTTGGTCGCGGCGACTTCGCCATTTTTAAACAGCAGCAGCGTCGGGATACCACGAATGCCATACTTCGGTGCCGTGCCTGGGTTATCATCAATATTCAGCTTAGCGATGGTCAGCTTGCCATCATACTCTTCTGCAACTTCATCAAGGATTGGCGCGATCATTTTGCAAGGACCGCACCATTCAGCCCAGAAATCTACCAGTGTAACGCCGTCGGCTTTCAGCACGTCGGTGTCGAAACTGTCATCAGTCAGATGAACGATTTTATCGCTGCTCATGTTTTACTCCACAAGATTATGCCTGGCGAATTGGCGTAAAATATACCAATGTTGGTTGACTTTATTTCATCGGATACGCTTTCGTAAAGCGATAGTAAGCTGATATTCTACCACACTATGAGCAAAACACACTTAACTGAACAGAAGTTTTCCGACTTCGCCCTGCACCCAAAAGTGGTGGAAGCCCTTGATACTAAAGGCTTTCAATACTGCACGCCGATTCAGGCGTTAGCTCTGCCTTTTACGCTTTCAGGGCGTGATGTTGCAGGCCAGGCGCAAACCGGTACCGGCAAAACGATGGCGTTTCTGACGTCAACGTTTCATCATCTTCTCTCTCATCCTGCGGCGGAAGGTCGTCAGGTTAACCAGCCACGGGCATTAATTCTTGCGCCGACGCGTGAACTTGCTGTGCAGATTCATGCAGATGCAGAACCCCTTACCGCCTCAACCGGCCTGAAACTGGGTCTCGCCTATGGCGGAGACGGTTATGACAAACAGCTTAAAGTGCTGGAGCAGGGCGTTGATATTCTGGTGGCTACCACCGGTCGCCTGATCGACTACGCGAAACAGAATCACGTCAACCTCGGTGCTATTCAGGTCATGGTGCTGGACGAAGCCGATCGTATGTTCGATCTGGGCTTTATTAAAGATATTCGCTGGCTGTTCCGTCGCATGCCGCCGGCGACTCAGCGTCTGAGCATGCTGTTCTCGGCGACCCTCTCCTACCGCGTCCGTGAACTGGCGTTTGAGCACATGAACAGTGCTGAATATGTGGAAGTGGAACCGGAACAGAAAACCGGCCATCGCATTCAGGAAGAGCTTTTCTATCCGTCTAACGAAGAGAAAATGCGCCTGTTGCAGACCCTGCTGGAAGAAGAGTGGCCCGATCGCGCCATTATTTTCGCCAACACCAAGCACCGCTGTGAAGATATCTGGGGCCACCTGGCTGCCGATGGACATCGTGTCGGCCTGCTGACCGGCGACGTTGCTCAGAAGAAGCGCCTGCGCATTCTGGATGACTTTACCAAAGGTGATGTGGATATTCTGGTCGCCACTGACGTGGCTGCTCGCGGTCTGCACATCCCGGCTGTTACCCACGTCTTTAACTACGATCTGCCAGACGACTGTGAAGACTACGTTCACCGTATTGGCCGTACCGGTCGTGCAGGCGCCAGCGGTCATTCAATCAGCCTGGCCTGTGAAGAGTATGCGCTGAATCTGCCTTCGATTGAAGAGTACATCGGCCACAGCATCCCGGTCAGCAAGTACAGCAGCGAAGCGTTGTTAACGGATTTACCGCCGCCTAAGCGTCTGCAACGCAGCCGTTCCGGCAATGGCCCGCGTCGCGGAGGGAATAACGCCAATCGTCGCGGTGCTCCACGCAACAACAACCGTAAACGTTCAGGTTAAGGCCACCATGCTAAGCGCATCGTCACTTTATGCAGCGATTGATTTAGGGTCTAACAGCTTTCATATGTTGGTGGTGCGCGAGGTTTCTGGCAGTATCCAGACCGTTGCAAAAATTAAGCGCAAGGTTCGCCTTGCTGCCGGTCTGGATAAAAATAACCTGTTGTCAGCCG
The DNA here is from genome assembly GCF_902706165.1 of Pantoea sp. 18059. NCBI lineage: Bacteria > Pseudomonadati > Pseudomonadota > Gammaproteobacteria > Enterobacterales > Erwiniaceae > Pantoea > Pantoea sp. 18059. The sequence continues at coordinate 71,565 of NZ_CACSJS010000008.1, forward strand.
ACGCGATGTCGCGAGGCTGGCAATGCCTCAGACTGTTCTCTGAACAACTGCAGGATATTCCCCCCGATCAGATTCGCGTGGTGGCGACCGCCACGCTGCGTCTGGCTGCCAATGCGCAGACCTTCCTCGACACCGCCCAACAGATCCTTGGCTGTACCATCAACGTCATCAGCGGTGAAGAAGAGGCGCGCCTGATTTATCAGGGCGTGGCCCACACCACCGGCGGTTCCGACCAGCGTTTAGTGGTCGATATCGGCGGCGGCAGCACCGAGCTGGCCACCGGCGACGGATCGCACGCGTCGGTGTTGTTCAGTCTGTCGATGGGCTGTGTGACGTGGCTGGAGCGCTTCTTCAGCGATCGTCATCTGGCAAAAGAGAACTTTGACCAGGCCGAGCTGGCGGCACGTGAGATGATCCAGCCCATTGCAGCGCAGCTGCGTGAGCAGGGCTGGCAGGCCTGTGTTGGTGCTTCAGGCACGGTTCAGGCGCTGCAGGAGATCATGGTGGCGCAGGGCATGGATGAGCGCATCACGCTGAATAAGCTGCAGCAGCTGAAGCAGCGCGCCATTCAGTGCGGCAAACTGGAAGAGCTGGAAATCGAAGGGCTGACGCTGGAGCGGGCGCTGGTGTTCCCCAGCGGCCTGTCGATTCTGATCGCCATCTTCCAGGAGCTCAGTATCGATAGCATGACGCTGGCGGGCGGCGCACTGCGCGAAGGACTGGTCTACGGCATGCTGCATCTGCCCATCGACCGGGATATCCGAACCCGCACGCTACACAACGTCCAGCGCCGTTTCAGCATTGATGTCGAGCAGGCGGATCGCGTGCGTCAGCTGGCGGAGAGCTTTTTCCGTCAGGTTTCCACGTTGTGGAAGCTGGATCAGCGCTGTCGTGAGTTGCTGCTTAGCGCCTGCGCGATCCACGAAATCGGCCTGAGCGTTGACTTCCGTCATGCGCCGCAGCATGCGGCGTATCTGGTGCGTCACCTCGATCTTCCTGGTTTCACACCGGCACAGAAGAAGCTGCTGGCCTGTTTACTGCAAAACCAGAGCGGCAGCATCGATCTGGCTTTGCTGACGCAGCAGAATGCCCTGCCGCCGCGGCTGGCGGAACGGATGTGCCGTCTGCTGCGGCTGGCGATTATTTTCTCCACCCGTCGTCGCGATGACACCCTGCCTGCGGTGCGGCTACAGGCAGACGATGATGCCTTGCATCTGACCCTGCCCGCGGGCTGGCTGGAGGCCCATCCGTTGCGCAGTGAGCTGCTGGAGCAGGAAAGCCATTATCAGTCTTACGTCCACTGGTTATTAACCCTGTCGTAATTGCCGTCGCGTGAGGCGAATCTCCTTCGCCTCCTGCACTGGTTTAACTCTTTTTCGCCTTATCCAGCATCGCTCTCAGACCGGCCACGCGGCTCTGACCGGTTTTCATCCGCTCCTCCGCACTGACCACTTTGCGCTCGGTTTCCCATTGCAGATCGTCCTGCGGCAGTTCCAGCAGAAAACGGCTCGGCTCCGGCCGGATTAATTCGCCATATTGCCGGCGCTCGCGACACAGGGTAAAGGTCAGCTCTTTCTGCGCCCGTGTGATCCCCACGTAGGCCAGGCGACGCTCCTCTTCGATATTATTCTCATCGATGCTGCTCTGATGCGGTAACAGCCCCTCCTCCATGCCCACCAGGAATACATAGGGGAACTCCAGCCCTTTGGAGGCGTGCAGCGTCATCAGCTGCACCTGATCCAGCTCTTCATCGCTTTCACCGCGCTCCATCATGTCGCGCAGGGTAAAGCGCGTCACCACCTGCGCCAGCGTCATCGGCTCATCGATATCGCTGCCCTCCAGCATCTCGGTCATCCACTGAAACAGCGTGTTGACGTTCTTCATCCGCATCTCTGCGGCTTTCGGGCTGCCGGAGGTTTCGAACAGCCAGCTTTCGTAGTCGATGCCGCGAATCAAATCACGCACTGCGTTTACCGGCTCACGTTCGGTCAGCTGGATAATCTCATTCAGCCAGTGGGTAAACCGCTGCAGATGCTCCAGACCGCGGCCACTCAGCGTCTGCCCCAGACCGACATCAAAACTGGCGTTAAACAGGCTCTTGCTGCGCAGGTTGGCCCACTCACCGAGCTTCTGCAGCGTAGCCGGGCCAATCTCACGGCGCGGTGTATTGACGATGCGCAGAAACGCGCTGTCATCCTCAGGATTGGTCAGCACGCGCAGATAGGCGAGCAGATCTTTAATCTCGGGCCGTGAGAAGAACGAGGTACCGCCAGAGATGCGATAAGGGATGCGGTTCTGCATCAGAAACTTTTCAAAGGTTCGGGACTGATGGTTGCCACGATAAAGAATCGCGTAATCTTTGTACTGCGTCCGGTTGATAAAGTGATGCGCGATGAGCTCGCCAGTGACCCGCTCCGCTTCATGCTCTTCGCTGTTGGCAGTGAGCACCTTCAGCTCGCTGCCCTGCCCCAGCTCCGAAAAGAGCCGCTTCTCAAAGACGTGAGGATTATTGGCAATCAGGATATTTGCCGCTTTCAGTATGCGCTGCGAAGAGCGGTAGTTCTGCTCCAGCTTCACCACCTCCAGCGCCGGGAAATCCTGATTCAGCAGCACCAGATTCTGCGGGCGTGCGCCGCGCCAGGAGTAGATAGACTGATCATCATCGCCCACCACCGTGAAGCGCGCCCGCGCCCCCACCAGCAGCTTAACCAGTTCATACTGGCTGGTGTTGGTATCCTGATACTCATCCACCAGCAGATAGCGGATACGCTGCTGCCAGCGTTCACGCACCTCCTGATTACGCTGCAGCAGCAGCGTCGGCAGCAGAATCAAATCGTCGAAATCGAGCACGTTGCACGACTTAAGATGCTGGCTGTAGAGGGCGTAGCAGTGAGCAAAAATATTATCCTGCTGCGATCGCGCCAGCGCGGCGGCGCCCTGCGGATCGATCAGATCATTTTTCCAGTTCGAGATGGTGGAGATGAGCTGCTGAAGCAGCGTCTTATCCTCTTCCAGCCACTCTTTTGTCAGCTCTTTCAGCAGGGCGAGCTGATCCTGATCGTCGAACAGCGAGAAGTTTGACTTCATGCCCAGCGCCGCGGTTTCGCGTTTGATGATCTCCAGCCCCAGCGTATGGAAGGTGGAGATCAGCAGGCCGCGCGCCTCTTTGCGGCCCAGCGTCTGCGCCACACGCTCTTTCATTTCGCGCGAGGCTTTATTGGTAAAGGTCACCGCGGCGATGTGGCGCGCCTGATAGCCGCATTCACGGATCAGATGGGCGATTTTATTGGTAATCACGCGGGTTTTGCCCGATCCCGCGCCCGCCAGCACCAGACAGGGACCGGTAACAAATTCGACGGCACGTTGTTGGCTGGGGTTTAAACGCATAGGAGAAATCGCCTGATTGAATCAAAAGAAAGGGGTTTATAATGGGCGGCAATTATACACAACCGAGATACCAACATGGCGAAAACCGCGGCGGCTTTACACATCCTGGTCAAAGAGGAAACGCTGGCAAAAGAGATTCTGGCGAAACTGGCGAAGGGTGGCAATTTCCAGCAGCTGGCAAAGAAGCACTCAACCTGTCCTTCCGGCCGGAATGGCGGCGATCTGGGCGAGTTCCGGCAGGGACAGATGGTGCCGGCCTTTGATAAAGCGGTCTTTACCTGCCCGCTGCTGACGCCTTACGGGCCGGTAAAGACCGGCTTTGGTTATCACATTATCAAAGTACTCTATCGCAACTAGTTACTTCTTCTGCTTCATCTGCTGCAGGACGGTGCTGCACTGGTTGTCTTCGTTATCACTAGGAGAGATCAGTGCCAGCAGCGCCGCCGCCGGGCCGACTACTGCGCCCAGTGCCACTGCAGCAGCACCACGTGCCAGCAGTGGCCCCGTTTTCACGCCCGCATCAGGATTTTTAAAGGTGCCACGCACGTAGAGCGGGGAGCGCAGCGTTACGATGCGGACGCCCTTACTCTCCGGATTCACCGACAGATCCAGCCGCTCACTGGCGAAGTTCGCGTTGCCTGACACGTTGATAATCGCGTTCTCGGTATCAAACACAAACAGGTTAGGCGTCGCCACACCGTTCTGCAGTTTGAGATCGGTGGCGGCGCAGTTGATGCGCACCTGGTCATCGCCAAACAGTTTGCCCACCACGTAGTTACCGACGTTGAGTCCGGCAATTTCCATCAGGCTGCGGCTGATCAGACCATCATTCATCAGCAGCTTAAGTTGCCCGTTGCTGGTCGCCAGCAGATCGGCTACGGAGTTACCGGTGCCGGTAAAGCTGGCATCGCCATTGAGCTGGCCACGGCTGTTCTTCATCGCCTCCACATTCGGGAAGAGCTGACGCAGCTGCAGCTTACGGACATGAAGATCAACCCGACCACGCATCGGCGAGTGATCGCCCTCCAGCCGGATAGTGCTGTTGAGATTGCCGCCCGCCACACCAAAGCGCAGCGGATCCAGCAGCAGATCACCGTTTTTCAGCTGTAAATGGGTATAGAGATCGCTTAACGGCAGTGAATTGCTGTGTTCGATCCGTTTGCCGCTGAACTTCACGTCGGCATCCATCACGTCCCAGTTTTTGGTGTCGAATTTATCGTGTGGCAGCACGCGGTCTGCGGGCTGATTCGATTTCTCACCGCGCCGGGCTTTGGCCTGCGCCGTTTTTTCACTGCCTTTGCCAGAGTCGACGCCAATCAGCGGCCCCAGATCGGCCATGCGCAGTTGCTCAGAGGTCAGTTCGCCGCTGAGTGTCGGGCGGGGTTTAACCTGACTGTAGATCAGCGAGCCATGAATATCGCTGTCGCCAATATGTCCGTTGAATTTCTCATAGCGGTAGACCGCGCCCTTTTCGCCGCTGAATTTAGCAATCAGATGGCCGTCGGTTTCATAAGGTGGCGTGTCAGGCAGCAGAACGCCGGTCAGGCCATAGAGATTGGCCAGCGTATCGCCCGAGAAGCGCAGTCGCACGTTAAGCCCGCCGAGGTTCATCGGATCCTGCAGACCGCCGGTCACCTGAACCCGCGTGCTGCCGTTGCGCAGATCGGCCTCAATCGGGAACGGTGTGTTCTGACTGCGCAGTGACAGCATGCCGCCAATCTTACCGTCGCCGCTGAGTGACTCATTGTTATAAGTGCCCTTCGCCTGCCAGCCAAAGACGAAGTCGCCTGCGCCCTTCTGCTGATCATTGCCTCCGGCAATCTGCGTATACGGCACCGGTTTACCCAGCGGATTAACCTGCACCGTGACATCTGCGCGGTTAATGGCGTCGCGATAACGAATCTGGCCCTGATCGAACAGAATATTATCCAGACGGAATGACCAGGCCGATGGCGCAGCACTCTTCTCATCCTTGCCGCTATCGGCAAGGGTAAAGGTCCAGTTGTTCTTTTTATCCGCGGTCTGGATCAGACGCGCATCCGGCCGCTGCAATTTAATCCACGGGATGAACAGTTCTTTGTGCAGCAGCGACAGCGGTGACAATGTGGCATCGACCCGCTGCAGATGTACCATGGTGACGTCGGCAATGTCAGGCGGATTCCCCAGCATGATATCTTCCGCATGGATCTGCGGCCACGGCACCCAGCGCCGCCAGCCTGCTTCGTCGCGATTTCGTGCCCAGTCGATACCCAGATCCCCGCGTATCGCAAACGGACGGTTTAACTCGGTTGAAACTTTTTGATTGATGGTGGGCTTAAGGCGATTCCAGTCAAAGGTCGCGATGACGACGATAATCACCACGATCAACAACACCAGAATTCCTGCTACCCAGCTGACTATTTTCCCGGTACGCGACATTACGCTTTCTCCTTGCACATTCACGGTCTGCGTTAAAGATAGTCGAGACCGCGGGCAACAGCATCAGGGAAGCGGGATAGTAAGATGATTCAATTCAGAAAAAGGGGTTTCTCAGCCATTTCGTTAGCATAAGCGGTAAAAAAAGCCGACATTCCCGGCGTTTATCCCCGAGACCAGGGCTAATGGCCACCTTAAAAGGTAAATTAAAACACCGTTTTAAAACCATTGACGTCTGCCATACCAGACGCGAGACTAAGGCGATATTTCACTACAGGTCTGAAACCATGACGCAGAAAAAAATCGCCATCATCGGCGAATGCATGATTGAGCTGTCCGAAAAGGGTGAGAACATTAAACGTGGCTTTGGCGGCGATACGCTCAATACGGCCGTTTATCTCGCCCGCCAGGTTGATGAGCAGCAGTTACGGGTCGATTATGTCACTGCGCTGGGTACGGATTCGTTCAGCGATCAAATGATCGCGGCCTGGCAGCAGGAGAGGGTCAATACTGACCTGATTCAGCGGCTCGATAATAAAATGCCGGGCCTGTATTTCATTGAAACCGATGCCGACGGTGAGCGCACCTTCTGGTACTGGCGCAGTGATGCCGCCGCGCGTTACTGGCTCGACAGCCCGCAATCAGCAGAGATAGCTGAACAGCTGTCGCACTACGATTATCTCTACCTCAGCGGCATCAGCCTGGCGATTCTGCCGCCTGCCAGTCGTGAAAAGCTGATGGTGCTGCTGGCGCGCTGCCGGGCTAATGGCGGCAAGGTGATTTTCGATAACAACTACCGCCCGCGTTTATGGGCCGATCGGGCCAGCACGCAGGCCGCTTATCGCGCCATGCTCAACTGCACCGATATCGCCTTCCTGACACTGGATGATGAACATCTGCTCTGGGGCGAAGAACCGCTGGATGATGTTATCGCGCGTGCCCGTCAGGCGGGTGCCAGCGAAATCGTGATTAAGCGCGGTGCAGACTCCTGCCTGGTGGTCACCGGCGACGCACCGCTGATTGATGTACCTGCGGTACGTCTGGCGAAAGAGAAAGTGATCGATACCACCGCAGCCGGTGATTCGTTCAGTGCCGGTTATCTGGCTCGCCGTCTGACCGGCGCCTCTGCAGAGGTCGCCGCGCAGCGCGGACACCTGACTGCCAGCACCGTGATTCAGCATCGCGGCGCGATTATTCCGGCAGAGGCGATGCCTGACTGACAGAGCGGCAGCCAGTGTCGTTGATACAGGCACTGATCGTGCCGATGCCAGAAAATGCGCCCGAGGGCGCATTTTTTTAGGCTGCTGGTAACGTCTGGCTGCGTGACTGTAACCGATGCTATCCGTTCCCAGATGAGACTGGCACGTTAGCCCCTGCAGCGTTGCGGTGTGATCCTGACGCTAAAATCATTATGTCACCTTAAGTACGCACAGCGTGATATCCGGTAAATTGCGGCTAATAAAGCGGGCCGTGCCAGCTATTTACCTTAAGCGGAAAAATTGTGGTTAATAACAGATCCCCTGCGGTCTCCCCCTTCAATCTCTCTTATAATTTATTGATTAAAATTAATAAGTTAAACAAACAGATCCACCACCAGGCATAGTCCGAATCTGGTCAGATCCCCCCTTTTCGGATGGACGACTGCCTGAAAAAAGACCATCTTTTAATCAAAAGACAGCAGGACGCTGTTCTCTCCGGCCGCGAACAAAACAATTAAAATATTCCCCGCATCAGGATCTATTTATGCACACAGAAATTATTAATATCTGGCCACACGGTGATGCGCCAGGCGCCAGCGATTCGCGCGCACAGCCGCAGATTGTCGACATGGCAAAAGAGTATGAGCCTTACGATCGGGCCGCTACCGGCGTGCGTTGCCCGGAGATGGCGATCTGGCATCCGGTCGAATCAAACGGGATTACCCTGCTGGTCGCACCGGGCGGTGGCTATCAGCGCGTGATGATCGATCGGGAAGGCAGCGCCCTGGCGACATTCTTTACCTCAATGGGTTACACCCTGGCGGTGATGACTTATCGCCTGCCCTATGATGGACATCACGAAGGGCCCGACGCGCCGCTGGCCGATGCTCAGCGCGCGGTACGCGTCCTGCGTGAACGGGCGCAGCGCGGCCTGAATGGTAAATATATCGTCATGATGGGCTTTTCGGCGGGAGGCCATGTGGCTGCCAGTCTGGGTACGCGTTTCGCAGAGAAACTCTATCCGGTGCAGGATGGCGCAGAAAACTTCTCGCCGCGTCCGGATGCGATGGTCCTGGTCTATCCGGTAATCAGCATGCGGGACGGCATCGCCCATGAAGGAGCCAGAACCCGCCTGCTGGGTGCCTGGCCCGATCAGAAAACCATTGACGCTTATTCAATGGAAACCCGGGTTCATCCGCTGGTGCCGCCAACGCTGTTGATCCACGCAGCCGACGATGATGATGTATCAGTGAATCACAGCATGGCGTTTTTTGGCGCGCTGCGTGAGCATAAGGTCCCGGCAGAGGTGCATTTCTATCAGAAAGGCGGGCACGGATTTGGTATCCGCGGCGTGGCAGATTTGCCCCTCGCCAGCTGGCCGATGTTAGTGACCGAGTGGCTCAGGGCAAAAACCTGACTTTATGCGGCTGGCGGAACGTCTTTGACGTTGCTATCCGGCGGACTGGCTTCATTGCTGGTCGCCGGTGCCGCTGGGGGTGCCATCACTTTGTCCCAGTTGTTTTGCAGGCTCTTCACGTTGGTTTCCGCTTCGCCTTCCGGCTGAATCAGTACCATCATCAGTTCCTGCGTCAGCTGCTGACGCAGCTCCTGGTTTAACTGTTCGCGGGTCAGGCCGGCCAGGAAAGTCTGACGCAGCTTCTGATACTGCTCAGGTGCGATATCGACTACGGCGTTCTGCTGGGAGCGCAGGCGCTGGCTCATCAGCACATCCGTATCGGTGCGGGCATAGGTGGTAAACAGCTTGTTCAGCTCCAGCAGCTTCTGCGCCATCAGCGCATCAAACTCCTCCTGCGGCAAGCCTTTGTCACGCACGTTTGCCAGCTCACGCGCCACCAGATTCATATTCTGCGCCAGATTTTCGTTGCGTCCATCCAGGTTGATGGAGCACTGCGCACGCTGATAAAGCACACGGCAATCAAATCCCACCTGGATGCCCTGTGCCTTGCTGTCACTGAGCGCACGCTGGACATGCCAGAACAGCGCTTCACGTGCCAGATCGCCCTGCCAGTAACGCTGCAGATTCTGGGAGTCACGAATCGGTTGCCACGGCGTATCCCACACCAGCGAGAGGCGATCCTGCGTCATGTTGCTGCTGACCAGATTTACCGGCTCGTGCGGCAGCGGCGACAGGGTGGGCAGTGGTGCAGGCGTTTCTCGTTTACCGGTTAACGCCGAGAAGGTTTTATTGATCTGCTCAGAGAGGTTGCGGCTGTCAACATTCCCCACCACGTAGAGCGTCATCGCATCCGGGGTGTACCACTGATGATAAAAATCATTGAGCTGGGTTAAATCAACCGGCGCGCGTGGTTGCGCTGCGGGGTCATGCGCCAGCAGCGCGGAGCCTTTCAGGCGGTAGCGCCACCAGACATCCTGGGTATCTTTCGGCCAGGTCGCTACCGGATCCGATGCCGCCAGCGCGGTATTAACCACCTGTTCGGTGATGGCCATATTGCCCGCCGTGGCCGCCAGCCAGTTCAGCGCTTCTTTCAGCAACTCGGGGCGGTTATTCGGCAGGCTCAGATTATATTGGGTGGAATCATAGGAGGTGATCACAGGTGGCAGCGGATGCTGAGGATCCATCGCCTGTTGCCATAGCGCGCGCTGCTGATGGTTATCAAGCGCGGTGTTGTGCACCATCGCCAGACGCGGCAGCAGATGACTGAAGCCGGCCTGTTGCGCACTCTCCACCAGCGAGCCGGTATTCACCACCAGCCGCAGTTCAATACGGTCACTGGGGCGTTGCGGTGTGGCCAGTAACTGCCAGTTAAATCCATTATCCAGCTTGCCTTCCTGCCAGGCCGGATCCGGTTGCAGCGTTTCTGCCTGGAGACCAAAGCTGCTTGCCAGCACTAATCCACCAACCAAAAGCCGAATTCTGGTGCCCTGCATGTGAACCCCTACTCAAATAATTCAAATATCGTTATCACTGGCGCATATTGCCGCTGTTATTAACGAATCGGCTGGCGCCGAATCGCGCTGTTATCCAACAACAAAGTGTTTGACCACAGGAAGCTCAGGATGTCGCGTAACGAAGTGAAAAACGTCAAAAAAAACAAGTGGGGTTTATTATGCAAATGCCCGCTGTCAGGGCAAGCGACAGCGGGCATTTGTGGGGATTTAAGTTAAATTCAATGATTAAATTGAAGATTCAGACGCTTTATTCTCCTTATTCCGGCCTGCCAGCGTGTCGGTCAGCTGTTTATGATCCAGCTGATCGACCCACTTCGCCACCACCACGGTCGCCACACCGTTACCGATCAGGTTGGTCAGCGCACGGGCTTCGGACATAAAGCGGTCGATACCGAGAATTAGCGCCAGACCCGCCACCGGCAGATGTCCCACCGCAGAGAGCGTCGCCGCCAGCACGATAAATCCGCTCCCGGTTACCCCCGCCGCTCCTTTGGAGGAGAGCAGCAGCACCACCAGCAGCGTAATCTGATGGAAAATGTCCATGTGCGCATTGGTCGCCTGAGCGATAAATACTGCCGCCATGGTCAGGTAAATCGAGGTGCCGTCCAGGTTAAAGGAGTAACCGGTGGGGATCACCAGCCCTACCACCGATTTCTTGCAGCCCAGCTTCTCCATCTTATCCAGCATGCGCGGCAGCGCAGACTCGGAAGAGGAAGTGCCCAGCACAATCAGCAGCTCTTCTTTGATATAGGCGATGAACTTAAAGATGCTGAATCCGGCGAACAGGCGTGCAATCAGCCCCAGCACGATCACCACAAACAGAATACAGGTGATGTAGAAGCAGATAATCAGCTGGCCGAGCTGCACCAGTGAGCCCACGCCATACTTGCCGATAGTGAACGCCATCGCGCCAAATGCCCCTATCGGTGCCAGACGCATGATCATGTTGATGATGCCGAAAATCACTTTTGAGAAGCTTTCAATCACGTTGAAAATCAGCGTGCCAGTGTTACCCAGACGATGCAGGGCAAAACCAAACAGAATGGCAAACAGCAGCACCTGCAGAATATTGCCGCTGGCAAAGGCGCCAATCACGCTGTTGGGGATAACATCCAGCAGGAAAGCGACGATGCCCTGCTGTTCTGCCTGTTGCGCATAAATCGCCACGGCTTTGGCATCCAGCGTGGCAGGATCAACGTTCATCCCGGCACCTGGCTGCACCACGTTCACCACGATCAGGCCGATAATCAGCGCGATGGTGCTGACAATTTCAAAATAGAGCAGTGCAACCGCGCCGGTCCGTCCTACCGCTTTCATGCTTTCCATGCCAGCGATGCCGGTCACCACGGTACAGAAAATTACCGGGGCGATAATCATCTTGATTAACTTAACAAAGCCATCTCCCAGCGGCTTCATCTGGGTCCCTAACTCCGGGTAAAAATGGCCTAACAAAACGCCGATGCCAATCGCCATCAGCACCTGGAAATAAAGGCTTTTAAAAAGTGAGGTTTTCATAAACAGGTGTCCACTAACGCCGTGAGGTGATGTTGTCGGATTCGTTATTGTGACTGGCGGGCAACAGAGGTGGCGCCTGACAGTAACCCGAAAATAACACTCTGTTTACGTGATTAATACAGGGTGACAAACGCCCAGGAAACCCGGGGATCGTAATTCTGAACTGAAACGCTTCAGCAGGGGGTTTTGTAACTAAAATTCTCGCAAAATCAATGAATCAGGCAATTATTGCGGTAGTGAGGAGTTTTCGATCCATGCCTGATTGAATCGGGTCAGAGGCAGCGCTTCAGCATACAGATAGCCCTGTCCGATAGAGATGCCGCGCGCCAGCAGCCAGTCACGTTGTTCCGCTGTCTCCACGCCTTCGGCAATCACCTCCAGATGGATAATCTCGGCGATGGCCGCCACGATGCAGACCATGGTGTCGTCATGCGGCAGCGCCGCCACGAAGCTGCGATCCATCTTCAGCTTGTTAACCGGCAACGCTTTCAGCTGATGGAGGTAGTTAAGGTTGGAGTAGCCCATGCCGAAATCGTCCAGAGCCACGGCTACGCCGGTCTGCTGCAGCATCCGCAGCATCGATATCGCCTGTTCAGCATCATCAAGCTGAGCCGTTTCTGTCACTTCCAGCACGAAGGTGCCAGGTGCGATGCGGTGGCGCGTCAGCAGGGATTGCAGATGAGAGACCACGCCCGTGTCACGCAGTTGCACAGCGGAAATATTCACACTCAGCGGCAACATAATGCCCTGTCGCTGCCAGCCTGCCAGAATGCGGCACGCCTCTTCAAACACCCAGCGGCCAATCGCGCTAATCACGCCAATCTCTTCGGCACTGGCAATAAACTCTTCGGTCAGACCGTAGCTGCCGTCGGGCTGGCGCATACGCAGCAGCGCTTCCGCGCCGACTAACGTGCTGGTGCGCATATCGACCTGCGGTTGCAGATAGAGGGCGAACTGCTCATTGTGCAACCCCTGCAGAATATCATGCTCCTGGGTCAGACGTTTTTGCGCGCGCTCGGTTAACGCGGCGTCAAAGAACAGGATCTGATTTTTGCCCTGATGACGGGCCGACATCATCGCTGAGGTCGCGCGGCCAAGCAGATCACTAGCGCTCAGCGGCTGATCATCGCGCAGCGCCAGACCAATGCTGACGTTAGGACGCAGCTGCAGCTGATAAAGGTTGACCGGCTGATTAAGGCGAATCATCAGGTTACGGGCCAGACGCAGGGCGCGGAACGGATTACTGGCGCGCTTCATTAACAGAACAAAGTCGCTGGTCCCGGTCTGCGCCAGCAGAGTATGGTCATCCAGCGTATTACGGATCTTCTCCACCAGCGTCAGCATCAGCGTATCGCGCTGCTCATCGCTCAATACGCCATTGGCTTCCTGCAGGGTTTCAATGCGGATCACCATCAGCCCCAGCGGCTGTTCCGGGCTGCTCATGAACTGCTCGACCAGCGCCAGAAACAGGGTACGGTTGGGCAGATCGGTCACGGGAAAATGGGTGGTCAGCCGGCTCATCTCATCATGTATCGACTCCAGCACCTGCTGATTGCGGTTGTAGCTGCGGATCAGCATGCCGATTTCATCATCGCGGTGGCTCTGCGGCAGTGACAGCTTATGCGTCAGAATCGACTGCGGCGGCAGTTCCTGCAGCTCCCGCGAGAGATTGCGCAGCGGATGCACCACCAGCCGGTTGATACACCAGCTGATCGCCACTGACAGGATCAGTGCCAGCAGCAGATAGGTGATAATCATGGTCGAGAGCGTGCTGAGAATAAACTGGTAGACGCGTGTCGAGTTAGCCTGCAGCACCAGATAGGCCAGCGGTTTCGGCATCCCGGTATTTTCCACTGAATAGAGCGGCAGGGTAATCTGCACCGGCAGCTCAAACAGTCGCGCCACCAGACGCGGCACCGGTTTCTCCGTTTCGAAGTCGGCATGCAGAGCCTGAAACGCATTCGGCAGCACCACATCGGCGCGCGATAAAATACCGGCAGGTTTCAGTGAATGGAGAATGCGTTCGGCCTGAGAAATATCGGCGCGCAGTACCGCTTCCGACAGCGGCTGGCGGACGGTGTGTGCGATATTCTCCATCTGCTGGGCGTAGTCAATCCTGCGCTGCTGCACAAAATGAAACAGTTGGATGACGATAAAGATGCTGATGGTGATAACCGCAACCAGCGAAACTGTCGCCATCTGCTTTATCGTAAGTGACCGGCTTACGCGCAAAAATATTCTCCTGACGATGAAAAAAGCCCAGATAGCAGACAGTACAATGCCGGCCAGTATATCCCATAAACTGGCTTTTTTACCGTCTGAAAAGTCCGGCTTTTTCCCGGTCGGGATTATTTGAAATCCGCGTAAGGGGTCAGCGGCTGTGGCGGCATATCCAGATCCCCTTCCCAGCCAGCGGCAGAGTAACGCACGTAGATAAGCCCGTGACTTGGGGTATAGTCTTTCGCCTGTTGAATATCGACGCCCACCCCGATAAACCAGTCGGGCGTGATACGACGTTCAACCACGCCCTGCAGCGTATACCCCGTGCCGCTGCCGGTGCTGCTGGCGGAAACGGGATTGCTGGCCAGGGTAAAGCCGGGATTGACCGGATAGCGCTGCTGCGCATCGGTTTTCGAATGTGACCAGGAAACCGAGCCGCCCAGGTCGAACGACCAGTTTTCTGTCCGCTGTCGCCAGGTGACCGGCACGGAAAAGGAGAGATACTGCTGCGGACTGTAGTAGCCGCCCTGACCGAAGGTGTAATCGCTGAGATCCTTCTGATAGTGCCAGAGCATACTGTTAAGTCCGACGGTGGCCCGGCGATTATCGCTATTAATGAGCTTGTAGTAGTAGCCGGCCATTAAGCGCTCGCGACTGTTATCCGCAACGTTTTTACCGGTGATCTGATGCGCGCTGATGTCGCCCCAGACACCGTGTGCGCCGCCCTGATCGTAACTCAGCCCGATGCTGCCACCCGTTGCCACTACGCCGCCCCAGCTTTTTCCACCGTTGGCTGATGGATCGCGCGCGCCCGCGTAGGAAAGCAGCGAACTGGCGATCGGCCGTCGCGAGGCGGTCAGCGTCACGCCAAGATCCCTGACGTCAGTTTTCCAGCTCAGGCCGCCGGTCCAGTTGGTCACCTCAAAGCCCAGCGGCGTGGTACCCAGATCCGCTGACCAGCGGTCATTATGCCAGCCGACGCCCAGCGCAGTGCCCTCGGCGCGCTGACTGGCATCGCGGCTGCATCCGCCGGAACTGGCGTCGTCGCAGCTACCAAACTGCTCGTCGAAGCTGCCGTTACGGGTGGTAAAACTCCCTGCCGAGACGTCCACCCGGTCGAGACGGAAAAAGCCGCGTCCGTCGGCAAACGGACTTTCCGCCTGCAGCATGGTGGTATGGGCAGTAAAGTCGGAGACCCCAGCCGTACCCTTATTACGTGAATAATCCTGCTGCACCGTCAGCGTGGTCTCACGCTGACGATAGAGATCTGCGGTGTCGCTGCGAATACTGCGCTTCAGCCAGTCATCCTGTTCCTGAGAGCGTGTCGCGCGGCTGATACTTTCGCCGCTGCCGATACCGCTGGCCGTCATCGCCTGACGATAATCCGCCAGCGCGATCTCTGGCTGCTGCTGTGCGCGCTCCAGCCGTGCCGCATCACGAAACACCAGTGCCTTATCCTGCGAAGGCGGCAGTGACGCAGCGCGCTGCTTCAGGCTGGCAAAGCGCACGGCAGCCTGCGTGGTTTCGCCCACCGCCTGCCATGCCAGCGCGGCGCGGCGATCGGCATTAAGAGTATTGGGCTGGGCTGGCTGCTGCTCAAGTGCCTGCCGTGCTTCGCTGTGGCGCTGGAGCGCGACCAGCGCTTCGATTCGTCCCAGCGCTGCGTCGCTGTTGTCAGCTTCACCTGACAGCACCTGCTGATAGATCTCCAGTGCCTGCTGCGCGTCCCCGCGAGCCAGAGCCCAGTCGGCCAGCGTCAGGTTGCGTCGGCTGGAAACCGGCTGCTGGTAAAGCAGCGTCACCGCTGCCCGCTCCTGCCCTGCCGCACGAAGCGCTTCGGCGCTGGCAAAAATTTTATCCTGCCCGAGCCGGTCAGCCAGCTCATGCATATTGCTGTTCCACTGCGTTTCAGGCAGGCGATGCAGCGTTGCCAGTGCGGCGTCATCATTATCCCGGCTGGAAAGGTAGAGCGCGGCAGCGTAGATCGCGGTCGCATCGCCGGGATGCTGCTGTTGCAGCGTCGCGATCTGCGCATCCGCCTGTTGGATGGCCCCACCGTCGCGTAGCGCGCTCGCCAGCCGATAACTGAGCCAGACGTCATCCGGCTGCAGCGCCAGCGCCGCCCGATACTTCTCTGCCGCCTGCGGCCATTTATTCTGCCGGGCGAGCGCATCGGCCTCGGCGCGCAGGCTGTCACTGCGCAGCGCGCGCAACGTTCCCGCCATCTCGCGCTGCTGCCCGGCGGGTAGCGTACTGATAAACTGCATGACGCGGGCAGGCGACTCGGCCTGATAAAGCCCGGCCAGGCGACGCACGGTGGTGGTGTTGGTCGCGTCCAGCCGCAGCGCATGCTGCCAGAACAGTTCGGCACCTGCCGCATCTTTGCGCGCCATCGCCACATCGCCCAGGCCAATCAGGGCATAGCTGTCGGTGCTATCAATTTTCTGTGCGGCGCGGTAGGCGCGTTCGGCTCCCTCAACGTCATGCTGCGCCAGCGCCTTGTCGCCCTGTTCGACCGCCAGCCAGTAACGGTTAGTCTGCAGCAGTGACTGCCATTTGCCGATCAACGTGCTCTGCTTGCCCGCCTCAACGGCGCGTTCCAGCCAGAGCACCGCCACATCACGATGGCCGGCACGTGCCTGAGTCTGCCCCATTGCACCCATCAATTCGGCGTCGTTGGGGTTATCCTTCAGTGCCCGGCTAAGCGCTGCCATCGCATTATTCACATCGCCAGCCTCGACCAGCGCCAGGCCACGCATCCGCTCGCGATAGGCGGGATCGGCGAGCTGCGCCTGCTGCTTCGCCAGCACATCCGCGCCCTGCTGGTGCGCGTCGCCGTCGGTAAAAACAGCCAGATAAGCCTTCAACTGCGCCACGCTGCTGTCGCTGACCGGCTGATCGTTGATTTGCTGCAGCCAGAGATCGGCGGCGGCGGCGCGTCCGCCATTGCTGTTTGCCAGCTTTTTCAACTGCGCTATCGCCTGCGCCGGCTGCTGTTGATCAAATGCCATGCGTGCAATTTGCAGCTCAACCCCGATATTGCCCGGGTAGCGCTGCTCCAGCGCCTGTAGCTGCTGGTAAGCGACGCTCTCCTGACCGGGAATGCGTGCCAGCAGCCGCCAGTATTCCAGCGCCGTGTTCGCATCCGGAAAAACCCCTCCGAACAGCGCATCGTAAGCACTTTTCGCCTCCGCCAGGCGCCCCGAGGTGGCGAGCAGGCGCGCCTGCTGCAACTGCTGACGCCCATCCGACGACATCAGCGTCAGGCCGACGGCGGATTCACGCGTCGCGGCGGAGTCGGGCGCAACCTTTTTCAGCTGCTCCAGCAGCATCTGCGCTTTAGGGATATCGCCCTGACGCAGCGCCAGCCGCAGGCGAGCCGCCAGCACCTGCGGATTATCGGGATCGATCTTCTCAAGCCGGTAGAGCGATTGCTGCACCAGATCATATTTGTTGGTCGACTCGCCGGTGCGTACCTGTGACAGCAACCATTCGACCGGCGACACCTCCGATCCGTCGACCGGTGCAGCCAGCCCCGGCAGCGCACTCAGTGCGCCGAGCAGCATGCCTGCCCGCAGCACCTGTGCGTTATTCATCTTCATCCAGTAAACGACGACGGGTAATAATTCGCATCAGACGCCAGGTCATCAGCGCAAACAGCACCACTACAAAGAGTGCGCAGAGTGCCAGCCAGAAGGGATGGACGGAGAGTAGCGACCAGAGACGCTCCCACCACGGCAGATGACCAACGTAGTAGCTCTCTCCCACGCGCAGGCTGTTAACCCCTGACTCACGGATCACCACGGTGGAGCCAGACATCGTGCCACGCTTGCCGCTGTCACCCATCGCCTCGTTGAGCAACTGCCAGCTGCGCGGCGTGCCATCGGCGAGCAACGCGACAACGCTGCGCTGATCGTAAAAAGGTGACTGGAAGCCAATCACCGTTGCCAGCGGGCCGCGGGAGCTGATAGTCGTCGTGCTTTCTGCCGCCTGCTCGCGCTGACTTTGCGGGTTCACCTCCGGAGTGATCTGTCGCACAGGCTCTTTCAGCCAGCTGGCGGTGGCGTCGACCAGCGCGGGGATCCGCTGGTCATCCTGAAGATCTTTGGGGATGACGCCGATCATCAGCAGATCCACATCCTGCTTCTTCGCCGTGGCCCAGTCATCGGTCAACTGAACGCGCAGCGCCGGATAGCCGGTTTGCGCACCCATATTGCCCAACGTATTCAGCAGCGTACTGACCTGCTCTGCATCGGGTTTTGGCGGCATCAGTACCAGGGTTTGCGCCAGATCGGCGTAGCGGCTGAACGGAAAGCCCGCATTCGCCCAGGCGCGCAGCGACGGCATTTCGATGTAGTGGCGATAGCCGGAAAAATCGATGCTGGAATTGTCGTCCACCACCACATGATGCGTAATCGGCGTTGCAGTTTCGCAGCGTCCATCCGCGTTGCCGCTGATGGTGATGTTGGCGTAATCAAAATCGAAGCGCAGCTGATTCACCACCCCGAGGCGCAGCGCCGGAATCAGCAGCTCATGGCTCTTGTCCAGCATTCCCTGAATCAGCGGAATATGCAGCAGCTGCTGACCCGTCGTATTTTTCGGCGGCAGCGGATAATCCTGAATGAACTGATTATTCAGGTTGACCGCCAGCCGTGAGCCATCCGACTGGAAAGGCGCGGTATAGCGATAGCTCAGATCCATGTCGATACCGCGCGCGCGAACCAGGAAGAGATCGGGCGGCAGATTGAGGGTCAGGCTGACGGGATTAGGCTGCACCCCATCAGACTGCAACTGATTCTCATATTGCGTTAGTTCGGCGAAAGTGGTGCGGCGATCGGTCCGCACCCAGTTAGGGGCGTCATAAGCCTGGCGCGGGGAGAGCAGCTTAACGCTGTCGATGGTTGAGGTATCGCCGCGCAGCAGCAGCTCACCCTGGGCGATACCCTGAACCGCCGTCAGCAGGTCCTCATCGTTGCGTCCCAGAATCAGCAGCATTTTTTCATACGGATTATCGGGCTGGCTGACAATCTCTACTGTGGGTTTCGTCACCGGCGGCAGATCTTTCAGGAAATCCGGGCGCGCTTCGTTGGTGGCAAACACCACCGCATGCTGCTGTTGCGGTAGCTGGTTATACAGCACCGGGAAACGCTGCCCGCGCCAGCCCGTTTTGCTGCCAAACCAGGAAGCAAGAATGGCGGCAGCCCGCTGCTGCGTGACATCCGGCTGGGCGCTGAACACCATCGGCAGAGTCAGCGGTCGCGTATCCCGCGAATCAAAAAAGGGTTCCGGGAAGTGGGAGAGGTCATTTTTCAGCGGCAGTTTTTGCAGCGTCAGATCGATGCCGCTCTGTTTGCCGATATCCAGCCAGATTGCGCTATTGGCAGGATTTTCACAGACGTTGGCGTAGTGGCCCACCAGCTCGAAACGCACGCGGTTAAAGTCGGCGATGTAACGCGGATCGATCGACAGCTGCGTCTGGATCTCTTTACCCAGCTGTTCCGGCGTCAGGGTAATCAGACCGACCAGCTCATCATTGAGATAAACCTTCAACTGCGACAGCGTCGGCAGCAGTGCGGGCGAAGGCCGAAAGCTAAGGTTCAGCAACGCGCGCGTCACCACCTCATCGCTGCGCACACCGAACTCAATCTGTCCGGTAGTGCGGGTGCCACGCAGCGTCATGCTGCCAGGCGGCGGTGCCAGCTGGGCAAAGCTCAGCTGGCTGTTCCGCAGCGGTGCGCCGTTATCCTGCGGTAAAGATTGCACAGGCGTTACACCATTGATGTTTGCGGGCGCGTCCTCCTGCGCGGCGGCACAGCTTAACGTTGCACTGCCCAGCAGCAGAGCGGCAAACCACCTGTTTACTCTCGGTATCGTCATATCATCAACTCAATGCGTTTTTTGAAGCTGGCACACGTCCGATGCCTTGCGGCAACAGCGAAGCCAGCCAGCTCACCCCAACGGTAAGCAGGTTAAACAGCCGACGTAACTGCGGCGGGCCATATTCCGCCAGGCGCAGGTAACCTTTGAAACCGAGGATCATGATATCGGCGAGGCTCTGGACCGGTTTATCTTCCGGAAAACCGTCCTGCCACAGCGCCCAGGTATCGGCGCGGGCGAAGGTACACTGGATAAATTCAATATGCTGCTGAGTGGTCAGTTGATGGAGACGCACGCCAGCCCGGTGGCCAAAGACACGCTGCACCTGGCACGGGAAGCTGAACTCCTGCTGTCCACGACGCAGCAGCAGCCACACTTTTTCATTCTCCCGCAGCGCATCCGGCTCGCGCATCTCCAGCCCGACGCCGCCGTCAGAGTAGTCACGCAGCGTACAGGGCAGCATATGACCATCTTCGCGTGCAATGGCGGCCGGCATGGCGATCTCCACCCGGTGCGCCTCACGGATCTGCCGTGCTTCAACCGAAACCGCTACCGCACCGCCAAGAATAATCATGTTGTAGAGCACCCAAATCAGGCTCACCCATACCGTCAGTACCTCATTGGCCGGACCGTGCTGCATGCGCCAGAACGCCATCAAAACCCCTGCGAGGTTGAGCAGCACCAGCAGCATATAGGGCTTGGTTATCACCCAGTCCAGATGCTCCTCCTCCACCAGCCCGCCTTTTGCGGTGACGTTAAACTTCCCTTTATGAGGATTGAACAGCGCCACGGTGGTAGGCCGGGCGATATACCAGGCCAGCACCGTCTCGTAGACCTCGCTCCAGAAAGAGTGTCGCCAGCGTCCCTGAATACGCGAGTTGGTGAGGCTGGTATGCAGCATATGGGGCAAAACATAAATGGCGATCGCCAGCGCAGGCGCGTAGATGATGTAGGCATGACAGAGCAGAAACGCCAGCGGCGCCAGCAGGAAGACCAGCCGCGGAATGCCAGAGAGAAAGTGCAGCATGGCGTTGGCATAACAGAGCCGCTGTACCCACTTCAGCCCCTTACCAAACAGCGGATTATCAAGGCGGAAGATCTGCACCATACCGCGTGCCCAGCGGATGCGCTGTCCGATATGCGCTGACAGACTTTCGGTCGCCAGTCCGGCCGCCTGAGGAATGCGGATGTAGGCCGAAGTGTAGCCGCGCCGGTGCAGCCGCAGCGAGGTATGGGCATCTTCAGTAACGGTTTCCACCGCAATACCGCCAATTTCATCCAGCGCGCTGCGGCGCAGCACGGCGCAGGAGCCGCAGAAAAAGGTGGCATCCCAGGTATCATTACCGTCCTGCACCAGCCCATAAAAGAGCGAACCCTCATTGGGCGTACGACGAAACCGCCCGAGATTGCGCTCAAACGGATCAGGCGAGAAGAAGTGATGTGGCGTCTGCATCATCGCCAGCCGGGGATCTTTAATAAACCAGCCCATGGTCATCTGCAAAAAGGCGCGCGTCGGCACATGGTCACAGTCGAAAATCACCACAAATTCGCTGCGGCAGTACTTTTTCAGCGCGTGATTGATATTGCCGGCCTTGGCGTGCTCATGGGTGGGACGGACGACATAGTTGATACCCACGCTGGCGGCAAAGTCGCGGAATTCCGGCCGGTCGCCGTCGTCGAGCAGATAGATATTCAGGCGGTCTTTCGGCCAGTCGATCCCCATAGCAGCGTAGATGGTGGGTCTGACCACGCTGAGCGGTTCGTTGTAGGTTGGCACCAGCAGATCGATGCCTGGCCACTGATCCCGATCGACAGGCATCGACACCGGCTGACGGTTAAGCGGCCAGAGCGTCTGAAAATAGCCCAGCACCAGCACCACCCAGGCGTAGGTCTCTGCCGCAATAAGCAGCAGACCAAACACCAGACTCAGCGGATCGTCCCAGTTCAGCGTCGAGGTATAGCGCCACCAGAGGTAGCGGCACGATACGGTCAGCGACAGCACAATCAGCATCATGGTCGGGAAACGCCCCGGGATGCGTCGTACCAGCATCGCCAGACTCCAGAGCAGTACCACAAAGATAAACTGCGTCATCAGGCCAAACGGCTGGCTGATACAGAGCAGCGCCAGCAACGTGGCAAACAGGGCAGTGACGGCGAAGAGGCTGCGTCGCACCAGCGGCGACAGCCGCTTCAGCCAGTGTTCGATGCGCACATCGATTCCCTGGGTCTGTGATTGGGCAACCGCCTTGTCCAGCCAGCGGTAGCCATGGTGGCGCCAGCCAGACAGCGCACCGAGGCCACGGAAACCGCCACGAGCGCGATCGCTCTGCGGCAGGATCACCAAAAGCCACAGCGTCTGGATCAGATAACGCAGGATATCCAGCGGTCGCGGCCGCTCCGGCGAAATGTGCGGATAGAGCCGGCGGCGCTGCTGAATAATCCGCTGCCAGCCCGGCGTTTCGAAGCGAAGCAGCATCAGGCCCAGCACCGACCAGAACAGATGGAGTGCACTGGCGAAGCGGGACGCGCCATTGCCTCGCGCGGTGGTATAGCCCCTGTGCAGCGATTGCCAGGCGGGCGCTGTTAACAGCCAGCACAACGGATTCAAGAGCTCACTCCATTCAGATTGAGCAGCAGCCAGCTTGCCAGCGTGATGATCTCTTCACTGACCAACGCATGTGGCCGGTATTCACCGACCGGCTGCTTCATCATCAGCGCTTCTGCCAGCGCCTCATCCCGGTGGATCAGCAGCGGTATCAGCGGATTCAGCGAGGCCATCCAGAGCTGATGCAGATCCTGCTGCAGACGACTGTTGGCATTAAACTGATTGATAATAAAACGAGTGCGCGCCGGAAACTGGCGCTGGCTAAGCCGTAAATGGCAATTCGCGTCTGGCTGAGTGACGCACAGCAGGCTGTCCAGCGTGGGATAGAGCGTTTCATGCCAGGGCAGGGTATCGGCAGGCA
Source organism: Pantoea sp. 18059 (assembly GCF_902706165.1). Taxonomy (NCBI): domain Bacteria; kingdom Pseudomonadati; phylum Pseudomonadota; class Gammaproteobacteria; order Enterobacterales; family Erwiniaceae; genus Pantoea; species Pantoea sp. 18059. The sequence continues at coordinate 94,075 of NZ_CACSJS010000008.1, forward strand.
GATCGAAAATAATCCACTGATAGCGCGCCCGCAGGTCCGGCAATGCCTGGAGCAGCGGCGCGGCGATCGCCTCATTCTGTCTGGCAATAGTCAAAGCATGCTGATGGGACAGCACCCCGTGAGGCAGCAAATCAGGACCATCGGGATAGCGAAGCCCGCTGTGCTGCCAGTCACCGCCCTCACACAGTGCTTTCATCCAGCCATTATCCTGCTGAGCGGGCAGATTAAAATGCACGCCGAGCTGGCTGACCGGGGAGCCATCGATCAACAATACTCGTTCGCCGAGTGCCGCCAGCGCCCAGCCTAATCCGGCACAAAGAGAAGTCGTGCCGACGCCGCCCCGTACGCCCTGAAGCGCGATCTGTGGCATCAGCGATCGGTCTCAGACTGGCTGGCAAGGGTTTCCGCTAATAGCGGCCAGCGCGACACGATCGCTTTCAGGCGCTCTTCACGCGCAATGTCGACATAGCGGAAAGAGTGCAAAGAAAACGCATCGCGCAACGCGCTAATATCATCCTGACGATCGCCATCAGCGGCAACAGGGTTATAGAGATTGTGGTTTTTCATTACTGTTCGCCAAAAATAAAACAACGTCACACTCAGGATGACCGACTGCGCGTAAAGGAAAGTTGAAAAATATTTCCAGAAACGCGGCAATTGCAGAACAATGTGAGCCGGCCTGTGATTAGCAATGTTTAAATTTCTCAGGTTACATCCCGGCCTGTCTATAATAAGCTAGCCTGGACTGGAAAAATAACGAATTCAATATGAAAAATTCTTTTTCGCTGGGGCTGTTGCATGTTCAGCCTGAATTAACGGCATTGCAAACGCCTGGCTGTTATTGGGTGACCTGTGCGCGGCAGGATGACGCCCGCACTTTTATTCGACAGGTAATTTCACATCAGCAGGCCGTAACGCTGATCAGCGCTGACCAGCCGCCGCGTGATTTGCTGACGCCCGACCCACCTGGCGGACCCGATCGTATTCCGCTGTTTTCTCTTTCCAAAAGCAAAGGCAGTTTGTTGCAGCTGGAAAGTGATTTTCTGCGCACGCTCGGCAGTAAAAATGGGTTGGTGATATTTAATAGCAGCGCAGCGCAATGGGATAAGCTTGATGACGCAGAATTATCCCGCTGGATAAAGGGCATGCGTCAGACGCTGCATAAAAGAAAGCTCACCCTTTTAATCGTGACCTCCGGCACCACAATAATAAATCTGAGTAATCATCTTCAGCGTTATTTTCGTCAGCTGGATGGCGTTGCGCATTTGAGCTTTCAGCAGGATATCTGGCAGTATCGAATTAACTGGTGGTATGCCGCGGAACGCCTGCTTGCCGATCGGGCAATACGTCTGGGCTGTGAAAATGAGCGATTTTTTACCTTAAATGAAAAGCAGGAACCACTGAGCCTCAACGATGAGCAGCATTATCTTGCGGACAACATCGTGCTGGAGGGCGCGCCGCCGCTTTCACGCCAGTGGCAACTGTTCGAGGATAATGAGCAGGTCTGGTTGCGGGCGCAGCAGGCCAATGCCGCAACGGTGATTTTCAGCCTGACCCGCAGCGAATATATCAACGAACTGGCGAAGATGGTGCACAGCCTGCGTCGTACACGCGGCAACGGATTGAAAATTGTGGTGCGCGAGATGGGTGCCAGCCTGCGTTATAGCGACGAACGTCTGCTGCTGGCCTGCGGTGTAAACGCCATCGTCCCGACCAACGCCACAATGTCGCGCTTTCTGACCACGCTGGAGGGCCTTCAGGGACAGGTGTTTAACCGTCGCGTTCCCGCCAGTCTTGAGGCGTTAACCGCTTCGTTGCAGCCTCTGCATGAGAAAGGCTACCTGCGTCTCGATGCCTTCTGTCAGTCAGTCGGCCAGTTGATCAGCAATACCCTGCTGCCGGAAAATGATAAGGGCCTGCTGGTCGCGTTGCGGCCTGTGCCACAGCTTAAGCCTCAGCAAATCCTGACGCTCTGTAAACCGCGCCGCTTTGGCGACCTGGTCACGGTACTGGAAGATCGTGTCATCCTTTTCCTCTCTTCCTGCCGCTATAACGACCTTGATAAGGCATTGAAATATATTTTTTCTCTGCCTCACGACGAGCTGTTTGCTAACCGGATGGTCTGGTTTGAAGATAATCAGATCCTCGCGGAAGTCAGCAATATTAAGAAACTGACGCCGATGGCAATTCAGGATCTGGCTCCGGTATCAGAGACGGCCCGCGCCGCCGTTGAGAGCCGGCCTGAAACACATGAACGCGCTGCACCGCAGCCCATCACTTTACTGCCGGAGAACAAAGCCTGATGAATCTGATGGACTGGGTACAAATTGCGCTACTTATTCTGGTTATCCTGCTGTTTTTAAAGCCATTATATCAAAAATGGCCACCCCGTCGCTGGAACGGCATCATGAATCGTCTGTTGCCAGCGCGCGCGCTTAAATCGGAAGGTCACTGGCAGCGTCAATCCTCTGAAACGGATAGAAAAAATTAATGAATACTGATCAACCCGCGGCGGCCTCCTCTTCCCGCTTCTGGTCCTCCTGGCGCGGACTGGGCGGCTGGAATTTCTACTTTTTACTGAAGTTCGGCCTGCTGTGGTATGGCTATCTCAATTTTCACGCCCTGAGCAATCTGGTGTTTCTCGCCTGGCTGCTTTTTCCGTTACCCTCGGCGCGCCTGCATCGCATCCGCCAGTTGATCTCGATTCCGGTTGGCATCGCGCTGTTCTGGCACGACACCTGGCTGCCAGGACTCAGCAGCATACTCAGCCAGGGCGATCAGCTGGCGGGCTTCTCTGCGGCCTATCTGCTCGACCTGGCCGATCGCTTTATTAACTGGCAAATGGTGGGAGCCGCCTTTGTACTGCTGGTTCTCTATCTGTTTGTTTCACAATGGGTTCGCATCACGGTGCTGGTTTCCCTGATGCTGATCTGGCTTAACGTGCTGACGATTGCTGGCCCGGCGATGTCGCTGCTGCCGACCCGGACGGCTACGCCACAGGTCGTATTGAATCAGACACCCAGCGGCGGCCAGCCAGCCGCCACGCCGGATGGACTGGAGCAGTCTGCGCCGCCGACCAGCGCGAATCTCACCGCCTGGCTGAACCGCTTTCATGAAAGTGAACGCCAGCGCGTGACGCATTTTCCCGACAATCTGCCCGCCGATTCGCAGCCTTTCGACATCCTGGTGATCAATATCTGTTCGCTCGCCTGGTCTGATATGGATGCTTCTCAGCTGCGTAACCATCCGCTGTGGCAGCATTTCGACATCATGCTGAGCAATTACAACGCCGCGACCAGCTACAGCGGACCGGCGGGTATCCGACTGCTGCGTGCCAGTTGTGGCCAGACCTCGCATAGCGATCTCTATAAACCTGCCGATCCGCGTTGCTATCTGTTCGACAATCTGGCGAAGCTGGGCTTTAAAGAGCAGTTGATGATGGATCACACTGGCGTATTCGGTAACTACCTGAAGGAAGTGCGCGAGGGCGGCGATATTCAGGCACCGCTGATGTCACAGGCGGGTATCGCACCAGAACTGACATCATTCGACGGCTCGCCGGTATTCAACGATGCGCAACTGATGCAGCGCTGGCTGGACGATCGCAGCAAAAGCAGCGATGCACGCAGCGCCACTTTCTACAATCTGATCCCGCTACACGACGGCACCCGTGAGCTCGGCAGCACCAAAACGGCACCGTGGAAACCGCGCGCGCAACTACTATTCGATCAGCTTGATGCCTTTATGACGCAACTGGAGAAGTCGGGCCGCCGCGTCATGGTACTGGTAGTGCCCGAGCACGGTGCCGCGCTGCAGGGAGACAAAATGCAGATGTCCGGACTGCGCGATATTCCCAGCCCGGATATTACTCACGTACCGGTAGGCATTAAGTTCGTCGGAATGAAGGCGCCGCATCAGGCTCAGCCATTGAACATTGATGCGCCGACCAGCCTGCTGGCCTTGTCAGAGATTGTGTCGCGCGTCGTAGATGGGCAGGTATTTAATGCCCCGAATGTGAATATGTCGGTGCTGACTGACAAGCTGCCACAGACGCCGGTGGTGTCGGAAAATGACGGTGCAGTGGTGATAATGTATCAGGGCAAACCCTGGATCAGGCTGAACGGCGGCGACTGGGTCGCCTATCCGCAGTAACGCGTAACCGCCGGGTTGCAGAGCCGTGACCCGGCAGTTAATGGCGGGTCAGGCGCGGCGCCTGCTCCCTGTTGAGCGCGTGGCTGTCGATGGCAGAATAGCGGCCAGTGCCGCCATTCTGCCAGTTATCAGCGCTTCTCCTGAAACGCCTGCCAGGTCAGCAACTGCAGACTGGCAGAAAAGTAGTTCTGATCCGCAGCCAGCTTATCGCTCAGATAGCCGGTTTCATTCAGCGTCAGGTCACGTACCGCCAGCAGTCCGCCCTCAAGATGGTAAGGTGCTGGGGCATTCGCCAGCACGTCGAACCAGGCGGGTGTCAGCATGCGGCTGTAACCCTGCCAGACGCGCTGAAACGGCACCAGTGCCAGACTGTGCGGGTCATACCACCAGATGTTCAGCGGCACGCGAATCGCATCGTAACTGAAGCGGTTCGAGTAGCCGACGGCCGGGGCAACCGAACCGTCGGCATTCAGTGCGACCCAGTCCATTGGCAGCCCGGTTTTGCCAAAGCTCAGCTTACCCAGCAGATCAAAGCCATCGTTAATCAGCTTATCCCAGACCTGAAGATGGCTGTGTTCACCAAACTCGCGCCACGCCTGAAACAGGAAGTAAGAGGGATTGAGCACCACATAACTGACTTTGTTAAAGCCCTGCGCACCCGGCAACATCACGGTGTGGCCGCCAAAGCTCGTGACATCCAGCCTGATAATGGCGCGCTGAATACGGTCAGATTCCTGCTGGTAGCTCTCCACCTGCCATTTCTGTGCAGCACGCTGTAGTGCCCAGGCCAGCAACACATCGCCATCCGCGGCGTTATTCTTGTCGGCGACCGGGTTGTCACTGCCCGGCACGTAGCGCCAGTAAAAAAGCTCGGTCTGCGGATTACGCAGCTGGCTGCGCGTCCACTGCCACAGCCGATCGAAGGTGGCGCGATCGTCGTTGGCCACCGCCAGCAACATGCCATAACCCTGGCCTTCGGTATGACTGACGTTGTTATTGGCGGTGTCAGTGATCCGCCCTTCTGAGGTCACAAAGCGACTTTTAAAAGTCTCCCAGCCGCTGGCACTCGCCTGCGCGCTGCAGGCCAGCAGTAAAACAGAGCAGAGCCAGACCCGCCAGAGTGGATTACGTTTCATTTCCGATCCTATTGATATCGATAGTGCAGCGTGCTGCCATCGTTGAGTTCAAGCGTAACCGGCACAATGCTGCTGCCGCCCTGGCCCTGCAACCAGCCCGAAAAAAGTCCGGCCATCACCGCACCAAACGCCGCCTGCCAGTCAGCCGGAGAGTGGATGTTGTCGCCTGCCGGTAAGGCGTGACAGGCAATCAGCAGCGCCTTCTCTTCCGGCTGAAGCTGCACAAAGCCCCAGTTAAACCGCGCCAGTTGCAGATTGCACTCGCGCTCCAGATCCTGCACGGTACGCGACTCTGGCAAAGGATAGCGGGTCGCCAGCGATTCCCCCATCTTATAGAGAAAGGCTTCCGCCTCCTGCTGACCGGCGTTGGCGATCATCCCGTCAATCAGCACGCTGACCAGGTCAAACCAGCCCGGCTGATACGGATGCGATACCCCCGAATGCTCACTCATTACTTCTCTCCGAACAGGTAACGGACATAGAGCTGTGCGCTGCTTTCGTTGTAGTCACCAAAGGTGTCATAACCCAGCTGGCCGCCAATCGTCACATCTTTATTGAGTTTGTAGTCCGCCCCGGCGTGCAGGTTGTAGCCGATGCCGTTTTTACTGCCGCCGGAGTAGTAAGCGTCTTTCACGCTGCCGCTGGCGGCAAGGGATTCCAGCTCTGACTGCAGGCTGGCATCCGACGGGAAGTACGCGCTCTTATCCTGACTGTAGGTCTGATAACCGGCTGCACCGCCAATATTGACTTTTAAATCGTCAAACTTGCGTGAGAACTCTATCGGGAAGGAGACCGACGCGTAGTTCTGCGGGCTGAAGTAGCCGCCCTGACCGTAGCTGAAATAGCTGAGGTTTTTCGAGAAGTCCATCCACGACAGGCTCATGCCCACTTTCAGCTCGCGATCGTCAGTGTGGAACGGACGAACGTAGGCACCGGCAGTTGCCTGCAGGTTGTTGTTGCTGGCGACATTCTCGCCAAGATAGCTGTACGCGCCCGCACCAGCATAGAAGCCGGCATCGCCATTGTCGTAGCTTAACAGGGCGTTAGCGCCGTTCTTCGTGACGCGTCCCCAGCGTTTGCCACTGGTTTTATCTTCTGCGCCGACGTAAGAGAGCAGGCTGTCGGTAATCGCGCGGCGCTCACCGGTCAGGATCAGCGTCAGGAAGTCGGTGAGTTTCGGTGACCACTGTACGCCCCCGACCAGAGTACTGAGATCCTGGCCCAGCGGCGTACTGCCGATATCCACTTTATAGCTGTCGCCCTTCAGCGCCAGATTCAGCTCCACGCCCGAAGCGGTTTGCGAATCGGTGGTGGCGTTCGGCAGGTCATTCACCGTTGCACCGCCTGCAGCCACCACCCTGCCCTGACTCAGCGCATTGGTGCCGAAACGGCGCCAGGCATCGGCTGCGCCACTGCCCGCCGTAAGTGAGACCGGCGTGGCGGTAAAGTCGAGGCGCGCCGTTTCAAACGGCACGGTAGAGAAGGTCAGCGGCGCTTTGGCTTCCGTCAGCTTGCTCAGGCCCGACTCGCCATCACGCCCGCGCACCTGCACCATGCCCTGACTCCAGCTGCCGGTTTTTTCCTGCAGCGAATCTATCATGGTGTCGACGTCGTGCAGAATCTGTGACTGTTGAGCAACGGTTTCGCTGCCCGCGGCCGGTTCGCCCTGCGTTGTCACGCCAGCGGCAACGCCCGCCGGTGCCGCCTGCCACGGCAGCACGGTGCCGTAGCTGGATGGTGAACGTCCCACCGGCGAAGTATCACGGTTGATAAACGGATTATCCGCCAGCGCCAGTCCGCCCACGGTCGGCACGCTGCCAGGCTGCGCGCCCTGCAGGCCAATCAGCTGACCGCGCGCTGAACGCAGATAAGCCATCGCCTGAGAATGCTCGCCATTGGCTTCCGCGACCCGCGCCAGCAGCAGCAGACGATCCGGTGTCTGAGTCGTACTGTTAAGGCCGCGACTCAGCTCATTAGCGCGCTGCACATTGTTCTGCGCCAGCGCGACGTTGATGGCCCCGACGCGCGCATCCTGCGTCGGCGTATCCTGGGTCATCAGGTAGTCATAGACCACGCCCGCATCCCGGTTCATCTTGCCGTCCTGGTAGAGACGGGCCATCGCGAACATCAGATCGCGGTTCTGCGGATCCTGCTGCAGTGCACCAATCAGCTTGTCATACGCCACCGCGTACTGACGCTGCTGCCGCAGACGATCCACTTCGTTAATCAGATAGCCATTGCGAATACCGGCCAGTTGCGTTGGTGTACTGCGCGCCTGCAGTTCCGGGTTGCTGAGGAAGCGCTGCGCCTCACTGCCGAGGCCCGCCTGATTCAGTACCGTCATCTGCGCGGCATAATCGCCCGCATTGCCCTGCACGCCACGCTGCAGGTTAGTCCGCACCACCGAAACGGCGCTGGTGAGATCGCCCGCCTGCGCCAGCTTCTGCGCCAGGTTTCCGGCATCAACCGGGTTGGTGGGTGGATTAACCGTGAGCGCCTTCAGGGTATTGGCGGCGGCAGCCGTCGCGCCCTGCGCCAGATACTGGTCGGCCGTGCTCATCTGCAGATTGAAATTAACCCGCTGCGCCAGTTCACGCATCGCCGCCGTCTTAGCGTTAGCGGGAATGCGCGACAGCAACGTGCTGGCCTGCTGCCAGCCGCCGCTTTCGCTGGCGTTAAGCGCACCGGCATACAGTTCGCTGGTGCTGGCCCCGTTGCGCATCACCGGCTGCATCACGTTAGCCGCCAGCAGCGTGTCGCCCTGCTGACGATAGAGCCGGGCTAAATCGAGCCGCAGCCAGCCATCCGTAGGATAGCGCTGAATGCCCTGCTGCAGCGTCGCGATGGCAGCGGCGTTGTTACCGGCTGCAAGCTGACGCTTCGCCTGCTGACGCAGTGCGTCGGCTTCATTGGCGCGTGGCGTGACGCTCTGGCGCACGCTGTCCGGCAGTGCCCCCAGCAGCGTGTTAGCTTCGGTGCCCCGATTCTGCTGACGCAGAACGTAGAACAGCCCCTCTTTGGCGCTGCGGTTATCCGCATCGCTTTGCAGAATAGTGCGATAGAGTTGCTCCGCCTGCTGCGGCTGATTGGTGCGGCGCAGCACGTCGGCGCGGAACAGTCTGGCGGCCAGCCCTTTTTCGCCGTCAGCCTGCACCAGCGGTTCGCTTAATGTCAGCGCCTGCGCCGTATCTCCGCTTTTCAGTGCCTGCTGGGCGCTGGCCAGCTGTGCATAAAAACGCGCATCGTCAGCCTGCTGCTGACGCGATGAACCCTGATCGCCGCCGAGCTGAGCAGACCGCTGCAGATAATCCGCCGCTTCCTGATAACGTCCGGCTCGCTGGGCCACATAGCCCATGCCCGCTAACGCATCGGCATCCTGCGGATTGGCGCCCAGTACTTTTTCAAAGCTGGACTGCGCACCGCCGACGTCACCGCTGTTCAGCGCGCTGAATCCGGCCCCTTTTTCTGCGCCGCCGACGTTTTTACGGTAGTAGTCGATGACGGCGGAGTCCTGCGGATGACGCTGCTGCCAGGTCTGATAGAGCGCCGCATCTGACGGCTGCGGACCGAGCCACAGCAGCGCCTGACGCAGCGAGCGGTCGGCATCCTGATTACCGCTCGCCAGCGAACTCAGCACCTCAATGCCTTCGCGACGGGTCGGTTCCTGATAGGTCAGCGCTTTACCCAGCGCCAGCCGCGCGCCGGTGTCCTGCGGATGCTGAGCCGCAAACTGGCGCAGTGCCTCAACCGCCTGCGGCAGCAGCGTACGGTCGCCCGCCATAGTGAGATAATATTCTGCCGCGACGCTGGGTGGTGGCGCATTGCCGCTGAAGGTGTTGCGCCAGGTCTGTAACGCCGCCGGAATATTGCCGCTGCGCGCCTGCTGACGCGCCAGCGCAAGCTGCGCCTGCGGAATGGTCTGCATCTGGCGCGCGTTATCCAGCTCGCCAAGATGCGGATCGTTGGGGGAGACCTGACTCAGACGGGCGCGATACTGCGCCGCCGCCGCAGTGTCGCCCCCCTGCTGTGAATAGAGCGCCAGCAGGTAGAGCGCCTGAGTGTTGTTGGGTTCAACCATCAGCACCTTTTGCAGTGAGGCTGTCGCCAGGTCGTCATGCGCTTTCTGATGCCAGTAAGAGGCCTGATCGAACAGCGCCTGCAACGCCGGGTTGGCGCTTTCCGCCGCCAGCAGCGGCTGTGACAGGGCCAGCGCACTGCCCAGCAGCAACGCCTTACGGATACCGGCACTTAACAGATTTTTTTTCATTATTATTATCCTTACTTCCTGCCGGAATCACGGTCCTGCTTTGGGTTCAGACGTCGCCAGGCGTGACGCTTCAGCATCACCCAGGCCGCACTGCCCACCAGCGCAGAGAGCAGCATCGCCGCCACTGCCAGCAGCACCGAGTGCTGGTTGGCATACCACACCACCATCATGTACCAGGGCAACTCACCGCTGGGGAACTGCGCGCCGACGCGGAAACTGCGGATACCGTTTTCATCGGTAATAATCGCGGTATCGCCACGAATGCCGGCGTTAATCTGCGCTGAACTCAAATCGTTATGCAGTCGCAACAGCTGATCGTCGCTGGTTGCCACCGTCATCACCACCAGCCGATCGCGGTTCCATGGCGATCGGTAGCTGAGGAAGCCTCGCCACGCTTCGTTGGAGGAGAAGTAACGATCGGCATCCAGCTGCTGACGGCTCCAGTCACCGGTCAGCCAGCCGCGTAATTTTTCCAGCGTGTCAGGCTCTTTCACCCCAAAAGTGCTGCTGGTGGCGTCATAAGGGGAAGCCGCCAGCATCGCCTGATTAAAGGCGCTGTTGCCGGTGGTGCTCACCGCCAGCAGATCGCTCTGCTGTATGCGCGCCAGATGGGTTCCGCCAGTCGGCAGGCCAAACAGTACCTGATTCTGTGTCAGCGCCAGACCGGTGGCTTTACCAGCCCGCGCCGCCAGATCCAGCAGCGTTGACAGTTCAGCATCGCTGGGCGTTTCCGGCAGCAGCAGCGTGGTCTGGCTGAAATCGGCCAGACGTGAGAACGGGAAAGAGGCACCCACAAAGTAAGAGAGGTTCGGCAGCATGCTGAAGTGACGGGTATGGCTCAGATCGATCCATGAATCCTCTTCAATCCGGCTCTTGATGTTGTTGTTCAGTAACACACCGCAGGGCGCATCAGCCCGCGGTTTGATATTGAAGTAGAGCGCCAGCTGGTTATCGCCATAGATCAGGTAGGGTTCGAGATTAAGCTGATACTGCTCCTGACGCGCATCACCGCCCAGACGGTGCCAGGCGTTCTCCAGCAGGCCGACTTTGTTCACCGTCAGATTGCGCAGGAAAGTGCCGTTGAGCATGACGTTAAGGAAGGAATTATCCTCATCGATCCAGCTTTCGGACGGGAAGCGATAGTGCAGATTGACCGGCACTGTGTCGCCATCCCACAGGAACAAATCAGGCGCGGCGCGGAAGTTAACACGCAGCGCATCATGCCAGATGCCGCTACTGGTCAGACTCTGATCTTTACGCAGCAGTTCGCTCAGTCGTACCGGACGGTCAGTGTTAATCCAGCGCGGGGCATCGTAAGGTTTGCGGTTTGCAATAGTCTGTGCGGGGACCTGCAGATGACTCTCATCCGTCGTCAGTGGCTGCGTCGTCAGACGGTTCGCCGCCTGACGCAACTGCTCCTCATTGTTGCCACTGACCAGCAGCAATTTGTAAACCGGATTATTGGGATTATCCACCACCTGCAACATCGGACCGTTACTGGCCGGGAAAGTCAGGGTGCCGATCCGGTCACCAGGATGACCAAACAGGATGCCGTTGTGTTCCGGCAGTTCGCCGCGCACCACCGGGAAACGGATGCCGCGATAATCACTCTGAATGCCAAGCCAGGATGTCACCAGTGCCGCCGCGCTGACAGCATCGGCTGAAACATGACTGGCAAAGCCCACCGTCACGGTGGACGCCGTCATCCGCTGAGGATCCAGGAAGGGGCGCGGGAAATTACGCAGGCTGGTGCCGATATTGAGCTTCTGACCCTCAAGGTGCAGCGAGGTGTTCGGCAGAATGGTGACCTGATACTGCTGTGCGCTCTCTCTTTCACACAGCAACTTGTCCGCATCATTGATTTTAAAACTCAGATTGTTCGCCGACACCACCATCGCCGCCGGAATATCCAGCTCATAGTCGCTGACATCACTGTCCGTCGCACCCAGCGGCAGCGTGCCGAGCGGCTGACCATTCAGCATCAGTTGCAGCGACGTATTGCGTGCCGCCAGCGCAGCTGAGACGCGCAGCGTCAGATTAAGTCGCGCATTGGTGATGACTTCATCGCCGGGCAGGGTAAAGGTGATGCCCGACTGAAGCTGGCCGCCGGTCAGCGTGATGCCGCGCGACTGGCCCATCTGGGCCACTGAAATAACACTACTGATTGGCTGATTGATGGCAGCCGCGATCGGCGGCTGCGCTTCTGCAACCGGTGCAGCTACCTGACCTGGCGCGTAGGGCAGCGCACTGGCGGCCGCTGCCAGCGCGGGATCGGCACTGCTCAGGCCCTGCGGCAGGGGCACCGCGGACAGCGCGCTGCTGTCCTGGGTTACCGCGCCGGTGGCGGCCATCGGCGCGGTGGTCTGGGCAGAAGCCGCCGCCTCACCGGTCGATGACGCGGTCTGAGGCGTTGAGGTCGCGTCACCGGTCACTGAAGATGGCTGAGTTTGTGATGTCGCCTCGCTACCTGGGGCGTAAGAGGCGTTCACCGGGGGTGCCATGGCATTGGGTGATGCACTCTGTGGCGCCGATGCCGGTGCAGATTCTGCGGACGGTGTCGCAGATGGCGCATTTGCCGCAGGTGACACTGACGGCATTGCAGACTCTCCACCGCTGACCGGGGCGGCTACCTGGTCTGAACCAGCCGTCTGGGTGGAACCATTATTTATGGGTGCCACAGATGCCGCATCGCTGGCCGGAGCCTGATTTGTCGCGGGTGCACTGACGGTGGCATCGCTGGCCGGAGCCTGATTTGTCGCGGGTGCACTGACGGTGGCATCGGCAGGCTGCATGCTGGAAGCAGCATCAGACGGCATCGGAGCCGGACTGTTTACCGGCGCACTGGCAGGCTGCGTGGTGGAAGCAGCATCAGGCGGCGTCGGGGCTGAACTGTTTACCGGCGCAGCACTGCTGTTATCAGTAGCAACCGGCGTTTCCGCGCCAGCGGGCGTCAGCCATAACGCTGCGGTCAGTGAACTGGCCAGCAGAGTTTGCGTCAGGATCTTCATGCCGCCCCATCCTCTTTCGCCGCCGCGGCAACCGGGTCGACATTTTTACGTTTATCGTGGCGGCCTTTCCAGGTCAGCCAGAACAGCTCAAAGACGGTACGGATAATAGTGCCTAGCGAAATCAGCGGGTTGTCCTGCTTATACTCCGGCTGAATCCAGGCATCAGCACGAGCCAGCACCACACGGACCAGTTCGCGACGACGCGCCAGCGGCATCGCCTCAAAGCGCAGACGGATGCTCTCATCATCGCCGGAAATCTGACTGACCGGGATAGTGATCGCGCCGGATTTCAGCAGCAGATCAATCTCTTCAATCTCATCAGTTTCATGACGTCCATCAGGTGCATCAAGCTGCGCGCCGCCCATCGAAAGGTTGCTGGTCTGGGTGCGCGATGAAATGCCGCTGGCGTAATGAATAATCGCCGGGATTTGCACTTCAACACGGATGGTTTTACGCACCTGCTTGGTTTCGCGCGCCACGGCAATTGCCGCCATCAGAATGATCAGGCTGAAGATCGCCCAGCCGACGTTGAGCGCGATTACGTAAGGATCGACGCCAAAATAGTCATGCATCACGGCGCGCACCACGCCGGCTACAATGCCAATGCCCAGCAGCAGCGCCACAATCACATGCGGACGCACGATGTGGAAATCGAAGAAGCCCTGATCCAGCACGCCGCCTTTATCGGTCACGTTAAACTTGCCATGTTTTGGCGACAACAGGGTCAGAATGGTCGGGATCACCAGATGGAAGCACATCACCGTCTCATAAATCTCACCCCAGAAGGTGTAACGGAAACGGCCATTCATCCGTGAGTTAACGTAGAGCGACATCACCAGATGGGGCAGCACATAGGCAAAGATCAGCGACGCCGATGAGTGAATAATATTCAGGTTAAACAGCAGGTAAGCCAGCGGTGCGGTCAGGAAGGCAACGCGTGGCAGGCCAAACTGGAAATGCAGCATGGCGTTGAGATAGCAAAGACGCTGCTGCCACTTCAGGCCACGGCCAAACAGCGGATTATCGACGCGGAAAATCTGCGTCATGCCACGCGCCCAGCGGGTACGCTGAATGATATGCAGGCCCAGACGTTCTGTTGCCAGACCGGCAGCCAGCGGGATCGACAAAAAGGCTGAGCCCCAGCCCAGTCGCTGCATTTTCAGGGCGGTGTGTGCATCTTCGGTCACGGTTTCAACGGCAAAACCGCCAATCTCTTCCAGCGCTGAACGACGGATAACCGCACAGGAGCCACAGAAGAAAGTGGCATTCCAGTTATCGTTACCCTGCTGCACCGGGCCATAAAACAGCGAGCCTTCGTTTGGAATGCTGCGTGCGGCGCGCAGGTTACGCTCAAAGGGATCGGGAGAATAGAAGTAGTGCGGCGTCTGTAGCAGCGCCAGCTTTGGATCTTTCAGGAACGGTCCGACCGTCGCCTGCAGGAAGGTGCGCGTCGCCACGTGGTCGCAGTCGAAGATGCAAATCAGCTCACCTTTGGTGATTTTCATCGCATGGTTGAGGTTCCCGGCTTTGGCATGTTTGTTGTCGTCACGGGTGATATAACCCACGCCGACATCCGCCGCAAAGCGGGCAAACTCGCTGCGCTTGCCATCATCCAGCAGATAGACCCTGATTTTGTCACGCGGGTAGTCGATACACTGCGCCGCGAGTACGGTGTCGCGCACCACATCAAGACTTTCATTGTAGGAAGGCACATAAATATCGACCGTCGGCCACAGGCTGGTGTCGTCCGGTAAGGGTTCGATGGTGCGTTTTAATGGCCAGGTGGTTTGCAGGAAGCCAAGAATTAAGATCAGCCAGACGTACAGCTCCGCCAGATATAAGCCAATGCCTAAGATAGCTTCAACTTCGGAATTAAAGTGCAGCGTCTCGGTGGTCCGCCACCAGATATAGCGGCTGGACATCAGCGCAGAGAGAACCACCATCACCACCGTTATTTTGCGGCTCTTGCTGAAACCCAATAAAAACATCATGCCGATGCTGATCAGACCAAAAATATACTGTTTCTGGCTGTCCATTGGCGTAATGATGATCACCGCCGCAACGGGTGCAAGCACCAGCAGCAGCAGCAGGTAAAACCCGATTTTACTCATGATTCACCCTGAGAAGAGCTGTGTAAGTCAGTCGCCTGGCGGAAGCCGACTAAAAGTGGTTTGTGCGGATGGGAGCCTGAACTTCGCCATTACCCACGGTGATATTCAGAATGCTGCTGACCCTTTTCGCGATCAGTTCAATATCAAATGCCGCTGCGGAGGCGGGACTGAAATCGTAAACAGACTGCTGCGAAGCATTGGCTTCACCCACACTTTCATCACGGTGAACCACGCCCAGTAAATTATCGCCCAGGCGCTGCTGCATAAACGCGGTGACATCGCGATTGATATTCCGGCGGTTGTCACACTGGTTAAGGATGAAATAGTGACCCTGCTTATTATTGAGAGGCTTACCGATCATCCGGTTCTCTTCAATCTGCGGTAATAACGATACTGATGCGGTATCGGCTAACATCACTACTAAATGCATATCGGCCAGCGCCGTCATTGCTTTAAGGGCGGGGCCCGGGCCCGGCGGGAAATCAGCCACGATCACCAGACCGGGATAATTGAGCACCGTATCCAGACCGCGCTTAATAAAGTGGGGATCTTTCATCAGGTTCTCTTCGAACCGTTCGCGCTGCGGCTCCGTGACGTCGCCATAGGGCAGCACAAAGATATTGCCGCCAGTGGTAAGAATCGACTGGCTCCAGTCCGCCTGCTCTTCTGAGCGCGCCACAAATCCGCGGCCATCATGAAGCGGCACGCCAAAGTGAAGACGCAGTGCATTCTGCACATCAAAATCAATCGCCAGAACTTTGCTACCGGAACGCGCCAGACTCCAGGCCAGATTCGCCGCCAGCGTGGTTTTCCCCACGCCCCCCTTCGGCGAGCACACACAAACTAATGGCATAGCGCAATCTTCTCCAGTAACGGTTTGAGTAAGGTTTCTTTCGGCAGATTAATCTCGCGCGAGCGGAACAGCGCACCAAATCGTCCTGGCTCAGAATGGGTGGCGGTGGGTGCGACGACGGGCTGAAGCTCCGCCACGGTGGCAGGCCGGACCGGCTCAGCACGCAGCGTGGTCGCAGGCTCAGCCACGGCCACTTTTTGCAGTGGCGGCGGTGGCGGAAAGAGTGATGAAGGACCGCGTTCAGTCGTGCTGGTTGCTGGCAGGTTACTGCCTGACAGGCTATCGAGAATCGAGGTGCGGGCTGCAATTGCCGGTTGCGCAGTGAGTGCGGCATGTCGTGCCGGAGCCCCAGGCGGTGGAGCCGTAAACTCATCACCACGCAGCGGCTGAGGTTGCGGCAGGTCAATACGCTCGCCGCCGCCAAACGGTGTCTGATGTTCTTCTTTCGCCAGCTGGCGAATCAATGCCCATTTACTGTGTTCCGCCGCTTCCTGCGTCTGGCCAGACATATCTTTAAAGTCGATGTCGAGCGTTTGCGTTTTCTCTTTAAAACGCTGCAAATCATCGTAATTATTCTTCATTGGCCATGGCCTGCAACAAGGTGGGAATTTTCCTGGAATATAACACATCCCTTTAATATCAGTCAGAAAAACCTGATTACAAAAAAAGCAATTTCAATCAAATTGTTTAATCATAAAGATTCAATAGTGGCGGAAGAAAGCCTTTTCTGAGTCATTGCCGCTGATAATTAATAAGTAATACTTAAGTTAAATTCATTAGCACTGTTTTAATAATTTTTCTGAAAATACCGCTCTTACAACCTCTGGCACTGCCAGGCTGACTCCTGTAAACAGCCTTTCAAAGAGCGTTCAGGCTGCCGCAGGCGCAAAAAAATCGCATTTCTGCCATAAGTGATTGAGGCTATTTATCTTTTTTCACTGCAAATATCGCCAGAAGGAAAACAGGTTAAGACTGATAACGGAAAAAGAGGAGGAATAACCAGAAAGTGCTCGCTGACCTGCCAGCAGTGCGGCTTGCAGCTGAGTTGAGATAAAAAAAGGCTCCAGAAAGGAGCCTTCGGCTGGGGGCCAGGTGATTGCTCAACTGACTTTCTCTGCCGCACCCACTGGCTGATTTTCATCCTGATCAACCGCGAAGCAGGCAATCTCCTGTCCGCCATAGTTTTTCAGCTTCGGCTGCAACTGCACGCAGGTGCCAAAACGTCGGTGGCAGCGTGCATTAAAGGCGCAGCCCGGCGGCGGATTAAGCGGGCTGGGCAGTTCGCCGGTCAGCTTAATGCGCTCACGACGGTCGTCAGGATTCAGACGCGGCGTCGCTGACAGCAAAGCCTGGGTATAAGGATGGCGCGGGTTGGCAAAAATCGCCTCTTTGCTGCCCTTCTCTACGCACCGGCCGAGATACATCACCATCACCTCATCGGCAATGTGTTCCACCACCGACAAATCGTGCGAGATAAAGACATAAGAGAGCCCCATATCCTGCTGCAGATCCATCATCAGGTTAAGCACCTGGGCACGCACCGACACGTCGAGCGCCGAAACCGGCTCATCGGCAATCAGTACGTCCGGATCGAGCATCAGCCCACGCGCGATGGCGATACGCTGACGCTGCCCGCCTGAGAACATGTGCGGGTAGCGGTCGTAGTGCTCGGTTTTCAGACCGACTTTTGCCATCATCTCCAGCGTTTTCTCGCGGCGTTCCGCTCTGGTCAGTTGGGTATTAATCACCAGCGGCTCTTCCAGAATCTGGCTTACTTTTTTGCGCGGATTGAGTGAGCCGTACGGGTTCTGGAACACGATCTGGATTTTCTGGCGACGCAACTTTTGCGCCTGGGGATCATGTTTCAGCAGATCCTGACCGTGCCAGTAAAGCTGCCCTTCGGTCGGGGTTTCAATCATCGTCAGCAGGCGGCCCAGCGTGGATTTACCACAGCCTGACTCGCCTACCACCGCCAGCGTTTTGCCGCGTTCCAGATTAAAAGAGACGCCATCCAGCGCTTTGACCAGACGCTCCTGACCAAACAGCCCCTTCTTCACCGGGTAGTGCTTCTTCAGATCAATCGCCTGCAGCAGGAACTGATCTTTCGTGGTTTCATGACTCATAAGTTGGTCTCCCGGCATCGTCCAGCGGATAGTGACACTTGGACTGGCGTCCTGGAATGGTGCGCAGTTCAGGTTCTTCCTGACGACAAAGGTCAGTCGCATAGGGGCAGCGTGGATTAAGCAGACAGCCAATCGGGCGGTCATACTTGCCCGGAACCACGCCAGGCAGCGAGGCCAGGCGTGCTTTATCGGCCGCAAACTCCGGCAGCGCACGCAGCAGCGCCTGCGTATAAGGATGGCGCGGCGCCTTAAAGATATCGGTCGCTTTCCCGCTCTCCACCACCTGACCGGCATACATCACGATAATGTGGTGCGCCGCTTCTGCCACTAACGCCAGATCGTGAGTAATCAGGATCAGCGCCATGTTCTCCTGCCGCTGCAACTCCAGCAGCAGTTCGATGATCTGCGCCTGAATGGTCACGTCGAGCGCCGTGGTCGGCTCATCGGCGATTAACAGCTTAGGCCGACAGGCGATCGCCATGGCAATCATCACACGCTGGCTCATGCCGCCCGACAGCTGGTGCGGATAGACATCGAGCCGTGACGCAGGATCGGGAATACCAACCTGATTCAGCAGGTCGATCGCCCGCTGACGCCGGGTGCGTTTATTACCGCCCTGATGCACCTTGATCGCTTCCATGATCTGGAAACCTACGGTGTAGCAGGGATTCATGCTGGTCATTGGGTCCTGAAAAATCATCGCCACTTCGGCACCCACCAGCTGGCGGCGCTCACGTTCGGAGATGTTCTGCAGGTCGCGCTGGTTGAACTCCAGCTTCTCAGCCATCACCTTGCCGGGGAAATCGATCAGCCCCATGATCGCCAGGGAACTCACCGATTTACCGGAGCCGGACTCGCCCACGATACCCACGACCTGGCCCTGCTCAACCTGATAACTGATGCGGTCAACCGCGCGGAACGGTGCTTTATCGTCGCCGAAATGCACCGATAGTTTGTCTACATTTAATAACGCCATCTCGGTGCCTCTTTACTGCTTGAGTTTCGGGTCGAGTGCATCACGCAAACCATCGCCCATCAGGTTAAATGCCAGCACGGTAAGCAGAATGACCAATCCAGGGAAGGTCACTACCCACCAGGCACTTTGCGCATACTGCAGGACGTCGGAGAGCATCGTGCCCCACTCCGGCGTTGGCGGTTGCGCACCCATACCGAGAAAGCCCAGCGCCGCCATATCGAGAATGGCGTTGGAGAAACCTAATGAAGCCTGCACGATCAGCGGTGCAAGGCAGTTAGGCAGAATATTCACAAACATCTGGCGCAGCATACCGGCACCGGCCACGCCGGAGGCGGTCACATAGTCGCGGTTCACTTCCACCAGCACCGCCGCGCGGGTCAGACGGATATAGTGCGGCAGCGCCACAAAGGTCAGCGCGATGGAGGCGTTAACGATTGAGGGGCCAAAGATGGCGACCAGCACCAGCGCCAGCAGCAGGCTGGGCAGCGCCAGCATGATATCGACCACACGCATGATGATGGCATCGACCACGCCGCCGAGATAACCGGCCAGCAGGCCAAATATCACGCCAAAAATCAGTGACAGCACCACCACCAGACAGCCAACCAGCAGCGACAGGCGCGCGCCGTACATCAGACGCGACAGCACATCGCGGCCTACATCGTCGGTGCCCAGAATGTAGCTCCAGCTGCCGCCTTCCTGCCAGACCGGCGGATGCAGCAGCGCATCGCGGAACTGCTCAGCAGGGGCATGCGGGGCCAGCACATCGGCAAAAATGGCGCACAGCAACACAATGATGATGTAGACCAGGCCCACAACGGCGCCCTTGTTACGTTTAAAGTAGTGCCAGAATTCCTGAAACGGGGTCATCGGCTTGGGTGCAACGGTAACGCTGCCGGGATCAACAACAGACATGATGCCCCCTTATTTCTTATGACGTATGCGCGGGTTAACCACGCCATACAGCAGATCAACCAGCAGGTTGACCACAATAATCAGTACTGCTGTCAGCAGCACCCCGCCCTGCACCACCGGATAGTCACGGCGCTGCAACGCTTCAATCAGCCAGCGACCCAGGCCCGGCCACGAGAAGATGGTTTCGGTCAGAATCGCCCCGGCCAGCAAGGTGCCGACCTGCAGGCCGATCACCGTAACCACCGGCAGCATGGCGTTTCGCAGCGCATGCACTACGATCACGCGCATCCGCGTCAGGCCTTTGGCACGCGCAGTACGGATGTAATCTTCACCCAGCACTTCGAGCATCGCCGATCGCGTCATTCGCACAATCACCGCCAGCGGAATGGTGCCGAGCACGATGGCAGGCAGAATCATGTGCATCACCGCATCGTGGAAATCGCCCGGCTCACCCCAGAAGAAGGTATCGATCAGCATAAAGCCGGTCAGCGGCATGGTGTCATCCAGGAAAACGGTGTCGCCGACCCGCCCGGAAACCGGCGTCAGGTTGAGCTGTACCGAGACCAGCATGATCAGCATGATGCCCCACCAGAAGATCGGCATGGAGTAGCCGGTCAGTGAGATCCCCACGGCGGTGTGATCGAAAATCGACCCCCGCTTCACGGCGGCCATGACCCCAACCGGGATACCAATGGCCACGGCAAATATCATGGCGCAGAAGCCGAGTTCCAGCGTCGCTTTGAAGCGCGGAACAAACTCATCCCAGACCGGGATGCGGCTCTTGAGTGAAATGCCCAGGTCGCCATGTAATACGCCGTTAATGTAGTTCAGGTACTGTTTCCACAGCGGCTGATCCAGACCTAACAGCGCCATTAACTGTGCATGGCGTTCAGGAGAAATACCGCGTTCGCCCGCCATGATCAGTACCGGATCGCCGGGGATCATGTGAACAAATGCGAAGGTGAGTAATGTAATACCGATAAACGTTGGGATGACAAGGCCCAGACGTCGGAGTATGAACTGCAGCATAATCCGGGTTCTCTCTTGTCCGCGCGACCGTCGCCGCGAGGGTAGTTATTGCTTACATCTGACGATCGGGTAGGCCCGACCGCGACGCAGACAGGCTGCGCCTCTACCGTTTCCAGTAAAACAGGGAGATAAAGCCGGGGCGACGCGCAGCCACCCCGGAAAAGGCGACAATTATTCTTTAATGTCTACCTGAGCAAAGTAGTGTCCGCCCAGCGGATCGACTTTGTACCCGGAGACTTTCTTGCTGACCGGTTCGTATACCGTTGAGTGCGCGATCATCAGCGCCGGTGCCTGGTCATGCATCACAACCTGTGCCTGCTTGTAGTACTCGATGCGCTTCGCCTGATCGGCGGTGGCGCGAGCTGGCTGAATCTGATCCTCAAAGGATTTATCACACCAGCGCGAGTAGTTAGAGCCATCTTTTGCCGCTGAACAGCTGAACAGGGTGGCCAGGAAGTTATCCGGATCCCCATTGTCGCCGGTCCAGCCCATCATGACGGTCTGGTGCTCGCCTGCTTTGGCGCGCTTCAGATATTCGCCCCACTCGTAGGTGACGATTTTGGCTTTGACGCCAATCTTCGCCCAGTCGCTCTGGATCATCTCAGCCATGCGGCGCGCATTCGGGTTGTAAGGACGCTGAACCGGCATTGCCCACAGGTCGATTGAGAAGCCGTCTGCCATGCCCGCTTCTTTCAGCAGCGCTTTGGCTTTCTCAGGATCGTAGGCGTAGTCTTTTACGTCGTCGTTATAGCCCCACATCGTTGGTGGGATCAGGTTTTTAGCAGGCTGACCTGCACCCTGATAAACGGCTTCGATAATCGCCTTTTTGTTGACTGCCATGGTCAGTGCCTGACGCACTTTCAGGTTATCCAGCGGTTTTTTCTCAACGTTGTACGACAGATAGCCGACGTTCAGGCCAGCCTGCTCATACAGGTTGATGTTTTTGTCCTGCTTCATACGCGCGATGTCAGCCGGGTTTGGATAGGGCATGACCTGACATTCGCCCTTCTGCAGCTTGGCGTAACGCACTGAAGCATCCGGCGTAATGGAGAAAACTAAGCGATCGATTTTCGGCTTGGTGCCCCAGTAATCCGGGTTAGCTTTGTAAAGGATGCGCGAATCTTTCTGGTACTGCAGCAGCTGGAACGGACCGGTACCGACCGGATTCAGGTCGACGTTTTGCGGGGTGCCCGCTTTCAGCATGTTGTCAGCGTACTCTTTCGACAGAATCGAGGCGAAGTCCATGCCGAGGTCTGCAAGGAACGGCGATTCAGGACGCGTCAGCACAAAGCGCACGGTGTTCTCGTCCACTTTTTCAATTTTGCTGATCAGCTTCGGCATGTCCATGCCTTCGAAATATTCGTAGCTGCCGCCGGAGACGCCGTGATAGGCGTTGTTTTTATCCAGCTGGCGCTCAAAGGTGAACACCACATCATCCGCATTGAAGTCGCGCGTCGGTTTGAAATCTTTGGTGGTCTGCCACTTCACGCCTTTGCGCAGGTGGAAGGTGTAAGTTTTACCGTCTTCACTGACATCCCACTTCTCTGCCAGCGCAGCGTGCAGTTCGGTGGTGCCGATAGTGAACTCAACCAGTCGGTTGTAGATCTGACGTGAGCTGGCATCGTAGGTGGTGCCCGAGGTGAACAACTGCGGGTTAAAGCCTTCCGGAGAACCTTCAGAACAGTAAACCAGGGTTTTTGCCTGAACACCGGCGGCGACAGTCATAGCAATCAGGCTCAGACCGACCTTCAGCATCCCGGATTTAGCCAGGGAGTTGATCATGCTTTTGCTCCATTGTGATGTGATGTTGTGTGTATTGCCCGACCTCTGATTTTTTTATGCGGTTCAGGCGTACCACCGAACAGGTGGTTAAAGCACGCTACGTTTTTTTTGTTTTTTCTTATGCAGATGGTGCATTCAGAAAATTCCGTAACTGCGCGTTTATTGACGCATCAATTTGTCAACAGTTGCAAAGAACGTCAATACAACGGTTACTTATTTACACAGAGTGTGAGGGATAGCATGCAACGGTAATAAAAACCCTTTCGGCCTAAAAGCCATACAATGCACAGCGCTGCTGGTCTGATTTCCGTGCATTGTGCTGGATGGCTGTTCTATCGCTAGTGATTCTCACCGCTAAAAAACTTAAAACTTTTACCGGCAAATGTTGAATAACTGAACGATTCACCGTGCGTTATGACGTTCATCCAGCGGAATATGCTGGTAAAGAAGCATAAGAAATCAGCATGTTGCCGCTTTCGGTCATAAGAAGAATGTGTCGCGAATTATGATCGCATCTCTTATATGGCAAGGCCTGCCAGCGGGTAAGTGATGATAACAACGGCTGGTAAACAGAATGCGCGGTGGATGGGGTTTACTGGAACTTTCTGGAAGATAGCGAAGATGGCAAGCGGGAGTGGCGTTAAGATCGAGATTGCTTTGGGAACACGGTCAGATCGGAAAGGCGCTTAAACCATCCCTGGACGCTCAGTGGTAAGAATGTGAATGCTTAGCGGTCAGATCGAGACTGCTTCTGGAACACGGTCAGATCGGAAAGGCGCTTAAACCATCCCTGGACGCTCAGTGGTAAGAATGTGAATGCTTAGCGGTCAGATCGAGACTGCTTCGGGAACACGGTCAGATCGGAAAGGCGCTTAAACCATCCATGGACGCTCGGCCCACGCCGTCCATGGCGTGGGACGCTTTCCTCCTCTGCCCGTGTTCCCTTCGCCTTGAGATTGTTCATTGCTGTCAGCGTCACTCGGGTTTGGATCTGTTAGCCGTCTGAGGCTCCCAGCGTCTGCCTGGCGTATGCTCCCTGAAGCCCGCTCAACGGTAAATCCGTACCTTTCATCCACTTTTATACAGACGAAAAAAAACCTGTCTTTTCAGACAGGTTTCTTAAATATGGTCGGCGAGAGAGGATGACTCTGCTCTGCGAGCAGCGCCCTTCGGGCCGTTGCTGAAGCAACGTTGTCTCGCTACGCTCGGCTCAAACCTCCTTCGGAGGTTCTCATCCTCTTTTCTTCAGACGAAAAAAAACCTGTCTTTTCAGACAGGTTTCTTAAATATGGTCGGCGAGAGAGGATTCGAACCTCCGACCCACTGGTCCCAAACCAGTTGCGCTACCAAGCTGCGCTACTCGCCGATGGGGGCGCATGTTACTGCTACCCCCGATCAGCGTCAACCGCTTTTTATGCTTTTGCCGCCAATCGCCTGGAAAGCACGCGGTTACCGGGAATCAGCCGCCTGCTTTACCCTTTTCGACCACTATTACAGCGGTTTAGCCTGACCATTACCCGGTGCCTGACACCAGTTGTTGGCCGGGTTAATACCGCCATCTGGCGAGGTGTAACCCAGACAACCCAGGATGGTATCGAACAGCTCAACGTGGCGATGGGTCCGGCCCACACGCTGCTGCGCCTGCAGACGCTCAAAGTTGCTGCGGTTCTGACTGTCTTCCAGATACTTATCTGACGCCCAGACCATCATCGGCACCCGGAACTGCTCAGGCGGAGCCATCTCACGCGGCGTGCCGTGCAGATGCATATTCTCGCTAATCGACTCACCATGGTCGGCGGCATAGAAGACAATCGCCTTCTTATCACGCAGCTGATCCAGCACGCTATCCAGCATGCTATCGACATACAGCACCGAGTTGTCATAAGCGTTGATCAACTGCGCTTTGCTGCAGGTCTCATCCACGCCCATACACTCCGGCTGATATTTCGCGAAGCTGCGCGGATAACGCTGTGAATAGAGGTAGTGCGAACCTTTGGTGTGCAACACAATCAGATGCTTACCTTTCGGGAAACGATCCAGTGACGCTTTCATCTCCGGCACCAGCAGCATGTCATCCACCGCTTTGCCCTGATTACGCTTCTCTGAACCAATCTGCTCACGGAAGGCAAAATTGTTGGCATTGATGTTGTCGTAGAACCAGACTTCGCTCTGCATCGCAAACAGCTCAGAGGTGAAGCCCAGCTCTTTCATCACCGCAAACACATTCTGCTCTTTCAGCGTGCGGCCCGGATTATCCATAGTGCCGCCTTCGCGCACGAACATGCAGCGCAGTGACAGCTTGGTCGCGGTATCACAGGACTCGCCCCGGAATGCCACCAGGTTCTTCTCTTTCGACAGCTTCGGCGTAGTGTCACGCTCATAGCCCAGCATCCCCATGTGATCCCAGCGCGTGGTTTCGCCAATCACAAACACCACATAGGTATCATCAAGCCCGGCAGGCGCGACGTAGGTAAACTTCTTCGCCGGATCCAGCAGTTCCTGACTGTTCAGCGACTCATCCACGCGGGTCCAGGCAAACAGGCCCACAGCCGCCAGCCAGTTCGAAGGAAGATAAGAGTGCGCCACCACACCGCCGTAACTCGGCAGATCGATGTTAGTGATCTCTTCGTTATGCTTCTGCAGCTTGTCGAAAAAACGAATCGGCAGCCAGACCAGCGCCACGCAGAGCAGCATGATCAGGGTGGGTTTCAGGCGCTGTCCTGGCGTACGCAGCTGTTCGTTCAGCGTCATGCTCAGCTTATTGCGCCAGATCATCAGCAGTGGCAGCGCGCTGACCAGCACCATCCACAGGATGAAATGGTAACCAATCACCTCTCTGGAGAGATCGGTGTCAGTCGTCATCACCGAAGCCACAATGCCGTAGCCAATCACCACGTTAAAAAACGCCATGTAATAGGCGGCGGCAACCGAAATCAGAACAATCAGCGTGGCCAGCACGCGATAAAACCACTTTCCTCCCAGCGACAGCAGACGCATCAGGAAGAAAGTCAGCACCACAATGGCCACTACCTCGGTGACGGCAGTCAGCCAGTTCGTAACCGTAGAGTGCCTGAGAAAACCGTCAAAACGACGATAGAAAATCGGCAAATTCAATAAGATACCGAGATAGAGCGCCAGCAAGAGCGATAACTTCTGCTGAGTCAGGGTTTTAATGTAATTCATGAAAAAAGGTGTTTCTCCGGTGTGAAGCGCTTGACCAAATCTTTTATGTGACTGCCGAAACGCGGCAGAGTTCGCTGAATAAGCGGACCGGACAAGATGAAGGAAAATTCTGAACGGATTTACAGGCTATAACGCGAGGTGGCTCAGTAAAACATGGTCGCGTTTGATAGACCAGAAAATAATCGTTGTCGACCTGATTAGCACATTTTTTGTACACAGCGGACAGGAACGGCCAGGTGGGCTGTCGCAGACAGCAGCAGGAGAGAGAAAATGACAGAGTAAGAAAAGTGCGGGCCTGATAGTTTCAGGCCCGCAGCACGCTTAGCGAATAATGTTCAGCGTGACATCGATGTTGTTGCGGGTGGCGTTTGAGTAAGGACAAACGATGTGTGCCGCATCAACCAGCTTCTGCGCTTCTGCTTCATCCATCTCTGGTAGATGAATGTTCAGGGTCGCTTCAATACCAAAACCATCAGGGATAGGGCCGATACCCACTTCACCTTCGATCCAGGCGTCTTTTGGCATGGTGATCTTGTCACGGCCCGCCACAAACTTCATCGCGCCCAGGAAGCAGGCAGAATAGCCCGCAGCAAACAGCTGCTCAGGGTTAGTCACTTCGCCGCCTGCACCGCCCATCTCTTTTGGCACGCCCAGTTTCACGTCCAGTACACCGTCAGAAGAGGTTGCACGACCATCACGACCACCGGTTGCTTTGGCTTTGGCGCGGTAAACCACTTGTTCTAAAGACATGACATTTCTCCGTTACGCTATTTAATCGCCCACTACTTATACAGCCGTAATCAGGCGGTGAGGTTTAACGGGTGCCGCGCACCCGTCAGCAATATTTATCGTGACTTATTCAGGTTATCTCGCAACCCATCCAGCTGTAATTTCAGCGCCAGCAAAGCGTCATCATCACAGGCTGTGGCACACTTGACCGCTTCAGGAATGGCTTCAGCCCTGGCCCGTAACGCCTGCCCGGCTTCGGTCAGCGTCACCGCAACCTGGCGTTCATCCTGACGGGTTCGCTGCCGGTTAATCAGGCCTGCACTTTCCAGTCGCTTCAGAAGTGGCGTTAATGTTGCCGAGTCTAAAAAAAGCTGCTCGCCAATCTCTGACACCGTGACATCATCTTTCTGCCACAACACCAGCATGACCAGATATTGAGGATAGGTGATGTCGAGCTGGCTCAGCAACTGACGATAGACTTTATTCATCGCCAGGTTGGCAGAATAAAGCGCAAAGCAGAGGTGCTGATCGACCAACAGTGGCATCGTTTTCACTTTTTTGTCATCTTGATCACAGTTCATGGTTAATAATATAGATAGCGCGCTAGATAATTGCAAGCAAACTTTTTGTCAGGGGGAAAGGCATGCAGGATTCACTGGAAGAACAGGCGCGTCGCTTCGCCACCGAGGCACATGCCAGTGCCGGACAGCGCCGCAAATATACCGATGAGCCTTATATTGTTCATCCGGCAGCGGTGGTGGAACTGGTGCGCAGCGTCAGCCATGACGACGCGTTGTTAGCGGCGGCCTGGCTGCACGATACCGTGGAAGATACCGCAACCACACAGAGCGATATCGAAACCCACTTTGGTACGCGCGTGGCAAGCCTGGTAGAGATGCTGACCAACAGCGCACCCGCTGGGGCAAAAAATCGGACGGCCCGTAAACTGGCGCACTTCCGCCATACAGCCAGCGCCAGTCCTGAGGCACAAACCATCAAACTGGCTGACATCATCGATAACACCCGCGCGATTGTGCGTTTTGATCCCGACTTTGCGCGGGTCTACCTGGTTGAAAAGCAGATACAGATTGAGTTGCTGAAGCAGGGAGATGCGCAGTTATGGCAGCAGGCTTCAATGATTATTGAAAGCGGACTCGCACAGTTGCGGGAGCCGCCCTATAGCGTGCCGGAGAGCTGGTTTGCCAGACAGGCGGCTAAATACAGCGAATTACGCTAATAAAAAACCCGCCAGCGGCGGGTTCTTTTCGTGATATCAGTTTATTCAAGCAACTGCCGTCCCAGATAGGGATTGGCATGTAATAACTTCATCAATTTCTGCGCCGTCGCGGAAGGACGGGTACGCCGGGCTTCCCAGCTTTTCACGGAAGAAACGCTCACGCCCATTACTTTTGCAAACTCATCAACCTGCATGCCGGTCATTTCACGCAGACGCTGCGGCTCTGGCTGGGCGGGTTGCTGACGCTGAATAAGTAACTCGGCGGCGCGATCATCACGTGTCAAAACAATCTGCTCAAGGCTGCTGAGCAATTCAAACATCGGGTCTTTTAATTCCATAGAGAACTCCTTAAAAACTCGCTATGAAGCACGTGAAAGTAGAGAGGTACGAGCCTGAAGTCAGGACTCTGAAACCGGGCCTGTTTCAGGCTGGATCCCGCAAGGGTTTATTTTTGTTATGAGAGAAACCATTACGGGACACAGCCTGCGGTGCACTGCTTTAAAGATGTCAGGTCAATGCAACAAATGCCGGGAGACTAAGTATGGATAGAGACCTGACTATTTGCCGCGCAATTTATAATTATTTTTTTAACTATGGTTTGCCGGAAAAGTTCCAGCACCTCTAACCTGCTGAGGCAGTTGAGTTTTGTGCCTTCGGTGTGGGCAGAAAAATCAAATGGTGTTTGCTATTTATGTGGATGCCATCAAGCTTTTTGCTGGCATATTCTCATTTCTGTGAGGCAATACACCTCTTCAGGTAGTGAGTGCAAAATATACGCCAATGGTTTACTTCCTGAACACATATATTCACTGATCTTATTAAATTAAGAATAGTCCTGGTTGGGGCCTGAGGCCTGGCGCGCGGCGGCTCACAGTGCAGAGCGGGTAAATCTTTTATTCTTAACGGCGCTCTGTCGCCAGATTAATCAACAGTCGTCTTAACGAAACGGCTGGCGCCTCATGCCGGTGCAGTTACCCGGCAACTATCGACCTGATGCGCGGTAAAAGTGCAGCCCCGTGATAACGCACTGACGACGGGCAAAACCCATACCTGACCTCTGTAAGGAAAAGCGATGCGAGAAACAGATTTTAACGTCGGATACCCTTCTCATCGTGTACCGATGATGGGTCGTAATGCCGTCGCAACCTCTCAACCGCTGGCGGCGCAGGCGGGTTTACGGATGCTGCAACAGGGTGGAAACGCCGTGGATGCGGCTATCGCCACCGCCATCGCCTTAACCGTGCTGGAGCCAACCGGAAACGGCATCGGCAGCGATGCGTTTGCCATTGTCTGGGATGGCAGCGAGCTGCATGGGTTAAACGCCTCAGGCCGATCGCCAGCCGCGTGGCATCCCGAACGCTTTGCCGATTTTAGTGCGATGCCTGAAACCGGCTGGGAATCCGTCACTGTGCCGGGGGCCGTCTCGGCATGGGTCACACTGGCACAGCGCTTTGGCACCTTACCGCTGACCACCCTGGCACAACCGGCAATTGACTATGCGCGCCATGGCTTTCCGGTTTCACCGCTGATTGGTCAGCTGTGGCAGCGCGGCTATGACAAGCTGCGGGATCAACCTGGCTTTAGCGACTGCTTTGCGCCGCAGGGTCGTCCGCCGCGTGCTGGCGAGCTGTTCCGCAATCCGGCTCAGGCCCGCACCTTGCAGGAAATCGCTGAGACTCAGGGCGGAAGCTTTTACCGCGGCGCACTGGCGCAAAAGATGACAGCCTTCGCCC
This sequence comes from Pantoea sp. 18059, assembly GCF_902706165.1. Lineage (NCBI taxonomy): Bacteria > Pseudomonadati > Pseudomonadota > Gammaproteobacteria > Enterobacterales > Erwiniaceae > Pantoea > Pantoea sp. 18059. Next base: position 123,309 of record NZ_CACSJS010000008.1, read on the forward strand.
GTGAGCATGGCGCAGCCCTGACGCTGGAGGATTTGAAAAACCATCGTGCCGACTGGGTTACCCTGCTGTCGCGTCCGTTTGCCGGAGGATCGGTGCAGGAGCTGCCGCCGAATGGTCAGGGCATTGCGACCTTAATTGCACTTGGCATTCTGGAAGAGTGGGAAATCAACCGCTATGCACCGGATTCGCCGCAGTGGCTGCATCTCTCCATTGAGGCGATGAAACTGGCGCTGGTTGATCTGGACCGTTATGTCACCGATGAAGATCACCTCGAATTTCCGGCGGAACACCTGCTCAGCAACGACTATATTCGCCAGCGGGCAGCGTTAATTGATCCTGACAAGGCGGGAGATTTCCGCTTTGGATCACCGCAGCAGAGCGGCACAGTGTATGTCGCCGCCGGTGATGCCAGCGGCATGATGGTCTCATTCATTCAGTCTAACTACATGGGATTTGGCTCCGGCGTGGTGGTACCCGATACCGGCATCAGCCTGCAGAACCGGGGCGCGGGCTTTTCACTCGATCCAGACCATCCCAACGTCGTGGCGGGCGGTAAGCGGCCGTTTCATACCATCATTCCGGCCTTTGCGCGGGATCAGCAGGGCCAGCCGCTGATGGCGTTTGGCGTGATGGGCGGCCCGATGCAGGCGCAGGGACACCTCCAGCTGGCGCTGCGCATTATGCTGCACCAGCAGAATCCGCAGGCCGCGATTGATGCGCCGCGCTGGCGCGTGGTGCAGGGACGCGAGGTGGTGTTTGAATCCACACTTGATCGCAATACCCTGAGCACACTGCGCCGTATGGGCCACAACGTGGTACTGGAAGATCCCCTGAGTAATTACAATTTTGGTGGCGCGCAGGCGATAGTGCGCGATCCGCAGGGCTTCTACATTGCGGCCAGTGAGAGTCGCAAAGATGGTCAGGCGGTGGTGTTTTAAGGTCGCGACAGTGAGCGTCAGACTGCTCAGCCCCTCCTTCATCTCTGCGCGCTGAAGCCTGCGATGGCAGGGAATGCAGCACGCCCTGAGGCGCAGGCGGTCCCATTCTGTAACCGGCGTTTCAGAAAGCATCTGTTTCACAGGTGGTTTCACGTTGTGCCGTGGCTCGGGTTTGTTCTATTCTTTAGGCCATTCCTACTGGACATCTGACAGTATCACCGACAGGAGTTGACCCTATGGCTTCAGGACTTACACGCCTTATGGCACGTGGCGGCATTATGCTCGCTGGCGCGCTGATCGTGCTGCAACTCACCGCATGCGGTGATAAAGAAGGCGAGCAGCGCAAAGCATTTATCGATTTTCTCCAGAACACTGTGATGCGCAGCGGCGAGCATCTGCCCAGCCTCAGCGAAAACCAAAAGCAGAGCTTTGGCAACTTCGCCAGCGATTACGCCATTATGTATGGCTTCTCGCAGCAGGCGAACAAAGCGGTTGAACAGGGTATGCGTCCGGTTGTGGATGAGCTTTCTGCTATTCGCGTTCCGCAGGATTATCTCAGCCGTCGTGATTCCCTGCGTCAGGCGACCAGCGCACTGGTGATCGTCACCCAGCAGATTGAAAGCGCCAAAATGCAGGCGGATAGCAGCAAGGCGACCCTGAAGCAGCCGGATGACCTGAAAAAAGTCTACGACACCGCCTATAACAAAGTGGTGACGGTGCCCGCTAATCAGCTGATTCCTCTGCTGCCAAAACTCCAGGCGCTGAGCCAGGGTGCAGTGCAGACCGGCGATTTCCTGCAAACGCAGGGAACCCGTGTCAGCTTCAATGATGGCGGCGTGCAGTTCCCGACTCAGGATCAGGCTTCGCAATATAACGCGCTGATGAGCACTTTATCCGCCAATTCGCAGGCGCTTCCTCAGGCACAGGCTGCCGTCCAGGGTGGTCTGCAGTAAACCCGCTTTACGGGCAGGCGCTAATCGTCTGCCCGTCCCACTCTCTTTTCTCCTCCCACCCAATCACCCGCTGAATGAAGTGTGATCTGGCGCATTTTCGACCAAAAATAGTTTGTGGTCTAAGTCACAGATATATAACAAATCAACGTCAAACAAGTGTGATTCACCTCACAGATAACCGGCCACCCCGTCTAAAAATCAGCCAACTGAGCCTGAGCTACGCCTTAAAGTGTGATCAAAATCACGCTAATCACCCCTGCCACCACCCTTAATCAGTGATGTAGATCACACTTACCCCGCACGCTACGCAGCGTCAAATTCGCGTGATAGAGTCCGCGTGCATACAGTAATACCACCGGCTTTGGGTCGGGGTGGCTAAACAAAAACAAGCGCGCTCTCCTATTGCAGCGCGTCTCAATAAGGGGTGGGTTTATGTCCTCATCAGTGAAGGTCAAAGTACAAAGCTTTGGTCGCTTTCTGAGTAATATGGTGATGCCAAACATCGGGGCGTTTATCGCCTGGGGTATCATCACCGCACTGTTTATTCCAACTGGCTGGATCCCTAACGAAACGCTGGCCAAACTGGTTGGCCCGATGATCACCTACCTGCTGCCACTGCTGATCGGTTTCACCGGTGGGCGTCTGGTGGGCGGCGATCGCGGCGGCGTGGTCGGTGCCATTACCACCATGGGTGTGATTGTCGGTGCGGATATGCCGATGTTCCTCGGTGCGATGATTGCCGGTCCGCTGGGCGGCTGGGCAATCAAGTCGTTTGACCGGGCGATTGACGGCAAAATCAAAAGCGGCTTCGAGATGCTGGTCAACAACTTCTCGGCCGGTATTATCGGGATGATACTGGCACTGCTGGCGTTCCTGGCGATCGGTCCGCTGGTAGAAGGTCTGTCACACATTCTCGCCGCGGGCGTGAATCTGATGGTGCAGAACAACCTGCTGCCACTGACCTCGATCTTCGTCGAACCCGCGAAAATCCTGTTCCTGAACAACGCCATTAACCACGGTATCTTCTCGCCGCTCGGTATCCAGCAGGCTAGTGAAGCCGGCAAATCCATTTTCTTCCTGATCGAAGCCAACCCGGGTCCGGGTATGGGCGTGCTGATGGCCTATATGTTCTTTGGTCGTGGCAGTGCTAAACAGTCTGCGGGCGGTGCGGCAATCATCCACTTCCTTGGCGGCATCCATGAGATCTACTTCCCGTATGTGCTGATGGCTCCTCGCCTGCTGCTGGCGGTTATCCTTGGCGGTATGACCGGCGTCTTCACGCTGACGGTGCTGAACGGTGGCCTGGTCTCTCCTGCCTCACCGGGTTCAATCCTGGCGGTGCTGGCAATGACGCCAAAAGGTGCCTACTTCGCGAACATCGCCGCTATCGCTGCCGCCTTCGCCGTCTCCTTCGTGGTGTCCGCTATCCTGCTGAAAACCAGCAAAGTCAAAGAAGATGACGATATCGAAGCCGCGACCCAGCGCATGCATGAGATGAAAGCGCAGTCTAAAGGCCAGAGCGGCGCGGGTGCGCCAGTCGCCAGCGATGCCATGAGCGTTGAACTGCATCACGTGCGTAAAATCATCGTCGCCTGTGATGCCGGTATGGGTTCCAGCGCGATGGGTGCAGGCGTACTGCGTAAGAAAGTGCAGGACGCCGGGCTGAGCAATGTATCGGTGACCAATACCGCGATCAACGCCCTGCCGGGTGATGTCGATCTGGTGATTACCCACCGTGACCTGACTGAACGCGCCATCCGCCAGGCTCCGCATGCGCAGCATATCTCGCTGAACAACTTCCTCGACAGCGCGCTCTACAGCACCCTGACCGAGCGTCTGGTGGCGGCTAACCGCAGCGACGTGCATCGTCAAACGGTAAACACCGCGCTCTCTGACAGCTACGATGAAGGCAACGCACACCTGTTTAAACTGGGTGCGGATAACGTCTTCCTCGGCCTGACCGCCAGTAACAAAGAGCAGGCGATTCGCTTTGCGGGTGAACAGCTGGTGAAAGGCGGTTACGTTGAGCCTGAATACGTTGAGGCGATGCTGGCGCGTGAAAAACTGACGCCGACCTATCTCGGTGAGTCGATTGCCGTGCCGCACGGTACGGTCGAAGCGAAAGATCGCGTGCTGAAAACCGGCGTGGTGTTCTGTCAGTATCCGGCAGGCGTCCTGTTCGGTGAAGAGCCCGACGATGTGGCGCGCCTGGTGATTGGTATTGCTGCCCGTAACAACGAGCACATCCAGGTGATCACCAGCCTGACCAATGCGCTGGATGATGACAGCGTGATTGAGAAGCTGGCGAACACCACCAGCGTGCAGGAAGTGCTGGATCTGCTGTCAGGTAAGCCTTCAATCGCGTAATTTATAGCAATTAATTTCCCTGGGGCGGTCATGCCCGTCCCGATTTCCTGGGGCGGGTTTGCCCGCCCCATCGTCATTTGATATGGGTCAAAAATTATGAAAGCGTTACATTTCGGAGCAGGAAACATTGGTCGCGGCTTTATCGGCAAGTTACTGGCTGATGCAGGTATCGAACTGGTTTTTGCTGATGTGAATCAGACGGTGCTGGATGCACTGAACGCGCGTCATGAGTATCCCGTTCATGTAGTTGGCGAGCAGGCCAAAACAGAAACCGTTAAAGGCGTCAGCGCGGTAAACAGCACCAGCGATGAGATCATCACCCTGGTTTCTGAAGTCGATCTCGTTACCACCGCCGTGGGCCCGCAGATTCTGGAGCGTATTGCCGGCAGTGTGGCTAAAGGGCTGGCAAAACGCAGTGACAACGGCAATACCCGCCCGCTAAATATTATCGCCTGTGAGAATATGGTGCGCGGCACCAGCCAGCTGAAACAGCATGTGCTGAAGGCGCTGCCGGAGCAGTATCACGCCTGGCTGGAGCAGCATGTCGGCTTTGTGGATTCTGCTGTCGATCGCATCGTGCCACCGTCAGAAGCGGGCAGCACCGATCCGCTGGAAGTGACCGTTGAAACCTTCAGCGAATGGATCGTCGATAAAACTCAGTTTAAAGGCGACCTGCCTGCGATTCCGGGTATGGAACTGACCGATAACCTGATGGCATTTGTTGAGCGTAAACTCTTCACACTGAACACCGGTCACGCGATTACCGCCTATCTTGGCCAGCTGGCCGGTCACCAGACCATTCGTGACGCCATCCTCGATGAAAAAATCCGGGCCGTGGTGAAAGGGGCGATGGAAGAGAGCGGCGCGGTGCTGATTAAGCGCTACGGTTTTGAGGCGGATAAACATGCGGCCTACATCCAGAAAATACTGGGCCGTTTTGAAAACCCCTATCTGAAAGATGATGTTGAGCGTGTGGGTCGTCAGCCGCTGCGTAAACTCAGCGCGGGCGATCGCCTGATCAAGCCGACGCTGGGCACGCTGGAGTATGGTTTACCGCACGCCAGCCTGGTGCAGGGCATTGCCGCCGCGATGCACTATCGCAGCGACCAGGACCCACAGGCGCAGGAGCTGGCCACGCTGCTGGCAGAAAAAGGCCCACAGGCGACACTGGCTGAGGTTTCAGGTCTGGATGCTGACAGCGAAGTGGTGGCTTCTGTGGTGAGCGCCTGGCACGCTATGGCATAATGCGCGCGTGTTAGTGACGCAAGCCGGGCGCAGTTCGCCTGCGCCCAACGGCGGTATTGAACCCATGCAGGCAATAATGGAAGAGAAGCAGGCTTTTGAAAACCGGGTGCTTGAGCGCCTGAACGCCGGTCGTTCGGTGAGAAGCTTTCTGATCGCCGCCGTTGAGCTATTGGCTGAAGCCGTCAATCTGCTGGTGCTGCAGGTCTTCCGTAAAGATGACTACGCGGTGAAATATGCCGTAGAACCGCTGCTGCTGGGCGATGGTCCTTTGGGTGAACTCTCGGTTCGCCTGAAGCTGATTTACGGTCTTGGCGTTATCAGCCGGCACGAATATGAAGATGGTGAACTGCTGCTGGCGCTGCGCGAAGAGCTGAATCACGACAGCGGTGATTATCGTTTTACCGACGATGAGATCCTTGGCCCGTTTGGTGAACTGCACTGCGTCACCGCCTGGCCGCCCGCGCCGGTGTTTCACACCGAAGATGCAGAGCTGCGCAGCATGCAGCAGCAGCGCTATCTGCAGATGGTGCGATCCACCATGGTCCTGTCGCTAACCGAGCTGATCGCCCGCATCAGTATGAAGCAGGCGTTTAAAAAGTCCGGCAGCTAATCCTGTCAGGCGCCATCACGGCGCCTTTTTCGTCTTAACCTGAGCGGGAATATGCGCCAGATTTGGTGTATCCTTGGCCTGTTTTCCTCAACGAGTTGTTGTCATGAAAGAGCAAGAAAAGAACGAAATCAAACTTCTCAGCGATAAGCTGGACGCATTGAACCGCAAAGAGCCGCAGTTACTGGAATCGGGTGATGTCGAGAAACTGGGCGCGTTGCTGAAAGAGAAAGAAGCGCTGGTCATTGAGATTGAGCGTCTGCGCGGTCAGCGGGTAGAAAAACTCAGTGCCGAGGCGCAGAAGCTGCAAAAAATGGGCTTCAGCCGCGAAATTACCAAGAAAGAGCAGGCAAATCTGGGCGCGCTGAAGAAAAGCGTGCGCGGCCTGGTCGTGGTGCATCCAATGACCGCGCTGGGACGTGAGATGGGGCTGACAGCAATGACCGGCTTCGCCAAAACCGCATTCTGACGGGTCGATCAGGCAGCAGCCTGATCGACATCGGCTTTGCGTTCGCCGGCGGCGGCATAGACCTGCTCCGCCAGCGCATCCAGCAGCTCATAGCGGCGACGATATTCAGCCCGCTTCTTACTGGCAATCTCCTCTAGCGTTTTGCGCGGCAGGCTCAGCGGCAGGATAAACATCCCATCCCTGCGCGCCTCGCCACTCAGCGACAACCAGAATTCACTGTAGCTGGCAAAGAACTTATCCCCTTTGCTGTGGCGATAGCGCAGGCTGCGGAAGACATGAGTCTCATCGCCTACCGCCAGAATATTCTCCACGCCGCACTGCTTTGCCACAATAAATACCGCTTCCATTAACAGGCGTTTCGGAAAGAGACCCTGCGCTGCTTTGGTCGCCTCGCGGATAACCTCATTATTGATATGTTTCCGCGGACCCTGTAATCCGCCAATTAATAATGTGCGCTGGTTATTTTCATTGAGAATTGAAAATGAAAGTGAAGCAATAATTTCGTCGTTATAACGTAATACCAGCGTCACTTCCCCTTCCCGATCGAAATAACCGGAACTGCAGGAAAGTAAAAAGGATTCGCCATTTTTACCGGTCAGCGTAGCCAGCGGATTATCCGTAGCGCTTTGCAACAACTGACGCAGCGCAGGGTTTTCCAGATTATTCATCAGGCTGTAATGATCAAGTATCGCCTGCGCGCGCGCAGCAATGCTCAACCCTGAGCGCAGATAGGGCCGGTGCAGCTTGGCTGGCAGCAATCCCTGAGTACTCATCAACAGAGGGAGTTGCGGTAAATGCGACAGCTCATCCAGATAACGCAGCGTAGTCAGCGGCGATATTAAGGTTCTTAACACAAATTTCAGCCGGAAACGTTTACTTATCCAGAGTTTATTCGGAACGTATTTTCCGCTAATTAACTGAAAAAAAAGCGATGCAGAAGAATCGGTCGTGGTTTCGTGAGTAGTTATAATTGACATAGTCATCGACACACAGTGAGCAAGAATGTCACTGAGCATAAGACAACGAGTATCAACGGCGTGTTAATGTGGCAGAAGGTTAAAAGGGCGGCGGTTAAAAAAGCGAGATCCGTTTATTTTTGGTTTAATCTGGGACGACAGAATTTAAAGATAAAAAAACCGGCGAAATAAATTCCACCGGTTTATCGTTATCACGTTAACACTGGGTTAACTTACTGGGCAGCTGCGAAGCGGGCTGCTGCTTCGTCCCAATTGACCACGTTCCAGAATGCTTTGATGTAGTCAGGACGTTTGTTCTGATACTTCAGGTAGTAGGCGTGTTCCCACACGTCCAGACCGATGATTGGGAAGCCAGAAACGCCAGCAACCGCTTCACCCATCAGCGGGTTGTCCTGGTTTGCGGTAGACACCACAGCCAGTTTGTCGCCTTTTTTAACCAGCCACGCCCAGCCTGAGCCGAAACGGGTCGCAGCCGCTTTCTCGAACTCTTCCTGGAATTTTTCCACGCTACCGAAATCTTTCTCGATAGCCGCTTTCAGGTCGCCCTGCAGCGTGGTGCCGGTTTTCAGGCCTTTCCAGAACAGGCTGTGGTTAGCGTGGCCGCCTGCGTTATTACGCAGTGGGCCTTTTTTGTCTGCTGGCAGCTGATCCAGTTTGGTGATCAGCTCTTCTACCGGCAGATTGGCAAATTCAGTGCCTTCCAGCGCCGCGTTAGCGTTGTTCACGTAGGTCTGGTGATGTTTGGTGTGATGGATTTCCATCGTCTGCTTGTCGAAATGCGGTTCCAGTGCGTCGTATGCGTAAGGCAGGGATGGCAGTGAATAACTCATGTTCTTCCTCTCCATTTAGTTTGAGCAGCACGACGAATTCGGGACGTGCCGCGTAAGCAGTCGAATCATTATAGTTAAATTCATGTAGCGTAAAAGGGTAATCAATGCCCTATTAACCATAAGGATTTGAGAAATCTGGCAAAAGCAACCCGTTGTTTTTACAGCATGCTGCTGCTGACTCCGCCTTTTCAGCTTTATCAGACAGGGAGAGCGAAGCACTCTGCCAGCACCACCAGCAGGCACTCATCCCGCCCGAACGCCGCATCTGCCCTGCCCTGCGCGTTACCTGCCGAGTTCGCGCAGCCCGCTGTCGAGCGCGCCGACCAGCCAGTCGATATCCCCTTCCTGGAACGCCAGTGGCGGACGCAGTTTCAGCACATTCCCATACGGGCCGGCGACCGAGGTCAGCACGCGATGTTCACGCAGCTTCTCGATTAAATCCAGCGCCAGCGTTTTGTCCGGCGTTTTGCTGTGACGATCGGTGACCAGCTCAAAACCGATAAACAGTCCGGCACCGCGCACATCCCCCACGCACTCATAGCGATCCATCAGGGTTCGCAGCTCCGCCAGCAGCTTCGCGCCGACCACGCGGCTGTGTTCCTGTAACCCCTCTTCGGTGATCACTTTCAGTACCGCCTGCGCCGCCGCCATCGCGACCGGGTTACCACCAAAGGTATTGAAGTAGGGAATTGAGTCGCTGAAGGCGGCCAGCACTTCACTTTTTGCCAGCAGGCCGGAAACCGGAATGCCGTTGCCCATTGGCTTGCCGGTGGTAATGATGTCAGGCACCACATCGTGGCGGCCAAAGCCCCAGAACGCGTCGCCGGTACGGCCAAAACCAGGCTGCACTTCATCGGCAATAAAGATGCCGCCGTTGGCATGCACCACCTCGACCGCTTTTTTCAGGAAGCCGCGCGGATCGGGCAACACGCCGTCCGAGGAGAAGATTGAGTCCGCCAGGAAGCCAGCAAATTTAATGCCGTGCGCCGCCATATCATCAATCTGCTGCTGAATCTGGCCAGCGAACCAGTCGCCCAGGTCAGGCGCGTCCACACGATACGCATCCGGTGGCATCACCAGCCGCGTGGTGGGCGCCAGCGGCTGTCCACTGCCCAGCGCCGGAGAAGCGCCGGATGTCAGCTCACTGGTGCCGTGATAGGCCTCTTTACTGACAATAATCCCGCTGCCGCCGCTAAAGGCGCGCGCCACGCGAATCGCCAGGTCGTTAGCTTCCGATCCGGTGCACATATACATCGCGCGATCGATCGCCGGGGGCGTGGTCGCCAGCAGCGCTTCGCTGTAGTCCAGAATATTTTCATGCAGGTAACGGGTGTGGGTATTCAGCATTTTCATCTGCTGCGTCACCGCCTCAGTCACGGCCGGATGACAGTGCCCGATGCTCGCCACATTGTTGTAGACGTCGAGATATTTATCGCCCGCCGCATCCCACAGATATTGCCCTTCACCCCGCACCAGATGCACCGGTTTGCGATAGAACAGGCGATAAGATTCGCCAAGCACTTTGCTGCGTTTATCGGTCAGTTTGCGCGTCTCGCTGTCGAGTGCATCGGCATGTTCGGCGCGGAAACTGTTGGTATCCATAATGGTGGAACGCGTGGCCATAATGACTCCCGTTACAAGGATGAAGGAGGAAGAGCTGACGCCTTTATCATGCCTGCCTGAATCTAAAATGCAACCAAATACACAAATGCAATAAAATACACATGACGCGGGCAGATGGCCACGCTAAGCTTGCTCCCTGATTCAGACGGAATCTTTCGCTTCACTGGCGTATCATCCGTGATCTTCGCGCTTTAAAAGGAAACCTCTATGCTGCAGGAAACGCGCCTTCATCGCATCCGTGCCTTACTGACCCGGCTTAACCAGGTGAGTACCGAGCGCATTATCAGGGAGCTGGGGGTCTCACGCGAAACCGCGCGCCGCGATATCATTGAGCTGGAAGCGCTGGGTCTGGCGCGCCGCGTTCACGGCGGGCTGGTGGCGATTGAAACGCGGGCTGAACCGCCGCTGACGGAACGCCGCAGTACCCAGACCCGGGAGAAGCGCGCCATCGCCCGCGCCGCTGCGCAGTTGCTGCAGCCCGGACAAACGCTGTTTCTGGATGCGGGTAGCACCACCACGCTGCTGGCAGAGGAGTTGCACGCCCTTTCCGGCCTGACGATTGTGACCAACAGCCTGCAGGCCGCGCTGGCGCTGAGCGCCGGAGAAGAAGATAAGCCGCTGAATAATCAGATTATTTTGCTGGGCGGGACGATGTCGGCGGGCGCACAACAGACGCGCGGCGAAATCACTGTAGGTGAGATTATTCGCTACCGCGCCGATGTGGCGCTGCTGTCGCCGGTTGGCATTGAGGCGGGTTGTGGTGCCAGCAGTTTTCATCCGCACGAAGCGGCCATCGCCAGAGCGATGGTGCAGCAATCCACTTCCTGCTATCTGCTGGCCGATCACACCAAACTGGGGGTAGTCAGCCGCACGGTTTACGCGCCGTCACCGGCGATCAACCTGCTGATTACGGATAGTGGCGGCGACAACAGTGCCGCCCTTGAGGCGTTGCAGCAGACGTTGCCAGAGGTGATGGTAGTTTAACGCAGTCGCTGAGGATGGCTGTAAACCGTAGCGCGTCCAGGTTTACTGAATCCGACCAGCGTCAGATTGCAGCGCTCAGCCACCTCAACCGCCAGGCGGGTCGCTGCCGAGACTGCGAACAGGATCTCAACCCCGCACATGGCGGACTTCTGCACCATTTCATAGCTGGCGCGGCTGGAGACCAGCACCGCGCCTGGCCCCCACTCAGCCTGGCTGCGATAGCCCAGCAGCTTATCCAGTGCCACATGGCGACCCACATCTTCACAGCCACCGGCCAGCTGACCATCAGGCTGGATCCACGCGGCAGCATGGGTGCAGCCGGTTTTCTGTCCGACCGGCTGATACGCTTTCAGCTGGCCCAGCGCCCGATCCAGCTGATCCAGCGCAAAGGTCTGGGTAAACGGCAGCGGAGAGAGCGGCTTGCCAATCTGGTCCAGCTGTTCAACGCCACACACGCCGCAGCCGGTACGGCCTGCCAGCGCACGACGCTGCTCTTTCAGCGCCATAAAACGACGGCTGGAAAGCTCAATCTGAACCTCAATGCCGTGACAGCCCGGCACGATGTCCATGCCGAAAATGTCGCCTGGCGCGTCGATAATGCCCTCTGACAGCGAAAAACCCAGCGCAAACGCCTCCAGATCTTTGGGCGTGGTCATCATCACCACGTGAGAGATGCCGTTGTAAACCAGCGCCACCGGCACCTCGTCCGCCAGCCAGTCAGACTCTGCTGCGGTCAAATCGGCACGCTGCCATACCTGCGTTCTGCTGACGCCGGCCTGAATTGTTAAATCTTCGCCTGAGTCAGGCTGGATAGCTTTCAAAAAGTACGACCTGTTGTTAATAAATAATGAAATGCGACAGTCAGTACGGCTGCACAGCGGTGATCAGACGCAGACTAATTTTGCCTTCTGGCCCGGTGCGGCGCAAATAAACAGCGGGGCAATTCATGCGGTTTTCTCACCGGGAAAGGCGCAGCCACGCCTGCTGGCGGGCAGAATGAGAATGGGTATCTTTCAGGCTTTAACATCGGTAAGCATAAAACAACAGTAATTATCTGCCGCTACGGGAAATCTGCTTGCGCCGGGAATTGGTTGCCGAGGATTTTTAACAAAATTTAGAAAAAGAATTACTAATGACTAACCTGTTGACCCTGGTCAACTTACAGGCAGATAGGGCTGCTATTTTGCAAGGCTTCGCAATGGAGCCAATAAAGAAGAACGATAAAATGCAAATTAACAGACGGAGTTTTTTCAAAATCTGTGCTGGCGGGTTGGCGGGCACCAGCGCGGCGTTACTCGGTTTTGCCCCCACCACAGCCTTAGCCAGCGTCAGAGAGTTCAAACTCATTCGCGCCAGAGAGACACGTAATAACTGCACCTACTGCTCAGTCGGCTGCGGCATGCTGATTTACAGCCTGGGTGATGGCGCTAAAAATGCCCGCGCCTCGATTTACCATATTGAAGGCGATCCTGACCATCCTGTCAGTCGTGGATCGCTCTGCCCCAAAGGCGCGGGCGTGCTCGACTTTATTCACAGTGAACAGCGACTGAAATACCCGGAATACCGCGCGCCAGGCTCGGATAAATGGCAGCGCATCAGCTGGGATGAGGCATTTGACCGCATAGCCCGCCTGATGAAGCAGGATCGCGATGCCAATTTCCAGGCCACCAACGCCGCTGGCGTCACGGTAAACCGCTGGCCGACCACCGCCATGCTCTGCTCTTCCGCCGCCAGTAATGAAACCGGCCTGCTCGATCAGAAATTTGCCCGCTCGCTGGGTATTCTGGCGCTGGAAAACCAGGCGCGCCTGTGTCACGGCCCGACCGTGGCCGCGCTGGCCCCCAGCTTTGGTCGCGGTGCGATGACCAATAACTGGAACGACATCAAAAATGCCAATGTGGTGATGATCATGGGCGGCAACCCCGCCGAGGCGCATCCGGTTGGCTTTAAATGGGTGATTGAAGCCAAAACCCATAACAATGCGCAGGTCATCGTGGTCGATCCACGCTTTAACCGCTCTGCGGCGGTCGCCGATCTCTACGCGCCACTGCGTGCCGGCAGCGATGTGGTTTTCCTAATGGGAGTGATCAACTATCTGCTGCAACACAATCAGATTCAGCAGGAGTATGTTCGCGCCTTCACCAATGCCGCACTGATTGTCAGCGAAGGCTTCAGCTTCAGCGACGGGTTGTTCAGCGGTTACAATGCTGAAACCCGTCAGTATGATCGTCAGAACTGGCACTATGAGCTGGATGAAAACGGCCATGCAAGACGCGATGAGAGCTTCACTCACCCGCGCTGCGTGCTGAACCTGCTGAAAACCCATGCCAGCCGTTACACCCCGGAAATGGTGACGCGCCTGTGCGGGACCTCGCAGGAATCCTTTATTGCGGTGTGCAGGCAGCTGGCCTCCACCTGTGTGCCGAATCGCACCGCGACTATTCTCTATGCGCTGGGCTGGACCCACCACACCAATGGTTCGCAGATTATCCGCACGGCGGCGATGATTCAGCTGCTGCTGGGTAATATCGGTATGCCAGGCGGCGGTATTAACGCACTGCGCGGCCACTCCAACGTGCAGGGCTATACCGATCTCGGCCTGCTGGCGCAGAGTCTGCCGGGCTATCTGCCACTGCCCTCAGAGAAAATGACCACGCTGGCAACCTACCTGCAGCAGGCCACGCCGGTTGCGGCACTGCCGGATCAGGTCAACTACTGGCAGAACACCGACAAATTTTTTGTCAGCCTGATGAAGAGTTTCTACGGCGATAAGGCCACAGCGGAAAACCAGTGGGGCTACGACTGGCTGCCGAAGTGGGATAAGAGCTACGACTGCATGGCGCAGGCGGAGATGATGGAACAGGGCGCGCTCAATGGTTGCCTGATTCAGGGCTTCAACCTGCTGGCCGCCTTCCCGGACAAAAATAAAGCGGTCCGGGCACTGTCCCGCCTCAAATATATGGTGGTGATCGATCTGCTTCGCACCGAAACCGCCAGCTTCTGGCAGCATCACGACGAGTTCAATGATGTGGATCCGTCGAAAATCCAGACCGAAGTATTCCGTCTGCCCTCTTCCTGCTTCGCTGAAGAGTCGGGATCGGTGGCGAACTCGTCGCGCTGGCTGCAGTGGCACTGGGCGGCCGCAGAGCCGCCCGCTGAAGCGCTGCACGACGGTAAAATCCTCGGCAATCTGTTCATGCGTCTGCGCGCGCTCTATCGCCTGGAAGGCGGAGCAAACCCTGAACCGCTGATGGCAATGCGCTGGGACTACCGCGATCCGTCGAATCCTGAGCCGGAAGAGGTGGCGCAGGAGAACAACGGTCAGGCGCTGGCCGACATTTACGACGCCAGCGGCAAGCTGTTGCTGAAAAAAGGCCAGCAGCTCAACGGCTTCTCAGAGCTGCGTAACGACGGCACCACCGCCAGCGCCTGCTGGATCTACAGCGGCAGCTGGACGCCGGAAGGCAACCAGATGGCACGACGCGACAACGCCGACCCATCGGGGCTGGGCGCGGTCTCCGGCTGGGCCTGGGCGTGGCCGGCTAACCGCCGCATTCTCTACAACCGCGCCTCCGCGGATGCGCAGGGTAAAGCCTGGGATCCGAATCGCCGCCTGATTGAGTGGGATGGCACTCGCTGGCACGGCATTGACGTGCCGGATTATCCGGTAACGCTGTCGCCGCAGCAGCAGGCCGGTCCGTTTATCATGCAGCCCGATGGTCTTGGCCACCTGTTTGCGCTCGATAAGATGGCCGACGGCCCCTTCCCGGAACATTACGAACCGATGGAAAGCCCGCTCGCCAACAATCCTATGAATCCGCAGCAGCGTCATAGTCCGGTCGTTCGACTGTTCAGCAGCGACGCCGCGCAACTGGGCGAGGCCGCTGACTATCCCTGCGTCGCCACCACCTATTCCATCACCGAACTGTTCCGGCACTGGACCAAACATGCCCTGCTGAACGCGATTGCGCAGCCGGAGCAGTTTGTTGAAATCGGCACCGAACTGGCAGAGGAGAAAGGCATCAAGGCCGGAGACAGCGTCAAAGTCTCGTCGCGCCGTGGCTATATCAAAGCCAAAGCGGTGGTAACACGTCGTCTGCAGCGTCTGATGATTGACGGCAAGCCGGTTGATACCGTGGGTATTCCCTGTCACTGGGGCTTTGAAGGCACCACGCGCAAAGGCTTCCTCGCCAATACGCTGACGCCGTCGGTTGGCGATGCCAACTCGCAGACCCCGGAATACAAGGGATTTTTAGTAAAAGTGGAAAAAGCGTAACGGTAGATGACAATGGCTTATCAATCACAAGATATTATCCGTCGCTCAGCGACCAACGGCTTCACCCCACCGCCACAGGCGCGCGATCACCAGCGTGAAGTCGCGAAGCTCATTGACGTCACCACCTGTATTGGCTGCAAAGGCTGTCAGGTCGCCTGCTCCGAATGGAACGACATCCGCGATGAAGTCGGTCATAACATCGGGGTCTATGACAACCCTACCGATTTGACCGCCAAATCCTGGACGGTGATGCGCTTCTCGGAAGTTGAAGAGAATGGCAAGCTGGCCTGGCTGATTCGCAAAGATGGCTGCATGCACTGCGCCGATCCCGGCTGCCTGAAAGCCTGTCCGTCGGCAGGTGCCATTATTCAGTACGCCAACGGCATCGTCGATTTCCAGTCTGAGCAGTGTATCGGCTGCGGCTACTGCATTGCGGGTTGCCCGTTCAACGTGCCGCGGCTCAACAAAGAGGATAACCGCGCCTACAAATGCACCCTGTGCGTGGATCGCGTCAGCGTCGGCCAGGAGCCTGCCTGTGTGAAGACCTGTCCGACCGGTGCCATTCATTTCGGCAGCAAAAGCGACATGCTGACGCTGGCGGAGGAACGTGTAGCGGAGCTGAAGTCGCGCGGCTTTGCGCAGGCTGGCCTCTACAACCCGGAAGGCGTGGGCGGCACCCATGTAATGTATGTGCTGCATCATGCCGACAAGCCTCAGCTCTACCACGGGCTGCCTGCTAACCCGGGCATCAGCCCGACGGTGACCTTCTGGAAGGGGATCTGGAAACCGCTGGCGGCGGTGGGTTTTGCCGCTACGTTCGCCGCCTCTATTTTTCACTATGTTGGCGTTGGCCCGAATCGCGTCACTGAAGAGCACGACGACAACGACGATCATCCTGAGGAGCGCAAATAATGAAAAAGCCCGATCATCTGGTGCGTTACCGCGCACCCGAACGCATCAATCACTGGATTGTCGCGATTTGCTTTGTCATGGCCGCGTTAAGCGGATTAGGGTTTTTCTTTCCGTCGTTCAACTGGCTGATGCAGATATTTGGCACACCACAGCTGGCGCGTATTCTGCATCCTTTTGTCGGCGTGGTGATGTTCGTTGCTTTTATGCTGATGTTTTTGCGTTACTGGAAACACAACCTGATTAATCGCGATGACCTTTACTGGGCCAGAAACATTCACCGGATTGCGCTGAATGAAGAGGTGGGTGATACCGGTAAATATAACTTTGGTCAGAAGTGTGTGTTCTGGGCTGCTATTATCAGCTTAGTGTTGCTGCTTGCCAGTGGCATCGTGATCTGGCGACCTTACTTTGCCGATGCCTTCGCCATTCCGCTGATTCGTCTGGCGTTGGTGGTACATTCGGTGTCAGCGGTGGCGCTGATCATCGTCATTATGGTGCACATTTATGCTGCGTTGTGGGTCAAAGGCACACTGACCGCGATGGTAGAAGGCTGGGTCAGCGCCGAATGGGCCAGGCAGCACCATCCTCGCTGGTATCGCGAGCAGCGTAATCCGCCAATAAAACAGGAAAAACGCCCCTGATGAGTATTCGCATAATCCCGCAAGATCAGCTGGAGAAAGGCGAAAAGACAACGGCGGAGATGATTCCGCCGTTACTTTTTCCACGGCTGAAAAATTTATACAGCCGTCGTGCTGCGCGACTGCGTGACCTGGCGGCGAAAAACCCACTCGGCGACTACCTGCGCTTTGCGGCGGTGATCGCTGAAGCGCAGGAGATTGTGCTGTATGACCATCCGCTGCACATCGACCTGCATGCCCGCCTGACGCAGAGCGCCAGCGAGGGTAAGCCGCCGCTGAATATTCATACCCTGCCGCGCGATCCCCACTGGCAGCGACTACTGCATTCACTGATTGCCGAGCTGAAGCCAGAGATGAGCGGTCAGGCACTGGCGGTGCTGGAGAATCTGGAGAAGGCGTCCGCCACCGAGCTGGAGACGCTGGCCAGCGCGCTGTTTACCGGCGAGTATGCGCTGGTCAGCAGCGACAAAGCACCCTTTATCTGGGCGGCGCTCTCGCTCTACTGGGCGCAGATGGCGGCCCTGATCCCAGGCAAAGCACGCGCTGAGATGGGCGATCAGCGTCAGTTCTGTCCGGTCTGCGCCAGTATGCCGGTCGCCAGCGTGGTGCATATGGGCAGTCATGAAGGCGCGCGCTATCTGCACTGTAATCTGTGCGAAAGTGAATGGCATGTGGTGCGCAGCAAATGTACCCAGTGCGAACAGTCCCGTGATCTGCACTACTGGTCGATCGACAGCGAACGGGCGGCGGTGAAAGCAGAGAGCTGTGGCGACTGCGGCACTTACCTGAAGATGCTCTATCAGGAGAAAGATCCGGCCATTGAACCGGTGGCAGATGACCTGGCATCGCTGATACTGGATGCCAGAATGGAGCAGGAAGGCTTCGCACGCAGCAGTCTCAATCCCTTTATGTTTCCTGGCGAATAGTCACTGACTCTGGAGAACCCGATGAAACTGATTGGCAGCTATACCAGCCCGTTTGTGCGTAAGATTTCGATTATCATGCTGGAAAAAGGCATTACTTTTGAATTCGTTAACGCATCGCCTTACAGCGATGACAGCCACGTGCCGCACTACAATCCGCTGGGCAAAGTTCCGGCGCTGGTCGCTGACGATAAGCAAATCTGGTTCGATTCCAGCATCATTGCGGAGTTTCTGGAACTGCGTGGCGTGGAGCCTGCTCTGCTGCCTGCCGATCCGCTTGAATCGCTTAACATCCGTCAGCTGGAGAAGCTGGCGGATGGCGTCAGCGATGCCGCGCTGGTGATCGTGCGCGAGCAGATGCGACCGGGGGATTTGCAGTCGGAAGAGGTGCTGCTGCGCAATCGTGAAAAGATTCAGCGCAGCCTCGACATGCTGGAAGCGAAGGCGGCAGAGGGGAAATGGCTTAACAACGGACAGCTCAATCTGGCGGATATCGCCACCGGTTGCATGATCGGCTACCTCAATTTCCGTCGCGTAGTGCCGAACTGGTGTGTCGAACGACCCGCGCTGGTGAAACTGGCAGAAACGCTGTTTCAGCGCGAGAGCTTTGCAAGGACGACGCCGCCTGCGGCGTGATGGGTCAGGCGAAATAACTATCAAAGCGCCCCGGGCAGGCATGGAAGCGACATTTTGTTACGCTGCACAGGAAAAATATAATCGGCCTGCTGGTCTGACAACTCAGTCAATTTCGTCTCCAGACAGGTCATTTTCATAATCCTGCCCGCCATACCATATGCCTAAAACACTCACTGTTTTCTCAGACAGCATGAAAGCAATTATTGTCCGTCTGCGGTAATTGGTGATTCTCAGTCCTGGCAGAAGATCATCACGACAGTTCCCTCTATGTGGGAACTGTGCAAGAGACTCACAATAATCGATGACGTTTTCCGTAAAGTTTAAAGCGGTATAGGGTGTCGCTGCTTGCGCGATATAACGGTAAAGTTCTGCCAGTTGTTCCTGCGCCTCTGGTGCGAACACCACCCTGTAAACCATTACTCCTCCCCGGTTGCCTTCCTGTGTTCCGCTTTTAGTCTGTTCCTGAGGTCGTTAGCGCTCAGGCTTTGTGTTTCGCCACTTTGAAGCGCTTCCCATGCGGGCACTACCTTTTCATGCAGCCATTGCTCCACGGCATGATCCCGTGCCATCAGCGCACGTAATCCTTCACGGATCACTTCGCTTTCCGATGCATATTCGCCGCTGGCAACACGTGCCTTAACCTGTGCTGCCATTTCATTGGGCAGCGTGATACTCATCTGCTGTGTTGTTCTCATGGGTAACCTCTTTCTTCTGCCTGATAGGATTTAATCATACTCACCTTTCTGGCAGCTGTCAGTTTCATACTCTGTTGAGTCGCTCTCTCCTGAGAATTGGGGACTTACAGATGTCGTCGAGGGTATCCGGTTTTCAACAGCGCGATAGCACATCTTATCAGCGGTTCAGGCACTGTCATTATCGGACAGGGTAAAAACCATACAGATTATAATGTGCATAACCTGGACTTAAAGATTGAATAGCTGGCTGTTTAAAGGAACTGAAGAGGGATTCAGGAATAGAAAAATCACACAAAACCCGCCGAAAAAACAATCCGTTTTTCAGAGACGCCTCGCAGTTTATTACCTGGCTTTTTGGGGATTAAAGATTATTGTTTTCAGGCAAATTTTTACCCAGCTGCATACCCCATCGCATGCACAATCAGGTTCGCTTCAGTATTCACCACATCTTTGCCGTCAGCCCCTTTCGTGATAGTCAGCGTATGTATCTGCTCTGCAAGATATGGTGCCGCTGCGGCGTGAGAGCTTTCTAAGCCAGCCCACTTAAGAAGGACAATGGTGTCTGGCACGGCAGAACGCTTTATCTGCTGGTCAGCAGCAGAGCTGATCAGAGGAGGCGATACAGCAGTCGGGAGCATGATAACCGTGCGTACGAACAGGTTCTTTCAACTCGATCACCGATACAGATTTCTGGATTTTCACCTCACGCTTGCCCAATAAATTCCTGCGGATTACCTCTTTAAAAATACGCTCAGGGATATTCTCAGCATCGGATGTTTTATCATCATGAACAATGATGTGGCTTGCGTTTTCATAGCCTGGCGCCCACATATTATTATTAGGCGTATTTTTGTAAACGGCAATAAGAGGTTTTTTCCACGCAGCAGAGATATGTACAATTGATGTATCTGGCGTTATCACCATATCCGATTCTTTAATTAATGCCATCACATGATGCAAAGTATAAAAGGGATTTTTCACAACATTTTCAGGAAGCGGCACCGCTATTTCATTACGATGATCCAGAGTGATGATTTTCACCTCTCTGCTGTTATTAGTAATCATATTAATGATTTCCAGCAATTGCTGTTGTGAGAAGTTCCTTTCCGGCGTGCCAGCAAAAGCATTAATAACAATTTTTTTCTTACTTTCCCAGGGACTAAGAAAGTGCCTCACCTCATCAAGCACAACATCAGGAAAATGAAGACTGTAAGTGAAATTGCCTGTCGCTTTAACGCCAATGCTTTTACTTATCAAAGAAAGTAACTCTGTAACATGCTGCTTTTCATTTTTATAGGGAACCGAAACTGTGTAATGGCTGATGTCAGATTGCTTATTTAGTCCAATAACGAATCTGGCATTGATATCCCGAAATAACTTCATCCGATGCACCGGCGTTTCGGATAAGCAAGGATCGATAATCAGATCATACTTATTTCTATTTAGCTTCTTCATCGTTGCTTTTGAAACGGTATGATAAAAAGACTTCAGGTAACGGTTATAACTGCAATTTCGTGACTTATAAATATGCCTGATAAAAGGGCTGTATTTTATTACGTCGTAACAGGCTTCAGTTACCAGCAAATCTACTGCATAGCCATCCTGATGAAGCGACCTGATGAGTGGCATCGAAACGATGATATCACCCAGCTTACCTTCATTGCGAACAAGCAGTATAGTTTTCACGGATTCAGGTTCAAAGGAGACTTTTTTCCGTTTATCCCACAGAAGCTTTGCAATAGACTTTCTTGCCTCGAGTTTCACCTCTTTGAGATAGTAGTTTTTTCTTCGATTCCATTCGCGTATTTTTTTGAATGGTCCCTTTGATACGGTGATCCTCACATCCTTATTCATTTCACCCTTCCTGCTTCCTGAGCAGATCATTCTTTTGATACAAAAAATCACTTGAATCAATCGTCTTTTATTTATATTAACCTTTTAATAAGTGTGTGATTCTACAACATCCTGAAACGCTTACGCTATACAATAATATTTAATCGTTCTGCAGGATCATCATTCAATTAACATCACTTATTGGATTTTTGCTAAAAACACCCAGCCATTATCGTTCCCATTAACCTTACTGCATCATGCGCCGTGATATGACAACTCAGGTTGCTAAATATAAGTTATTCACTGCCAGGTCAATAATAGTGAGTTCTGATAAATAATCTACTCAAAGACAATCATTGAATAGAATTAGCTATTTTTAATATTACTTCCCGAAGACTTATTACGGACATAGCGCCAGGGTAAACGCTTTCAGGGGTAATGGTGACAGACCGAAAAAACAATCCGTTTTTCAAAGACGACTCGCAGTTTATTACTTAGCTTTCAGCGAGTTTACACAGCAGACGGTGTATATTTGAACAGGAGAAAACAGGAAAGGAAGAACGTAACCAGAGATTTTTTAGCGCGGCTGAAGCGAGCGCCAACCCGCAACAGCCGCTGACCACAACTAACTGAGCAGGAGTTAATTATGGCTGGAACAGATTCTACGTCAGAACCCGCTGTACCCCAAGCACGGAAAAGCATCGTTGGTTACCGCCCCAACGGTGGCAGACCGAATCCATTACCCCAACTGACCATCAAAGGACGATGGCTGGAACAGTGGGGATTTATTAAAGGCCAGCCCGTCAGCATCATCGCCGAACAGGGCCAGCTGATTATCCGCATCGCGACCGTCAGGAAGGATGATTTATGAATATCACCCTTATGCAAGGGCCAGTCCCGGAGCTGAACATCGCGGGCACTCAGCTTGACGCGCTCGGATTTACCGGTGACAAGCTGATTATCGGCGGCGGCTGGCTGACCGGCTTCGGTATCACTGAATCGAGACAGCTGAAGATTACCGCTGAGCCCGGTGTGATGCGATTGCATATGCGGTAAGCGGGGGGATTTATGACCAAATAGAAGATCGAAGTGATCACCGGGCCGGTAACAGTAGATCATCCGGTTTGCGACTGAAGTGTAACTGACTGATAAAATTAAAATCCCAGCTGCCTGGCTGGGATTAACAAAAAGTTACCGATAATAAAAATACCAAAAAACAAAACCTGCCGGAAGGCCCATCCAGGTTAATTTGAGGCAAATAAATAAATCAACCACTGAAAATGGAAATTTATTGTCCATATCCCAAGCCAACCATGCTCCCAGTAAACGACCAAACATTGTTAAAATAAAAATAATCACACTCATTGAAAAGCATAAATATAAAATATTAAGTAATGAACCTGTGCTATTTTTCATTACTTACCTCCACTATCTTTCAGTTTATCTTGAACCATTCCGGATAGAGCAGTATCCCCAACATTACCGATTATTGATGGTAATGGATTTTGTGGCACTGATTTGGTTATCGTCCAGACGCCCGTTGGCACCCATTCATACTGTTTTGATACAGGATTAAGTTTTTTATCAAATGGTACTTTTAGAATATTACCCATAGCATAACCAGTTGAAGCACCTGCTTTACTCAACAGCGCAGCCATAAACGGATCATCACCGCTGATTTCAGCCTGGTAATAACCGCCTGTCGCATTCCATGTCACTGTCGGATTGTAACCTTTACCTGCCGTAATGGCGCCGATCACCCCGGACCCGATCACATCTGATAATTTCACTTCGCCTGTCGTTCCATACTGTATACCTGCACCCAATCCAGCACCGACACCCACCGCAATAAGCTGCTCTTTGGTATTATTCATGGCATTAGTCATAATTGCTTTCCCACCCATTATCACTACCGGCCAGGAAGTTGGGTTCATTACCACATCCATAAACCGATCACTTTTCGTGATATTATCCTTAAGGAATTTAAGATCAGACCCGTTAAGATATTTAACTATCGCAGCTGCATCCGGATCTTTCAGTTTATCACCCAGCCTTACCTGATGTTTATCAGCATCCAGAGCAATGTTAGTTTCCGCCTGAACCAGTTCTTCCCAGCTTACACAGGCAACACCGCCTCCGGTGCAGGCTTCCGCCAGTTCTTTACTGTTTTTATTGCTGATATCGATATATTTCTTAATTACGGCCTGACAGTCACCGCCCGACGCTTTACAGTCCGAGAGTTCTTTATCAAGCGCCCTGGCTTCTGCGGTGTGCAAATGATTATTCTCAACCGCATTTTTACCCGCCGCCAGCGTACCCAGCGCGCTTATCGTCTGCCGCTGCTCCTCAGACAGGTCACTGCGCTTAACCCCCGGATACAGCTGCTGCGCGATGTACTCGCCCATCACCGCGCCCGAGGCACCCGCCAGCGCCGCATTGCCCGCCGCGTACGAGGTTACCGCACCCAGCACCGCGTGCGCCATCAGGTTCGCCTGGACATTAACCTTACCGTTCGCGTCCGTGGTCAGCTCGTGTATCTTTTCCGCCAGGTACGGTGCCGACGCGCCGCTTATCGCCTGCGCCACGTTCCCGCCCGACAGGCCCTGCACTGCCGCCGTCACTGCGCTGATGCCCTGCTGCAGCGACGAACCCGTGCCGAACGGCTTCATCGCGTTGTCATACGCCCGCTGCGATATATCGGCTTCCGTATAAGGCTTACCGCTTGCCGACAGCTGCTCACGCGCCGCCTGAAGAGCCGCCGGATCCTGCTACGCCTTCAGGCCCGCTATCTGGCCCTGCGTCCGTGCGATATCCCCCGCCTGAGCCCCGATTTCCCCGATAAGCTGCGCCTCCTTCAGCCGGTTCTGCTCCTTCTCCTTATCAAAGATGACGTCCAGCCCCGGGTTCGCGTTCGCCACGTCGCGACTCAGCTCTGCCACGTCCTGCTTCTGCTTCGACGGGTCGCGGATGACTATCGTGCCTTCGCTCACCGCCGCCTTCGTGGTGGAGTCCGCGCTGCCGCTGTCGTTCAGCCCCGCCAGCATGCCGTTCGCCATGTTCCCGGCGAACTGACCGCCGATGCCGCCGCCGGTGCTCATGCCCGCACTCTGATGCTCCACCTCATATTCCGCGTGGTTCTCAATATTGCCGAAGCCCAGCGTGCCGGTGTCGAGCTTATTCAGGCTGGCATCTGCCGTACTCGCAATAACCACCCCGTTCAGCTGCGTGTGCTCACCCACCGTGACGTCAAAGCCGCCCTTGCCCGCAAAAATCCCGGTCTGCTCCGCCACGCTCTGCCAGGTGCTGTGCATCTTATCCCGGCTCACGTTCACGTTCGCCGACCCGGTCATTGAGCCGAAGGTGAAGCTGCCGCCCGCGCTGGCGCTCTGCTGCTTGCTGTCGTAGCGGTCGCTGTCCTGCTCTGAGGTCAGCGTCAGGTTGCGGCCCGCGTCCACCTTCACGCTCTCACCGCTGGCCTGCGCGCCCGTGAGCGTGATGTCGCGCCCGCTGGTCAGGCTGAGCCGGTTGCCCGCGTCCAGCGTGGTCTCGCTGTGCGTCAGCCCGTTGCCTTTTTCGCTGCCCTTCGCCGCGTTGACGCTCGCCGACACGCTGATGCCGTAGCCGCCTGAACCCACACCGATGCCTACGCCGACGCTGCCGCCCTTGCTGCTGTTTTTCCCATCGGTGCTCTGCGTGTTCTGCGCCGACTGCAGCAGGATGTCCCGCAACGCATCCAGGCCCAGGTCGCCGCCCGCCTTCAGCTGGCTGCCGGCGATGCTGATGTCGCCGCTCTGCGCCGTACCGTTTTTGCCGGTTGCCGTGACGGTCAGATTCCGGCCCACCGTCAGCGTACTGCCCTTCGACTGACTGCTCTCGGTACGCGTTTCGCTTTTCGACGACTGACTGCCGTACGAGGCGCTGACGCCGATGGTGTTGGTCGAGCCCGCCTGATAGCCGTCCTGCCCCGGCTTCAGGTCGCCGGCGGCATTGTGTGCGTCTGCGGCGGCGGTGTTAAGCCCGTCCATCTGAGCTGCCTGCGCCGCCTGCACCCCGTTCAGCGCCGCCTGGGTGTTCTGCAGCGCGCTGACACGCCCGCCACCCGACTTCCTCGCCTGCTGCGCGCTGCTCACTGCCGTGTTGAGCGCGCAGCCTGCCGTGCCTGACAGGGCGATGCTCAGACCGCTCTGTTTCTGCTCGAAGGTTTCCTTACGACTGCATGAATCAAAGCCCGGGTCGATAGTTACGCTGTCGCCCGTCAGGTTCATGTCCTGACCTGCCACCAGGTCTGCGCCGCCGACGTGCAGCCGGTTGCCCGCCGTGATATCCACGCTGCCCTGGCTGCTGCCGATGGTGCTGACGCTCTGGCTCTGGGTGGTGCCTTTCTCATCAATTTCGTGCCGCGTGGACTGCTTGCCGACGGTGAAGCCGATGCCGCCGCTGCTCATCAGCCCGCTTTTTTTCTTTTCTTTCAGCTGGTAGTGGCTGTCGGTCTCGGTTGCCGCGCCGATCTCCACGTCGCGCCCGGCCCGCAGATTGACGTCCTGGTCGGCAGCCACCGCCGATCCGGTCACCGTCAGGTCGCGTCCGGCGATGACCGTGACGCTTTCGCCGCTCAGCAGGCTAGCGTTCTCACGGGTGGTGACGTCCCGCGTCACGCTGTGACCGCTGCTTTTGTTCAGCAGACCTTTATTCTCTGAGCGTTCTTCACTGTAGAGCGACTCACGTTCGGTGGCGGTGTTCAGTACCACGTCCTGTTTTGCCTGCAACCCGACCGCGCCCTGTTCGCTGTGCAGCGTACTGCCGGTAACGGTGACGTCGCTCTCGCGCCCGATCACCGTCACGCCCAGCTGCCCGCTGAAGGTGCTGCCGGTGCTGCTCTCACGCACGCTTTCTTCTTCACGATGGGTGCGGGTATTACCCTCGCGCTTGTTTTCGCTGTCCTGAGCTACCAGGCTGGCGCGTGCGTCTTTAATGGTAACGTTCTGCGCGCTGACGCCAATGCGGCCCTCTGTACTGTCAACCTGCGCGCCTTCGGCCAGCAGGTTATTACCCGCCACCAGCGTCACACCCTGAGCGCCGCTCAGGGTGCTGAGCAACAGACGATCTTCCTGGCGACTATTGCTGACCGACGAGGTCCGGCTGTCGGCCTCAAGATGGGTGGTATTGGTGGTGGTTTCAGCGCCGATGTGAATGTCGCCGCCAGCCTCAACCCGGGCAGAGCCGGAGGCGCTGGCCTGGCTACCGGTCAGCGTCAGGTCACGCCCGGCCGAGAGCAGAAGATTGCCACCGGCGTTAAGCTCGCTGCCCTGCGCCTGCTGCCACTCGCCGCTGACCTGCGCCATGCGCCTGCCCGCTTCTTCCATGCCGCTGCTGGTGCGGTTACCCATCGCCCCTGAGATCACGTTCAGGCTGCCGCTGTGACTGCTTTTCGCGGCACCGACCTCAAGGTTGTTGCGCGCGCTCAGACTGAGGTTATTGGTGGCATTGAGTTTCGCGCCCTGCAGCCGGATATCGGTGCCGCTGAGGCTGATATCCCCAGCACTCATCGTCGCCTGACGCAGGGCATTCTGCAGATCGGTACTGATCGTCAGCGTCTCCGCCTTCACATCAATGCTGCCCGCCGTGATGTCGCCGCCCAGGTGCTGAAACTGCCCGCTGTCGATGGAGAGCGCCTGGTCCGCAAAGAGGTTACCGGCATTGGTCACGCTGTCTGCCGAGAGCTGCAGATTACCGCCGCCAATCACCGCGCCCGCGCCAGTCAGGCGCAGCGTGGTCTGAGCCAGATAAACCTTCGGCACCCACACTGTCTGAGGGCCGTCTGCCGTATCAACCGTTTCGCTGACCAGCCAGACGATATCCTGTTGCAGCGCCGCAATCTGCTGCGGCGTCAAGGCCACGCCCGGCACCAGATGGAAATCCTGCGCCACTTTAGAGCCGTTGTTCATTAGCTCCTGATACTGCGCCATCGCATCCCAGCCGTTAACGGAAGGCCTGCCGGTCAGTTTCAGGACCTGCTCGCGTACCAGACGCTGCTCATAAAAACCGTCGCCCAGGCGTTTATGCACCTGTGACGGGTCGTAACCCAGCCGTTCAAGCAGATAGTCGCTGCTGATAAATTTGCTCTGACTGGTAAAGCGCTCGTCAGTCACAATCAGGAACGGACTGCCCGCAGCAGTGTGCTGGCTGAACAGACCATTATTGGGGATGGTTGTGGCGACTTTCTCCAGCTGTTGTAGCGCCGTCAGAGCCAGTTCAGCCGGTAACAGTGGGCGACCCGATGTGTTATCACCCGTCGTAAGTTCTGTGTCGCCGTCATGGCGGGCGACCCCGTCCACGGTAAAGGCCAGTGGGTTACGTTCATACTCAGCGCGCTCAGCGTCCACTGCCTGCAGCGCCGCTTCAAGCTGGCTTATCTGTGCCTGATTAACGGTGGTATTGCTGATGCTGGCCCCGTTAATGCTGACGTTGCCGTTGCCGGTAATGATGCCGTCAACGGTTGCCAGGGCGGTGGTCTCATCGGAATTGAAGGTCGGATACCAGTGGCGCGTGCTTCTGTCGTAATGATCGACAATAACTTCCTGCCGCCGCTCATTGATCGAATAGCCCCGGTTGTCGATGCTCCCGCCGCCATACAGTGTCAGATTGCCGTTAGCCGTAATCACGCTGGCATCATTAAGTAACGCTCCGGTGATGCGCAGGAGCATGTCGCCACCCGCCAGAATACGTGCACCAATACCTTCACTGACCAGTCTGTCACGCGTCAGGGTGCCGGTTACGCTACGCTCACGCAAAGCGCTGTAGTCGCTGATAAAGAGGGCGCTATCGATATCGATATGTTGTTCAGGGTCCCATTGTTCGATACGACCACGGTCATGTTCACGCCATACGGTGTTCTGGTAAGGAGTCAGCACATTTTTCTGCTTAAATCCGCGCGTTTCATAGAACGTCATGGCATACGTGCCATCGGCGCCGTGGTTCAGTGCCAGATAGTTAACCCACAGATCGGTCAGCACGCCCTGATTGTTCATGACCCGTACCTGAGCGCGTTTGCCCGCCGCGTCAATCGCCAGAAGGGTGCCGTAAGGATTGCTCTGCGCCGCGGCCTCATCCTGGAAAGTCAGTTGCTGAGTGGTCGGTGCCATACTGCTTTTATCAGGCATTATCGTCGTACCAAACGAGCGCCAGTAGTAGTTATAACGATGCCACTTGTAGTTGCTGGTCTCAGCCTCACGCTCTATCACCAGCCCTTCGCGCAGGTTGTCTAGCCGCCGCGCTTCCAGCGTCATATCACCGTCCGCTTCAATAAAGCTCGCCCGGTTATCGATCAGGTCATCGCTATGCAATGACAGGCGATTGCCGCTATAGAGCAGCGCGCCATCTGTGTTGCTCAGCCGCTCACGGGCCTGCAGGGTCAGGTTTTGAGTTGCCGCGATGACCGCAGGCTGTCCATGGTTGTCGATCACCCGGGAACGCACGGTGACTTCATCACCTATCAACGCGGCACGGTTATCCAGCGAGTCGACATTCAGCGTCAGGTCGTCGGCTTCAAGACGCCCGCTGTTCAGCAGCGCAACGGTAGTAAGCTGAACTGTTTTGCCCACCAGCATCGCCGGGTTGGTTATGCCTGCCGCATTCAGCACCAGATTACCCGGCAGCAGCCAGTCCACCAGGTTAGTAAACGCCCCGCTCAGAGAGACAGTCACCGTGCCGTTACTGCTGATGGTTTCGTCCGCCTGGCGGGTGTAGTCCTGTTGCGCGCTCAGCCTCAGAGCTTGCAGGCCCAGCAGCGTGCCGCCCTGATTATCGAAAGAGTGTGCATGGATGTTTAATGCGCCAGCACTCTCCAGCCGTCCGCTCTGATTGAGCAGCACCAGCGTTGAATCAGTCGGTGAGAGATCACCATTGAGGGTGAGATCGCCATTCGCCAGCACCCGTCCCTGACGGTTGTCCAGCTGTGCAACACCGCGCAGCATGAGCGTTCCGGCGCTCTGCAGCCGTCCGGCGCTGTTATCGATATCACGGGCAGTAATGTCGCTGTAGGTGGTGCCGAGTAACAGACCGCCGTCGCGGTTGATAAGGCGATCGGCCTGCAGTGAGAGCCCCGCCTGACTGCTGATCACACCCTGGGTACTGTTATCGATCGCCGTGGCGTTCAGCACTAAATCTTGCGTGGCCACCAGCTGGCCGCCCTGATTGTTCAGTTGTGCGGCTTCAAGGGTCAGCGCCGCGCCGCTGTGGACTTTGCCCTGCTGATTATTGAGCGTGCCGACGTGATAACTTCCCGCGCCCTGGCTGATTAGTGTGCCGCTGGCATTCTCCAGCTGCCCGGTGGTCAGATTAATCGCTTCACGGCTGCTGAACACGCCCTGACGGTTATTGATCGTTGCGGCATTGATCTGCTGTCCGCCATTACTGCGTACCGCGCCGCCCTTGTTATCAAACTGCCCTGACAGCTGAAGTGTCAGCTGTTGCTGGCTGTCGATATTGCCGCCTGTGTTGTTCAGCGTCTGCGCATCCAGCTGGAACGCTTCGCCGCTCTGGATCTTACCGGCCTGGTTATGCACATCCCCGGCCAGATTCAGCTTCAACTGCCGCTGACTGTAGAGCAGACCGCCCTGGGTGTTATCGAGTCGCGCAGCGGTAATAGTCAGCCCCTCACCAGCCAGCCACTGGCCATCCGCATTGTTAATGTTACCGGTGCGGCTGCCTTCGGTCTGACCCTGAACGGTAAGCTGCTGCTGAGCAGAGACTTTACCGGCCAGGTTGTTGATATCCTGCGCAATGCGTAACGCCATGCCAGCAGCCGATTGCAACACGCCGCTGGCGTTACTAAGCCAGTTCGCCGAGAGTTCAGCCTGCTGCTGACTTTGTACGCTGCCCGCCGTGTTATCGAAACCGGCAGTCGTGGCAGTCCAGCTTCCCTGGCTGCCCATCCAGCCCTGCGTATTGCTCATCTCCTGCGCCTGAAGCGTCTGGCTTAACCGGCTGAAGATGCGGCCATTGCTGTTATCCAGACGACCAGCAACCTGCATATCCAGCGTATCCAGCGCATTGATCGCGCCCTGAGCATTCAACAGATTTGCGGCGCTGGCCTGCGTGCGGCCATTACCGGTCAGGGTGCCACCCTGATTGTCCCAGTCGCCCGCCAGGTTCAGCGTCAGTGCCTGCTGGCTGAGAATCTGCCCTGACTGGCGATTGTTCAGTGCGCCGCCCTGCAGCAGCAGATCGCCGCCGCTTTGCAGCGATCCGCCATCGTTATCAAATAGCGTCGCTGCGGTGCCATGGACCGCGAGGGCATTTTTCGCCGTGAGTTTGCCGCTCTGGTTGAGGATATCGCCACGGCTGGTCAGCTCCAGATCACCGCCAGACTGCAACCGGCCGCTGGCGTTATTGAGCTGATCTGTCGTCGCCGTGACTCGCTCACCGCCCTGTGCCGTTCCGTCGCGGTTCTGCCAGAGTCCGCCGCTGTTGAGTGAGAGATGATGACCCGCTTCGATCCAGCCATCGCTGTTATCCAGGCCCTGTAGTGTCGTCAGATCGAGATCGCGCTGGCTGACGATCTCGCCCTGCACATTATTCAGATGCTGTGCGGTCAGCGACAGCTGACCGCCGTTCAGGGTGCCAGCGTGATTATCGAGATCACCGCCCGCGCTGAGCGTCAGCGCATCACCGGCCAGCAGCTTACCCTGACTGTTGTTAACTGCGTCGCGGGCATTAATAACCAGCGCGGCCTGGGTTTTAACGGTGCCACCCTGGTTAGTCAGGCTGCCTGTCTCAAGCGTCAGATCGCCGTTGTTACCCAGCTCACCCGCGGTATTGTCGAGCAGACCGTCAATCCGCCATTTTTGGGCGGCGTTGTCGAGTGCGACCATGCGTCCACGCTGGTTATTGAGCGAGGCGGCCCGGAAGCTGAGTTGCCGGCTCTCAATCGCTCCGTCGCTGTTATCCAGCCCACCACTCAGGGTGAAGCGGCTTTCGCCACTTCCGGTCTGCGACCATCCGGCCTGCTGGCTGAACAGGCTGCGTCCATCGATCTGCCAGCGCCCGGCGCTAATCTGCGCCTGCTGCGCCTCGATATCACCTGCCGTGTTAATCACCAGCTCCGTGCCATTGATCACCGCCTGCCGCACGGCAACTCCACCCTCCTGAGCCGTCAGCGTTGCGCGGCTGGCGGCGACCTGAGCGCCACTGAGATCGACCCGGCGTCCGCGTGCGCTGACCTCTTTTTTGCTCAGCAGGCTGCCACTGGCGCGAATGGTATCCTGGCTCTCCAGCTGCAGATTCGCTTCCTGCACAACCTGGCTACTGGCATCGCTGCCTGCCAGCAGGTGTCCGCTGCTCTGGATGCTGCGGGCCGCCGTCAGCCGCACATCACCTGCCGCCGCCAGGGTGCCGGACTGAGTGATTCCGCCTTCGCGGCTCCGGACCGTCAGCTGACCGCCACTGTGGAGCTTGCCCTGATAATCGATATCCTCTCTGGCCGCAAGACTGATGTCGCCTCCGGCCTGCGTCACGCCATCCTGCGCCGCCGACTGCCAGACAAGCTTACCTTCGCTGCTCACCACCAGCGTTTTGCCCGCCTGCACCTGAGCGTTCTGATTTCGCACGCCGACGCCCGCTTCAGTGCCTATCATGCGGATCTGGCCGCTGTACATGCCGCCCATCTGCCCCATGTCGATCGCCAGTTCAGGTCTGGCGCTGCCGTCATCAGCCAGCGGTGTGACCGTCTGTGCGTCTGCGCTTACGCGATTGCGACCGGCCACCACCGCCAGCTCTTTTTTGGCCCAGACGCCCGCATTGATCTCCACCGCGCGGGCCAGTACGTCAACATACTCAGTATCATGACGGGGATCGCCGTTGAGTCCGCCGCCTTCAATGCGCACCACGCCGCGTTCGACCTGATAACCCGCCAGACTGCCGTCAGCGTTGAGCTGTGGTTTGCCGGTGGTCAGCGTCATCCGTCCGGCGTTGATGGTGCCGCATCCGTTACAGACAATCCCGGCCGGGTTGGCAACGATCACCTGCGCCCGTCCGCCCGCCACTTCCATATAACCGCGCAGCTGGCTGGGATTATTGCTGTTTACTTCGTTGATGATCACCCGCGCCGCTGGGGTGTCTGGGTTGAGATTCGGGTTGCCCTGAATCATTCCGGCCAGTTGTGTTGAGGTCATCACTGCGGAGTTATTCAGGATGGCGCCGTTCTGCGCGACATCGAATTGCTGATACTGGTTATGCGAGATACCCGCCTGATTGGGGGCGGTGATATTAACCTGCGGAAGCCCATTCTGGGTGGCGATGACGTCCGGCCGCTGTCCTGGCGTAGCATTGCTATCCGCCACAATGCCGTTCGCCATTGCAGGCCCGGCAAACAGGGCCATTCCCAGCAGCCACGCCGCGCGGCGTAAAGTGACCCAGAGACGCAGCGTGCCGTTGCCACGGCTCTGACCGGGCTCCGTGCTGCAACTGCGGGCAAGTTCTGACACCACCCGGAGTTCCCCATGGGTGCGGCTGAAGATAATGCGATAGCAATGTTTATTCATGGGTCACATCCATGTGAAAGTCACTCAGTTCAGATAGCGGGATCGCCCGCTTTGGTGGTCAGATTTCCAGGTTAACGCTGAAACCCGCCGTCGCGCCTGATGTATGAAATCCCGCGGGTTTATAGAGCGGAATGCCCGCAAACAGGTCGTAGCTGAAGCGCCCCCAGAGCGCGCCGCGTACGCCTATTGCACTGCCTGCCAGTTGATGTCCGACCAGGTCGCGAGTCGCAGGTCCGCTTACCCGGCCATAATCGGCAGCCAGATAGAGCTCATGTCCGCGCGAGAAAAGATTCCAGCCAATTTCGTTGCGCCACAGCAGTCCTTTTTCCCCCGACAACATCTGTTCACCGTCGAAGCCGCGTACCGTATAACGGCCGGCAATCGCCATGCGCTCCTGTGACGTCAGGGCATTCGGACTCCATTGGCCCCGCACACTGCTGTAGACCCGCCAGGGCTGCTCGCCCACGGCGAAAGGATGGTTGATGCCGAGGTCGCCCAGCAATATGCCGGTACGCGCGCTGCCCTGATGACGCGACTCTTCTGGTGCAGGAAGCGCATTAAACGCACCAGTACCGCGCCGCCAGGCGATACTGGCGTCCAGCGTGCTGCTGCCCAGATAGCTATGCTGATTCAGGCCCAGTTCCCAGCCCGCGGTGCGCCGCTTTTGCTGCACAATGTCGATATCGTTGACGGCGTTGGTGGAGTGTTTGCGGTAGCCACGCAGATTAAGCGTGGTTTTGTTCGACTGATCGCGGTAGAGCAACCGGGAGACCGTGAGCTGGAAATTATCGCTCTTGCCGCTGTAGCGCAGCACCTCATTGGCATTGGGGATGTTCTGGTGATAGGTGTAGTCGTTGTAGTTGGCGGAAACGGCCCAGTAGCCTATCGGGAAAAAGTAATTCAGAGTGTGCGAGCGGTTACCGAACGGCCCATGCTCAAACAGGTTTTTGCCAATATTGGCGTAAAACAGATCGTTCTGCGCAAAAGGCGCATCCACTGCGAGGGTGGCGGAACCGAGATAGCGCCCGGTACTTCTGGAGCCGCTGTCATCCAGTCCCAGACTGAGCCGCACTGGCCGGCCTTCCCGCCAGTTGACCAGCAGATCGCTGGTGGCTTCCTGCTCGCCCGGCACGATTTTAATGTCGGCACTGGCGCTGGGCACCCGCTTGAAGTTTTCCAGCCCCTGCTCAATATCCCGCAGATTTAATATCTCGCCCGATGACGCCGGAACCGCATTCCACAGCCGTCCACGCCAGGAAACCGGTTCATCAAAACGGATCCTGCTGATACGGCCCGGCTGTAACGTCAGCGTTAATACGCCTTTTGTCAGATCCTGCTCCTGTGCCATTACGCGGGTGGTGACATAGCCTTTGGCGAGAATTGCATTCTGCACTTTATTAATGACCAGCACGATGCCCTGTCCGCCCAGGCAGCGGCCGGTGGCATCCGCGGCGGCGTCGAGCGCCCACTGAAAACGGCTGGCTTCATCGCCATTCAGGACGATCTGATTGATGGTAAAGCAGGGCTGCTCACTGGCAGGATAACCGGGCAGACGACTATCAGGACGGGGAAGATGTTCATTCGCCTGCGGCGCATTCTGCTGTTGCAGCACGCGCTCGCGCGTCTGCTGACGCAGTTGCTCGCGGGCATCAATCGCCTGACCTGCTTCGCGGGGAGTATCGGCTGGCGAGGCTGCCATCACCGGGAAAGCAGAGCAGAGCAGCGCGCCTGCCACCATGGCGAGCAGACGCACTGGCGGATGACAGAGCGATAAACAAATCCTTTTCATGAAAATTCCATTTCACTAAATGTAACCGGGTGTAAATTCTGGCGAATTATCCATCAGGAAAGGGGAAAAACAAGAGGGCTGGCTATTTTTAGGGCGGTTTCTTAACCACCGGATTGATGAAAAACTTTAGAGTATGACAGGAGAAAAATTAACAAGTAACCATTTGATATATATGAAACATTTATAATCTGGCGCATCACAACAGCCGATTCCTGATGACCGGCAATGGCAGTTTAAGCACTTTAGCGTATTCATTTGCACCCTAAAAAATGGCCGCTATAGCGGTCACACTCAGGTATGAGTCGAAGACATCAGGCCAAAAAATCCCATAAAAAAAGGGACGATTGCTCGTCCCTTTTTCGCACAACAAATAGCATTACTGCAGCAGCGAGATATCCGCGACCTGCAGGAACAGCTCACGCAGTTTTGACAGCAGCGTCAGGCGATTAACCCGCACCGCCTGATCGTCGGCGTTAACCATCACTTTATCGAAGAAGTTGTCTACCGCAGTACGCAGCTGTGCCAGTTCGACCAGCGCATCCTGATAACGACCTTCAGCGAAGTAAGGCTGCAGCTTGCTGCTCAGCGCAGTGACAAAGGTCGCCAGCTGGATCTCTTCGTTCTCTTTCAGCAGCGACGCCTGCACGCTCTCATTCAGCGTTTCAGTCGATTTTGCCAGAATGTTAGAGACGCGCTTGTTCGCCGCCGCCAGTGCTGCGGCTGCTTCCAGCGTACGGAAGTGCGACACCGCTTTCATGCGTGCATCAAAGTCAGCCGGACGGGTCGGACGACGCGCCAGAACCGCCTGCAGCGTGTCGATACTGTGACCCTCTTCCTGATACCAGGCGCGGAAGCGACCCAGCATAAAGTCGATCACATCATCCACCACGCGGGCGTTGCTCAGCTTGCTGCCATACAGGCGCACCGCTTCTTCGGTCAGAGTCTGCAGGTCGAGCGGCAGGTTCTTCTCAACGATGATACGCAGCACGCCCAGCGCCGCACGACGCAGTGCGAACGGGTCTTTGTCGCCTTTTGGATGCTGACCAATGCCGAAAATACCGGCCAGCGTATCCATTTTATCGGCAATCGCCAGTGCACAGGCGACAGGGCTGGACGGCAGATCGTCACCGGCAAAGCGCGGCTGATACTGCTCATTCAGCGCCACCGCCACATCTTCGGCTTCGCCGTCGTGACGCGCGTAGTGCATGCCCATCACGCCCTGGGTGTCGGTGAACTCGAAGACCATGTTGGTCATCAGGTCACACTTCGACAGCAGGCCCGCGCGGGTGGCGTGATTCACATCTGCGCCAATTTCACCGGCAATCCAGCCCGCCAGGGCCTGAATGCGATCGGTTTTATCGCGCAGCGTGCCCAGCTCTTTCTGGAACAGCACCGTCTCCAGACGCGGCAGGTGATCTTCCAGACGCTTTTTGCGGTCGGTATTAAAGAAGAACTCCGCATCGGCCAGGCGTGGACGTACCACTTTTTCGTTGCCGGAGATAATCTGGCGCGGATCGCTGGATTCGATGTTGGTGACGAAAATGAAGTTCGGCATCAGGTTGCCGTCATTGTCATACACCGGGAAATACTTCTGATCGCCTTTCATGGTGTAGACCAGCGCTTCCGCAGGCACCTTGAGGAATTTCTCTTCAAAGGTCGCGGTCAGGACCACCGGCCACTCCACCAGCGATGTTACCTCTTCCAGCAGGCTGTCGCTGATATCAGCGTTGCCGCCTAAACGGCGTGCTGCTGCTTCAGCATCGGCTTTAATCATCGCTTTGCGGACCTGATAGTCGGCAATGACCTGGCCGCGTTTTTCCAGCACATCAGGGTACTGATCGGCGTTGTCGAGCGTGATTTCGCTTTCACCCATAAAGCGGTGACCACGAATAACCCGATCTGACTTAATGCCCAGAATGGTGCCTGGGATCAGCTCATCGCCCAGCAGCATCGTCACGGTGTGAACCGGACGAACGAACTGCACATCGCTGTTGCCCCAGCGCATCAGTTTTGGCACCGGCAGCTTGCTGAGCGCGGTAGCGATCATTGCGGGCAGCAGCGCCTGGGCCGCTTCGCCTTTGACCTGAGCGCGATAAACCAGCCATTCGCCTTTATCGGTGGCGAGACGTTCAGCCTGATCGACGGTAATGCCGTTGCCACGCGCCCAGCCTTCAGCGGCTTTGGTCGCGTTGCCGTCAGCGTCAAACGCAGCAGAGATCGCCGGTCCGCGCTTCTCTACTTCCCGATCGGGTTGTGAGGCGCTCAGGTTTGCGACTTTCAGCGCCAGACGACGCGGCGCAGCAAACCAGCTGACCTCGCCGTGGCTCAGGTTAGCGGCATCCAGTTCAGCAGTGACCTGCGCGGCAAAGGCTTCTGCCAGGCTGCGCAGGGCTTTTGGTGGCAGCTCTTCGGTGCCGATCTCCACCAGGAAGGTTTGTTCAGTCATGGCTGCCTCTTACTTTTTGTTATTGCACATCGGGAAGCCCATTGCCTCGCGAGAGGCGTAGTAAGCTTCAGCCACGGCTTTGGTCAGGGTACGAATGCGCAGAATATAGCGCTGACGCTCTGTTACCGAGATCGCTTTGCGGGCATCCAGCAGGTTGAAGCTGTGTGCCGCTTTAAGAATGCGTTCGTAGGCGGGCAGTGGCAGCGGTTTTTCCAGCGCCAGCAGATGCTGCGCCTCTTTCTCATACTGCTCGAAGCAGGTAAAGAGGAAATCAACGTCGGCGTATTCGAAGTTATAGGTGGATTGCTCCACTTCGTTCTGATGGAACACGTCGCCGTAGGTGGTTTTGCCCAGCGGACCGTCGCTCCACACCAGATCGTAAACGCTGTCGACGCCCTGGATGTACATCGCCAGACGCTCCAGACCGTAGGTGATCTCGCCGGTCACCGGCTTACACTCCATGCCGCCAACCTGCTGGAAGTAGGTGAACTGCGTCACTTCCATGCCGTTGAGCCACACTTCCCAGCCGAGTCCCCAGGCACCCAGCGTCGGGTTTTCCCAGTTATCTTCCACGAAGCGAATGTCATGCACCGTCGGGTCCATACCCAGCTCTTTCAGCGAGCCAAGATAGAGCTCCTGAATGTTGTCCGGTGAGGGTTTGATGATCACCTGGAACTGGTAGTAGTGTTGCAGACGGTTCGGGTTTTCACCGTAGCGGCCATCGGTAGGACGGCGTGATGGCTGCACGTAAGCGGCGGCGATCGGCTCCGGGCCGAGTGCGCGCAGGCAGGTCATCGGGTGTGAAGTGCCAGCGCCCACTTCCATGTCCAGCGGTTGGACAATGGTGCAGCCCTGACGCGCCCAGTAATCCTGCAAGGTCAGGATCAGCCCCTGAAAGGTTTTGGTATCAAACTTTTGCATGTTGAGTGTGCACGCGCTTCGGTTAGATTAAAAAAAGAGGCCGACAGTATACCCTTTGACCGCGCGATGTGCAGCCGTAAATCCCAGGCGCTACCGGCGCGTTTTCGCGGTGATTCAGGGCGCTGGCATACAGATGGCTCCGAATCCTGCTGGCAGCAGTTGTTGCTCTGGTCGCATTTGGCTACCCTTTTGCGCACGGACGCGATGCGCAAGAGGATGCCATGCCGCAGAAGATTTACTGGATCGATAATTTACGCGCGGTTGCCTGTCTG
Source organism: Pantoea sp. 18059 (assembly GCF_902706165.1). Classification (NCBI taxonomy): domain Bacteria; kingdom Pseudomonadati; phylum Pseudomonadota; class Gammaproteobacteria; order Enterobacterales; family Erwiniaceae; genus Pantoea; species Pantoea sp. 18059. The sequence goes on from NZ_CACSJS010000008.1 coordinate 161,183, forward strand.
ATGGTGATCGTGATTCATACCACCACCTGGTATATCACCGGGCCGATGGCGGTGACTGGCATCACCTGGGATGCGGCTAATCTGCTGAACTCAGCATCACGCGTCTGTGTTCCGCTGTTCTTTATGATCTCCGGCTATCTGTTTTTCGGCGAACGCAGCGCCCAGCCGCGCCATATGCTCCGGCTGGTGCTCTGTCTGCTGTTCTACAGCGCGGTATCGCTGGCCTATATCACCTGGCTGACCCCTATCAGCGAAGGGCGATCAATCCTGAAGATGCTGCAGAAGCCGGTGTTTTATCACCTGTGGTTCTTCTTTGCGCTGATCGGCATCTATCTGCTGTCGCCCCTGATCCAGGTAAAAACCGTGCAGGCGCGCTACGTGGCGCTACTGGTGCTGGTGCTGGCGGTGCTCGCCAACCCCAATACGGTCAGCCAGTCGCTGGGGCCGTTTCACTTTCTGCCGGTTAATCTCTATGTCAGCGGTGACAGTATCTACTACCTGCTCTATGCGCTGCTGGGACGGGCTATCGGCACGATGGAAACGACCCGGCGCGGCCTGACGCCGCTGGCTGTCGGGCTGTTTATCGCCTGTGTGATTGGCATTACGTTAGGGACGAAACAGGCGCTGATCGTTAACGGGGCGTTTAATGACACCTGGTATCTCTACTGCGGACCGCTGGTGTTTATCGCCGCGATCAGCCTGCTCATCGTGTTTAAAAACAGCCTGAACCAGCGTACGCTGCCGGGTTTAACGGTGATTGCGCGCTATTCACTGCCGATCTACGGCTTTCATGCGCTGTTCATTCACTACCTGCGTACACATCATTACGATGATATGTCGCGTCCGTGGCTCGACCTGCCCTGGGTGTTCGGGCTGACGCTGGGCGGCAGCCTGCTGCTGGGTATGGCATTGAAACGCGTCGATACCCGTCACTTTGTCAGCTGATTGGCTTCACGCTGGCGGGCGCGCCGTAGCTGGCGCGCCGATGAAAACCCCGCCGCCAGCGCCGCTTTTTCGGCAGATTCACCCTGCTGCTGACGCTGGCGTGCCACGCCAACCCGCAACTGCTCATGGTATTCACGCACGCTAATCCCCAGATGCTGGCGAAACAGCCGCGCCAGATGGCGGCTGCTGACATGCGTGCGTCCGGCCAGCTCGGTCAGGGTCCAGCCGTGCTCAGGATGGGCAATCATCAGATCCTGCGCCCGATGAATGGCCGGATGCATGTGGTTGCGGTAACGCAGCCACGGCGAAAGTTGCGGATCGTCACCGGCACGGCGGAACCAGACCACCATCTCCCGCGCTACCGCCAGCGCGGTTTGCGTATCGCAGAGCTGATTAATCAGATGCAGCGCCAGATCGATTCCCGCCGTGATGCCTGCGCTGGTCCAGATATTCTCATGCCCGACAAACACCCGGTTCTCCTGCACCCGTGCGCGCGGGGCCGCGGCTTTCAGGCGGGCAATTACATCGTGATGGGTGGTGCAGAGCACGTCATCCAGCATGCCTGCCTGCGCCGCCAGCAGCGCACCCGAGCAGACGCAGACCAGCATAAAGGTCTGCGCGCGCAGCGCGGCGTGCTGGCGCATCAGCCAGTCGCGAGCCTCTCCGGCCTGCGGCGTGGCGTAACAGACCTGCGAGTCATAGACGCCAGGCACCACCAGCAGACTCCCGGCGGGCAACTGATCAGGTAACGGTTCGATGCCGCCAATGGTCATGCCGGTGGAGCAGACCACCTCCGGCTGCGGGCCGATGTAGCGCAGCGTAAAGTGCTCGCCCGCCAGCTTCAGCGTCTCGGCCGGGCCGGTGAGATCCAGCGCCATCACGCCGGGCAGGGTTAAAAAACAGACGGTGTGTGTCATGCTGGCCCGCGCTACACCAGATCCCAGCCACGGGCGCGCCACAGCGCAGGCAGTTGCGCCATATCGTCGAAGCGCGTCACCAGCGGATGATCCAGTTCAGGGTTGTGCGGGTCAGCGCAGTAGTAGTAGACCGGAATGCCAGCGGCGATACCGGCGCGGGCGCCCGCTTCGGAGTCATCCACCAGAATGCAGCGCTCAATCGGCACCTGCATCTGTTCCGCAGCGTGGTACATCAGTTCCGGATCGGGCTTCCAGTGCAGAATGTCATAGCCGCTGTAGAGGTGCTCCGCAAACAGCGGCAGCATGCCGGTTAAGCCCAGCGAGTGCTGCATCTTTTTTACCGTCCCGTTTGAAACCACGCACATCGGCACCTTGATCTGCTCAACCAGCGCTTTCGCGCCCGGGATGGGCTGCAGTTGCTGATCAAACAGCCGCGCGACCTCTGCGCGATAAGCAGTCTCCACCTCTTCCATCGGCAGCGTCACCTGATGCGCGTCGCCGACGTCACGAATAATGTCGTAGAGTTTGACGCCCTTATACTTTTCAAACATCTGCTGCAGCGACAGTTCCAGGCCGTAACGGGCAAAGGTGTTGACGTAGGCCTGGGTACAGAGCAACTCACTGTCCACCAGCGTGCCATCGCAATCAAAAAAGACGCATTCTACCGACATCAGACTCTATCCTTCGATTCAGGGGTGTGCTCCACACTCTACCGCACTCAGCGCAGATTGCGAGACTGGCAATCGGTTGCGAAAAATCATTGTATTGCCCCGGTAAAATCGCCAGGATACGCGCCGATGATTTTTTCTTCTGGATGGATGGCATGAGCAAGCAAGGCGTTTTGCAGCGCATCTTCAGGCTGCAGGAACATGGCACCACGGTGCGCACCGAAGTGATCGCGGGTATCACCACCTTTCTGACGATGGTCTACATCGTCTTCGTCAATCCGCAGATCCTCGGCGTCGCCGGCATGGATACCCAGGCGGTGTTTGTGACCACCTGTCTGATTGCCGCCTTTGGCAGCATTCTGATGGGACTGTTTGCCAATCTGCCGGTGGCGCTGGCGCCCGCAATGGGGCTGAACGCCTTTTTCGCCTTTGTGGTGGTTGGCGCGATGGGCTATTCGTGGCAGGTGGGTATGGGCGCGATCTTCTGGGGTGCGGTCGGCCTGCTGATCCTGACGCTGCTGCGGGTTCGCTACTGGATGATTGCCAATATCCCGCTGAGCCTGCGCGTCGGCATTACCGCCGGTATCGGCCTGTTTATCGCCATGATGGGGCTGAAGAATGCCGGTATTATCGTGCCGAATCCCGATACCCTGGTGGCCGTGGGGAACCTGACCTCGCACAGCGTACTGCTGGGCGCGCTGGGCTTCTTTATCATCGCTATTCTGGCATCACGCAATATCCACGCGGCAGTGCTGATCTCAATGATGGTTACCACCGCTATCGGCTGGATGCTGGGCGACGTGAAGTTTGTCGGCCTGTTTTCTGCGCCGCCTTCCATTTCTTCTGTGGTCGGCCAGGTGGATATCAAAGGCGCCTTCAACATCGGCATGGCAGGCGTAATCTTCTCCTTTATGCTGGTCAATCTGTTCGACTCCTCCGGCACGCTGATCGGCGTCACCGACAAAGCGGGACTGACCGACGAAACCGGCACTTTCCCGCGCATGCAGCAGGCGCTCTATGTCGACAGCATCAGTTCAGTGAGTGGCGCGCTGGCAGGCACCTCATCCGTGACCGCCTATATCGAAAGCACCTCGGGCGTGGCGATTGGTGGTCGTACCGGCCTGATGGCAGTGGTCACCGGCCTGCTGTTCCTGCTGGTGACCTTCCTGTCACCGCTGGCCGCGATGGTGCCATCCTACGCCGCTGCGGGCGCGCTGATTTACGTTGGGGTGTTAATGACCGCCAGCCTGTCGCGCGTACGCTGGGATGATCTGACCGAAGCCGTTCCGGCGTTTGTGACCGCCGCCATGATGCCCTTCAGCTTTTCCATCACCGAAGGCATTGCGCTGGGATTCATCGCTTACTGCGTCATGAAGCTGGGTACTGGCCGCTGGCGTGAAATCAGCCCCTGCGTAGTGATTGTTGCTCTGCTGTTTGTGCTGAAGATTGTCTTTGTAGACGCGCACTAAGCGCATTCAGGGCCGCAACCTCCGGGTTGCGGCTTTTTACATTTCAGGATGCAGGCTGCGCTCGCTGGGCAGGCTGGTCAGCCGCAAAGCATGAGGCCCGATGTTGGGCTTACCCATCTCTATTTCGCGTAATGCGTGCCACTGAAAGGCGTTATCCATCTCCCACAGATGCAGACGCTGAGTCGCAGACGACAGCGCACACGACCAGACCAGCATGGGCTCCGCATCACACACCACCTGAATGTCGGGATAGAGTGAAGATCGCAGCCGACCCGCACCGGGCAACAGGCGCAGCGAATCCAGTCCCCGATCGCCCTCTCCCGTCAGCTTGAGAATGCTCTGGCGTAATGTCCAGATCTGCGTCACCGCCTCCATGGCATCCTGCTGGGCATTGATCCAGGCGATCTCGCCCGAGGTTAATCCCTGAATCAGTTGCTCCTGAGTCTGACGGCTTCTGGCATGCACAATCTCCATATCCAGACCGGCACGTCCACCCTCTTCGGCCAGCAGCACACCCACCGTATTACCCGCATAGGCGATGCTGAAATCGGGCAGATCGCTGTCAGCAAAAACGGGGCGTCCGTTGCTCTGGATAAGCAGGCGCGGCAGCTCACCAATGCCATAAACCCGTAGCATCAGTTGTGCCAGCAGGGTACGGGCGGCAAGAAATCGCCCACGGCGTTTGTCAGCAAACTGCTGTGCCGTGTCGGTGATAGCCTGGGGAATGCGTAAATCATTAGCCGGGAAGCCGGGATCGCCCGTCCAGCGTACAAAATGACCAGCCATCTGTCGCTCCGTGAAAATGGTCAGATAATCATCAGAAGCATTGTAGGAATTTTCTTACCTTAATGCACCTGGCAACGCACAGATTGGGGTAAATTCGGATTAGGATGAGCAGGCGAATGGTGTTTCATCAGGGGACAACCTCAGCAGAACCGGGTTTGATGTGCGTGCCTGATTAGCCATCCTGCTGGCAGCCGGAGTTGCTGTGACAGCGTTGTCATGCGGATGTCAGGCTGCTGTCGGGTCAGGATCGTGTTACTGCCGGACGTTTCGCCGCACACTTTTCCTTCCTGTCTGTTACTACGGAGAATGCGAATGAGCAGCATCAACAGATTCAAAGAACATCGACTGGCCCGTGCGTGGTCACAGGAACAACTGGCAGAAATGGCGGGACTGAGCACCCGCACCGTGCAGCGGATTGAAAATGGCGAGCGGCCGGGGCTGGAAACTCTGAGTGCGCTGGCTGCCGTCTTTGAAGTGAACGTTGCTGATCTGACCGGTCCTCAGAACGGGGAGGATCAGGCGCTGGATCAGCGGATTGTTGATGCGCGCAGCAGGATCGACGGTGAGGCACGTTTTTACCGTTCACTGATTACCGCAGTGGTTGTTTGCGGACTGCTTTTTGTGCTTAATCATGTGACGGCACCGGATGATCACTGGTCGCTCTGGGTCGCAACGATCTTGGGAGCGGTGCTGGTTGTCCGGGCGCTGAGGACCTTTGTTTTTCATGGCCTGACGCAGCGCTGGCAGCAAAAGCGCCTGCAAAAAATGCTGCGCCGCTGAGCGGTTCGTGTGGTGGCTATCTGTTTTATAAGGTCATCCGCGTCGCGATTTGACTCGCGACGCGGGCAGCATCAGGCGAAACGACTCGCCTGCTCAAAGCTCAGTCGCGGCAGGCGCGGATGCAGTTTTGACGCGTCACCATAGCCGAGGTTAATCAGCAGGTTAACCTGATACTGACCGTCGGGGAAAAAGGCGTCATTGACTTTGGCCGGATCAAACCCGGACATCGGACCGGCATCCAGACCCAGCGAACGCGCCGCCAGAATCAGGTAGCCCGCCTGCAGGCTGCTGTTACGGAAAGCGGTCTCTTTTGCCGCTTCCGGGCTGCCGGTAAACCAGCTGCGCGCATCAGCATGCGGGAACAGGGCGGGCAGCTGCTCATAGAACTCGCGGTCCCAGGCCACAATCACCGTGACCGGCGCGCTCATGGTTTTTTCCAGATTGCCGGAAGAGAGTGCCGGTTTCAGCTTCTCTTTGCCTTCCGCCGAGGTCACGAAAACAAATCGCGCAGGCGAGCAGTTCGCCGAGGTCGGGCCCAGTGCCGTTAAAGCATAGAGCTGCTCCAGCAGAGCGTTATCGACGGGCTTAGCCTGCCAGTAACTATGGGTGCGGGCGTCATTAAACAGCGTGTCCAGTGCGGCAGTGTCGAGCGGTGTACTCATGCAACTCTCCTGTTTCAGGCGAAAAAGTTCGCCCAACGGTGTTCACGTAGTGGGTTTGCGTCCGGTCCGGCGCGGCGGGATGAGGCGGGGATCACTCACCGCAATCCGTCGCCGCTCGTCAGATCGGCGCTTCAACCGTTATACGGCAATGCCGTGCCGCCGCAAAATAACATATCAGCAAGAATCAACGCAGAAGCGGGAATAACAGGGGAGCAGCGTGGCAGGAAATCTGGCCTGACAGCAGGACGCTATCAGGCCAGCACGGTTATTTACCGATACAGAAGCTGGAGAAGATGCGACCCAGCAGATCGTCAGAAGTGAACTCGCCGGTGATCTCGCTTAACGCCTGCTGGGCAAGACGCAACTCTTCCGCCAGTAGCTCACCGGCCCAGGCACCGAGCAGCTGCGCTTTACCCTGCTGTAAGTGCGTTGCCGCCAGCTCCAGCGCCTGCAGATGACGGCGACGCGCCAGGAAGCCGCCTTCCATATTGCCGGCGAAGCCCATGCTCTGCTTCAGGTGATCGCGCAGCTCGTCCACGCCCGCGCTGGTGCGTGCCGACAGACGAATCAGTGAGTGACCATTTACTTCTGTCAGACCGAGAGACTCCCCGGTAACATCCGCCTTGTTGCGGACCACGGTAATCGGCAGTTCGGGCGGCAGACGGGAGACGAAATCGGGCCAGATAGCCGCCGCTTCGGTGGCGTCGGTCGTCGTGCCGTCCACCATAAACAGCACGCGGTCAGCCTGTTCGATCTCCTGCCAGGCGCGCTCAATCCCGATGCGCTCCACTTCGTCGCTGGCTTCACGCAGACCAGCGGTGTCGATGATATGCAGCGGCATGCCATCAATATGAATATGCTCACGCAGTACGTCACGGGTGGTGCCTGCAATATCCGTGACGATGGCGGCGTCACGGCCCGCCAGCGCATTCAGCAGGCTCGATTTGCCCGCATTAGGCCGGCCCGCAATCACCACTTTCATCCCTTCACGCAGCAGGCTGCCCTGACGCGCTTCGGCACGGACGGCATCCAGATCGCCGATCACCGTATTCAGCTGCGCTTCGATTCTGCCGTCAGAGAGGAAATCGATCTCCTCATCCGGGAAGTCGATAGCGGCTTCGACATAGATCCGCAGGTGAGTGAGTGCTTCCACAAGATGATTGATACGGGTGGAGAAGACGCCCTGCAGGGAGTTCACTGCCGAACGCGCCGCCTGCTCCGAACTGGCATCAATCAGGTCAGCAATCGCTTCGGCCTGCGCCAGATCGAGCTTGTCATTCAGAAACGCACGCTCTGAAAACTCACCCGGCTGAGCGATACGCACGCCAGGCAGCGCCACGATGCGCTTCAGCAGCAGGTCCAGGATCACCGGGCCGCCGTGGCCCTGCAGCTCCAGCACATCTTCACCAGTAAAGGAGTTAGGACCAGGAAACCACAGCGCAATGCCCTGATCCAGCACGCGGCCATCGCTATCGGTGAACGGCAGATAATCGGCGTAACGCGGCTTAGGCAGTTTGCCCAGCAGCTGGCGGGCGACCTCTGCCGCCTGGGCGCCAGAGACGCGCAGAATGCCTACGCCGCCGCGTCCGGGTGGCGTCGCCTGGGCAACAATGGTATCGCTGTGGCTCATAAATTTTCTCTCGCTACAAAAAACACAGGCGGTCGCTTTGACCGCCTGAGAATAGACTATTTTAGGGCGGGATTACTCCCGCTCTGGATCGCTTACGCTTTCTTCTTGTCGCGGCTATGCAGACCACGTTTTTCCAGGCCGCGATAAATCAGCTGCTGCTGGAGAATGGTGACCAGGTTGCTGACGATGTAGTACAGCACCAGACCTGACGGGAACCACAGGAAGAACACCGTGAAAATCACCGGCATGTACGTCATGATCTTCTGCTGCATTGGATCGGTCACGGTGGTCGGTGACATCTTCTGAATGAAGAACATGGTGATGCCCATCAGAATCGGCAGGATGTAGTACGGGTCCTGCGCTGACAGGTCATGGATCCACAGAATAAATGGCGCATGACGCAGTTCAACCGAGCCTGACAGCATGTAGTAGAGCGCCAGGAAGATTGGCATCTGAATCACCAGCGGCAGACAGCCACCCAGCGGATTCACTTTCTCTGCTTTATACAGCGCCATCATTTCCTGGCTCTGCTTCTGCTTGTCATCACCCAGACGCTCACGCATCGCCTGAATTTTCGGCTGCAGCATGCGCATCTTCGCCATCGAGGTGTACTGCGCTTTGGTCAGCGGGTACATGATGCCGCGCACGATGAAGGTGATCACGATAATGGAGAAGCCCCAGTTACCGATGAAGCTGTGAATAAATTTCAGCAGTTTGAACAGCGGCTGAGAGATAAACCACAACCAGCCGTAATCCACGGTCAGATCAAGGTGCGGCGCAATCGCTGCCATCTTGTCCTGAATTTCCGGGCCGACCCACAGCGTTGCACCCAGATTCTGCTGTGCGCCCGCGGCAATGGTGACCGGTGCAGATTTATAGCCAATCGCCGCCACGCCATTACCCAGGTTGCTGGTGTAAAGGGTGTTGGTGCCTTCGGTACGCGGAACCCATGCCGTTGCAAAGTACTGCTGCAGCATCGCAACCCAGCCATTGCTGGTGGTGGTGTTCAGGTTCTCGTTATCCGCGATGGTGTCGAATTTATACTTCTCATATTTCGACTCGCTGGTGGAGTAGGCCGCGCCACGGAAGGTGTGCAGAGCAAAGTTGTTGCTGCCGGTATCACGATGCTTAGGCAGATCGATGGTCTGCTTCAGCTGGCCAAACAGCGACACTTCCAGCGGCTGCTGGGTGGTGTTGTTGACATGATAATCGACATTAACGGCATATTCGCCACGCTTGAAGATGAAGGTTTTGGTGTAAACCACGCCATTTTCAGCGGTGTAGGTCATCGGCACACGCAGTTCGGACTGGCCATCAGCCATCTCGAAGTGATCCTGCGCAGCGTTGAACAGCGGACGCGCGCCGTTGTTCGGGTTATCCGGGCCATTACGACCGGTCAAACCACTCTGAGCCTGATAAAGGAACGCTGGCGTTGTTTCAAGCAGCTGGAACGGCTGGTTAGAACCCAGTTTGTCCGGGAAAGTCAGCAGCTGTGCTTGTTCAACATCACCGCCTCGGGTGTTGATATTCAATGACAGGACATCAGTCTTAACGGTGATCGTCTGGCCCTGACCGCTGGCCGGTACACCCTGACTGGCGGTATCACCCGCTACGCTGTTTGTGCCTTGTGTGGTCTGCGTCTGCTGTGGCTGCGGAGCGTGGTCCGTCTGCCAGGCTTGCCAGATCATAAAGGTCACGAACAGAAAAGCGATGAGAAAGAGATTGCGTTGCGAATCCATCGTTAATGTTCTCTGGTATCAAAGGTTTTTGGCGGCACAGGATCGTCACCACCCGGGTTCAAGGGGTGGCATTTTAATACGCGTTTTAATGTCAACCAACTGCCTTTTATCAGGCCGAACCTGCGTAATGCCTCAATTCCGTAATGAGAGCAGGTCGGGTGAAACCGACAGTGTGGTCCCAGTAATGGACTGATGCCGCGTTGATAGACGCGTATCAGGACGATCAGGAGCCGCGCGCCAGGCGACAGTGACGACGCCATAATTTCTCCAACGCTTCCGCCAGCATACGGTTATCCAGATCGGCAACCCCCTTCTTCGCGACCACCACGAAGTCCATCGACGGCAGTTCATGTTGACGCAGACGAAAGCTTTCGCGGGTCAATCGCTTGATCCGGTTGCGTTCATGAGCGCGTTTCACATGTTTTTTAGCGACGGTGAGACCGATGCGGGGATGCCCCAGCGCGTTAAGGCGGCCGAGAATAGTAATTTGCGGCGTGCCAGCCCGTTGTGGCTGCTGGAAGACGAAAGTGAAATGAGTGGGAGTTAACAAACGTAACTCCCTGGGAAATGCGAGCTTACCCATCAGGGCTTGCTTTATTACTTAGAAACGGTCAGACGAGAACGGCCTTTAGCACGACGACGTGCCAGAACCTGACGACCATTTTTTGTTGCCATACGAGCACGGAAACCGTGTGAACGGTTGCGCTTCAGTACGGACGGTTGAAAAGTGCGTTTCATGGCGGTTTCTACCTAAACTTGAAAATTTTCACTGGGTGACGCGTTTCGGGCCAGAAAATCGACCTACGCCTCAATGTGTCTTTAATAAAGAGGCGGGATTGTAATAATTGTACAGTCCCGAGTCAATTTACTTCGCGTGTCATAGTGCCTGAAAACCCGCATACAGCCCGCAGAGTCCCGACTTTGCGCCTGATGGCTCAATGTCGGGTGGAGAATTATACGGGCTCCGCACTAAAGCGCAAGGATCGCACGGGATCTTATTGCGATCGGCTTGCCGGATCCTGGGGATAAAATGAGATGTCGCCCGAAATTTTAATGGATTGCGCCAGATCCCTGCTGGTTTTTCCCGCAACTGGCGTAAACTTCTTTGCGCGCCTCTGGCCTGTGGATAAAAAGGATCAAAACTGTGTAGAAAGGGAAGATCTCTGCCTCGCTTTGCGCTATGATCCGCCCTTCCGCTGACGATCCTCCGGTGATTGCAGGACGGAAAACCGCTGATAGCGGTCGCAGGCGCTTTCTTAGCGTCTGTGTCAAAAATGAACGTTTCTTAGAGTAACGCCTACTATTCTTTTCGAATTTGTACGAGTGGAGTCCGCCGTGTCACTTACGCTTTGGCAACAGTGTCTTGCCCGTTTGCAGGATGAGCTTCCTGCCACCGAATTCAGCATGTGGATCCGTCCACTGCAGGCTGAGTTAAACGACAATACGCTTGCCTTGTATGCTCCAAATCGCTTCGTACTCGACTGGGTTCGGGACAAATACCTTAATAGTATCAATGCACTGCTGAATGAATTCTGCGGTCCAAACGTGCCCACGCTGCGTTTTGAAGTGGGAACGCGCCCGGTTCAGCAGCAGGCGGCAGCGGTCAGCCAGCCTGTAATGGCCAGCGTCAGCGCGCCCGTGATGCCCGTACAGAGCCATATTCGTCCGGCCCCGACGCAGATCATGCGTCCCAGCTGGGATAATGTCCCGGCTCCGGCCGACGTCACCTATCGCTCAAATGTGAACAACCGTCATAACTTCGATAACTTCGTCGAGGGTAAATCTAACCAGCTGGCGCGCGCGGCGGCACGTCAGGTGGCGGATAATCCAGGCGGCGCTTACAACCCGCTGTTTCTGTATGGCGGCACCGGTCTCGGTAAAACGCACCTGTTGCATGCGGTGGGCAACGGCATCATTGCCCGAAAACCCAATGCAAAAGTGGTTTATATGCACTCCGAGCGCTTCGTGCAGGACATGGTTAAAGCACTACAGAACAATGCGATTGAAGAGTTCAAACGCTACTACCGTTCGGTAGATGCGCTGCTGATCGATGACATTCAGTTCTTTGCTAATAAAGAGCGATCGCAGGAAGAGTTCTTCCACACCTTTAATGCCTTATTAGAGGGCAATCAGCAGATCATCCTCACCTCGGATCGCTATCCAAAAGAGATCAACGGGGTGGAAGATCGTCTTAAATCACGTTTCGGCTGGGGTTTAACGGTGGCGATCGAGCCGCCTGAGCTGGAAACGCGTGTGGCGATCCTGATGAAAAAAGCGGATGAGAACGACATCCGTCTGCCTGGTGAAGTCGCCTTCTTTATTGCCAAGCGGTTACGCTCTAACGTGCGTGAGCTGGAAGGCGCGCTGAATCGCGTGATCGCCAATGCCAACTTTACTGGCCGGGCGATTACCATCGACTTCGTGCGCGAAGCGCTGCGCGATCTGCTGGCGCTGCAGGAAAAGCTGGTCACCATCGATAATATTCAGAAGACCGTGGCTGAGTACTACAAAATTAAGGTGGCGGATCTGCTTTCCAAGCGCCGTTCGCGCTCGGTGGCACGTCCACGCCAGATGGCGATGGCGATGGCGAAAGAGTTAACCAACCATAGCCTGCCAGAAATTGGCGATGCTTTTGGGGGGCGCGACCATACAACGGTGCTTCATGCCTGCCGCAAGATTGAGCAGCTGCGTGAAGAGAGCCACGATATCAAAGAAGATTTCTCTAATCTCATCAGAACATTATCTTCCTGACGCTATGAAATTTATTGTTGAACGTGAGCAGTTGCTGAAGCCGCTGCAACAAGTAAGTGGCCCCCTGGGTGGTCGTCCGACGCTGCCGATCCTCGGAAACCTGCTGCTGCAGGTAACTGAAGGTTCGCTGTTGCTGACCGGTACCGATCTGGAAATGGAGATGGTCGCACGCGTGGCGCTGACTCAGGCACATGAGCCTGGATCCACCACCGTTCCGGCGCGTAAATTCCTCGATATCTGTCGCGGATTGCCGGATGGCGCAGAAATTACTCTGGCACTGGAAGGCGATCGCATGCTGGTGCGCTCTGGCCGCAGCCGTTTTTCGCTGTCGACCCTGCCCGCCAGTGACTTCCCCAATCTTGACGACTGGCAGAGTGAAGTTGAATTTACCCTGCCGCAGGCAACGCTGAAACGGCTGATTGAAGCGACCCAGTTTTCGATGGCGCATCAGGATGTGCGTTACTACCTCAACGGCATGATGTTCGAAACCGAAGGGGAAGAGCTGCGCACCGTGGCCACTGACGGTCACCGTCTGGCTGTCTGCTCCATGCCGATTGGTCAGGCGCTGCCGAGTCATTCGGTGATTGTGCCGCGTAAAGGCGTGATTGAACTGCTGCGTCTGCTGGATGGCGGCGATACTCCGCTGCAGGTTCAGATTGGCGGCAGCAATATCCGTGCGCATGTCGGCGACTACATCTTTACCTCTAAGCTGGTTGATGGCCGTTTCCCCGATTATCGTCGCGTATTGCCGAAGAATCCGGACAAAGCGCTGGAAGCGGGCTGCGATCTGCTCAAACAGGCCTTTGCCCGCGCCGCTATCCTCTCTAACGAGAAGTTCCGCGGTGTTCGCCTCTATATCACCGAAAATCAGTTGAAGATCACCGCCAATAACCCTGAACAGGAAGAAGCGGAAGAGATGCTGGATGTCAGCTACAACGGCACGGAACTGGAGATTGGCTTCAACGTCAGTTACGTGCTGGATGTGCTGAACGCGCTGAAGTGCGAAAACGTCCGTCTGCTGCTGACCGATTCGGTGTCGAGCGTGCAGATTGAGGATGTGGCGAGCCCGGCAGCGGCCTATGTCGTCATGCCCATGCGCTTGTAGAATATATCGGCCTGGCTTACTTGCTACGTTGTGCCCCGGCAGTGCTCGCCATCCTCACGTACTTCAGTACGCTCCGGTGGCTGTGCGCTGGCGGGGCGCAACGTAGCTGCGACGCCGACGGCCTGGTGACTGAGGTATCGGGCAAACCTGCTTTGCCGTTGACGCCCTGGATCGCCAGGCCCAAAATTTTATTGCCCTTCACGCTGGACTGATTCATGGCTTTAACCCGCCTTCTTATCAAAGATTTTCGTAATATTGAGCAGGCTGACCTGCAGCTGGCACCCGGCTTTAATTTCCTGGTCGGCGCCAACGGCAGTGGTAAAACCAGCGTTTTAGAAGCGATTCATACTCTGGGGCATGGCCGTTCGTTTCGCAGCCTGCAGGCGGGACGCGTGATTCGTCACGACGAGGCGGCGTTTGTGCTGCATGGACGTCTGGAAAACAAAGAGCGGGAAATTTCAGTCGGGCTGACCAAAAACCGTGCCGGTGACAGCAAAGTGCGCATTGATGGCAGCGATGGTCACAAGGTCGCGGAGCTGGCGCAGCTGTTGCCGATGCAGTTAATCACCCCTGAAGGCTTTAGTTTGCTGAATGGCGGCCCCAAATATCGCAGAGCCTATGTCGACTGGGGCTGCTTTCATAACACCCCCGGCTTTTTTAACGCCTGGAACAACATGCGCCGCCTGCTTAAACAGCGGAACGCGGCGCTGCGCCAGGTCTCACGCTACAGCCAGATTCGTCCCTGGGATCAGGAGCTGGTTCCGCTGGCTGAACAGATCAGCCAGTGGCGGGCGGAATACAGTGCGGCGATTTCAGCGGAGATCACCGCCACCTGTGGCCAGTTTCTGCCGGAATTTGAGCTGCGCTTCTCATTCCAGCGTGGCTGGGACAAAGAGAGCGACTACGCCGAACTGCTGGAACGTAACTTTGAGCGCGATCGCGCACTGACCTATACCGCCAGCGGCCCCCATAAAGCGGATTTTCGTATTCGGGCTGAAGGGACGCCGGTAGAAGATTTACTCTCACGCGGGCAGTTAAAACTGCTGATGTGTGCATTGCGTCTGGCACAGGGCGAGTTCCTGACAAGCCAGAGCGGACGCCGCTGTATTTACCTCATTGATGACTTTGCTTCTGAGCTGGATGAGAGCCGCCGACGCCTGTTGGCGGAACGGTTAAAAGCCACTCAGGCTCAGGTATTTGTCAGCGCAATTTCTGCCGGACATGTAATCGACATGACCGACGAAAAGGGCAAGATGTTCCGCGTGGAACAGGGTAAAATAGCGGTTCAACCTGAAGATTAAAATGAGCGAGAAACGTTGATGTCGAATTCTTATGACTCCTCAAGTATTAAAGTCCTGAAAGGACTTGATGCGGTACGCAAACGCCCGGGCATGTATATCGGCGATACCGATGACGGTACCGGTCTGCATCACATGGTATTCGAGGTCGTGGATAACGCAATCGACGAAGCGCTCGCTGGTCACTGTAGTGACATTGTGGTCACCATCCATGCCGATAACTCCGTATCGGTGCAGGATGATGGACGCGGCATTCCTACCGGTATTCACGAAGAAGAGGGCATCTCTGCCGCTGAAGTGATCATGACCGTGCTGCATGCTGGCGGTAAGTTCGATGATAACTCCTATAAAGTCTCCGGCGGCCTGCACGGCGTGGGCGTCTCCGTGGTTAACGCCCTGTCGCAGAAGCTGGAGCTGACCATTCGTCGCGAAGGCAAAGTGCATCAGCAGATTTACGTCCATGGCGTACCGCAGGCACCGCTGGCGGTGACGGGTGAGACCGACATTACCGGGACCCGTGTGCGTTTCTGGCCGAGCCACGAAACCTTTACCAACGTGCGCGATTTTGAGTATGACATCCTGGCGAAACGCCTGCGTGAACTCTCATTCCTGAACTCCGGCGTGTCGATTCGTCTGGATGATAAGCGTGATGGCAAAAGCGATCACTTCCACTATGAAGGCGGCATCCGGGCGTTTGTTGAGTACCTCAACAAAAACAAAACCCCGATTCACCCTACCGTGTTCTATTTCTCTACCGAGAAAGATGGCATTGGTGTGGAAGTGGCGCTGCAGTGGAACGACGGCTTCCAGGAAAATATCTACTGCTTTACCAACAACATCCCACAGCGCGACGGCGGTACACACCTCGCCGGTTTCCGTTCAGCGATGACCCGTACCCTGAATGCCTATATGGAAAAAGAGGGTTACAGCAAGAAGGCCAAAGTCAGCGCCACCGGTGATGATGCCCGTGAAGGTCTGATCGCTGTGGTTTCGGTGAAAGTGCCGGATCCTAAATTCTCCTCGCAGACCAAAGATAAACTGGTCTCCTCCGAGGTGAAAACAGCGGTTGAGCAGCAGATGAATGAACTGCTGGCTGAATACCTGCTGGAAAACCCATCAGACGCCAAAATTGTAGTCGGCAAAATCATCGACGCCGCCCGTGCCCGTGAAGCGGCACGCCGCGCCCGTGAAATGACTCGCCGTAAAGGCGCGCTGGACCTGGCGGGTCTGCCAGGCAAACTGGCGGATTGCCAGGAGCGCGACCCGGCGCTGTCTGAAATCTACCTGGTGGAGGGTGACTCCGCAGGCGGCTCGGCCAAACAGGGCCGTAACCGTAAAAACCAGGCGATTCTGCCGCTGAAAGGTAAGATTCTTAACGTTGAGAAAGCGCGTTTCGACAAGATGCTCGCCTCCCAGGAAGTGGCCACGCTGATCACCGCGCTGGGCTGCGGTATTGGTCGCGACGAGTACAACCCGGACAAGCTGCGCTATCACAGCATCATCATCATGACCGATGCCGACGTCGATGGTTCGCACATCCGTACCCTGCTGCTGACATTCTTCTATCGTCAGATGCCTGAAATCATTGAGCGCGGCCACGTTTATATCGCCCAGCCGCCACTCTATAAAGTGAAGAAAGGCAAGCAGGAGCAGTACATCAAAGATGATGAAGCGATGGATCAATACCAGATCGCTATCGCGCTTGATGGCGCGACGCTGCACACCAATGCCAGCGCGCCGGCGCTGGGCGGTGAGCCGCTGGAGACGCTGGTCACTGACTTCAACAGCACCCAGAAGATGATCAAGCGTATGGAGCGCCGTTATCCGATGGCCATGCTGCGTGCGATGATTTATCACGACACGCTGAGCGACCTGACCAGCGAAGCAGAGGTTACAACCTGGCTGAATGGTCTGGTGAGCTATCTGACTGAACGCGAAGCGCATGGCAGCACCTATCTGGCACAGGTGCGTGAAAACCGCGAATCAAACCTGTTCGAGCCGGTACTGCGCGTCCGTACCCACGGTGTAGATACTGACTATCCGCTGGATGCTGATTTCATTCAGGGTCCTGAGTACCGCAAAATCTGCGCCCTGGGCAGCAAGCTGCGTGGTCTGCTGGAAGAAGATGCTTATATCGAGCGTGGCGAGCGTCGTCAGCCAGTGGCAAGCTTCGAACAGGCGATTGAGTGGCTGATTAAAGAGTCGCGTCGTGGCCTCTCGGTCCAGCGCTACAAAGGTCTGGGCGAGATGAACCCGGAGCAGCTGTGGGAAACCACCATGGATCCAGACAGCCGTCGTATGCTGCGCGTTACCATTAAAGATGCGATTGGCGCTGATCAGCTGTTCACTACCCTGATGGGCGATGCGGTTGAACCGCGCCGCGCCTTCATCGAAGAAAATGCGCTGAAAGCCGCCAATATCGATATTTAACCGGCATCAGCGATGAAAGGCCATCACCCAGGTGATGGCCTTTTTTTTGTGCCGTCCGGGCGGAAAACCCGCCAGGAGGTGCCTTCCTGCCCGCAGGCTGCGATCCCGATCACGTTTTAACCCGGTCTGCTCCCTTACTCTTGCCCCTCTTTGCGCATTTACCGCGCACTATTCCACACAGGGAGTTACACCATGATTGTTTGCGATCGTCACGACTGGGACAGAGAACGTCACGCCTTTCATCCGGTAGTCGATCAGGCGATAAGCTGGATTGCCAGCACAGATTTCAGCCAGCTGGAAACCGGCAAATATGAGATCCTGCCCGACAACAAAATGTTCTGTCTGGTGCAGGAGATGATGACCGAACCGGCCAGCGCACGTAAAGCGGAGTCCCACTTCAACTACATCGATATTCAGTATCTGCTGGCAGGCACCGAAAATATTGGCGTGGCCCGCGCCCATCCCGACCAGCACATCACCGAAGATTTTGCCCAGCAGCGAGACGTCGTTTTTTATCAGAAGATATTGAATGAGTCTGTGATTACGCTGATGCCCGGCATGTTCGCGCTCTTTTTCCCGCACGATATTCATCGTCCCTGCTGCGCCCCTGGCGAACCCGCAACAATCCGAAAAGCCGTGATTAAAATCCACCGCGATCTCTTTACCGCCTGAAGCTGGCGGTCAGCTGGCCGTTCTCGCCTGCCATGAAACTGGTCAATGTGCGCTGAATCGCGCTAGCATTGAACAAAACCCAGACGCTACGAGGACTCTATGGCTATTAAATTGATCGCTATCGACATGGATGGCACCCTGCTCAACCCGCAACATGAGATCACACCGGCGGTGAAATCCGCCCTGGATCGCGCCCGTCAGCAAGGGGTGTCGATTGTTCTGACCACCGGCCGGCCGTTTGTGGGTATCCAGCGCTATCTCATGGAACTGGATATGCAGACGCCCGGCCAGTACGCGATCAGCAACAACGGTGCGCTGGTTCATCAGGCCGAAGATGGTGAGTGCGTGGCGGAAGTGACGCTGACCTTTGACGACTACCTCTACATTGAGAACCTGGCACGTGAGCTTGGCGTACATTTCCAGGCATTCGACAAAACCCATCTCTATACCCCTAACAAAGACATCAGCGAATACACCATCCATGAAGCGAGCCTGACCGGCATTCCGGTGCGCTACCGCGCGGTGGAGGAGATGGATCGTGCCATGCGCTTCCCGAAACTGATGATGATCGACCGGCCCGCTCTTCTCGACGCGGCGATTGCCCGCCTGCCCGGGCATGCTCAGCAGACCTACACCATCCTGAAGAGCGCGCCTTATTACCTCGAAATCCTCGATCGTCGGGTGAATAAAGGCCAGGGCGTCAAAATGCTGGCTGAGAAGCTCGGCCTGAAGCAGGAAGAAGTGATGGCGATTGGCGATCAGGAGAATGACCTGGCGATGATCGAATACGCAGGAACGGGTGTCGCAATGGGGAATGCCATTGACTCTGTTAAGAAAATTGCTCAGTTCATCACCAAAACCAATATGGAAGATGGCGTCGCGCATGCCATCGAAGAGTTAGTGCTGTAACGGCCTGTTCTCTGCCGGGCCGCTTCGGCCCGGATCCCCTAACCCGGCAAAATTGCTGCACCGCAAAACAGAATCGCGTAATTTGTCGGGCAACTCTTTCTCCGTGGGTTTCATCATGTCAGAAAAACAGATCACTTTTGCTGCCCGTCAGCATCAGCTCACCAATATTAATGTCTGGACTGCCGATAGCCAGTGGCTGGCGTTTGACGTTCGTCCATCGGGCGCATCGTTTACCAGTCAGACCATTGAGCGGGTCAATGTGATGACCGGTGAGGTGGAGGTGCTCTATCAGGCCCGGCATGGTGCCCATGTCGGCGTCGTCACGGTCAGTCCCGATCTGCCACCGCGCTACGTCTGCATTCATGGCCCGGAACATCCCGATGCCAGCTGGCAGTATGACTTCCACCACCGGCGCGGGGTGATCGTTCAGAACGGTGCGGCGGTGAATCTGGATGCCTGCGATATCACGCCACCGTTTACTCCTGGCGCGCTGCGTGGCGGCTCGCATGTACATGTCTTCAGTCCCGATGGTTCTCGCCTGAGCTTTACCTACAATGACCACGTGATGCACGAACTGGATAGCCGGCTCGATCTGCGCAACGTCGGCATCGCAGTGCCCCTTTGCGCTGTAACGCCCGAAAAGCAGCATCCGCGCGAATATGACGGCACCTTTTTTTGCCTGCTGGTGAGCCAGACGCATGCGGAACCGCTGCCAGGCAGTGACCAGATTAATCGTGCCTGTGAGGAGTGCTGGGTCGGTGAGCGTGGCTACCAGAAGCCGGACGGCAGCTGGCAGCGCTGGGCGATCGCCTTTATTGGCGACACGCTGACGGCGCAGGGCGAAAAAAGGCCTGAAGTTTTTATTGTTGATCTGCCTGATGCACTGGAGGATTACGCCCGCGCCGGAGAGACGCCGCTGGAGGGCAGCAGCCAGCAGTTACCTGCGCCACCGGCTGGCGTGCAGCAGCGTCGCCTGACGCACAGCCGTGGTGTGGCTCTGCAACCTCGCCACTGGCTGCGCGCCGCACCGGATGGCAGCCAGATAGCGTTTCTGATGGCGGATGCCGCAGAGGTGATCCAGCTCTGGACGGTCTCCCCCAACGGCGGCGAACCGCGTCAGATCACCCGACTCAGCCACAGCATTCAGTCCGCCTTTAGCTGGCATCCTGACGGCCAGGCGATCGCTTTTATCTGCGATAACAGCGTGATGCGATGTGACGTTGAGAGCGGCGCATGTCAGCGTCTGACCCGCAGAACAGAAGAGGCGCCATCAGGTGACGCGGTGGTCTGGTCACCGGATGGTACACAGATTGCTTATATGCGTGAGGTGAATGGCTGGCGGCAACTCTTTACGGTTGCGGCAGTGACCGCATAGGGGGCATAGGCTGCGCCTGCGCCAGGCTTTCCTGCGTATGCGCCAGCCTTTCGCTCTGCAGGATGCGTTCACGTGGAGAGTCGAGAGATTTATCTTTGTCGCTGCGGTAGTAGTCCCACGGCAGCAGCAGCGTATCCAGCACGGCAGAGAAAGGAAGATCGATTAACGCCAGCGGCTTCAATGCCCAGCTGGTATCACCATCGGACAGCATGTCAGCGCTGGCACGGGTGCCTGGATAGTAGCCCTGACTCGCACCCGTGTGAGACATCACGCTGGAACAGCCGGTTGTTGCCATTGCGCAGCACACCACTCCAGCCAGAGGTAAGGTCTTCATCAATTTCATCATCATCATCCCTTCAGTCATGGCATAAGCCTGGCTGAGTTTGCTTGCCAGACAACGTCAACACTCTGGGGCGAAGTCCGTCTGGGTCTGGCAAAAGTAGTCCTGAGTGTATGCCATTTCCACAATTTGGCGAAAAAAATTGCATTTCACCCTCTTGAAAATGGTCTTGTGGCACCCATTTTTAGTTTACGGACGCACTCACCGTTGCCGCAAGGGACAGTGGGGTGCCATATCCAGCCTGTCCAGTAGTGGAAGGTTGCCAAAACTTGCTGAAATTCAGGAGTCTTAATATGCGTAATTTTGATCTCACCCCACTTTATCGCTCTGCTATCGGTTTTGATCGCCTGTTTAACCTGCTCGAATCTAATCAGAATCAGAGCAATGGCGGCTATCCTCCCTATAACGTTGAACTGGTCGATGAAAATCACTATTGCATTACTATTGCGGTGGCCGGTTTTGCTCAGAGTGAACTGGATATCACGGCGCACGATAACGTGCTGATCGTGCGGGGTGCCCATCCTGAAGAGCAGACCGAGCGTAAATACCTGTATCAGGGTATCGCCGAGCGTAACTTCGAGCGTAAATTCCAGCTCGCCGACCACATTGTGGTGCGCGATGCCCGTCTCGAAAATGGTCTGCTGAGCATCGATCTTGAACGACTGGTGCCGGAAGAGGCGAAACCACGCCGTATTGAGATTCTGAAGTAACCATGACAAACGCCGCGTTAGCGGCGTTTTTTTTGCCCTTATATCTGAAGGCAGACTTGTCCTTACGGCTGCGTTCGCATCGCTAAACGCTGACCCAGCACGCCACCAAACACATTGATCAGCAGCCCCAGTATAATCACCACCGCACCCAGCATCTGCTGCCCGGAGAGATGCTCATCCAGCACCAGCGCGGCGGTAATAATCCCCACCACCGGCACCAGCAGCGACAGCGGCGCGACGCGCCAGGTTTCGTAGCGACTCAGCAGATTCCCCCAGATGGCGTAACCCACAATGGTGGCGACAAATGCCAGATAGAACAGCGCCAGCACGGTCTGCAGGCCGATATGCAGCAGGCTATAAACGATGGCGGCCTGACCATCAAACAGCAGCGAACAGGCAAAGAAAGGAACGATCGGCACCAGCGCACTCCAGACCACCAGTGACATGATCGGCACGCTGCGGTTCCGCATAATAATCTTATTGGTGATATTACCCAGTCCCCAGGAGAGCGCCGCCGACAGCGTCAGCATCATGGTGGTCAGCGTGATACCGGCGCTGGTCTGCCCTTCCATGCCTGCCGTCGCCAGCAAAAACATCCCCAGCGTAGCGATGATAATCCCGACAATATGATTCCAGCGCAGCCTCTCCGCCAGCAACAGCGCGCCCAGCAACAGGGTAAAGAATGCCTGCGCCTGCAGCACCAGCGAGGCCAGACCGGCAGGC
Source organism: Pantoea sp. 18059 (assembly GCF_902706165.1). Lineage (NCBI taxonomy): Bacteria > Pseudomonadati > Pseudomonadota > Gammaproteobacteria > Enterobacterales > Erwiniaceae > Pantoea > Pantoea sp. 18059. Next base: position 183,092 of record NZ_CACSJS010000008.1, read on the forward strand.
ATGCCGAGCTTGATCGCCAGGAACAGAAAGGCGAACTGACCAAAACTGATGGTCATGCCATAAACCACCAGCCAGCGCAGCGGAATCGGCGGGCGACGCACAAAGAAAATGGCGGGAAAGGCGACCAGGGTAAAACGCAGCCCGGCGAGCAAAAAAGGCGGCATACCCTGCAGCCCCAGCTTGATCACCACAAAATTGACGCCCCACGCCACCACCACGCACAGCGCTAACAGCATATCTTTTACCGACATCAGAAACTCCTTGTCCTGCCGTCAGGCGGTGACCGCAATCGGGGTCGCGATATCGGCGCAGCAGCCTTCACCCACGATGCGAAAATAATCATCTACAGCCAGCGCGATCGACTTATCCAGCTCGCCCGCGTTAAACCATAACGTTCCGACCTGTTGCAGCCGGGTATCCACCCGCAGCGCCAGCCGGTCATCAAAACTAAACGGCGGTACCGCGCCCATCACACAGCCCGTCAACGCCTGCGCCAGCTCCGGAGCGGCGAAAGAGGATTTTTTGCCGCCGATGGCGCGCGCCGCACTTTTGAAATTGATCCGGCAGTCGCCCGGCACTATCGCCAGCAGCTGACGCGATGGCGCACCGTCCGGCATGCTGACCTCCAGCACCATCGCTTTGGCCGCCTGGCCCAGCAGGTTACCGCGTATCTGGCTGATCTGTTCGGTCTGCCCTATCGCCTCATGTTCCACCACGCGGTAGCTGGCCTGCTGCTGATCCAGCAGCGCAGTAATTTTTTCAAACGTCGTCATTCCCTTCTCCTGTTCTGGCACAGCCCGGCTTAGCTCCAGGCGATAGCGTGTTTCATTTTTTTATCGGTCAGCCCGAAAAAGAAACCCATGGTGATACGGGTATCGCCTTCGACCCGATCGATCTCATGATAAAACGCAGGATTAAACAGATAGATATCGCCACTGCGTGGTGAAAATTCGCAGATCTCGCTGTTTTCAATCACCCCACTGCGATAACCCAGCTCCCCGGCGGTTTTGAACTGCTCATCCTCTGGCGACCACTTTTTGTTGTAGATGCGCAGTGCCCCACCCGCGTTGCACTCCTGCAGGCAGACCACGCAGCTGAGCTGATGCAGGATTTGCGTCACCACCAGCGAAGTCTCTGCGGCGTCGCGCACGATATTGTCGTTATGCAGCGGGTTCGCGACGCCATTGGCATGAAAGCGCACGATAGAACCGGCATAGTCTCCACTACCCGGTTCGTGGGCGATGCGTAAACTTTCCAGCCGCAGCGCATGCTGAACCCAGCGGTAAATCTGTTCGCGCAGCGTATTCAGTGAGGGCGGCAACGCCGGCTGGATATCGCGCAGCTCGGTAAAATAGTTATCGGGAGCCGCAGTATGACGCGCCAGATAGGGGCCGAGCGTGGTCAGCGCGCCATTGGGATAGTGGGAGACACGGATCTTTTCCCGGCAGCTCTGCAGGTCAGTCACCACCGCTTCCCGCACCTCTGGCGTCAGGAAATTACGCAGCACCAGCAGCGGCACCCGTGCGGTGACGATGTCATCCAGCCAGGTCGATTCCACAAACATGTTGGGGTTAATCACGCGGAACTGATTGAAAATTGCCATGTTTATCACTCCCTAAACGGTATTTCATAGAGTTCATGATTGTTCATTCGCCGCCAGTTGCCAGCGCTGCCTGGTATTGCCACGGGTTCAGAGGCGATCAGCGTGCAACCATCCTGTTGCTGAAAATGCATCGTAAAATAGTCGGGCCAGGGCGTGTCGTGCGGATACCACTGCCACGCCCAGGCTTTGTCACGGGTGACGAAAATGGCATTCCCTGCGCTGCCGCCCGGCTCTACCTGCGCCATCTTTGCGCGCAGATAGTCGCGGGTGAAATCGGCAGGCGTGGTCTGATCCACCAGATAACGCAGATACTCTTCTGAATCGAAGCGCGATTCGGCCAGACCGAGCTGACGGTAAATCGTCGGCAGAAAGCCGTTATGCATCATGTACCACTGATGTCCGGCGCTGTTGCGCCACAGCGGATGAGAAAACGCCAGTCCCTGATTTTTACTCAGCGTGGCGTGCCGCACATGCACCGCCAAAAACCGGCTGCGCAGCCGATCCACATCGATACCGGGCAGCGCTTCTGCGAACGCGCCGGTGCCGTGCAGGGTACGAATCTCACCCTCTTCGAGCCACAGACAGCCCCAGCCGTTGGGGTGTTCTTTAATCGGGCCATCGTGTTCGGCGCTTTCACCGCAGCTCATGGCGCGCGCCGCCTCCAGAATTTCTGCGCTGTCGAACCGACCATGCGCCAGAATCATCCTGCACATACTTTATCTCTCCTGGCCGCCACCGGCTGCGCGGCAATCACCTGCTGAAAAGTGGTCATAATCGGCTCACGCGCTGTGGCCGTCAGGCTGAAAGTGGCCAGAATGCCCGCGTGACGCGTCAGGTCGGCATAGAGCGATGAGCGTGACGAAACCTGTAACGCAGGCAATCTGAGTGGCGGTAACAACGCGCCCTGCTGATGCTGATCGATCCAGCGTTCGGCAGCCTGCAGCTGCGCCGGTTGCCGCAACCGCAGCTGGCCGATCGCACCGGGTGTGGTGAAGGCAAAGACAGGTAACGCGCCGCCCGCTTCTAACCGGAAGGTGACTTCCGCCCAGTTGATGCCGGTCGCCTCCTGCACCAGCGTCGCCACGCCCATGCCGGAGAGCCGGAACCCCATCTCCAGGAAATGCGGCACGCCGTTGACCACAATAAAATCGATATGAAATGCACCCTGACGATAGCCAAAGGTTTCGCAACAGAAGGTCATCAGGCTGCTGAACGAGACCGGCAGGGCCGCTGCCGCCATCGCCACATGCCCCGACTCATAAAAGCTGACGCAGCCCTCAGCATCCCGGTGCTGCTCAATCACCTTCTGGCAGCAGGTCAGCGCCTGGGGATGTCCCTGATGCACTACGCCCTGTAATGAAAACTCATCGCCGATCAGCGCGCTTTCCACAATAAAGCCGCTGAAGCCGCGTCCGCCGTAGTTCATGGTCTGCACCAGCTGTTTCACTACGCTATGCAGCTGATCGGCATGCTCAATCAGCCAGATACCCAGGCCGCCGCCGCCATCCACCGGCTTCACGACGCAGGGATAGATCAGCGCCTGTCCGGCATCCAGAATGCTGAGCGGCGAGGCGAAAAAGCGGAACTCCGGCTGCGGGAAGCGCGGCCAGGCTTTTTTTAGCGCCATGCGCTGCGCATATTTATCCAGCGGAATAAAGGCGGCGGGCGCATCCGGCCCAGCCAGCATCTCGCGCAGTCGTCCGGCGCTGGCGTTGTAGGCTTCAAAGCCCGCCAGCACCACCAGCGGATGCGCCAGTAAACCGGCGTGCAGATAGGCCTGCATCACCTCCCAGGGATTCTCGGGTCGATCGAGGCGAATGATCAGATCAAATGGCAGAGCCAGGCTTAACGACTGGTAATCGACGAAATCACCCATTTCAGCCAGCACGGTAAAATAGCCGTCGCGCTTCGCCACCGCGCAGTAAGGATTTTGCCCGTCGCGGGTGGCGCCAATTTGCAGAAAAATCTTTTTCATCGCCTCGCCTTACCGGGTTATCGCCCGGAAATGATTTCTGTCACGATGTCATTGAGCACACCGTTATTGACCTGAATCACCGCTTTGTGGGGATCAAAACGCAGCACGCGCGATAGCGGATCGGCGCTTTTGCCCTCCAGCAGCGAACTGACCGGCTTGCTCTGCCAGCAGTGCCGCATCTGCGTCAGCGTCATGCCGGAGAGCCGGGTTAACTGCTGTGCCAGCGCGCGATCTTCACTGCGTTGCTCAAGCAGATCGCGGATGGCCGCCTCATCCAGCGTAATCTGCTGCTGCATCAGCCAGTGTCCGAGCTGCTCTCCCTGCGCCAGGAACGGGGAGTAGATCATGCAGATCAGCTGATCTTCGCTGAGGTCAAACGCCTGTATGGCGAAGTCCGCCGCGCGCTGCCGCTGCCGCTGGATCGCGGCGTCATCCTGATAGCGCGCCGCCATCTCATCGATTAGCGCGGGCGGAAAATCTTTCTTCACCATCAGTCCCAGCGCAAAGCGCACATATTCGCGGATCCCTTCGGCATAGTGGCGCTGCAGCAGCGTTTCTGCCCGCAATCCGCGCAGGTGCGCCATCAGCGTCGGATTACCGCAGTCGGATTCGGAAAAACTGAACATCAGCGCATCAAAACGGAAGCGCATAAATTCGCTGAGCAGTGCCCAGTGCGCGCCCGCTTCATAGGCGGTGTCCTGATAGATGTTGAAGAACAGTGGATTGCGCGCCAGCTGGTGGGTGATGCGGTGCGCAGGCGTCAGCTGCTCGGCGCCATAAACATCGCTGAAGTAGCGCTCTGCCACGCCATCCAGCGTCTGCAGAAACCCACTGAAGCCCCTGCTTTTGTCCACCACCGGCGCATCAAACAGCCGTGAGAGGTGCCGCGCCCAGGCGACATAGGCGGCCTGCTCCTGTGGCGAGTCGCCGGTAACAATCAGATCCACGCCACCGTTGTAGTCTGCCGCCAGGCCAAAGGAGTTCACCATGCTGAGATTACAGGCGTTGCAGAAGGTCGAGCGCGCGTCGGCGCGAAACCGGTGGCCATTCATCAGCACGTCATTGCGGTTCTGCTGCCGCACGCTGTCCGGCATCGGCAGGTCGCGGTCAAACGGCCGGATCAGCAGGCCATCCACCACCAGACACTCCACCCGCTCATCATCATGCATCGCCAGCGACTGATAAACGCGGTGGATATTCTCCATTACGCTCTGATTCATCGCCGCATGGCGATTGGTGCTGATCCGCAGATGAAAGGTGCTGCCCTGCTGCTGCCAGATCAGTCCCTGAATGTAACGCACGTAAGCCACCATGTAGCTGCTGTCTTTTCCCCCGCCATAGGCGAGCAGCACACGGTTATTCTCCAGCTGCTGCTGATCCGGCAACGCTGCCAGCAGGCGAAGAGAGCAGCGCTGAGCAGACTCAATGATGGCGGGTGACAGATACGCTTCCATCTCCTTCATCATGGCGGGCAGATTATTCATTTCTCACGTTTTCCTCAGGTGAACAGAATCACTTTATGGTCTGAAGCCCGGGGCTGACGGGGTCGCCGGGCCGTTTAGCGTTATGAATAATTAAGAGATGCAGCCTAAAGTACTTTGAATGTACTCTGTTGAATATGCACAGATCAGCGCGATATGGGGTGGAACAGATGGCCGATATTATCGGTGAACAGGAGAGTCAGAGCAGTCGTTACCGCCAGATCGCAGAACAGATCAAGCAGGCCATTCATGCCGGTTCGCTGGCACCTGACAGCCGTCTGCCGTCGGTGCGCACGCTGGCGACGCAGTACAATGTCAGCCTTACCACCGCCCTGAAGACACTGCGCACGCTGGAAGATGAGCGTTACGCCGTTGCCCGCCCCAAATCGGGCTTTTTTGTTGCCCCGCAGCGGCCCTCTTCCCGTCAGCTGCCCGCCGTCAGTGAACAGCCGCGCGCCATCGCGCCGCTTGATGAGCAGACAGAACTCCATCTGGCGATGCTTGGCTCAGACTGCCGGGTGCGTCTCGATCTGGCCAACGGTGACAGTGCGCTCTATCCGGTCAAGCGCATCGGCCTGCTGATGCGTCAGATGGGCTACAGCAAACCGGCCCTGCTCGGGAATACGGTGAAGGGCACCGGCTATGCGCCGCTGAAAACAGAGATTGCCCGCCGGGCAGTGGGTTACGGCTGCAATATCAGCGCTGACGATATTCTGATCACCAACGGCTGCATTGAGGCGATCTCGCTGTCGCTGCGCGCCACGACCCAGCCGGGCGATGTGGTCGCCGTGGAATCACCCTGCTATTTCGTGCTGCTGCAGATGCTGCATAACCTCAATTTACGGGTGATTGAAGTGGAAGCCGGGCCGGAAGGGTATGTCGATGTCGCGAAGCTCACCGGGCTGTTTCAGCGCAAGGCGGTGCGGGTCTTCCTCACCCTGTGCAACGTCAACAATCCGCTGGGAAAAAGCATTCCCAACGAGCATAAGGCCTATATTGCGCGGCAGGCGGATGAAAACGACGTGGTGATTATTGAGGATGATATTTTTGGCGATACTGCCTTTGGTGAACGCCGCCCTTTCCCGATGCGCGCCTTCAGCCCCAACGCCATTCTCTGCAGCGGCTTCTCTAAAACCGTGGCGCCAGGCATTCGTATCGGCTGGGTTCACAGCGTCAACTACATGCGCAAAATCGCCTCACTGAAATATACCTCAACCATGGGCACCTCGGTGCTGTCGCAGGCGGCGGTGGCGGAGCTGCTGCGCAGCGGCGGCTATGATGCTCACCTGCGTAAGCTGCGGCGTGAGCTGGCACGACAAATCCGTGAAATGCGTCAGTCAGTGCTGCGGGAATTTCCGGCGGGGACCCGGGTGTCCGATCCGGAAGGAGGCTATGTGCTGTGGGTTGAGATGCCCCGACAGGCGCTGAACGTGCGCGAGCTGTTTCTGAAAGCGCGCAACGCGGGCATCGGCATTGCGCCGGGCCACATTTTTGCCACCGACCAGCGCTACGATCACTGTTTCCGGCTGAATGCCGGTTTTGGCTGGAATGCAGAGGTGGAACAGGCGATTCAGCAGCTGGCACAGTGGTGCCAGCTGTCGTTAACCGATACGCAGGATTAGCTGTCGCGCCAGGCGTTCTCAACCTCTTCCGCCAGAATCTGCACCGCCCGCTCAATATTCTCTGCATCCGGCACGTAATTCATCCGCATACATTGATGGGTGTGCGGCCACGCCTGTTCCAGTCCCGGGAAGAAGAAGTGGCCCGGCACCATCAGCACGCCGCGCGCTTTCAGCCGCTGATAAAGCAATTCGGTGGTGATCGGCAGATCGCGGAACCAGAGCCAGAGGAAAATCGCCCCTTCCGGCTTGTGGATCAGGCAGCGGTCTTCCGGCAGATAGCGCCGCAGGATCGCAATGGTCTGCTGCACCTTCTGCTGATAGAACGGCTTAATCACCTCTTCGGAGAGCCGCAACAGATCGCCGCGACGGATCATCTCATTGGCAATGGCCGGACCGATACTGCCGGGTGCCAGACTGATGATGCCGTTCATATTGCTCAGCGCGGTGATGGTCTTCTCGTCAGCGATAATGATGCCGCAACGCGCACCCGGCAGGCCGAGCTTCGACAGACTCATGCAGAGAATGATGTTGGGGTTCCACAGCGGGCGCACCTCGCTGAAGATGATGCCGGGGAACGGCACGCCATAGGCATTGTCGATCAGCAGCGGCACGTCATGCTGCTGTGCCAGCGCATCGAGCTGCATCAGCTCATCATCGGTGATCACGTTGCCGGTGGGGTTGGTCGGGCGCGATACGCAGATCAGCCCGACCTCTTCATTCATCGGCAGATGCTCAAAATCGACATGATATTTAAACTGACCTTCAGGCAGCAGCTCAATGTTCGGCTTCGCCGACACAAACAGCCCCTCTTCCAGGCCGGCATCCGCATAGCCCAGATACTCAGGCGCCAGCGGGAACAGCACCCGCTTTTTGCTGCCATCGGCCCGGCGCCCCGCATACAGGTTAAACAGATAGAAGAAGGCGCTCTGGCTGCCGTTAGTCAGCGCAATGTTCTGTGCGGTGATGGGCCAGCCAAGCTGATCACTCAGCAGCCCGGCCAGCGACGCCAGCAGCGTCGCTTTACCGCGCGGGCCGTCGTAATTGCACAGTGCCTCGCTGAGTTTGCCTTCCTCATGCATCTGCTGCAGCAGTTGCTGAAAGTAGTCGTTCATGGCCGGGATCTGCGCCGGATTACCGCCGCCCAGCATGATGGTGCCGGGCGTTCGCAGGCCCGCGCCCATATCTTCCATCAGACGTGAGATGCCGGAATGTTGGGTAAATTTGTCGCCGAACTGAGAAAAAGACATAGCGGTTAAATATTTGTGATAGCGAATCGGGGGTCCACCATAACGCCCGCCATGGGCGGGCGCAATGGAAAGGCGAGGGGATTACTTCAGCGCCTGCGGGTTCACGCAGTTTTTCTCGACGCTTCCGCCGAGTGCAGCGAGGAGATTTTCTACCGCATCCTGCATCATGCCGTAGCGGGTTTCATGGGTGGCAGAACCGATATGCGGCAGCGTCACCACATTGGGCAGCGACAGCAGCGGAGAGTCGGCAGAGACCGGCTCCTGCTCAAACACATCCAGCCCGGCGGCATGCAGTTTGCCCGCCTGCAAAGCGGCGATCAGCGCATTCTCATCCACCACCGGCCCGCGACCGGCGTTGATCAGCACCGCATCCGGCTTCATCAGTTCAAGCTCGGCGGCACCGATCAGATGGTGCGTCTCTTCAGTCAGCGGCAAACTGATGCAGACGAAATCACTCTGCTTCAGCAGCGCCTCCCGTTCACAGCGCTGTGCGCCAAAGCGCGACTGCGCCTCTTCATGCTCGCGGCGGGCGTTATAGAGGATTTTCATACCGAAGCCAAAGTGGGCGCGCTGCGCCAGCGCCATCCCGATACGTCCCATGCCGAGAATACCCAGCGTTTTATGATGCACGTCGATGCCGAACTGTGCCGGACCGATGCTCTTCTGCCAGTTGCCCGCTTTGACCCAGGCATCCAGTTCCGGTACCCGACGCGCGGTGCTCAGTACCAGCGCCATCATGGTGTCCGCCACGGTTTCGGTCAGCACGGTCGGCGTGTGCATCAGCACCACGTGACGCTGATTCAGCGCATCCACATCAAAATTGTCATAGCCTACAGAGACGCTGGAGCAGACGCGCAGATTGGGCATCTTCGCCAGCAGCTCACCATTCACTTTACCGCCCGATCCCAGCAGACCTTCTGCCTGCTGAAACGCCGTAGCATGTTCCTGCTGGCTTTCCGGCGAGAGATCGCTGATTTCCGTCACGTCACACTGTTCAGCCAGGCGAGCATAGAGATCGTCGGGCAGTTTTTTATAGAGAATTACAGCGGGTTTCATTCGGTGGCTCCCGGTCAATAAGTAGCGGGCGGCTTGCAGGCCGCCCGGAGAAATAGAGGCTAACGTTTACGCTTTCAGGCGGGTTTTGCACCCTGCAGCGGCGGCGCTTTGTTCTGCGCCGGTTTCACAATCAGCGTCAGCCACACCGAAACCAGCAGGGCCGATCCCATAAAGATGTAGGACGCGGACGGGCTGCCGGTGGCTCCATTAAGATAGCCGACAATCCATGAACCGATAAACGACCCCAGCGCACCCATACTGTTGATCAGCGCCATTGCGCCACCGGCGACATTGCGTGGCAGCATCTCAGGAATAATGGCGAAGAACGGCCCGTAAGGCGCATACATCGCGGCACCGGCAATCACTAACAGGGTGTAGGACATCCAGAAATTGTTCGATCCCACCAGATAAGAGCCCAGGAACGCCAGCGCGCCCACCAGCAGCAGCGGCCAGACGAACAGCTTACGGTTCTGGGTTTTATCCGACGCCCAGGAGACCACCACCATCGCAATGGTCGCCGCCAGATAAGGCACCGCAGAGAGCCAGCCCGCCTCTACCATACCCATCTGCGTGCCGTTACGCAGAATCGACGGCAGCCACAGCACAAAGCCATAGACGCCGATGCTCCAGGCAAAATATTGCAGGCAGAGAATGATCACGTTGCGGTTGCGGAACGCTTCGCTGTAGTTGCGCACTGCTTTAATATTTTCCTGCTCTTTCTGCAGTTCAGCCTGCAATGCCGCTTTCTCGGCATCGCTCATCCAGCGCGCCTGCGCCGGCTTATCCTGCACCAGGAACCACCAGGCGATCGCCCAGACCACCGCCGGAATCCCTTCGAAGATAAACATCTCACGCCAGCCAAACGATTCGATCAGATAGCCTGACACGACCGACATCCACAACACCGTGACCGGATTACCCAGGATCAGGAAGGTATTGGCGCGTGAACGTTCCGACTTGGTAAACCAGTTGCTGATGTAGATCAGCATCGCGGGCATCACCGCGGCTTCCACCACGCCCAGAATAAAGCGAATGGCCGCCAGCATCGGAATGTTGCTGACCACGCCGGTCAGTGAGGCACAGCCGCCCCACAGGATCAGGCACCAGAAGATCAGTTTCTTGACGCTGCGGCGTTCGGCGTAAATTGCACCCGGGATCTGGAAAAAGAAGTAACCCAGGAAGAACAGCGCACCCAGCAGCGAGGACATACCTTTGGTGATGCCGAGATCGTCATTAATCCCGGCAGCAGAAGCGAAGCTAAAATTTGCACGATCGAGATACGCCAGGCTGTAGGTGATAAACACGATGGGCATGATGAACCACCAGCGTTTTGGCGCGATTGTCTGCTTTTTCATCGGGAACTCCTGTGACTGTAGAGGGGCGCGAACTACACGTCGCCCAGTTGCTGACGCGTCGGCAGACCTTCGCTGTCACCAATGACCTGAATCGCCATCGAACCAATTTTGTTGCCGCGACGAATCGCCTGCGGCAACGACTGACCTTCCAGCAGGGCGCTGATGACGCCAACGGCAAAGCCGTCTCCGGCGCCTACGGTATCCACCACGTTGTCGACTTTGATCGCCTCAACCTGGCCCTGCTCGCCCTGCGCCGTTTTATACCAGGCACCGTCACAACCGGTTTTAATCACGACCGCTTTCACGCCCTTATCGAGATAGAAATCCGCGATCGCTTCTGGCTGACGATAGCCGGTCAGAATCAGCCCCTCTTTTTCGCCCGGCAGTACCCAGTCGGCATACTCCGCCAGCAGATTGAGCTGCTTACGCATCTCCTCTTCGCTGCGCCACAGTACCGGCCGCAGGTTAGGGTCAAACGAGATAGTTTTACCGCGCGCACGCATCTCTTTGGCGGTGTGCTTCAGCAACTCCAGCGAACTCTCTGACAGCGCCGCCGCCACACCGCTCAGGTGCAGATGTCGCGCCGAACCAAAATAGTCCGCGTCAAAATCGTCGACCGACAGATGGCTGGCCGCCGAGCCTTTACGAAAATATTCCACCAGCGGATCAGAGCCGTCGTCGACTTTGGACTTGAGCTGAAAACCGGTGGGATAGCGCTTATCGACCGTCACCCGGGTGTGGTCGATACCCTCTTTTTCCAGCTGCTGGCAGATAAACCGGCCAAAAGCGTCATCGCCAATACGACTGACCCAGCCCACTTTCAGGCCAAGACGAGCCAGGCCGGTCGCCACATTGAGTTCAGCGCCCGCCGCGCGTTTAACAAAGGTCTCTGCTGCGGCCAGGTCGCCGGTTTCACGGGCGATGAACATCGCCATCGCTTCACCGATAGTGACAACATCAAGCGGACCGTTGTGATGCATAGTGTGATGCGTGGTCATCTTCACTCCTTACACGTTACGCAGCAGCGACACGTAGTGGCGTGTCACCGCAGTCAGATCGTCGCCTTCCAGCGGAAATTCAATACCGCGCGGTGCCTGTGCGGGCAACTGTTGCAGCAGTGTGCGCCAGTGGTCATCAGCCTCATCCAGCGCAATCGCGCGGTAGCTATCCTGGTGCGCCACGGCGGCTTTGACATGCACATAGCCCACCTGCGCAGCCAGCTGTTGCGCCGCCTGATCGGCATCCTCACCGGTCCAGCACCAGTTACCCATATCAAAGGTCATGCTGATCGGCAGATCCGCTTCCCTGACCGCCGTGAAAAAGGCGACTGACGGAGCCAGTCGGCCATGCTCAGTCTGGTCGTTTTCTACCGTCAGCTGAAACGGCAGATCCGCCAGCAGCGCCTGCAACGCTTCGCGAGGCAGCGCACCGGTGAACTCTCCCAGCGCCACTTTCAGCCGCTGAGCGTTTAACTGGCGTGCTTCTTCAACGTAGTGGGTTATACGGGGATTGATTTCGCCGCCGTCACAAAACAGCGTATCGGGCACCGAATAGCTGCTGTGCAGCTGATGCTGCGCCACCGCCCGGGCCAGTGCCGGCAGATCGGCCAGTGCCGCGTCATCAAGCAGTTCGCGGCGGATTTCGACCCCGTCTGCGCCCGCCTGCAGGATAATCGGCAGCAGCGCACGCTGACCGCCGAGAGCGGCGATCTGTGCGTGGCCATATGCGGCGGTCACCACGATGATGTCAGGTTTCATGTTCTACTCCATGGCAGGGTTCTGCCCATAACGAATACAAAAACCCTAAATGGAACCGGTTCCAAAGCAAAGCAGCAAACTGTGAAATTATGATCGTGCTCACGAAGCGAGCACGTAAACGGAAGGTTAAATCTGAAATTCAGTTAAGAGGCTGGCTGGAGCCGCGAACGATAAGTTCGCCAGAGAAGACCTGCTCGGCAACCGGCAATCCGCTGCCTTCGATGCGCGCAATCAGTCGTTCCAGCGCACTGTAGCCAATCTGCCAGGTGGGCTGTTTCAGCGTGGTGATACCGACACCGGCCAGCGCCGCCCACTCCAGTTCGTCAAAACCGAGCAGGCCGATATCGCGGCCCCAGTGCAGATTGAGTCTTTGTAGCGATCGCGCTACCTGCAGGGTCAGCGCCCCGTTGGCGACCATCACTGCGCAACGTTTGCCGGTGTGACGCTGATGAAAGGCCAGCAGCGCCTGATCCAGCGCGGCGGGCTGATGCAGCGCCACTTCCGTATTCTCATGCTCAACCTGCGGATGCTCTGCCAGTAGCTGGCGGAAGGCCTGCAGGCGCTCACGGCGCGTGTTGACGCTGCCCAGCGGCTCGCTAAGAAACAGCAGCGCATCATAGCCATTGTCGACCAGATGCCGCGTTGCCGTTTCAGCTGCCTCGGCGTTATTCAGGCCCACCACATCGCAGGGAAAATCGGGGATTTTACGGTCAATCAGCACCATCGGCAGCAGGGATTGTTGCAGATGGTTCAGCACCTCTTCGCGCATCCCGACGGCGTTAACCACAATGCCCTCAACCTGATAGCTGCTCAGCAATTGCAGATAGTGCTGCTCCAGATCCACTTCGTTATTGGTGTTACACATCAGCAGCGTGAAGCCCTGCTCGCGGCAGGCGGCTTCAATACCGCTCATGACATCAACAGAATAGGGATTGGTGATATCGGCGATAATCAGCCCGATCAGGCGGGTACGTCCGCGCTTCAGGCCGCGCGCCATCTGACTCGGGCGATAGCTGAGATCAGCAATAGCCTGTTCGATCCGCGCTTTCAGACCGGCAGAGAGCAGATGCAGTTCACCATTGAGATAGCGTGAAACGCTGGTTTTACCGGTTCGTGCCGCGTGAGCAACATCGCTGATGGTGGCGCGAGGCGGCCTGATTTTCATGAGATATCCTGCGTAATAAGAAACCCGGCAGAGACTAGCACAAGCAAAGCCCGGCGCAAAAAGCGCTACGCCGGTAATTGCAGCCAGGGTTGCCACAGGGTCTGTAACGTTTCCGGCGGTGCACCATCAATCAGCCGGATGACCATTTCAGCCACCTGTTCACCGGCCTGATGCGGCGTCGCCTGACGAATGGCGACAATGGGATGATCGAGAATCGCATCTCGCGGCAATCCTTCCCAGCCCGCCAGCAGAATGGCACCCTCGCCCGCTGCACTCCCGGCCAGTTGCAGCGCCAGAGCCGCGCCTTCAGCCAGCGCAGCGCAGTCGGTGATGATCACTTCCGGTACTGGCCCCTCTGCCAGCCACTCCCGGGTTTGCTGATAGCCGGCGCGACGCGACGGTGCCACCGCCGCCATCGCGTAAGGCGTAACTTCCCCCAGCGCCGTCAGATAACCCTGACGCCGGTCACGCACCCGCGTACTGTTTTCATTGCTGCCAAGCCAGGCTATCCGCTGCCGTCCCTGCGCCAGCGACCAGCCCACCGCCAGCTGTGAACCGGCAAGGTGATCAACATCAAACCACGCATAGGTCGATGGCAGATCGCTGCGGCCCAGCGCCAGAAAACGAAAATTGGTCTGGAGCAGAGCATGAAGCCGACTGTCTTCTGGCGTGGTGTGGCCGACGATCAGGGCATCAACGGCGCCACTGCGCAGCAGGCGTGTCAGCGTCGACTGACTCTGCTGCTTATCCGCCAGCAACAGCAGGTTAATGTCATAACGGGCAAGGTGATGCTCCAGCGCCAGCAGCATGTCGCTGAAGTCGCTGCCATTCAGGGGAGAGGCACCGATCGGGTAGACGAACCCCACCGCGTTAGCACGGCCGGTTTTCAGACGCCGGGCCGCCGCATTAGGCCGGTAGCCACGCCGCTGCGCTTCCTCTTCGATGCGTTTACGCGTCTCCCGAGCGACATCCTGATAACCGTTGAGGGCGCGGCTGACGGTCGTTACGGAAAGACCTAAAACCGCAGCGATGGCTTTAAGAGACATGGGAAGGCGTCCATTGATCAATTTTTGATCAGACTACCATAAAGCCTCTGCTGGCTCTATTCGCAGAAACATTACTGATACTTTTAACGCGATGCTTTACAGAAAAAAGGCGCCCCCGGGCGGGGGCGACCGCGTTTATCCCAGCGGGCTGAGAGTGATCTCAACACGACGGTTTTGTGCTTTGCCTGCTTCGGTGCTGTTGCTGGCAACCGGGTTATCCGGGCCTGCACCTTGGGTGCGCAGGCGATCGCTGGCAACACCCTGCACGATCAACGCGCTGGCGACGCTTTCAGCACGCTGCTGTGACAGACGCATGTTCAGCGCGCGGGTGCCGGTGCTGTCGGTATAACCCACTACGTTTACCGCGGTTTTCGGATACTCTTTCAGCACCATTGAAACACCTGTCAGGGTGTTCGCGCCGGCAGGTTTCAGATTGCTGCTGCTGGAGTCGAAGGTGACATTGTTTGGCATATTCAGGACGATGTTATCGCCATTACGGGTCACGCTGACGCCCGTTCCGCGCATCTTGTCGCGCAGTTTCGCTTCCTGCACATCCATGTAGTAACCCACGCCACCGCCCAGTGCGGCTCCGCCAGCAGCACCAATCAGCGCACCTTTACGGCGATCTTTCTTCGACGAGGAGAGTACACCGACACCGGCACCCACTAACGCACCCAGGCCTGCGCCCACACCTGACTTACCCGCCTGAGATTCGCCGGTGTAAGGATTGGTGGTACAACCTGGCAGGGCCAGACTGCCGCTTAATAACAAGGTGATGGCGATTAATTTCTTCTGCATTTTTGTTCCCTTACATTCGACACACAGGGGAAAACCTTTCCCATAAGTGGCACGATTATGCCGCCTGGTGGCCGGGAATGTAGTGAGGAAAAATCCTGATTTAGCGGGAATTACGCCTTTTGGTTGTCAGGATGGCAAAAACAGTTGCTCTGATGATCGTTTATCAGCCCGCAGGCCTGCATAAAGGAGTAGCAGATTGTGGGGCCGATGAATTTGAAACCACGCTGCTTTAGCGCCTTCGAGAGCGCAATGGCCTGCTCTGAGGTGGTGGGAGCCTGACTATAGTCAGGATAATGGTGGACGATTTGCACGTTATCGACAAATTGCCAGACGAAGTGGCTGAAATCCTCGCCTTGCGCTTCCATCTGAAGATAAGCACGGGCGTTGGCGATAATCGCCGCGATTTTTCCGGCGTGGCGGATAATGCCGCTGTTGAGCATCAGCGTGTCGATCTCTGCCGCATCCATCTGTGCAATCGCCTGCGGATCAAACTGGTGAAACGCCGCCCGATAGTTTTCGCGCTTTTTCAGCACGGTAATCCAGGATAACCCCGCCTGCTGTCCTTCCAGACAGAGCATCTCAAACAGCGCACGCTTGTCTCTCTGTGCCACACCCCACTCCCTGTCGTGATAAGCCAGATAGAGGGGATCCTGCGTTACCCAACCACATCGTTGCATCGCATTGTTCCTTTATAACGAGAATATTTTAGCGGTCCGCTTGATCTTAGAATTAATCGGTTGATAGTTAAACGATCACCGGTTAAATAACAGAGACGGGCCGAAATTTAATTTAAACGCCGGATAATAACTTCAGCCTTGCCTGGAGAAGCGATGTTGCCGAGAAGCGGTTGGAAAGGTCTGCGGATCTGCTGTGCTGTATGGCTGTTAATCTTAACGCAACCGACTTTTGCGCGCGGCGGCATCTCTGCGCCTCAACATCCCGACTTTCTGCCCGACTACGATACGATTCTGGCGGAGAAGATCGCCCTGACGCCACTCGCCTTCAGCGATGAGAGCCGCGCCCTGTTTGAAGCCGCCATCAACTCTCCCACCGCGTCACCCATCGCCGTCCACAGTGAAACCGGCAGCGTAGGCACCACCCCGCTGGGAAAACGCTATCGGGCTGGGGTTGACCTGCCCATTGCCCCGTCATTTACCACCGGGCCGGTGGCGCAGTATGCCGTTGATCCGCAGCAGATGAACTGTCTGCAATGTGACTACAGCGATCAACAGAGTCGTGAGCAGAGCGCCAGCGTCGGCTGGCGCATCGATTCACAGCAGGGATGGATATCGCCCTGGGCGCAGCTGAGTTATCACTATCTGCTGGCAGACACGCCGCAGAATTCCCGGCGTGAGGCGACGAACGGCACCGATCAGTCCGAAGGCATCGATCTGAGCATCGGTGCACAAGTGCCTCTGAACGATAATCTGGCGGCTTTCGCCGCGTTTTCACAAAGCGAAGCGCTGAATAACCAGGAGCAGCAACTTTATACCTTTGGCTTCAGCGCCAGCTTCTGACCGGGGCATGAAAAGAGAAAGGGAATCGGGCGTTTAAAATATAATGAGTCCGCTAATCATTATACTGGTAACACTATGCGCAACGATTTGACAATTATTGGCCGTGAAATGACGGTCTTCATACTGGCAGCACTCTTTCTCGCTCTGATGATATTGCCCATCTATATTGATGTGGCCTGGATGAATGATGCGCTGCACGAAACTTCTTTTACTGAAACCACCCAGGAAATCATGCTGGCGGTGATTGCCGCCCTGTTCTTTATTGCGGCCCAGCGCCGTCCGGCTCAGCGCGGTGCGCTGACCTTAGTGGCGGGCTTCTATAGCTGTATGCTGATCCGTGAGCTCGACTTTGTGTTTGATGCCATCCAGCATGGCAGCTGGATCTGGTTCGCCCTGGCGATGACGGCCGGTTGTCTGGCCGTCGCGCTGCGAACGCCGAAAAAAACCCTGCATGCGCTGGCCAGGCTGCTGCAACACCGCAGCTGGCCGGTGATGGCCTCCGGCTTTTTAGTGGTGCTGGTCTTCTCACGACTGTTTGGTATTCATGCGTTGTGGCAGCACCTGATGCTGGGGGATTACAACCGCGTGGTGAAAAACATGGCCGAAGAGGGTACCGAACTGCTGGGTTACGGCCTGTGCTGGCTGGCCTCGGTTCGCTATCTATGGCAGACCCGTCCGGCCGCTGTCGCCGTCAGCGTGCGCGCCACCGAATCTGCACCGGCCCGACACAGCACCTCTCCGGTCACCTCGCACTGATCCGCACTCTTGCTTTTTAAGCGATCCGCATCATTAAAAAAGGTACAATAAACACTTCTGCGTCGGCGACGGGTTCCCGGCGCAAGGTGTTCGTTAACCTCAGGTCTTTTCATGTCAGCTAAAATCTTAACTTCAACGCTCATTGGCCTGGATGCCTTCCGACAGGATCCGCTGACTGCCCTGCAGCAGGCGGAAAAGGGCACGCTGGCGGTGTTAGATAATTATGCGCCGGTGATGTACGCCATCACACCTAAGCGTCTGGCTGAGCTGCTGTCGCTGGAAGCCGCCGCCCGGCAGCCGAATGATGTGGCGCTGGATGACAGCCTGTATGACGATTCCCCCGCCGCGATCCATACGCCGGCAGGTAAGTTCGCCATGTATCAGGGCTGGCAGCCGGATGCCGACTTTACGCGCCAGGCCGCGATCTGGGGTGTGTCGCTGGGCGAACCGGTGACCCCCAGCGAGCTGGCGGCCTTTGTGGCTTACTGGCAGGCGGAAGGCCGGATGTTCCATCATGTACAGTGGCAACAGAAACTGGCACGCAGCATTCAGATGAACCGTGCCGCAAACGGCGGGCAACCGAAGCGTGATATCACGCAGTTGCCCGATCCTGACCGTACCATTCCCGATGGTTTCCGAGGTGAATGATGAAAACGCCAAACGATCTCTTTAACCGTCTGAAAAAAATGATGCCCGCAGGCACACGTCCTAAATTTGCCAATGGCGAAGAGCTGCTGGCGTGGAATCAGGAGCAGGGTCGCCTGCGATCAGAGGCGATTGTGCGTGAGAATCGCGCAATGAAAATGCAGCGCGTAATGGGCCGTTCCGGCATTCGCGAGCTGCATATGAACTGCTCATTTGATAATTACCGGGTAGAGAATGAGGGACAGCGCAAGGCGCTGGAACTGGCGCGTCAGTATGCCGCTGAATTTGATGGCAGCATCGCCAGTTTTGTTTTTTCAGGCCGTCCCGGCACCGGTAAAAACCATCTGGCCGCCGCGATTGGCAACGACCTGATCCTGCGCGGTAAAAGCGTGCTGATCGTGACGGTTGCTGATTTGATGTCGAGCATGAAGGGCACCTTCAGCGGCAGCAGCGGCATTACCGAAGAGCGGCTGATTCAGGATCTCAGCAGTGTTGATCTGCTGGTGATTGATGAGATCGGTATGCAGAGCGAATCGCGCTACGAAAAAGTGATTATTAACCAGATTGTCGATCGCCGATCCTCCTCGAAACGCCCGACCGGCATGTTATCCAACCTCGACCATGCGGGCATGAATACGCTGCTGGGCGAGCGTGTCATGGACCGTATGCGCCTCGGCAACAGCCTGTGGGTGCGCTTCGACTGGGAAAGCTATCGCAGTCGGGTACGCGGCGACGAATATTAAACAGTGACCCGGCAGCGCCGGGTCACTGCGCTCATCAGGCCTGAAGCCCCTCTTCATAACGACAAGCTACACCGCCTTTGACCTTCCGCCCATGCCCGGCGCAGCCGGACGCGCTGAGTCAGGATCATTCCGACGTCCGGCCACTGGTGCAGCAGAAAACCCGGCATTAATCCCACGATCTGATCGCGGTCACGATCTTAGCCACAGGCGATCGGGTTGTGTGAAACCGCCCGCAAAAGTGTGGGATGTGGAATACGTATGGGCTGATACACTCAATTCTTACTCCTCTGTTGAGTGAACCCGTAATGAAAACGAACGGCAAAGGCCCTGCACTACTGCGACTGAATAACCAGAAACGGGTGATGACTCAGCTGCGTAAGCTGCGCGTGACGTCGCGTCAGGATCTGGCGGAGGCGCTGACACTCAGCAAAAATACCGTCTCCTTAATCATTGATGACCTGCTGGAGCAGGGTCTGATAGAGGAGCTGGGGCCGGTCAGCGTCGCGTCCGCCGGACGGCCTAAAATCGGGATTACCCTGCGACCGGAAAAGCTCAAGAGCGCAGGCATCATGGTGGAACGCAACGTTATCCACTGGCGGGTCTGCGACTATTTTTCACAGGTGCTGGCTGAAAAGACGCTGCGCACCGATACCAGTAACCCGACCCGACTGCTGGCTGAGCTGGCGATGCTGTGCCGGGAACTGATGAAAAGCTATCCTGATTTGCTCGGCATTGGCCTGGGTTTTCCCGGTATCGTCGATCCCCGGCGCGGCTGGATGCATATTTCATTGCCCCTCGAATGGCAGGATGTTGACCTGCTGGGCGCGCTGAGTAAGCACGTCAGTCTCCCCATCCGCATTATGAATAATGTCAAAGCCGCTGCGCTGCTGGCGGTACAGCTGCGTGGATTATCAGTGGAGAGCGGTCACTTTTATCTGCGTATTTCCGAGGGAATTGGCGGCGCACTGGTACAGCATGGTGAAGTCTTTACCGGGCACAGCTGGACGGCGGGCGAGGCGGGACATCTGGTTGTCCAGCCCGACGGCCCGCGTTGCAGCTGTGGCCGCCGCGGTTGCCTGGAAGCGCTGGTCAGCCAGCCTGCGGTTAAACAGCAGCTGGCGCAGCGTCAGCCTGGCCTGAGCTGGCAGAACCGCGACAGCGCGCCACGGGTGGTGGATGAGGTGATGGCGCAGGCGGGTGGCTATCTGGGTGCGGCGCTGAGTCAGATTATGCTGCTGCTCAATCCCGCCACCATCATCATTGATTGTCCGTGGAACGCCAGTGAAGTCTTCTGCAAGGCGGTACGTACTACCGCACACGGCAACGCGCTGGCCTTTACCGCCGCACATACCCTGCTGCACTTTCCTGAGCAACGGATCGATCCGGCCAACGGGCTGGCGCTGGCGGTGCTGGAGCAGAGTGAGCAGCGGGTATAATTACATGCACTCAATAGTTATTAGATTGCGTAACGTAAACATCTAATATGAATTTATATTTTTCAAAAAAGACCTTTTGATAGAAAAATTATAGTGATCAAATTAGAAAATATGCTAATACTTTAAATACCAATATCGTTTAGTGAGGCTGAAATGGAAATCAATAAGATCACTGAGCTCCCAAAAGATGCTCCGACTTTACTTAAAGGTGGAAGTGAGAAAATGTCATCCAAACCTTTAGATGAACTTGTTATCGGGCTAGTTTGTTCGGTTGGAACTAATCTTGATGTTATCACCACTAAAATAAAAGAGCGACTATCCTTATTTAAGTTTAGAAGTCATGAGATTAAAGTATCTTCAGATATAATAGCCGCCCTTACTGGTCAAACTAATTATTCCAATGATTATCAGCGAATTGAAGGATTAATGAGTAAAGGTAATGAGTTAAGACAACAAAGTGAGTGCAATTATATATTATCACTTGGGGCAATTGGAAGGATTGATGAAATACGCAATAACGACATCCAAATTCAAAACAACAACAAGGGTGTTGCCTATATAATAAACTCAATAAAACACCCTGAAGAAGTCCATAAATTAAGAGAAGTATATGGTTCGAATTTTTTACTTTTTGGTGTTTTTTCAGAAGAAAAGAGAAGGCTTGATAACCTCACAAAAAACAAAGGTATAGATCCCGAAGATGCTAAAAAGTTGATTGCCAGAGATGAGGATGAGGTCGCAGGCCATGGTCAGCACACTAGAGACACATTTCATTTAGCAGACTTTTTCTTAAGTCAGGATGGAAAGGATGATAAACTTAACAATGATATCAAAAGAGCTTTAGAACTTATTTTTGGTAACCCTTTCATAACTCCCACATTTGATGAGTTCGCTATGTATATGGCTTTTTCTTCTGCATTAAGATCTGCAGATTTGTCAAGACAGGTGGGTGCGGTATTGGCAAAGAACAACTCCATTATATCCACTGGTGCAAATGATGTCCCTAAGTTTGGAGGCGGATTATATTGGCCAGAGTTTAACGAAAAAAATAGTAGCTTTGAAGATCACCCTGAAGGAAGAGATTATATAAGAGGATATGATTCTAACTCTAGACAAAAAAAGGAAATAATAGATGACATTTTATCTCGCCTTCCAAAGAGAATGCAAAGCAACGTTGAAAATGCTTTAAATGATAGTCTAATCCAGGATATTACAGAGTATGGCCGAGTTGTACATGCTGAAATGGAAGCAATTCTTTCTTGTGCCAGAACACAGGTCAGCACACAAGATTCAAATATTTATTGCACAACTTTCCCATGCCATAATTGCGCAAAACATATTATTGCTTCAGGTATTAAAAGAGTTATTTATATTGAGCCTTACCCTAAAAGTAAGGCATATGATTTTCACTCGGAAACGATAACTAGCGATATAAGCGATCTAAATAAGGTTGTTTTTGAGCCTTTCATCGGAATAGGCCCTAGAGTATATTTCAATTTATTTTCTTTAGTTAACGGCAATGGAAATAAAATAAAAAGAAAAGACAAATCAGGCAATGCTTTAAAGTGGAATGAAGAAAATGCTTCATTAAGAAACAAAAATCTACCCATGACCTACTTGGATAAAGAGAAAGTTTCTGTTAATTTACTAGCAAAAATTATAGGAGTTTAAGATGGCTTGTGAAAATAACCTTATCAAACATATAATTGAGACAAAAAAAATTGTAGAAGGATGGCCGGAATGGAAAAAAAACTCTCTTGGTGGCAGTGATTATAAGACTAAGACTATAAAAGTTTTGAGCTATGATAGCTTTGACAAAAATATCTCAAAGAAAAAATAATCCAAAAGCCCCCTCTGGGGGCTTTTATTAAAATAAAAGTAATTTTTTAACCTCCTCCTAGATATCATGTAACAAGAATAAAATCTTGATGATGCAAATTAACTCTAAACTCCACCTTCATAAATAAAAACCAAATAGACCTAATGGGTTAGCTTATTGTTTTATAAAAACCCATTACTTTATAGCGATTCCTCTCTAAAAAAAACGCACATGAGCGACTAATTCTTTAGCTTGCCTGAATAAAAAGCTCACACAGCGATAATGTATCTTATAAAAAGCCACCTCATGCAAAAAGATATTTATTCACCCTACTTATAAGTGCTTTACTTATGTGATAACGGGCCATAATCGAATAATCATTCTCAAAAATTAACAAAACGACAGAATGAAAATTTATCAGCACCTTGATTTAGCCACTGATAATTCGCCGCTACTGAAAAGTAGCAGCATTAAGAATTTCTTATTCTACCCCTTACAACACATTCTCCCCAAAATGCTGGCGATACTCTTTTGGCGTGGTGTCGTAGCTTTTGCGGAAGACCGAATAGAAGTATTGCAGCGACGGATAGCCGCACATCTGCGAGATCTCGTTGATGTTGAGCGATGAAGAGGCCAGCAGCTCGCGCGCTTTTTCCAGTTTTTCACGATGGATCATCGCATGGAGGGTGTCGCCGGTCTCATCCCGAAAGCGTTTTTCCAGATTAGAGCGCGACAGCCCGACTGCATCCAGCACCTGCTCCACTTTGATCCCCTTACAGGCGTTGAAGCGGATGTAGTGCATCGCCTGAATCACCGCCGGATCGCGCAGCGAGCGGAAGTCGGTAGAGCGCCGGGCGATGACTTTCACCGGTGGCACCAGGATACGCTGAAGCGGTAAGGGCTGCTTATCCAGCAGCCGATGCAGCAGTTTGGCCGCCTGATAGCCCATCTGTCGCGAGCCCTGCGCCACGGACGAGAGCGCCACGCGTGACAGATAGCGGGTCAGCTCCTCATTATCAATCCCGATCACCGTAAGCTTCTCCGGCACCGGTATTTTCAGGTGTTCGCACGCCTGCAGCAGGTGTCGCGCCCGTGAATCCGTGACGGCGATAATGCCGGTTTGCGGCGGCAGCGTCTGCAGCCAGTCGGCGAGACGGTTCTGGGCGTGCTGCCAGTTTTCCGGCGCGGTTTCCATGCCCTGGTAGACCACGCCCTGATAGCGCTCACGTCCCACCAGCTGGCGAAACGCCTGTTCACGCTCCTGTGCCCAGCGCTTGCCGCTGGAGGCCGGTAAACCATAAAAGGCAAAGCGATTAATGCCCTTCTCTTTCAGATGCAGAAAGGCTTTCTCCACCAGCGCGGCGTTGTCAGTCGCGATGTAGTGCACCGGCGGATAATCCTCCTGCCGATGATAAGAGCCGCCAACGCCGACAATCGGCACGGAAACATTCGACAGCAGGGTTTCGATAGAGCGATCGTCGTAATCGGCGATCACCCCATCGCCCAGCCACTCCCGGATGTTGTCGATGCGGCAGCGGAAATCTTCTTCGATGAAGATATCCCAGTCAGTCTGCGACGCCTGCAGATACTCACCGACGCCCTCCACAACCTGACGGTCATACACTTTGTTGGCGTTAAACAGCAGGGTAATGCGATAACGTTTCTCATGCATGATGGCGCGTTCCCTTAAATCCTCAGCGCATTGCATAACACGGCTGAAAGGGGCAAAAAAATTGTTTGCGCCACAATGTGATCGCCCGCGCGATTACACCCGACGCCGCGTTGCCGTATCCATCCACACCGCCAGCAGCAGAATCGCGCCTTTGACGATGTACTGCCAGAAAGTCGGCACATCCATCATGCTCATGCCGTTATCCAGCGAGGCCATAATAAACGCCCCCATTACCGCGCCCGCAACCGAACCTACGCCACCCGCCAGGCTGGTGCCGCCGATGACACAGGCGGCGATAGCGTCGAGTTCCGCAATATTACCCGCCGACGGCGAACCTGCGCCCAGCCGTGAACTGAGGATCAGCCCGGCAATCGCCACCATCACACCGTTGATGGCAAACACCGCCAGCTTGGTACGCGCCACGTTAATGCCAGACAGGCGCGCAGCATCAATGTTGCCGCCGATGGCGTAGATACGACGGCCAAACGCGGTGCGGGTTGCCATAAACATGCCCGCCAGCAACAGCACGGCCAGCAGTAACACCGGGGTCGGCACGCCGCGATAGTCGTTGAGCAACCAGATGGCACCCAGCACTAAGATGGCGGTGATCGCCTGACGCCCGACGGTGCCGCTGGCTGCGCCCTGCGCCAGTCCGAGCTGCTGACGACGCAGCCGCAGCCGCCACTGCCACAACATAAACAACGCCAGACCGGCAAAGCCAAAGCCGAAACCGACGCCGCCCGGCAGATAACTCTGACCAATCTGCGACATGCCCGGCGTGATCGGCGCAACCGTAGTGCCATCGGTAATCCCGACCAGAACACCGCGGAAAGCCAGCATTCCCGCCAGCGTCACGATAAACGAAGGCACTTTACGGTAGGCCACCCACCAGCCATTCCACGTGCCAAGCAGCAATCCCATCACCAGCGTCACCACGATGGTCAGCGGCAGCGGCCAGCCGAGCCAGACGTCGAATATCGCCGCCGCGCCACCCAGCAGGCCCATCATAGAACCGACTGACAGGTCGATCTCCGCCGAGATAATTACGAACACCATACCCACGGCCAGAATGCCGGTAATGGCGGTCTGACGCAGCAGGTTGGAGACGTTACGCGCACTGAGCCACGCGCCGTCTGTGGTCCAGGTAAAGAACAATGCAATCAGCACAATTGCGCCCAGCATCACCAGAACCTGTAGATTAGGCAGTGTGAACCTGCCCGGTGACGGTTTGCCCGGCGTGCCGGAGAGGCGGCTTTGGGTACTTTCACTTTTAAGCATAATGTTCACTCCGCAGGGCAGCTTCCATCACCTGCTCCTGAGTCAGGTTATCGTTAATCAAATCGGCTTTGATCTGCCCTTCATGCATCACCAGCACCCGATCGCTCAGGCCCAGCACTTCCGGCAGCTCAGAGGAAATCACAATCACCGCGATACCCTGCTGAACCAGTGCATTGATCAGCAGGTAGATCTCCTGACGTGCGCCCACATCAATGCCGCGCGTCGGTTCATCAAGGATCAGGATTTTTGGATTGAGCAGCAGACATTTCGCCAGAATCGCTTTCTGCTGGTTGCCGCCGCTTAAACGGCCAATCGGCAGTTCTGATGAGGAGGTTTTCACCCGCAGCCGACCGATCGCGTCGTTGATCGCCTGCTGCTCCTGCGCTTCATCCAGCGTTGAGAGCCGGTGGCTGAACTGGTCCAGCGCCGCCAGGGTAATATTTTTGCCCACCGCCATCAGCGGCACGATGCCATCTTTTTTACGATCTTCCGGCACCATCGCGATGCCGTGCGCAATGGCGGCGCGGCAATCGGTGATGTTGACCTGTTTGCCATTAATCCAGATATCGCCCTGCCAGCGTCCTGGCCAGACGCCAAAAAGACACTGCACCGTTTCCGTCCTGCCTGCGCCTACCAGTCCGGCAATGCCGAGGATTTCACCGCGTCTGAGCGAGAACGAAACATTGTTAACGCGGCGGATGTGGCGGTTAACCGGATGCCAGGCGGTGAGGTTTTCAACTTTCAGTATCACGTCGCCAATCTGATGCGGCGCGTGGGGATAGAGCGCGGTCAGCTCGCGTCCTACCATCATGGTGATGATGTCATCTTCGCTCAGGCCCGCTGCCGGACGGGTAGCAATATGCTGGCCGTCACGAATCACGCAGATGGTGTCGGAGATCGCCTTAACCTCATTCAGCTTGTGCGAGATGTAGATGCAGGCAATGCCGTGTTCACGCAGATTGCGGATGATGCCGAGCAGCACGTCCGTTTCCTGCTCCGTCAGGGAAGAGGTCGGCTCATCCAGAATCAGCAGCCGGACCTGTTTGTTAAGGGCGCGGGCAATCTCCACCAGTTGCTGCTGCCCAAGGCCTAACTCACCGACCCGGGTGGCGGGAGAAACGTTCAGCCCGACCCGCGCCAGAAGTTGCTGGCAGCGCAGGGTCATGGTTTCATCATCCACCATGCCGAAACGGCTCAGTTCGGCACCGAGGAAAATGTTCTCCATCACCGTCAGTTGCCGCACCAGCGCCAGCTCCTGATGAATAATCACAATGCCTTTACGCTCGGTATCGCGAATGGTCTGCGCCTGAATGTCGTCGCCAGAGAAGTGAATCTGCCCTTCAAAATCGCCGTGCGGATAGAGTCCGCACAGGATTTTCATCAGCGTCGATTTGCCTGATCCATTCTCACCACACAGCGACATCACTTCGCCCGCCTCAAGTTGCAGGCTGACATCATTCAGCGCCTTCACGGCACCGAAACGCTTGGTGATATTTTTCATTTCCAGCAGCATCGACTGTTCTCCCTCACGCTATGCGCAGTCAGAGTTCGCTCTGTTTGTGGAAACCGTCTTTCACCACGGTGCTTTCAATATTGTCTTTGTTGACCGGAATCGGCTTCAGCAGCCGTGACGGAACCTCTTTCAGACCATTATTCAGCGTGCTGTTGCTGGCAGGTGTTTTGCCCTCGCCCAGCTCGACGGCAATTTTCGCCGCTTCGGTGGCGAGCTCAGTGATCGGTTTGTAAACCGTCATGGTCTGGGTGCCCGCTTTGATACGCTTAATGGCTGCCAGATCGGCATCCTGACCGGAGATCGCCACTTTTCCTGCCAGCCCCTGCGCGCTCAGCGCCTGAATCGCGCCGCCTGCGGTGGCATCGTTAGAGGCCACCACCGCATCGATATGGTTGCCGTTGGCGGTCAGGGCATTTTCCATAATTTTCAGGGCATTTTCCGGCAGCCAGGCATCGACCCACTGGTCGCCAACAATTTTAATGCTGCCGTTATCAATATAGGGTTTTAACACCTTCATCTGTCCGGCACGAAACAGGCGTGCGTTATTATCCACAGGCGATCCGCCCATTAAAAAATAGTTGCCCTTAGGCACCTGTTTCACAATGCTCTCGGCTTGCAGCTCGCCCACTTTTTCATTATCGAAAGAGATATAAAAGTCGATATCGGCATTATTTATCATTCGGTCATACGCCAGCACTTTAATGCCTTCCCGTTTCGCTTCAGCGACAACATTACTCAATACCTGACCGTTGTAGGGAATAATCACCAGCACATCGACACCGCGATTGATCATATTTTCAATCTGCGACATCTGTGTCTCTTCGTTGCCGTTGGCTGACTGAACAAACACCTTCGCGCCCAGCGTCTCAGCCTGTTTTACGAAAATGTCGCGGTCTTTCTGCCAGCGTTCGAGTCGCAAATCGTCAATCGCCATGCCGATCTTCACTTCTTTTGCCACGCTGGTCTGGCTGAACAGCGCCAGCGCCGCACAGGCGGCGAGCAGTGCATGTTTCATCTTCATTGTGATCATCCTGTAGGTTGAGGCTATTGTCGTTTCAGGCCTATAAACCAGGCGGATGAATTGTTGCCCTTATTTTCCTGTTACAGCAATTACTGATTTTTATCCGGCTATTACGTTTTTTGGTTTATTTCATTTTTTATGAGCGCGATCGAGGTTTCATCTTTTTCGGACAAGAGAGCGATAATGATAAACCACCCCGTAAATAACATTATTTTGCGAGCCAGCGCACAAATAATAATTATCTGACACCCGTAGTGAAATATCGTAATTGAGATGAGACAGCAGCCAATATCAAATATTGCTTCAACGCAGGCCATCCGGGTA
This sequence comes from Pantoea sp. 18059, assembly GCF_902706165.1. Taxonomy (NCBI): domain Bacteria; kingdom Pseudomonadati; phylum Pseudomonadota; class Gammaproteobacteria; order Enterobacterales; family Erwiniaceae; genus Pantoea; species Pantoea sp. 18059. Next base: position 210,921 of record NZ_CACSJS010000008.1, read on the forward strand.
CTGATGCTAAGGAGCAAACCATGCACGCTTATTTCGATCAGATCGATCGGGTTCGTTATGAAGGCACCCAGTCGACTCATCCTCTCGCTTTCCGCCACTACAATCCCGATGAGGTGATCCTCGGCAAGACCATGGCGGAGCATCTGCGCTTTGCCGCCTGTTACTGGCACACCTTCTGCTGGAATGGCGCGGATATGTTTGGTGTCGGCGCTTTTGATCGTCCGTGGCAGAAAAGCGGAGATGCGCTGCAGCTGGCAAAACTGAAAGCGGATGTGGCCTTTGAGTTTTTCCACAAGCTGAATGTGCCGTGGTACTGCTTCCATGACGTTGATGTGTCACCAGAAGGCGATTCGCTGCACAGCTACAAAGAGAATTTTGCCGCCATGACCGATAAACTGCTGGAGAAACAGCAGGAGACCGGCGTGAAACTGCTGTGGGGCACGGCCAACTGCTTTACCCATCCGCGCTACGGAGCCGGGGCTGCCACCAATCCCGATCCTGAAGTCTTTGCCTGGGCAGCGACGCAGGTCTGCAGCGCCATGCAGGCGACCAAAACCCTGGGCGGTGAAAACTATGTGTTGTGGGGCGGACGCGAAGGGTACGAAACTCTGCTGAATACCGATCTGCGCCAGGAGCGCGAGCAGATTGGCCGCTTTATGCAGATGGTGGTCGAGCACAAACACAAAATTGGCTTTCAGGGAACGCTGCTGATCGAACCGAAACCGCAGGAGCCGACCAAACATCAGTATGACTATGATGTCGCGACGGTTTATGGCTTCCTGAAACAGTTCGGACTGGAGAAAGAGATCAAGGTTAACGTTGAGGCGAACCACGCCACGCTGGCGGGTCACTCTTTCCATCATGAAATTGCGACGGCCATTGCGCTGGGCATTTTTGGTTCAGTGGATGCCAACCGCGGCGATCCGCAGTGCGGCTGGGATACCGATCAGTTCCCGGTCAGCGTGGAAGAGAATGCGCTGGTGATGTACGAAATTCTCAAAGCGGGCGGCTTTACCACTGGCGGCTTAAACTTTGATGCCAAAGTGCGTCGTCAGAGCACTGATAAATACGATCTCTTCTACGGTCATATTGGCGCGATGGATACCATGGCGCTGGCGCTGAAGGTCGCCGCTCGCATGATCAGCGACGGTGAACTCGATAAGCGTGTGGCACAGCGCTACAGCGGCTGGAATGGTGAGTTCGGCCAGCAAATTTTGAAAGGTGAGTTTTCACTGGAGGCACTGGCGGCGCATGCTCAGCAGCAGCAGCTCAATCCGCAGCATCAGAGCGGACGTCAGGAGCAGCTGGAAAATCTGGTGAATCACTACCTGTTTGATTTCTAACCCTTCAGGAGCAGAGCATGTTTATCGGGATCGATTTAGGCACCTCTGGCGTCAAAGTGGTGCTGATAGATGCACAAGGCAACGTGGTGGCGACGGAAACAGCGCCGCTGCAGGTTTCGCGTCCGCAGCCATTGTGGAGCGAGCAGGATCCCGAAAGCTGGTGGCAGGCGCTGGATTTGGCCATGCAGGCGCTGAGCGCGCAGCAGGATCTGCGCGCGGTGCAGGCCATCGGGCTGAGCGGACAGATGCATGGTGCAACGCTGCTCAACAGTGCAAACCAGGTATTACGACCGGCCATGCTCTGGAATGATGGGCGCAGCGAGGCGCAGTGCCGTGAGCTGGAACAGAAGGTGCCGGATTCGCGGGCGATCACCGGCAACCTGATGATGCCCGGCTTCACGGCTCCCAAGCTGCTGTGGGTTCAGCAACATGAACCGGCAATATTCAGTCAGATCGCTCACGTGCTGTTGCCCAAAGATTACCTGCGCTGGCGATTGAGTGGCGACTTCGCCACTGATATGTCAGATGCAGCAGGCACGATGTGGCTGGATGTGGCGCGGCGTGACTGGAGCGATGCGATGCTGCGCGCCTGCGACCTCAGCCGCGATCAGATGCCGCAACTCTATGAGGGCAATGCCCTGACCGGCACCTTACATGCCGAACTGGCCACACGCTGGAGGATGAACGCCGTGCCGCTGGCGGCGGGCGGTGGCGACAATGCTGCGGGTGCGATTGGTGTCGGCATGACCGAACCGGGCCAGGGCATGCTGTCGCTGGGTACGTCGGGCGTCTACTTCGTGGTGAGCGACGGCTATCTCAGCAATCCGCAGCGTGCGGTACACAGCTTCTGTCATGCGTTACCCCAGCGCTGGCATCTGATGTCGGTGATGCTCAGCGCAGCCTCCTGTCTGGACTGGGCAGCGACGCTGACCGGTTGCAGAGATGTTCCTGAGCTGCTGGCTGAAGCTGAACGCGCGCGCGATGACCTGCCCGGGCTGTGGTTTCTGCCCTATCTTTCCGGTGAGCGCACGCCGCACAATAACCCGAATGCCCGGGGTGCTTTCTTTGGCTTTACCCACCAGCATGGCCGTCCCGAGCTGGCGAGATCGGTGCTGGAAGGCGTCGGGTTTGCGCTGGCGGAGGGCATGGACGCGCTGCACGACTGTGGCGTTCAGCCAAAGAGCATTATGTTGATCGGCGGCGGCGCACGCAGTGCACTGTGGCGTCAGATGCTGGCAGACATCAGCGGCCAGACGCTGGATTACTGCCATGGCGGGGAGGTTGGCCCGGCGCTGGGGGCCGCCAGGCTGGCACAGCAGGCGCTGGATGCAGAGGTCACTGTGCCGACCCCGGTTCTGGTGCAGCGACACCAGCCGGATCCGGCCCGGGTAGCGCACTACCAGCCACGTCGTGAGACCTTTGCGACGCTGTATCAACAGCTCCTGCCGCTGATGAAGTAAACCTGCGAGAACGCTCTGCCTGCTATGGATTTAAATCGCCTGTTAACGGATCCCCCTGCCATGTAATGCCAGGGGGTAATGAAGGCAGAACAGGTGATCGTGAGCCATATTACTGACCCGGAATGGCCGGAATGATACTTACTCCAGCCATACCATCACGGCAGCATCAGCCAATCGCGCCCAGCGTATCTTCCTGACCCTGTTTCTTCGGCAGCAGGAACAGCGTCGCCGCAATATCCAGCAGATAAATCAGCGCCAGCAGGGTAATCGCCGCCGTAAACGAGAACTGGCTCGCCAGCAGACCAATCACCACCGGGCCGAAGCCGCCCACACCACGACCAAGGTTGAACAGGACGTTTTGCGCGGTGGCACGCACCTGCGGCGGAAAGGTATCGGAAATCAGCGCGCCATAACCGCCAATCATGCCGTTAACAAACATCCCCATGATCGCGCCGGTAAATAGCATGATGTTCGGGTCGCGCAGCTGAGCATACACCACCACCATCACTACAGCGCCAAACTGATAGAGCAGGAAGATTTTCCAGCGAGCGAAGCGGTCGGCCAGTACGCCAAACAGCCAGATGCCAAAGGTCATCCCGACCACGGTCACCGCGGTCCAGAGACCCGACTTCGTCAGGCTGAAGCCAAAGCTGGAGGAGAGGTAACTCGGCATCCAGATCATCAGCCCGTAGTAACCAAAGTTCTGTACTGAACAGAGGATAAAAATGCCCAGGCTGGCTTTGGCGGTGGCGCGATCGCGCACCAGCAGTTTCAGGCGCGCCGGAAAAGAGAGTGACGGCACATGTTTAACCTGCCGTTGATACGCCTCCGGTTCACCCATGCCGCGACGAATGGCAAACGAGACCAGCGCAGGCAACAAGCCGACCAGAAACATGCCGCGCCAGCCGATGATAGTCAGCAGCGGCGGTGTGATAAAGGCCGCCATCAGCACCCCGAGTTGCCAGCCGATGCCAACCCACGCTGATGCGCGATTACGCTTCTCCGCCGGCCAGGCTTCGGCAATCAGCGCCATGCCGATACCAAATTCGCCACCCAGACCGACACCCGCCAGCGTTCGCCAGGCGAGCAGATCCCAGTAGCCCTGCGCCACCGCGCACAGGCCGGTAAAGACCGAGAAGACCAGAATCGTGACGGTGAGCATGCGGATGCGGCCATAGCGGTCGCTGAGATGACCAAATACGATGCCACCGATAACCGCGCCAATCAGCGTCCAGGTCACCAGCGATCCCGCCTGTGATGGATTGAGCGCCAGCGAAACACTGATAGCCGGCAGCATAAAGCCGAGTATCAGCAGGTCAAATCCATCCATGGCATAACCGCTGACCGCAGCCAGCATCGCTTTGCCTGGCGTTACGCCGGGCTTAGATTGGGGAGAAGGGGACATCGTTGCGCACCTCATAAAGAAAAGTGCCGCAATTATAGAGAGAGTTCAGGATGTGACCAATTGAAAAGGCTTATCCCTGCGCCGATCAGGCGCAGGAAGAAGATTTATCAGGAAGGTCTGTTGCTGCCGTCGTCGCCCGACAGTAATTCATCGAGCCGGTCACCGCCAACGTGACGGAAATCCTGACCTTTGACGAAATAGAAGATGATTTCGCAGATGTTCTGGCAACGATCGCCGATACGCTCAATGGCGCGGGCACAGAACAGCGCCGTCAGCACGCTGGGAATGGTGCGCGGATCTTCCATCATGTAGGTCATCAGCTGGCGCACAATGCCTTCGTACTCTTTATCCACCTTTTTATCTTCACGGTAGATAGTGATCGCTTCGTTGAGATCCATGCGTGCAAAAGCGTCCAGCACATCATGCAGCATCTGCACGGTGTGACGACCCAGCGACTCAAGGCTGACCAGCAGCGGCAGATGTTGCTGACCAAACTTCTCCAGCGCCGTGCGGCTGATCTTCTCCGCCACGTCGCCAATCCGTTCCAGCTCAGAAATGGCTTTGATGATCGCCATCACCAGTCGCAAATCGATCGCAGTTGGCTGACGTTTGGCGATGATGCGCACGCAGGCTTCATCAATCTCCACTTCCATCATATTGACCTTCTGGTCACCGTCGATCACCCGCTGCGCCAGTTCGCCATCCAGATTATGCATAGCGGTAATTGCATCGGTCAGCTGCTGCTCGACCATACCGCCCATGATCATCACCTGGGTACGGATATGCTCCAGCTCGGCATTGAACTGACCGGATATGTGCTTATTCAGATTAAGATTATCCATGTCGATCTCCTGTCAGATCAGCCGTAGCGGCCAGTTATATAATCTTCGGTTTGCTTCTGGGCGGGTTTAGTGAACAGCGTGTCGGTATCGCTGAACTCAATCAGTTCGCCCAGATACATGAAAGCCGTATGGTCAGAGCAGCGTGCAGCCTGTTGCATGTTGTGCGTCACGATCACCACGGTGTAATCCTGTTTCAGCTCGGTGATCAGCTCCTCAATACGGCCAGTAGAGATAGGATCAAGCGCAGAGCAGGGCTCATCCAGCAGTAAGACTTCCGGGCGAATCGCGATACCGCGGGCAATGCACAGACGCTGCTGCTGGCCGCCGGAGAGACTGTAACCGCTCTGATGCAGCTTGTCTTTGGTTTCATTCCACAGCGCGGCTTTGGTCAGCGCCCACTGCACGCGCGCATCCATATCGGCACGCGACAGCTTTTCAAACAGGCGAACGCCAAAGGCGATGTTGTCATAGATCGACATCGGGAACGGCGTAGGCTTCTGAAACACCATGCCGACCCGGGCGCGCAGCAGCGCGATATCCTGCTGAGTCGCCAGAATGTTTTCGCCATCCAGCAGAATGTCCCCTTCAGCCCGCTGATCCGGATAGAGCGAGTACATTTTGTTGAAGGTCCGCAGCAGGGTCGACTTACCACAGCCCGATGGCCCGATAAACGCAGTCACCTGATTCTTAGCGATATCCAGATTGATGTTCTTCAGCGCATGATATTTGCCGTAATAGAAGTTCAGATTACGGACCTGAATTTTATCGGCTGATGCTGTCGCGATACTCATAATTCATCTCTCTTATACGGCGCCGCACAGGGCCGCGCCGGAAATTAACCGTGTTTACCTTTGGCGAAAATCACCCGCGCCACGATGTTCAGCACCAGCACGCAGAGGGTGATAATCAGCACACCTGCCCAGGCCAGGCTCTGCCATTCTGCGAACGGGCTCATGGCGAACTTAAAGATGGTGACCGGCAGGTTCGCCAGCGGCTGCATCATGTCGGTGCTCCAGAACTGGTTCGAGAGCGCCGTGAACAGCAGCGGTGCCGTTTCACCTGCAATGCGCGCAATCGCCAGCAGCACACCCGTGATGATGCCGGAGACCGACGCTTTCAGGGTGATAGACGCGATCATCTTCCACTTGGGCGTACCCAGCGCGTAAGCCGCTTCACGCATGCTGTCTGGCACCAGTCGCATCATGTTTTCGGTGGTACGAATCACAATCGGCACCTGCAGCAGCGCCAGCGCAATCACCCCGGCCCAGCCGGAGAAGTGCTGCATCTGCGACACCACAAGGGTGTAGACGAACAGGCCGACCACAATCGAGGGTGCCGAAAGCAGAATGTCGTTAATAAAGCGGATCACTTCTGCCAGTGGCGACTTGCGCCCATATTCCGCCAGATAGATACCCGCCATGATGCCCAGCGGTGTGCCGAAGAAGGTAGACCAGAAAATCAGTAATCCGCTGCCCGCCAGGGCGTTAGCCAGCCCGCCGCCCGCGGTATTGGGTGGTGGCGTTGATTCGGTGAACAGGGACCAGGAGAGCCCATCCACGCCGCGCGATACGGTGGTGAACAGGATCCACACCAGCCAGAACAGGCCAAAAGCCATAGTCAGCAGCGACAGCGTCAGCGCAATTTTATTTTTAGTGCTGCGCCAGGACTGCATTTTACGGCGTGATGCGTCCAGTTCGGCGCGCGCCTGAATTTCAATTGTAGTCATGAGCGCGCTCCTTCACTTTTCGCCAGCCGCATAATCATCAGCTTTGAAATCGCCAGCACGATAAAGGTAATCACAAACAGGATCAGTCCCAGCTCCATCAGCGCGGCGACGTGCACGCCCGATTCCGCTTCAGCGAACTCGTTGGCCAGCGCCGAGGTGATGCTGTTACCCGGCATAAACAGCGACGGGCTGTCGAGCTGGTAGGTGTTGCCGATAATAAAAGTCACCGCCATGGTTTCACCCAGCGCACGACCCAGTCCGAGCATCACACCGCCAATCACGCCATTTTTGGTAAAGGGCAGTACGATGCGCCAGATCACTTCCCAGGTGGTGCAGCCGATGCCGTAGGCTGACTCTTTCATCATCACCGGGGTCTGCTCAAAAACGTCGCGCATCACCGAGGCGATATAAGGGATGATCATGATCGCCAGAATCACACCCGCCGCGAGGATGCCGATACCGAAAGCGGGGCCGGAGAAAAGCTCGCCGACAATCGGAATGCCCGATATCACGTCATTGACCGGTGTCTGGAAGTATTCGGCAAACAGCGGCGCGAAAACAAACAGACCCCACATGCCATAAACAATACTGGGAATGGCCGCCAGCAGCTCAATGGCGGTGCCCAGCGGGCGACGCAGCCAGCCTGGCGCGAGTTCGGTCAGGAACAGCGCGATACCAAAACTCACCGGTACTGCGATAATCAGGGCAATAATGGAGGTCACAAGGGTGCCGTAGATCGGTACCAGTGCACCAAATTGTTCGTTGGGCGCATCCCAGGTTTTGGTCCACAAAAAGGCGAAACCAAACTTCTGGATGCTGGGCCACGAGGAGATGATCAGGGAGACAATAATGCCGCCCATCAGTAACAGGACAATCAGCGCAGCCAGCCTGACCAGCGCGCCAAAAATTCTGTCACCTTGTTTGCCTGGGGCTTTGAATGCCGGCTTCGTTGCAGCCATAGAAGTCTCAGTCTTCAGAAGTTATCAGGACGGCATGACGCCGCCCGTTGAGTCTGACCGGACTGCTGTCCGGTCAGGGTCGGTCAATTACTGATAAAGCGCTTTACCAGAACTGTCTTTGATGTTGGCTTTCCAGGCGGCGCGAATCTGTTCAGTCACGCTCTCTGGCAGCGCAGCATAGTCCAGCGCTGTGGCGGTTTTGCTGCCGCTTTTGTAAGCCCAGTCGAAGAATTTCAGTACTTCAGCGCCTTTGGCCGCATTAGCCTGATCTTTGTAGATCAGAATAAAGGTGGTTGACGAGATTGGCCAGGCATCAGCGCCCTTCTGGAAGGTCAGATCCTGCGCGAACGATTTGCTCCAGTCAGCGCCTTTCGCGGCATTACTGAAGCTGGTTTCGCTTGGGGCGACCGCTTTGCCATCGGCATCGATCAATTTGGTGTAGGTCAGGTTGTTCTGTTTGGCGTAGGCGTACTCCACGTAGCCGATTGAACCCGGCAGACGCTGAACAAACGCGGCGACGCCGTCGTTGCCTTTACCACCCAGACCGACCGGCCAGTTAACGGTGTTACCTTTACCAATTTTGCTGTTCCAGTCCGGGTTCACTTTCGCCAGATAGCTGGTGAAGACGAACGAGGTGCCTGAACCGTCAGCGCGACGTACCACGTTGATGTTGGTCTCTGGCAGTTTCACGCCTGGGTTAAGTTTAGCAATCGCCGGGTCGTTCCACTTTTTGATAGTGCCGAGGTAGATATCACCGACGGTTTTGCCATCCAGCGTCAGCTGACCTGACTTGATACCCGGCAGGTTAACCGCCAGCACTACGCCACCGATCACGGTAGGGAACTGGAACAGGCCATTTTTCTGCAGATCTTCATCTTTCATTGGCGCATCGGACGCACCGAAATCGACGGTTTTAGCGATGATCTGTTTCACGCCGCCAGATGAACCAATACCCTGGTAGTTAACTTTGCTACCGGTGGCTTTTTGATATTCTGCTGCCCACTTGGCATAAACCGGCGCCGGGAACGTCCCGCCTGCGCCAGTGAGATCGGTTGCCGCAAAAGCAGATACCGCGCTTACGGCGAAGGTGGTGGCGAGGATTCGGGCTACGGTGCTACGCATCAGTGTCATATTCCCTCCAGGGGAGAAAAGTCAGGCTTGGGGCCGTTTTAGTAAGAATCTGTGATTGCTGCAGGAGGGAAAATAGGACAGTTTGATGACAGTGAAATGTACGAAATATGACAGTTATATGACAGAGGGCCAGAGCAAAGTGGGCCCGCGACGGGGCCCACCCGGTTATTCCACAGTAACCGATTTTGCCAGGTTACGTGGCTGATCGACGTCGGTCCCTTTGATCAGGGCGACGTGATAGGAGAGTAACTGTAGCGGCACCGTGTAGAAGATGGGCGCAATGACCTCTTCGACATGCGGCAACGGGATGATCTTCATGCCGTCACTGTCGCTGAAGCCCGCATCCTGATCGGCAAAGACATAGAGCAGGCCGCCGCGTGCGTGTACCTCTTCGATGTTGGATTTGAGCTTCTCCAGCAGTTCGTTGTTAGGTGCCACCACGATTACCGGCATATCCGCATCAATCAGCGCCAGCGGGCCATGTTTCAGCTCGCCTGCGGCGTAGGCTTCCGCATGAATGTAGGAGATCTCCTTGAGCTTCAGCGCCCCTTCCATGGCAATCGGATATTGATCGCCACGCCCCAGGAACAGCGCGTGATGCTTGTCAGAGAAGCCTTCCGCCAGATTCTCAATCAGCTTATCCTGCGCCAGCATCTGCTCAATCCGGTTCGGCAACGCCTGCAGTGCATGAACGATCTCATGCTCAGTCTCGGCTGACATCCCTTTCAGACGGCCCAGTTTCGCTACCAGCATCAGCAGCACCGCTAACTGGGTGGTGAACGCTTTGGTAGAGGCGACGCCAATTTCGGTGCCCGCTTTGGTCATCAGTGCCAGGTCAGATTCCCGCACCAGTGACGAACCGGCTACGTTGCAGACCGCCAGCGATCCCAGGTAGCCCAGCTCTTTAGAGAGACGCAGCGCCGCCAGAGTATCTGCCGTTTCACCCGACTGCGACAGGGTGATCAGCAGGCTGTTTTTGCGAACGGCTGATTTGCGGTAGCGGAACTCCGAGGCAATCTCGACATCACAGGGCAGGTTTGCCAGCGACTCAAACCAGTAGCGTGACACCATGCCGGAGTTGTACGAGGTGCCACAGGCGATAATCTGGATATGCTCAACCTGGCTCAGCAGCGCTTCTGCGCCCGCGCCCAGTTCGCTGAGATCAACCTGCCCATGGCTGAACCGACCGCTCAGGGTGCTTTTCAGCGCCATGGGCTGTTCGTAGATCTCTTTCTGCATGTAGTGACGGTAAATGCCTTTGTCACCGGCATCATATTGCAGGTTCGACTCTATCTCGGCACGGGTCACGGTGTTGCCTTCACGGTCGATCACCGTGACATCGCGACGGCTGATTTCGGCGATATCACCCTCTTCCAGATAGATGAACCGACGGGTCACTGGCAGCAGGGCCAGCTGATCCGAGGCGATAAAGTTTTCGCCCATGCCACGACCAATCACCAGCGGGCTGCCGGAACGGGCCGCCACCAGCAGTGACGGATCGCGGCTGTCCATGATCACCATGCCGTAGGCACCGCGCAGCTGCGGAATCACACGCAGTACGACTTCACGCAGCGAACCGCCCTGCTTCTGCTCCCAGTGAACCAGATGCGCCACCACTTCGGTGTCCGTTTCAGAGGCAAAGACGTAACCGCGCGCGATCAGTTCAGCACGCAATGGCTCATGATTTTCAATTATGCCGTTGTGCACGATGATGATGTGCTCTGAGACGTGCGGATGCGCGTTCGCTTCCGACGGCTCGCCATGGGTTGCCCAGCGCGTGTGCGCGATGCCGGTGCCACCAATCAGCGGTTGCTGCTCAGCGGCTTCCGCCAGTTTCTGCACTTTCCCTAAACGCCGCAGGCGCGTGACGTGCCCCTGACGATCGACCACGGCCAGACCGGCCGAATCATATCCGCGATATTCAAGACGACGCAGACCTTCCAGCAGAATCTCTGCGATATCACGTTGCGCTACTGCACCAACAATTCCACACATAATGATGTTTTCCTGACTACATGGCTTTTCGCCACTTCTGTTGTCATGCGACCTGATATCCGGCTTTGCCGGTTCCCCGAGCCTTGTAGAGAGTGGGGATTATAGTTTTGGCACTGCACTGCATCGGCCCGCATTAAAGCGGGCCGTTAAAAATTTATTTTTTCTTCTGTGGGCGCTGCCAGTCCGCTTTGTGATTCTGCTCTTTACGGTTATAGACCAGACCGGCCTGGGTCACATCTTTCATGATGGTCGTGCCCGCCGCAATGGTGGTCCCTGCCGCGATGCTGACAGGCGCCACCAGCTGGGTATCTGAGCCCACAAATACGTCATCGCCAATCACGGTTTTGAATTTGTTCGCACCGTCGTAGTTGCAGGTAATGGTGCCTGCACCGATATTTACGTTGTCGCCAATCTCCGCATCACCGAGATAGGAGAGGTGCCCCGCTTTCGATCCTCTGCCCAGACGCGCTTTCTTCATTTCGACGAAGTTGCCCACGTGGGCGGCATCGGCCAGTTCGCTGCCAGGACGCAGACGGGCAAAAGGTCCGACGGTGCAGGCAGTGGCGAGATTCGCATCCTCGATCACCGAATAGGGGCTGATTTCACAGTCATCGCCAATCACACTGTTTTTGATAATGCAGCCCGCGCCGATTCTGACGCGTGCGCCCAGCGTGACCTGGCCTTCAATAATGACGTTGGTGTCAATTTCAACATCCCGTCCGTGCGTCAGCGTCCCGCGCAGGTCAAAACGGGCCGGATCGCGCAGCATCACGCCAGCCAGCAGCAGCTTTTCCGCCTGTTCAGCCTGGTAAGTGCGCTCTAATGTCGCCAGCTGCAGCCGGTTATTGACGCCATCGGTTTCACTGATGCGTGCCGGATGAACCGCGTTGATCACCCGACCTTCCTGATGCGCCAGCGCGATAATATCGGTGATGTAATATTCACCCTGCGCATTATTGTTGGTGAGCTGCGCCAGCCAGCGTTTTAAATCGCCGCCGTTGGCGATCAGAATGCCGGTGTTGATCTCTTTAATGGTGAGCTGCGCCGGGCTGGCATCTTTCTGTTCGATAATGCCGGTGATGGTGTCGTTCTCACGCACAATGCGGCCATAGCCGGTTGGGTCATCCAGTACCACGGTGAGTAAGCCAATGCCGCCCTGCGGTTTTGCTTCGCGCAGCCGCTGTAGTGTCGCCTGAGAGATCAGCGGCACGTCACCGTAAAGCATCATGATATCTTCATCATCCGCGAATGCAGGCGCTGCCTGCTGCATCGCATGGCCAGTGCCGAGCTGCTCGGCCTGCAGTACCCAGTTGAGCGAGCTGTCAGTGAGGGTCGCCTTCAGGCGATCGCCGCCGTGACCATAAACCAGATGGACCTGCTGTGCGCCCAGCCCTTTAGCCGCGTCAATCACATGCTGAACCATGGGTTTGCCTGCCAGCGTATGCAGAACTTTAGGCAGATCGGAATACATACGGGTGCCCTTGCCAGCAGCAAGGATCACCACACTCATCGCACTGTTAGACATAACTATCCTGAGTGAATTTTTACGGGTGAAAGTAAAACGGTTTGAGATTGAGATTACTACATTTTTCTCAGGCCGAAATTAGGCGGACAGGCAGATCAGGCGCAGCAGACAAAAAAAATGCCAGCCCGAGGGCTGGCATTTCATGACGCATAAAGCTGGATTACATCGCTTTTTTGGTCAGTTCGATCACGCGCAGTTTAGCAATGGCTTTCGCCAGCTCGGCAGAGGCCTGAGCATAGTCCACGTCGCCGTGGCTGCTGTTCATATGGTCTTCTGCTTTGCGTTTTGCTTCCAGAGCGCGCGCTTCGTCCAGATCGGTACCGCGGATAGCGGTATCTGCCAGAACGGTGCTGCTGCCCGGTTGCACTTCCAGCACGCCGCCAGAGAGGTAGATAAACTCCTCTTCGCCGTGCTGTTTCACGATACGGATCATTCCAGGCTTAATGGCAGTCAGCAGCGGCGCATGGCCAGGGAAAATCCCCAGTTCACCTTCGCTACCTGACACCTGAATTTTCTGTACCAGACCAGAGAACAACTGCTCCTCTGCGCTGACCACATCCAGGTGATAAGTCATAGCCATAATCTTCCTCCCGGGAAACCGTTATTACAGTTTCTTCGCTTTTTCCACGGCTTCTTCGATGGCGCCAACCATGTAGAAGGCCTGCTCTGGCAGGTGGTCAAACTCACCTTCCATGATGCCTTTAAAGCCACGGATAGTGTCTTTCAGCGTCACGTATTTGCCCGGTGAACCGGTGAATACTTCTGCAACGAAGAACGGCTGAGACAGGAAGCGCTGAATCTTACGCGCACGTGCCACCAGCAGTTTGTCTTCTTCAGACAGCTCATCCATACCGAGGATGGCGATGATGTCTTTCAGTTCCTGATAACGCTGCAGCAGTGACTGAACGCCACGTGCAACATCATAGTGCTCCTGACCGACAACCAGCGGATCCAGCTGACGGCTGGTAGAATCCAGCGGGTCAACGGCCGGGTAGATACCCAGAGAGGCGATCTGACGGCTCAGCGTTACCGTTGAGTCTAAGTGCGCAAAGGTAGTTGCTGGTGATGGGTCAGTCAGGTCATCCGCAGGGACGTAAACGGCCTGTACGGAGGTGATTGAACCGGTCTTGGTGGAGGTAATACGCTCCTGCAACACACCCATCTCTTCTGCCAGCGTTGGCTGGTAACCTACCGCAGATGGCATACGACCCAGCAGTGCAGAAACTTCTGTACCGGCCAGGGTATAACGGTAGATGTTATCGATGAACAGCAGAACGTCGCGACCTTCATCACGGAATTTTTCCGCCATGGTCAGACCGGTCAGTGCTACGCGCAGACGGTTACCCGGCGGCTCGTTCATCTGGCCATAGACCAGTGCAACTTTATCGATAACGTTAGAGTCAGTCATTTCGTGGTAGAAGTCGTTACCCTCACGAGTACGCTCACCCACACCGGCAAACACTGAGTAACCTGAGTGTTCAGCCGCGATGTTACGGATCAGTTCCATCATGTTGACGGTTTTACCTACACCCGCACCACCGAACAGACCGACTTTACCGCCTTTAGCAAACGGACACATCAGGTCGATAACCTTGATGCCGGTTTCCAGCAGTTCCTGCGAGTTAGACTGATCTTCATAAGAAGGGGCTGCGCGGTGAATAGAGGCGATCTCTACTGCGCTGCCATCTTCTTCTTTCAGCTCGCCTTTCATATCGATTGGCTCGCCGAGAACGTTCATGATACGGCCCAGGGTCGCTTTACCGACGGGTACCTGAATCGGTTTCTGCAGGTCGTTGACGCTCAGACCACGCTTCAGGCCGTCAGACGTACCCATTGCGATGGTACGTACTACGCCGCCGCCGAGCTGCTGCTGAACTTCCAGCACCAGACGCGCATCACCATTCATAACCTCGAGGGCGCTGTACACTTGCGGTACCGCGTCCTGAGGGAATTCGACGTCAACAACGGCGCCGATAATCTGGACAATCTTTCCAGTTGCCATCTTGAATCCTCTACCTAATTCCAAACCTGGTTAAACCGCGGAGGCTCCACCGACAATCTCGGTAAGTTCCTGGGTGATGCTGGCCTGACGAGCTTTGTTGTACACCAACTGCAGCTCTTTGATCAGATTTCCGCCGTTATCGGTTGCGGCTTTCATCGCTACCATACGTGCGGCCTGCTCACTGGCCAGATTTTCCACCACACCCTGATAAACCTGCGATTCGACATAACGACGCAGCAGGGTATCCAGCAGCGCTTTCGGATCGGGTTCATACAGGTAATCCCAGGTCTTCGCCTTCATCTCTTCTTCACCTTCCGCTGGCGGTAACGGCAGCAGTTGGGTGATGGTCGGAGTCTGAGACATGGTGTTATTGAATTTGTTATTGACGATCATCAGCTTGTCGATGCGGCCTTCATCATAAGCCTGCAACATCACTTTTACCGGGCCAATCAGGTCAGACAGGGTAGGTTTATCGCCCATGCCACTGACTTGCGCCACAATGTTGCCACCTACAGCATTAAAGAATGACGCCCCTTTTGAACCGATAATCGACAGATCGCTCTGCACGCCTTTATCGGACCAGGACTTCATATCCGCCAGTAACTTTTTGAACAGGTTAATGTTCAAACCACCACAAAGCCCGCGGTCAGTTGAAACGACCAGGTAGCCGACGCGCTTCACGTCGCGCTCTTCCAGGTAAGGGTGCTTGTATTCCAGATTACCCAACGCAAGGTGACCAATCACTTTGCGCATGGTTTCTGCATACGGACGGCTGGCCGCCATGCGTTCCTGCGTTTTACGCATCTTGGAGGCGGCGACCATTTCCATCGCTTTGGTGATCTTCTGCGTGTTTTTCACGCTTCCAATCTTGCTTCGTATCTCTTTTGCGCCGGCCATTAGCTTCTCCTCAAAGCCTTGCGGCCTGCCTTTTCAGACAAGCCGCCAGACATTACCAGGACTGGGTTGCTTTAAACGTCTCGACCAGGCCTTTCAGCTTGGCTTCGATATCGTTATTAAAGTTACCCGACTGGTTGATTTCAGCCATCAGCTCAGCGTGGTCGCGATCGGCGAAGGCCAGCAGTGCAGCTTCGAAGCTGCCAATTTTTGCCAGTTCAACGTCGTTCAGATAGCCACGCTCTGCAGCGAACAGAACCAGACCCTGCTGTGCGACAGACATCGGCGCATACTGTTTCTGCTTCAGCAGCTCGGTCACTTTCTGACCGTGGCTCAGCTGTTTGCGGGTTGCATCATCCAGATCAGAGGCGAACTGCGAGAATGCCGCCAGTTCACGATACTGTGCCAGCGCGGTACGGATACCACCGGACAGTTTCTTGATGATCTTGGTCTGTGCAGCACCACCTACGCGGGATACCGAAATACCTGGGTTAACGGCCGGACGAATACCGGAGTTGAACAGGTTCGATTCCAGGAAGATCTGACCATCAGTAATCGAGATTACGTTGGTCGGAACGAACGCAGAAACATCGCCCGCCTGGGTTTCGATGATCGGCAGCGCGGTCAGTGAACCGGTTTTACCTGTCACTGCGCCATTGGTGAAACGCTCTACATAATCAGCGCTTACGCGTGATGCACGTTCCAGCAGACGGGAGTGGAGATAGAACACGTCGCCAGGGAATGCTTCACGACCTGGTGGACGGCGCAGCAGCAGAGAAATCTGACGGTACGCGACAGCCTGCTTAGAAAGGTCATCGTATACGATCAGCGCATCTTCACCGCGGTCACGGAAGTATTCGCCCATCGCACAGCCTGCGTACGGAGAGAGATACTGCAGTGCAGCAGATTCAGAAGCAGACGCTACAACAACGATGGTGTTCTGCAGTGCGCCATGCTCTTCCAGCTTACGAACCACGTTAGAGATGGTTGAGGCTTTCTGACCAATCGCAACGTAGACACACTTGATGCCTGAGTCGCGCTGGTTGATGATCGCATCGATCGCCATTGCGGTTTTACCGGTCTGACGGTCACCGATGATCAGCTCACGCTGGCCACGGCCGATTGGAATCATCGCATCGACCGACTTATAACCGGTCTGAACCGGCTGGTCGACTGACTGACGGTCGATAACGCCAGGTGCAATGACTTCAACCGGTGAGAAACCGTCGTTGTCGATTGCGCCTTTACCGTCGATAGGAGCACCCAGGGTGTTCACTACGCGGCCCAGCAGGCCACGGCCTACCGGTACTTCAAGAATACGGCCAGTACACTTAACCTTCATGCCTTCGGCGAGGTCAGCGTAAGGGCCCATCACCACTGCACCAACCGAGTCACGCTCGAGGTTCAGGGCGATAGCGTAACGGTTGCCCGGCAGGGCAATCATCTCACCCTGCATGACATCGGCCAGGCCGTGTACGCGGATGATACCGTCACTTACAGAAACAATCGTACCTTCGTTGTGAGCTTCACTCACGACATTGAACTGAGCAATGCGCTGCTTGATCAGTTCGCTGATTTCGGTGGAATTCAGTTGCATATGCTCCAGTCCCCTTAAGACTGCAAGACGTCAGCCAGACGGTCAAGACGGCCGCGTACGCTGCCATCAATAACCAGATCACCCGAACGGATGATCACGCCTGCCATCACAGACTTATCAATTTTGCAATTCAGCTTAACTTTGCGTGACAGACGTTTTTCCATCGCGGCGCTGATTTTATTCAGCTGGTCGTCACTCAGCGTACTGGCGGAGATAACATCAACTTCAGCGGTGGCTTCATGAGCGTCACGCAGTTCGATGTATTGGGCCAGTACAGCCGGAAGCGCTGTCAAACGTCCGTTTTCCGCCATCACCTTAATCAGGTTCTGCGCGGGTTCATCCAGTTGATCACCACAGACTGCGTTAAACGACGCTGCCAGCGCTTCGGGTGCTAATGCACCTGAGAGAAGATCAGCCATCTGTTCATTGCGAGCCACTTCTGCGGCAAACGCCAGCATCTGTTGCCAGCGTTCAATACTTTGATGCTCAACAGCAAAGTCAAAAGCTGCTTTGGCGTAGGGGCGAGCTACAGTAATCAGATCAGACATCAGCCCCTCCCTCCTTACAGTTCAGCGACCAGTTTATCAACGATGTCGCTGTTAGCAGCTTCATCCACGGAGCGTTCGATGATCTTCTCGGCGCCAGCCATAGCCAGCAACGCGACCTGCTTACGCAGTTCTTCACGCGCACGTTTGCGTTCAGCGTCAATTTCAGCCTGCGCTTGTGTCACGATGCGATTACGTTCGTTTTCAGCTTCGGTTTTGGCTTCGTCCAGAATCTGCGCGCGACGCTTGTTCGCTTGCTCGATAATGACCTGAGCGTCTTCTTTGGCTTTTTTCAGCTGGTCGGTCGCATTAGCCTGCGCGAGATCCAAATCTTTCTTTGCACGTTCAGCAGAAGCAAGGCCTTCAGCAATTTCTTTCTGGCGCTTTTCGATAGCAGCCATGAGCGGCGGCCATACGTACTTCATGCAGAACGCGACAAACAGGATGAACGCGATAGCCTGGCCGAGGATTGTTGCATTAATGTTCACAGCACAATGCCTCTAGATTGAGTATTTAACTTTTCTGCCGTTATCAACGATAAGCGGCAGAATCCGTTCACCCTTGCACATTGTGCGCTGAGTGAACACAGGGCTTTAGGCGACAGCAAACATCACGTACAGACCCAGACCAACAGCGATCATCGGGATTGCATCCACCAGACCCATTACAACAAAGAACTGCGTACGCAGCAGAGGAATCAGGTCAGGCTGACGAGCAGCGCCTTCCAGGAATTTTCCTCCGAGGATGCCGATACCGATCGCAGCACCGATTGCCGCCAGGCCCATCATCACAGCGGCAGCCATGTACAGCAGATCCATATTCAGGTTTTCCATGACAGTCTCCAGTTTGTTTCAGTTAAATGCTCCCTTCATCTTCCGGGCTTCAGCGGTGTGCGCTGCAACCCGAAATCAAGAGGGAAAGTAGTGTTGAGAAAAAAATCAATGTTCTTCAGATGCCATCGACAGATAGACAATCGTGAGGACCATGAAAATGAAAGCCTGTAGCGAAATGATCAGGATGTGGAAAATGGCCCACGGCACATTCAGCACCCACTGCGACCACCACGGCAACAGACCGGCAATAAGGATAAAGATCAGTTCACCCGCATACATGTTACCGAACAGTCGTAAACCCAGTGATACAGGCTTAGACAGCAGGCTCACACCTTCCAGAATCAGGTTGATCGGGATGAAGATCGGGTGGTTAAAAGGCTGCAGCGTCAGCTCTTTAGTGAAGCCGCCAATGCCTTTCATTTTGATGCTGTAGAACAGAATCAAAATAAATACGCCCAACGCCATAGATAGCGTGATGTTCACGTCTGCAGATGGTACGACGCGCAGCGCCGGTAACCCCAATACGTGCTCGCCAATATATGGCAGCAAGTCGATTGGCAGCAGATCCATGAAGTTCATCAGGAAGACCCAGACAAAGATTGTCAGAGCCAGCGGGGCGATAAGTTTGCTCTTACCGTGATACATGTCGCGCACGTTACTATCGACGAAACCGACAACCAGTTCGATAGCCGCCTGCATTTTCCCTGGCACACCGCTGGTGGCAGATTTTGCCACGCTACGGAACAACACCAGGAAGATGATTCCCAGCACCATAGAGAAAAACATGGAATCGATATTTAATACCCAGAACGTCGCGGGAGCGTCGTGCGGATTCACTATCTCGAAGGTACGCAGGTCCAACTGAAGATGAGTCAGGTGGTGACCAATGTACTCTTGCGGAGTAGAGATTTCTCCTGCAGCCATGATGCCTCTTACCCTTTGTTGTTAATTACCGCCGGTGCCAGCATTTGTACCACCAGCACCGATAACCAGGTTATTCCGACCGGCCAGAAAACCGCTCCGAATAGACCCAACGCCACAATGAGCAAAATGATGGTCGCAAACACTTTGGCTATTTCACCCAAAGCGAAGCTCCACGCGACTCGCCCCGAAGCTGGGGTTTGCCCCTGCAGGCGCCAGGCTAAAAACAAAAACAATACGTTTGGCAGCCAGGCTGCCGCACCGCCAGCAAGAGCAGAGAGACCCCAGATGACATCTTTAAGAGCAAAGAGTGCACCGATGATGACTATCGTCACCAGCTGAATCATCAGCACCGTTCGGGCGTATTTTACACTGTAAAGAGACACTGACATGACGCTGATACTCTCCTGCCCCGTTAGGGGTATGTCGCGTGTCGTATAAGACTGCCTTTGCGCAGTTGAGTCAAGCAGCAAAAGCCGTGCAAATTATACGGGCCGCACCTGCGATTTCAATCGGTAAGTAGCGAAAAGGTGAACAATTATTTAAATTTCTTTCCGGAGGGCTATTTTTCCAAAGATTACCCTGCAGAGATTCACCCTAATCTGACTGAAAATTCTCTCGCAACTTGCTTTTAAAGCGTGCTTTAGATCACATAATAAGCACTTTCACTACACTGAGTTTTATCTTCGCGCTATTTAAGAACAATCTGTATTACAAATTAACTCAATAAAATCAAATCATTGAAATTATAAAAATGCATCTGCAAGACTATTTTCACAGAAAACACGCTATTGACATCGAACTGTGCTTAAGAATCGTGTAATTGATATTACGCACGCAAAGTTATTACCGCGATATATTTTCTGCCGTGACTACTTTTATTCAGCGACCCGCCTATACAAGTGATATTTCTGATAACTGAATGTGAATTAAACGTTAAATGTAACAGAGCTTTTCGGATAATTTCCGTCAGCGTTTTAACCTTCGGTCAGCCAGGGCTTAATCAAAATCTTTTATTGATAGCGCATCATCTGCACTTTTTTCATCCCGGAACTGACGAAAATCACTGGCAGATAAACGCTAAATCTCTGCCAGTCGAAAGCCTATTGGTGACGAAGAATGACCAGGTGACGATCACCTTCCAGCTGTGGTACCTGCAACTTAATCACAGCATCAGAGACGTAGCCTGCCGGTAACTCCGCAATTTCATCGTCCGGACGCACGCCTTTCAGCGCGAAGAAGCGCCCTTCTCTTCCCGGCAGATGATGACACCAGTTCACCATGTCGGTCAGCGAGGCAAATGCACGACTGATCACGCCATCAAAGGGCGGCTCAGCCGGGAACGCCTCAACCCGGCTCTGCACCGGAGTAATGTTAGTGAGTCCTAACTCATGCTGAACCTGACGCAGGAAACGCACCCGCTTGCCCAGGCTGTCGAGCAACGTAAAGTGCGCATCAGGCATCACGATAGCCAGCGGAATGCCAGGCAGTCCTGGTCCGGTTCCCACATCAATGAAACGTGAGCCTTGCAGATGCGGCGCCACCACGATGCTGTCGAGGATATGGCGTACCAGCATCTGCTGCGGATCGCGCACTGATGTCAGATTGTAGGCTTTGTTCCACTTATCCAGCAGGCCGACATAGGCAACCAGCTGCTGTTTTTGTTGATCGGAGAGGGAAATACCGGCTGCCTGTAGCAGCGACGTGAGTGTGTTGATCACAGCATAAGTCCATTCAGCGGGGGCGAGTCTCCTCGCCCCGTTTTCAGATCAGGCGCTTTTACGCAGCAGACCCTGTTTTTTCAGATAGATAAGCAGAATTGAGATGGCCGCCGGCGTAATACCGGAGATACGCGTCGCCTGACCAATCGAACTCGGTTTGTGATCGTTCAGCTTGGCGATAACCTCATTTGAGAGGCCGTTCACCTGGCGATAGTCGAGCTCCACCGGTAACAGCGTGTTCTCGTTGCGCAGCTGGCGATCGATCTCTTCCTGCTGACGCGCGATATAACCTTCATATTTGACCTGAATCTCAACCTGCTCAGCGGCCTGCTCATCAGCCAGTGCCGGACCAAAGGCATCCAGCGTCATCAGCTTCAGATAGGTCAGCTCAGGACGGCGCAGCAGATCTTCGCCGCTCGCTTCTTTGGTCAGCGGCGCGCTGAGTACCGTATTCACTTCCGTCACGTGCTCTGACTTCGGATGGACCCAGATATCGCGCAGGCGCTGACGCTCCTGTTCAATCGCTTCCAGCTTCTGATTGAAACGCGCCCAGCGCGCATCATCCACCAGACCCAGTTCACGACCGGTTTCGGTCAGACGCAGATCGGCATTGTCTTCGCGCAGCATCAGACGATATTCAGCACGGGAGGTAAACATCCGGTACGGCTCTTTGGTACCGAGCGTACAGAGGTCATCAACCAGTACGCCCAGATAAGCCTGGTCACGACGTGGTGCCCAGCCCTCTTTGTCCGCAGACTGACGGGCGGCATTCAGACCCGCCAGCATCCCCTGCGCAGCGGCTTCTTCGTAGCCGGTTGTGCCGTTGATCTGGCCGGCAAAGAACAGGCCGTGAATAAATTTGCTCTCCAGCGTCAGTTTGAGATCGCGTGGATCGAAGAAGTCATACTCGATGGCATAGCCCGGACGCACGATCTTCGCATTCTCCATGCCCTGCATGGAACGAACGATCTGAATCTGCACGTCAAATGGCAGACTGGTTGAGATGCCATTCGGGTAGATCTCATTGCTGGTCAGCCCTTCCGGCTCCAGGAAGATCTGATGCGAGTTACGATCGGCAAAGCGCATCACTTTGTCTTCGATCGACGGGCAGTAGCGTGGACCGATCCCCTCGATGATCCCGGCGTACATCGGGCTGCGATCCAGATTATTGCGGATCACCTCATGGGTTTTCTCATTGGTGTGAGTGATCCAGCACGGTACCTGCTGCGGATGCTGAGACGCATTGCCCATAAACGAGAACACCGGCATCGGGTTATCGCCGTGCTGCGGGCTGAGCACTGAAAAATCGATGGTGCGCGCATCGATACGCGGTGGCGTACCAGTCTTGAGGCGGTCTACCCGCAGCGGCAGCGCACGCAGTCGTTTTGCCAGCGGAATGGACGGGGGATCACCTGCACGACCGCCACTGTAATTATCCAGACCGATATGAATTTTGCCGTCAAGGAACGTGCCGACGGTGAGGACGACGGTTTTCGCGCGGAACTTCAGTCCCATCTGGGTGACTGCACCCACCACACGATCGTTTTCCACGATAAGATCGTCGACCGCCTGCTGGAAGATCATCAGATTGGGCTGGTTCTCCAGTGCCGTACGCACTGCCTGGCGATAGAGCACGCGATCCGCCTGAGCACGAGTTGCCCGCACTGCCGGACCTTTGCTGGCGTTTAGTATCCTAAACTGGATACCCGCCTGGTCAATCGCACTGGCCATCAGACCACCCAGGGCATCCACTTCCTTCACCAAATGTCCTTTGCCAATCCCACCAATCGCCGGGTTACAGGACATTTGTCCAAGCGTATCAATGTTATGGGTGAGTAACAGGGTTTGCTGACCCATTCGGGCTGCCGCCATTGCGGCTTCGGTGCCCGCATGACCACCACCAATTACGATGACGTCAAAAGGATCCTGATAAAACATGAAGTGGTACCTCGGTTGATGAACTTGCAGGATCGTCGTCCTGGGGCGTGGATTCTACTCAAATTCCGTCTGGGGTGAAAGCCGCGGGATCGTCCGGTTTTAAAAGAAAGGATCTTAGATCTGTATATGATCTTTCTGTTAGATCTCTTATTAGGATCCCGCTTTTCTGTGGATATGTGCCAGAAGCACAGCAGAAACAACAGGATGAAGAGGATCACTACCTGTTAGTGATCGGTGATCCTGATCCGTATAAGCTGGGATCAAAATGGCATGTTATCCACAGCTCAAAATTCATTCTACGGTTGTTCTTTGGATAACTACCGGTTATACGCAGTAAAAGAGGGTAGTTATCCACAAAATAAACGAGCGGAAAAGGATAAAATCAGCATCTTCCACTGGGGATCGTCACTATTTCGCGATCCCCAGCCCCCTTCAGATCGCCTTTTTCCAGCTTTCCAGCCAGGCTTCTGCGGGATCTTCAGGGATCTCATGCTCCAGCACATCAATCTCCAGACGATCGCCGATCTGGCGGGCACCCTGAGCAATTAACAGGGCTTCAATCTGGCGGATCGCGCCACAAAAGAGATCATATTCATGATTGCCGAGTCCGATGGCACCAAACCGGACCTGCGAGAGATCGGGCTGGCTTTCCGTGATGGCTTCGAACAGCGGCAGCAGGTTATCGGGAATATCGCCTGCACCGTGAGTTGAACAGACCACCAGCCAGATACCCTCATGTGGCACTTCATCCAGCTCCGGGCCATGCAGCATCTGCGTTGAGAAGCCCGCTTCCTGTAATTTTTCTTCCAGATGTTCAGCCACATACTCTGCGCTACCCAGAGTACTGCCACTGATTAAGGTAATATCGGCCATCTTGCTCTCCCGGACATTAAGGCGAGCATTGTACGCTGTGATCAAGCGGTGATCCACCTGTGGACAACAGGGTTAATAGATTAAGAGAAGCGAACGCAGCCGTTGCCAGCCGCCACATTCGTCAGGGATAAGATTATGCACAAGGCGGAGAAGGATCAGGGCTTGATAGTGCGCATGATCGGGTTTTGCAGCGAGATCAGCGTTTCCGTCGACTGAATTTCATCTATGGTCTGGATCTTGTTGATCAGCACCTGTTGCAGGGCATCAATGGACCGGCACATCACCTTAATAAAGATGCTGTAGTGGCCGGTGGTGTACCAGGCTTCAACCACTTCATCCAGCGCATCCAGTTTGCTCAGTGCCGCCGGATAGTCACGCGCGCTCTTAAGGATGATGCCGATAAAACAGCAGACATCAAACCCCAGCTGGCGCGGATCGATATCAACCCGGGTGCCCAGGATAATGCCCGCCTGCTTCATCTTCTCCACGCGGACATGAATGGTGCCGGGGCTGACGTTAAACTGTTTTGCCAGCTCGGCGTAAGCAGTGCGCGCATTGTCGAGCAGGGCATTCAGAATGCCGCGATCCAGGTTATCGAGCTGCAGATGTTCGGCCATGGCTATCCTCGTTATTGGTCTGCTTAAGTAAACAAGGATGAATGTGCAGCAAAATAGTGGTTCAGGCAACTCCCGGCAGCGACGGGCGTCGCTGCCGGTTCACTTAGCGTTTGCGCCAGACGGTGACCTGCGCCAGCGTATGCTGGAACTTGCGGGCCGTTTCGCGGATCACAAACGGTTTATCCTGCGGTTCATCGACCAGGTCGAAGTCGGCCGCCAGCAGACGTTGCAGTGCCTGCAGCGTCGTCAGTGCCTCACCGTTTTCACGCACGCCGCCCAGCCAGTTCTCCTTCGGCGTGAAATCCTCCAGCCAGGTATAGGGCGATGAGAGCACCAGAATGCCGCCCTGACGCAGCATCGGCGTGACATCCCGCAGGAAGCGTGCGGGCTGACGCAGGCGATCGATCAGGTTGGATGCAAGTACCAGATCGTAACGGGCGGGTTGCGGCTTAAGGTTACAGGCGTCGCCCTGAACAAACTGAATCCGCTGCGCCAGTTCGCTCTCCAGCGCGAAATCTTTCAGGCGAACCTGGCGATACTCCACCAGATCGCCTTCCTGTGGCAGGAGATAACGGAAGTCTTCGCCGCTGGCCAGCTGAAGCGCCACATCGATGAAGCGCGCCGAGTAGTCCATGCCGGTGACACGTTCAAAGTGGCGGGCCAGTTCAAAACTGGCGCGTCCGGTGGCACAGCCGATATCCAGTGCCTCGCCGCGTGCTGTGGTGTAGTTCAGCGCCAGGTTTACCAGGCTTTCGGCATAGTTATCCACGCCGAAATAGCGCGGGCCATACTGGAAGTCGAGGTATTGCGACACCATGGCGTCAGATTCATACGGGTTCAGCGCCATGGTTTCCTGATGGCTGGAAACCACGTAGCGGAAACCGGCATGCTGGAAGAAGTGGCGGCGGAACGCATAGCGTGCCGATTTCAGCGCTTCGTTGCCGGTCGATATCCAGCTACCGCCTTTGATCAGCGAATGTTTGCCATCAAAGGTCGGGGTAGAGAAATCATCGTAAAGCGGGTGGACTTTAAAACCTTCAAAGCCGTTGGTCGGCGTGGTCGTCCACTGCCAGACGTTACCGACGATATCGAAGAAGTCACCCTGGGCGAAGAGATCGACCGGTGAAGAGGAAGCCCAGTACGCCAGGTTAATGTTACCCGGTGCCCGATCCCAATCCGGCTGATCGCCCGCGACCTGTTCGCGCAGCTGAGCCCACTCCGCTTCACAGGGGAGCTGAACACTCATTCCGGTCTGATCCGCTTTCCAGCGGCAGAAGGCCGCCGCTTCCAGCTGGTTAACCTCGGCTGGCCAGTCCCACGGCATCGCGACTTCTTCACACATCAGACGCAGTTTAAGCTGATCGGGCATCGCAGGCGTGCCGACCCAGAAGGTGGGCATCTCCGCTTTAGCAAACTGACACCAGCCCCAGCCTTCGTCATCCCACCAGCGAGCGTCCTGATAACCCCCCGCCTCAACGAACGCCAGGAATTCCGCGTTGCTGACCAGCATTTTGCTCGCCCTGAACGGCTGCAGCGCGATCTGCTGGCGGCCATATTCGACATCCCAGCCATAGGTATCGTCGGTTTTACCCAGCGTGACCGTGCCGCCGGGCATCGGCAGCAGGGTATTGGCCGGAACAGCCTCGCGCTGGTGGCGCGCCATCGGGCAGACCGGCCACGCGGGCTGGGGTTTCACCCACCCGACCGGTAACTGGCGTATCAGTACGCTGGACGTTTCCAGATGAATACGCTCATGCTCAATGCCCATCAGGATCACCCAGGCCGGACTCTCCCAGGTGATCGGCAGAGTCAGCGGCAGGGTCTGGATCAGATCGCTGACCAGCGCTTTAACGCGCCCGCGGTATTCGCGGACTTCTTCGACAGTGGGCCAGTCATAGTGGCTGTCGTTGAGATCATCCCAGCTCATCTCATCCACACCAATCGCCATCATCGCTTCGATACGATCGTCCAGACGCGCGTCGATAAGGCGTCCGGCCATCAGCTTATTAATGTAGAAGGTAGCGGTGTGGCCAAAATAGAAGATTAAAGGATGGCGCAGCGGAATGGCTTTGGTAAACCAGGCCTGGGAATCGGCCAGACAGGTAAACAGACTTTCATACTGTTCCCAGGTCTGGTGGAAATAGGCCAGCAATTCGGCACGTTTTTGTTCAATGTTATGGCCGGAGAGCAGTAGCGTTCGCGTCGGCGCAGGCAGATCGCGATGAGGTTGAGCAAGCGTCACAGGAAGCTCCAGATTGCTGAGTAAGTGAAACGGTAATTTACTATAGCAAATATGCATTTCTGCCCGATGACTTAACGCCGCCAGTGACGCAGCAGACGGCTTTTCATGCCGGTATCGAAACGCCAGATATGGTCGAAGATGCGCAGAATGCCTGGTTTCCCGTGGGCCGACATAGCCACGGCGTGAAAACGTTGCTGATTATTTCGCTGACGCGTTTTAATAGTCCCGATCACCTCTTCCGGCAGACGCTGGGCAATAAAATCGGAGACGATCACCGCATCGGCTTCCTGCCACAGGACGCCTTCCATTCGGGTCACAACGGAAGAGAGGCAGGCTGCCAGATCGGTGCCGCCGCGAAAGCGCTGACTGAGAAAGCGAATCGCCTGTTCCAGCCCGTCATCACCGGTCAGTTCATAGCCGATCACCTCATGCGCAAACAGCATGATGTAGCAGCGACGGCGATCGGCCAGCGCGACTTTCAGCAGCGCCAGACAAAACGCTTTGGCGCAGCGCTCATTGAAGCCACCCATCGAACCCGAGGTATCGACGCAGACGATGAAAGGCCCGCGTGGCTGCTCTTCATGCTGCTGGTGGCTGGCAGGACGCATCGTGACCTTTTCATGCCAGGCATCGCCCTGCAGCTTGTAGGTCAGCAGCCGTTTCTCTACCAGCCGCCGGTAAAACTCCAGCTCCAGTTCACTGATACTCAGCGCAGCTAACTCCGGCGGCAGCAGACGCAGCACGTCATCGCTCTGGTGAATGCCGCTGACCTCCTCCGGCACGGCCGCAGGTTCCTGCACCATATGGTGCAAGGCCTCCATAGGGGTATCCTGCGACGGCACCGATTTTGCCTCGCGGCTGCGACCCAGCTGCTGGGCCAGTTTCAGCAGCTCCGGCTGCTGCGCCAGAAAGTCGCCATATTGCAGCATCAGTTGATAGTCGCCAGGCTGCAGTGACGCTTTGCTCATGTCCCACAGCCGGCCAGCGGCGGCTTCGTCATCGTCGCCAAGAATCGGTGCCAGCTGACCGCTCAGCGCCATACGCTGCTGCAGTTCCGCCAGCAGGCGTTCGCGCTGCTGTTCCAGCAACGTCTGATTCAGCGTCAGGGTCTGTAAGGTCAGGCTCAGCCGCCAGCGCTGTAGAAAAAGCTGGTGCTGCGCGCTGCTGAGATGGCTGATATCGGTGTGCTGCAGCAGCCGGTTGGCTTCATCCAGAAAAGGGGAAGGCAGGCTTTCAAGCGCCTGAAGCGTGGCATTCAGCTGGTGGCTGAATTCACGATCGCTGAGGAGTTGTACCCGCTGGAACAGCTGAAACTCTTCGGCCAGCGTGGCCGGAACCGGCGTGGCTTTGAGCTCAGCGTTGATCTCCGCTCGCCAGCGTGGCACATCGCGTAACAGTGCTTTTTTCAGCCCGGGAAACTTTTCAAAAAACAGCGCCAGCTGTGGAGACGCCAGCAGGGCAATAATCAGCTCTTCAATCAGTTCGGTTTCACCCACGGAGAGCAGTGTGCTGAGCGTCTCCAGTGGGATCATTTACGCGCCTGTTTCAACTGTTCCGCCACATCCTGCAGGCTGGTTTCAACGCGCGCCAGCCAGTCATCACTGATAAACAGGCAGCGCTGGTGCTGGCTGAACAGATGACGCTGCGACCGCAGTTCACTCTCCAGTGCATCCAGCGCTTCGGTGATCTCACCGGGCAGCGGCTCGCTGTTGCTGACGCCAGGCAGTGTCAGACGCGACGATTGCAGGCTGACATCACGGATAGCCAGGCAGTGCTGCGCATCCACCTGTAAATCCAGACTCTGCGCAAAGCCAATTCCATTGAGCTTGCCGCGAACCTCGCCCCCTTTCTGCAGCCACTGATTCAGTGCATCACGCGCGATAACCAGATGTGTCACCTGCATATCATGCAGCATCAGCGGCTTTTGCAGCATTAGCGTCAGTTGCTCATCAGTGAAGCTTTCCGGCAGATCGTAATGGGGTTTGCGACTGAACATGCCGCTGTGTTTTTCCAGGGTGATCGCCTGTGCGATGCTCTGTTGCTGCTGCAGAGCCATGCGACGCGCTTTTATCTGATGCAGTTTCAGCAGCATCGGCTGCTGCTGCCAGGCGTGCTGTGTCATCAGCTGATCGATTTCGCGCTCCAGCAGCTGCATGGACGCGACGTCGTGCCAGAGGCAATCTTTCAGCAGGATCAGGTCTATCGGCGCAATGGCGCTGCGGCCACTGTAAAAGGCGCTGGCCTGCAGCAGATGAATAGCTTTTTTCCAGCGACGATCGGAAATATAGGGCGCAGCGGGCTGGCTTTCCAGTTGCTGGCGCAGCTGATAAATCAGCTCGAACACCGCATCCGGGAGGCTGACCTGACTGATGCCGAGCTGCCACTGCGCATACTCCTCATCACTGATGCGCAGGGATTCCGCGACCGGATTGGTGTGCTCATCCTGCTGATGGGTCAGCATGCTGCGAAAGTTCTGCTTCTCATGCACATTATCCAGCCACAGGCGGATTAGCATCCGGTCATAGAGCGCTTCAAGGCCGCTGTCCGCTTCCGGCATTTCATTGGAGGCGGTGACCAGCAGACGCATCGGAATGGCCTCTTCGCTGTCGCCATTGCGGAAGCGGCGTTCGTTGATAGCGGTCAGCAGGGTATTCAGAATCGCCGGGCCGGCTTTCCAGATCTCATCCAGAAAAACAATCTCCGCGTCGGGCAGATAACCTTTAGTGAGGCGCTGATAGCGCCCTTCATCCTTCAGTGCCTGAATAGATAGCGGGCCAAACACCTCTTCCGGTGTGGAGAAACGGGTCATCAGATATTCAAAGGCGCGGGCGTGCTGAAAGGCATATTTCAGGCGGCGGGCAATCAGGCTCTTGGCGATGCCGGGCGGTCCCAGCAGGAATACGCTTTCACCGCTCAGCGCTGCCAGCAGGCAAAGGCGGATGGCATGATGTCGCTCATACAATCCTTTTTCTAACGCATTGCTAAGGCGAGAAATTCTTTCTGCCAAAAGATGGGGTTGAGCCATAATCACTTCAATGTCCTTACGATCGTCGGGCCGCCGCGCTTCAGCAAGCGCCTTACTCTATAGATCATCATGCGTGAAAGCGTTGATAGCTGTCAGCTTTTTTGTTTCATAAGGTTTGCCTGCTTTGAAAGCGGCGCTGATTAACGCTTTAATGCCTGAAACCACCCCGTTACCCTGGCAGACAGGCGAAGCGGGTATAGGAATTTTCGGCAAACCGTGCATACTGTGCGCTTTTTGATGGCCTGAGCGAGGGGTTGTTGCGCCTCTTTGACTCCAACAAAAGATAACTCTATGAGCTCGGATAATAAGCAGTCACTTCGCGGATTAACGCTGGCCGCTATTGGTGTTGTTTACGGGGATATCGGCACCAGTCCGCTGTATACCTTGCGTGAATGTCTCTCCGGACAGTTCGGTTTCGGCGTTGAGCGGGAAGCGGTGTTTGGCTTTTTGTCGCTGATTTTCTGGCTGCTGGTGCTGGTGGTATCACTGAAGTACATCAGTTATGTGATGCGCGCCGACAATGCCGGTGAAGGCGGTATTCTGACACTGATGTCGCTGGCGGGCCGCCATACGGGTGCACGCGCCACGGCAGTGCTGGTGATCATGGGCCTGATTGGCGGCAGCTTCTTCTATGGGGAAGTGGTCATCACGCCGGCCATTTCGGTGATGTCAGCCATTGAAGGCCTGGAGATTGCCGCGCCGTCGCTGGATCCCTTTATTGTGCCGATGTCGATTGCGGTGCTGACGCTGCTGTTTGCGATTCAGAAACATGGCACCGGCATGGTGGGCAAACTCTTCGCGCCGGTGATGCTGGTGTGGTTCCTGGTGCTGGCGATCCTTGGGGTCAGCGGCATCATGAAAAACCCGGAAGTGCTGCATGCGCTGAATCCCGCCTATGCGGTCGAGTTCTTCCTGCACTATAAATCTGTCTCATTCTTCGCGCTTGGCGCGGTGGTACTGGCGATTACCGGGGTTGAAGCGCTGTATGCCGATATGGGTCACTTCGGTAAAGTGCCGATCCGACTGGCCTGGTTCTCGGTGGTGCTGCCGTCGCTGGTCCTGAACTACTTTGGTCAGGGCGCGCTGTTACTCAGCGATCCCAAAGCGATTAAAAACCCTTTCTTCCTGCTGGCGCCGGACTGGGCGCTGATCCCGATGCTGATTCTGGCGACGCTGGCCACGGTGATTGCCTCGCAGGCGGTGATCTCCGGCGTCTTCTCGCTGACGCGTCAGGCGGTGCGACTGGGTTATCTGCCGGGGATGCGTATCATCCACACCTCTGAGCGCGAATCGGGCCAGATCTATATTCCGGTGATTAACTGGGTACTCTACTTCGCCGTGCTGATTGTGATTATCAGCTTTGAGCATTCAAGTAATCTGGCTGCGGCCTACGGTATCGCCGTCACCGGCACCATGGTGCTGACCGCGATGCTCTCCTGTACCGTGGCGGTTAAAAACTGGCACTGGAATAAGCTGGCGGTTGCCGTCATCCTGGTACTGATGCTCTGTATTGATGTGCCGCTGTTTACCGCCAACCTGGTGAAAATCTTCTCCGGTGGCTGGCTGCCGCTCTGTCTCGGCCTGGTGATGTTTATCATTATGACGACGTGGAAAAGCGAACGTTTCCGCCTGCTGCGCCGCATGCACGAGCATGGCAACTCTCTGGAGGCGATGATCGCGTCACTGGAGAAATCGCCGCCGGTTCGCGTGCCGGGCACGGCGGTCTATATGTCGCGTGCGCTGAATGTGATTCCGTTTGCCATGCTGCATAACCTTAAGCACAACAAAGTGTTGCATGAGCGGGTGGTGCTGCTGACGTTGCGGACAGAAGATGCGCCTTACGTGCACAACGTGCGTCGCGTGACGATTGAGCAGCTGTCACCCACCTTCTGGCGGGTGGTGGCCAGCTACGGCTGGCGCGAAACGCCAAACGTCGAGGAGATTTTCCACCGCTGCGGGCTGGAAGGGCTCAACTGCCGCATGATGGAGACATCGTTCTTCATGTCGCATGAGTCGCTGATTATCGGCAAACGGCCGTGGTATCTGCGCCTGCGTGGCAAACTCTTCCTGGCGCTGCAGCGCAATGCGCTCCGTGCGCCAGACCAGTTTGAGATCCCGCCAAACCGGGTGATTGAGCTGGGCACCCAGGTCGAGATTTGATCTGCAGCGCCCGCCTTACAGGGCGGGCGCTGACCAGCGCAGCATAACGCATAATCCGCCGCCCGAGCGCTGGCTGAAGCTGACCTGCATCCCGTGCAACTGGGCGATATTGCGGACTATCGATAATCCCAGCCCGCTTCCGCTTTTCTCCTGACCTGGCGGTCGCCAGAAACGTTCACCAAGCCGTTGCAGATCGGCTGCACTCAGACCTTCGCCGTTATCCTCTACCGACAGGCTATTCGCCTGAAGCCGCACATCAACTTCGCTGCCCGCTGGCGTATAGCGAATGGCATTATCCAGCAGATTACGCACCAGCAGTGACAGTAACAGCGGATGCCCCTGAATCTGCGGATCGGCGTCAGCATGCAGCCGCAGCGTGACACCCGTTTTATCCGCCAGCGGCAGCTGTGCAGCCAGCGTCTCCTGGACCGTGCGTTTCAGCGCCACCGTTTCGAAGGCGCTGCGTGCATCATCAGCTTCAACCCGTGAGAGCGTCAGCAGCTGATCCACCAGCCGGGTTGCGCGGATAATGCCGGCATCCAGTTGCTGTAGCGCATGGCTTCGCATCACTTCATCATCCGCAGTCAGCTGGATCACCTCGCTTTGCACCTGCAGCGCCGCCAGCGGACTGCGCAGCTCATGTGCGGCATCAGAGGTAAAGCGCCGTTCACGCTGCATCATTGCGCTGATGCGGCTGAACAGACCATTGAGCGCGACCATCAGCGGTTGCACCTCTTTCGGCACGCGGTCTGCCTGCAGCGGCGTATCATCATCGGGTGCGCGCTGAGCCAGCTGCTGTGCCAGCGTCTTCAGGGGGCGCAGTTCAGACCAGACCAGACCGATCAGCAGCAGCAACATAAAGGGCAGCGCGATCAGCCAGGGCAGCATGCTGGCTTTCATCAGATCCCGCGTCATGTCGTCACGGTATTCGGACTCCTGACCCACCACCACCCGGAACTGCTGGTCGGGCGTAGTCAGCCAGACAAACCGCCAGCGATCGTCATCATTGGTGAGCTGGCCCTCATGAAATCCCTGATACTCCGCCTCAAACGGCAGGTAGCGGCCATTGTCACCATCATTCATCACCTGCCGGCCGTCACGCGTGAAGACGGCAAAGGCCAGGGCGTCGTCATCCTGATCGCCGCGATGGTGGCGCAGTATCTCTTTGGTTTTAGGCAGAGTGGCGTTGTCCAGCGAGGAGAAATCCAGCGTCAGCAGACGCTTTGCCAGCAGCATCTGCTGGGTATCGAAGAGCTCATCAAGGGTTTCACGTGTCTGATGCCAGGCACTCAGGCTGGCGCTGGCCCAGCAGATCCCGAGCAGCAGCACAAAACCGATACCCAGCCGCAGAAACAGGCTCATTGATCGCATTCAGCCGCTCCCAGGGTATAACCGACGCCGTGCAGCGTGCGGATAAACTGGCTGCCCAGTTTTTTACGCAGATGATGAATGTGAACCTCTACCGCATTGCTGGAGACATCGGCGTCCCAGTTGTAGAGCTTCTCTTCCAGCTGGCTGCGTGTCAGCACCCGGCCCGGGTTTCGCATAAACAGTTCCAGCAGCGCCAGTTCACGGCTTTTCAGCGCAATCGCCTCACCTTCGCGCATCACACTATGGCTGCCGGGGATCAGCACCACATTACCGTGCCGGAGTTCGGGCTGCAGCTGGCCATGACGGCGGCGGATCAGCGCCTGTAAGCGAGCAGCCACTTCGGTTAAGGCAAAGGGTTTACACAGATAGTCGTCGGCTCCCAGTTGCAGGCCTTCGACCCGCTGATCGAGCGCATCGCGTGCGGTCAGTATCAGTACCGGTACATCTTTGCCCTGCTGTCGCCACTGCCGCAGAATATCGAGCCCATCCCGCTCGGGCAGTGAGAGATCCAGGATCACCGCATCCCAGGGCGCGGCCTCCAGCGCGTTAAAGCCCGCCTCACCAGAGGTAAACCAGTCAACGCTGAAGCCCAGTTTACTCAGCCCCGCCTTGATACCGTCGCCAATTAAACGATCATCTTCAATCAGTAAAATACGCATCACGTCTCCCTGTTCCGATAGCGCTTTATACGAAGCAACTTCCTGCTTGTACAGCTGATTTCGGCGAAAATAGCTTATTTTTGCCTCTTAAGAAGCTGTTAAGAACTTTATGGTCAACTAAGCTCAACAAGACGAACCACATCATGGAAAAGAGGTGACAAAATGAAAAAGCACGCTGCAATTCTGGCCGTCGTAATGCTGGCTTCCGCCCCGGTTTTCGCTGCACAGCAGGGTGGATTTGTTGATCCCAGTGCGCCAGCCGCACAGACGCAGGCAGCAGCCGGTCAGGGTGGTTTCAGTGCCGATCACACCAGTGTGGTGACCGTAAAGCAGGCTGAAGAGATGAAAGATGACAGCTGGGTCACCGTGCGCGGTAAGCTGGAGAAACAGATCGGCAACGAAGATTATCTGTTCCGCGACCAGACCGGCACCATGAAAGTCGAAATCGACCACAAGCACTGGAACGGCCAGACTATCTCACCTAAAGACAACGTCGAGCTGACGGGTGAACTGGATAAAGATTTCAACAGCATTGAGATGGACGTTAAGCAGGTTAAGAAACTGCCTTAATCCTCTCCTCCGGGGCCGCGTTCGCGGCCCTTTTTTCTGCCCCTCCCCCGACTTAATACAAATTTCTCCCCGCGTGAGCGAAACGTTTCGATAGCGATCACAGATTTCTTCTTTGCCGGTTGAGTTGATGGCGGCTTTTCATACACTCCTGACAGCGAAACGTTTCGCTGTGGAGTGAAAAGATGAAAAAAGGTCGCTTGTTAAACGCTGAACTCTCTCATGTGATTGCCCGCCTGGGACACACGGATACGCTGACGATTGCCGATGCAGGCTTGCCGATTCCGGCCGGACCGCAGCGCATCGATTTAGCGCTCACGCCGGGTACGCCCGATTTTATGCAGGTGGTTAATGCTGTCGCACTGGAGATGCAGGTAGAGAGCGCCCTGATCGCGGAAGAGATTAAGCAGCATAATCCGCAACTTCATAGCGCGCTTGTCGCCGTGCTCGAAGCCTTGCAACAGCACCAGGGGAATATCATCACCATCAGCTACACCAGTCATGAACAATTCAAACAACAAACGCAGCGTAGTCAGGCGGTCATTCGCAGCGGAGAGTGCTCTCCGTTTGCGAATGTCATCCTCAGCGCCGGTGTGACCTTCTGAGGCCGCTATGCAACTTTTACTGCAACTCGACGGCATTGAAAAATCCTTTCCGGGTGTGAAAGCCCTCAAGGGGGCGTCGCTGAATGTCCGGGCAGGACGCGTGATGGCGCTGGTGGGCGAGAACGGCGCAGGCAAGTCCACCATGATGAAAGTTCTGACCGGCATCTATCAATATGATGCCGGTACGCTGCGCTGGCTGGGCAAAGAGACCCGTTTCAGCGGGCCGAAAGCGTCTCAGGAAGCGGGTATTGGCATCATTCATCAGGAACTGAACCTGATCCCTCAATTAACCGTGGCGGAGAATATTTTTCTCGGCCGCGAATATGTCAGCCGTTTTGGCCGTATCCAGTGGCCGCGTATGTATGCCGAAGCTGATGCGCTGCTTAAACGGCTTAATCTGCGCTTCAGCAGCCACAAGCTGGTGGGGGATTTGTCGATTGGCGATCAGCAGATGGTCGAAATCGCCAAAGTCCTGAGCTTTGAGTCGCAGGTGATCATCATGGATGAGCCGACCGATGCGCTGACTGATACCGAAACGCTGTCGCTGTTCCGGGTGATCAACGAACTGAAAGCGCAGGGCTGCGGCATCGTCTATATCTCGCATCGCATGAAAGAGATCTTTGAGATCTGCGATGACGTCACGGTGTTCCGCGACGGTCAGTTTATTGCTGAACGCCCGGTCAGCGAGCTGACTGAAGAGAGCCTGATCGAGATGATGGTCGGCCGTAAGCTGGAAGATCAATATCCCCATATTGATCAGGCACCAGGCGACGTGCGGCTGAAAGTGGAAAACGTCAGCGGACCGGGCGTGGATAACGTCAGTTTCAGCCTGCGCAAAGGTGAAATCCTCGGCGTGTCTGGCTTGATGGGCGCGGGCCGTACCGAACTGATGAAGGTGCTTTACGGCGCCCTGCCGCGTCGCGAAGGCACACTGTGGCTCAATGGTCGGGAAGTGGTGACGCGCTCACCGCAGGATGGGCTGGCTAACGGCATCGTCTATATCTCCGAAGATCGTAAGCGCGATGGCCTGGTGCTGGGCATGTCAGTAAAAGAGAACATGTCGCTGACAGCGTTAGGCTATTTCAGTCACGGCAGCGGCACGCTGAAACATGCGGCAGAGCAGCTGGCCGTGGGCGACTTTATCCGGCTGTTTAACGTTAAAACGCCTTCAATGGAGCAGCCCATTGGTCTGCTTTCGGGCGGCAACCAGCAGAAAGTGGCGATTGCCCGCGGGCTGATGACCCGGCCTAACGTACTGATTCTGGATGAACCGACACGCGGTGTGGATGTCGGCGCGAAGAAAGAGATCTATCAACTGATTAACCAGTTTAAAGCCGAAGGGCTGAGCATCATTCTGGTCTCCTCGGAAATGCCGGAAGTGCTGGGCATGAGCGATCGGATTCTGGTGATGCATGAAGGCCGTATCAGCGGCGAATTTACCCGAGAAGAAGCCACTCAGGAGAGCCTGATGGCCGCCGCCGTAGGCAAGCAACACAGCGAGGATTTAGTGGTATGACGACTCAAACTTTACCTGCCAGCCGTCGCTGGTTTAGCAAAAGCTGGCTACTGGAACAGAAGTCGCTGATTGCGCTGATGGTGCTGATCGCCGTGGTGGCCAGCCAGAGCCCGAACTTCTTTACCGTGGCGAACCTGTTCAACATTCTGCAGCAGACCTCGGTTAACGCCATTATGGCGGTCGGGATGACGCTGGTGATCCTGACTTCTGGTATCGACCTCTCTGTGGGATCGCTGCTGGCCCTGACTGGCGCGGTGGGTGCATCGCTGGTGGGTATGGAGGTCAATGCCCTGGTCGCGGTGGCGGCGTCGCTGGCGCTGGGAGCGGCAATCGGTGCCCTGACCGGCACCATTGTGGCGCGCGGCAAAGTGCAGGCGTTTATCGCCACGCTGGTCATGATGCTGCTGCTGCGCGGTGTCACCATGGTCTACACCGATGGCAGTCCGGTAAACACGGGTTTTAATGCCAATGCCGATCTGCTGGGCTGGTTTGGTATTGGTCGTCCGCTGGGTATCCCTGCGCCGGTCTGGCTGATGGCGCTGGTCTTTATTGCTGCCTGGTACATGCTGCAGCACACCCGTCTGGGTCGCTATATCTATGCGCTTGGCGGTAATGAAGCGGCAACGCGTCTCTCCGGCATCAATGTGAATCGCGTCAAAATCATCGTCTATTCACTGAGTGGCATGCTGGCAGCGCTGGCAGGCACCATTGAAGTGGCGCGCCTTTCTTCGGCACAGCCGACAGCGGGTACCGGCTATGAGCTGGATGCGATTGCTGCGGTCGTGCTGGGCGGAACCAGCCTGGCAGGCGGTAAGGGCCGTATTTTCGGCACCCTGATTGGCGCGCTGATCCTCGGCTTCCTGAACAACGGCCTGAACCTGATGGGCGTCTCTTCGTACTACCAGATGATCGTTAAGGCGGTAGTAATCCTGCTGGCGGTGCTGGTAGATAATAAAAGCAGTAAATAACTCTGACCTTACACAGGATGACATGATGAAAAAGTTAACCGCACTGGCCGTGATCCTTGGCGCAACGCTCAGTACCAGCGCTATGGCCAAAGATACTATCGCGCTGGTGGTTTCAACCCTGAATAACCCGTTCTTTGTTTCGCTGAAAGAGGGTGCGCAGAAAGAAGCGGACAAGCTGGGCTACAACCTGGTGGTGCTGGATTCACAGAACAACCCGGCGAAAGAGCTGGCTAACGTGCAGGATCTGACGGTTCGCGGCACCAAACTGCTGCTGATCAACCCAACCGACTCTGATGCTGTGGGCAATGCGGTGAAGATGGCTAACCAGGCGAACATCCCGGTTATCACGCTGGATCGCGTTGCGGCACAGGGCACCGTTGTCAGCCACGTCGCCTCCGATAACCGTTTCGGCGGTAAAATGGCCGGCGACTTCATCGCCAAAAAAGTCGGCGAAAACGCCAAAATTATCGAACTGCAGGGCATTGCCGGGACTTCTGCCGCCCGTGAGCGTGGCGAAGGCTTCAAACAGGCCGCTGATGCGCATAAATTCCAGATCCTCGCCAGCCAGCCAGCCGATTTTGACCGTACCAAAGGTCTGAACGTCATGCAGAACCTGCTTCAGGCACACCCGGACGTTCAGGCCGTATTCGCTCAGAACGACGAAATGGCGCTAGGTGCACTGCGTGCGCTGCAGACCGCCGGTAAAACTGGTGTGATCGTCGTTGGTTTTGACGGTACTGCTGATGGCGTTAAAGCGGTAGAAGGTGGCAAACTGTCCGCGACTGTGGCACAGATGCCAGACAAAATTGGCATGATCGGCGTAGATACCGCTGATAAAGTGCTGAAGGGTGAAAAAGTGAAGGCGATCAACCCGGTCGACCTGAAGCTGGTCACTCAATAACTCAAAGAAAAGCAGGGCACTGCGCCACCCTCCTGGTGGCGCACTTATTCCGGACTCCCCTAATGAGCAAAAACGCAAAACTGGCCGTTCTTGGCAGCATTAACGCTGACCACATCCTTAATCTGGCGCACTTTCCTCGTCCCGGTGAAACGGTGATCGGGCAGAATTATCAGATTGCGTTTGGCGGTAAGGGTGCGAATCAGGCTGTCGCCGCCGGTCGTGCTGGTGCCGATATCGCATTTATCGCCTGTGTGGGCGCTGACGACATTGGTGAACGTGTTCGTCAGCAACTGGCCCAGGACAATATTGATACCACGCCGGTCGAAGTGGTCGAGGGTGAGTCAACCGGCGTGGCGATGATTTTCGTCAATGGTGACGGTGAGAACAACATCGGCATCTACTCCGGTGCAAACGCGGCGTTAACACCCGCCTGCGTGACGCGCCATCAGCAGGTTATCGCCGACGCCGATGCACTATTAATGCAGCTGGAATCACCGCTGGAAAGTGTGCTGGCCGCCGCGACGCTTGCCCGACAGCATCAGACGCAGGTTATTCTCAATCCTGCACCCGCCACCCAGCTCTCAGATGAACTGCTGGCGTTGATCGACATTATTACCCCGAATGAAACCGAAGCCGAGAGTCTGACCGGCATTGCGGTCAGCAACGATGAAGATGCCGCCCGCGCTGCGGCAGTACTGCATGCGAAAGGTATCGGCACGGTTCTGATTACTCTGGGTCGCCGCGGTGTCTGGCTGAGCGAGCAGGGAGAAGGTCAGCGTATTGCTGGCTTCAGTGTTAAAGCTATCGACACCATCGCGGCGGGCGATACCTTTAATGGCGCCTTTATTACCGCGCGACTGGAGCAGAAAACGATGTATGACGCGGTGCGGTTTGCCCATGCCGCCGCTGCTATCGCCGTTACCCGCTCGGGTGCGCAGCCCTCCGTGCCGTGGCGCGCGGAGATCGATGAATTTTTGCAGCAGCAGGGCTAAGCATTTGAGCACCATGAAAGATGTCGCTCGCCTGGCGGGCGTCTCTACCTCCACTGTCTCGCACGTTATCAATAACAATCGCTTTGTTAGTGAAGGCGTGCGCGAAAAAGTTGAGCAGGCCATCCGCCATCTGAATTACGCCCCCTCTGCGCTGGCGCGCAGTCTGAAAATCAATCAGACGCACACGATCGGTATGCTGCTGACCACCAGTAGTAACCCATTTTATGCCGAAGTGGTGCGGGGTGTGGAGGAGAGCTGCTATCAGCGTGGCTACAGCCTGATTCTCTGTAACACGGCAGGTGATGAAGAGCGGATGAACCGCAGCCTGGAAACGCTGATGCAGAAGCGCGTCGACGGTTTATTGATTATGTGTACGGAAAGTCACCTGCCCTCGGCCGACATTCTGAACCGTTATCCCTCTATACCTGCCGTCATGATGGACTGGGCGCCGTTTGAAGGCCGTGGTGACATTATTCAGGATAACGCGCTGCTGGGCGGGGAGCTGGCGACTCAGCATCTTATCGACAGTGGTTATACCCGCATCGCCTGTATCGCCGGTCCACAGGATAAAACCCCGGCTCGTATGCGCCTGGAAGGTTATCGCAACGCCATGACAAAGAGTGGCCTGGCGATTCTGCCCGGCTATGTGGTGAATGGTGACTTTGAATTCCAGGGAGGCTACAACGGGATGGTCGAACTGCTGGCGCTGGAAACGCCGCCGGAAGCGGTTTTCACCAGCAACGATGCCATGGCGGTGGGCGTTTATCACGCACTTTACCAGGCCGGCATGCAGGTTCCGCAGCAGATGGCGGTAATGGGATATGACGATATCGAACTGGCGCGCTATCTCACTCCGCCACTGAGTACCATTCATCAACCGAAAGATGCGCTGGGTGAACTGGCGATAGACACCCTGCTCCATCGTCTCAGCAATCCCGACGCCAGTCAGCAAACGCTGGTGCTGACGCCGGAACTGGTGGTGCGTGGATCGGTTTAGCGCTTTTTCTTTTTGTCGCGATTACTGATCAGATTACGGCCATCGCCGTTTTTCAGCAGCATAAAGGTCAGCGCCGACAGTACTGTTACCACGCCCATGGTCATAAACGTGGCATGGAACTGTGAAATGGTGCTGGTTTCAAACTCCTGGTAGAAGCGCAGCACCGCGGCGCTGACGGCCACACCAAAACTGATCGCTAGCTGCTGAGTCACGGCCAGCACGCTGTTACCGCCGCTGGCGTTATCATCATTCAGATCGGCCAGGGTGATGGTATTCATGGCGGTAAACTGCGTAGACATGGCCATGCCGAGAATAAACAGCGGAAGTAAGAGCACAATGATGCTTTCAGCGGGCGACTGCAGAGAGAAGCTGGCGATCAGAATGCCAATAATGGCGGTAATGCCAACCAGCAGGCGGCGGTAACCCAGCCAGCGCAGCAGTTGTGTCACCGTCGACTTCGCCAGTATTGAACCAATGGCGATGGGTGCCATCATGCAGCCCGCGATAATCGCTGAATAGCCAAAGCCGACCTGCAACATGAGCGGCATCAAAAAGGGCACACAGCCGGTGCCAAGACGTGACGCGATGTTGCCACCGATGCCCACTGAGAACGTCCGGGTTTTAAACATCGGCAGATTGATCAGTGGCGAAGGGTGATTTCGGGCATGCACTATATAAAGAAGCAAAAGCACAATCCCGCTGAGTAATATCCCGCCCGCCAGCCAGGCGGAAACAATCCGCTCGCCAAACAGCTCAATCCCAATCGAGATCATCACCAGTCCAGCCCCGAACAATAAGAAGCCGAAAAAGTCGAAGCGGCGCTTCGGCGTGGTGAAGTCCGGCATATATTTGCGTGCGTAGATAATGCCGAGAATGCCAATCGGGATATTAATCAGGAAAATCCAGTGCCAGGTCGCGTAGGTCACCAGCACGCCGCCCAGCATTGGCCCCAGTATCGGGCCAACTAATCCCGGCATGGTGACAAAGTTGAGCACCGGCAAGAGCTCACTGCGCGGATAGGCGCGTAACAGCGCCAGTCGCGCGACCGGCATCATCATTGCGCCACCGACGCCCTGTATGATGCGCGAGATGACCAGTACCTGGAGTGTGGGAGAAAGTGCACAAGCCAGCGAGCCGAGGGTGAACAGCGAAACGGCAACGATAAATACCTTGCGCGTGCCGTAGCGATCGGCGAGCCAGCCGCTGACCGGAATCAACATAGCGACAGTCAGGGTGTAACTGATGACGGCGGATTGCATGGCCAGAGGAGAACGGTCGAGGCTGGTGGCGATAGCGGGCAGGGCAGTATTCAGTATGGTGGCGTCGAGTGACTGCATGAAAAAGGCCATGGCAGCTATCCATGGCAAACCAGCCATGCTGCGCGCGGATTTTATCATTGAGTATCCTTCCTGGGGTTATCCTGCGAGAAGAAGCAAAATAATAGCACCCGCATTAAGCAACGGCAGGTCTCTTTACAACGTTTAATGGCGATTTTTGTGCGTTATTCCGTCATGAAACGTCTCTTTTTAAGCCGTTCGTTTAAAAAAGATGCGCTCAGCAAATTAATTCAAAGAAACGCTTGTCAGCCC
Source organism: Pantoea sp. 18059 (assembly GCF_902706165.1). Taxonomy (NCBI): domain Bacteria; kingdom Pseudomonadati; phylum Pseudomonadota; class Gammaproteobacteria; order Enterobacterales; family Erwiniaceae; genus Pantoea; species Pantoea sp. 18059. The sequence goes on from NZ_CACSJS010000008.1 coordinate 252,840, forward strand.
GCGGAAACTCCCTATAATGCGCCTCCATCGACACGGAACACCGGCAACGGGAAGCGGGTTGAGAGGCACAGGAGACTGCGCCGCCGGAGAAAAACTTCTGAGAAAGAGGTTGACTCTGCAGGAGGAAAGCGTAATATACGCCACCTCGCGACAGGACGCTAACGCACTGTTCGCACTGCTCTTTAACAATTTATCAGACAATCTGTGTGGGCACTCGCAGGATTGATATCAGCGTCTCCGGACGTAAAAAATATCAAGTCTCACGAGTGAACACATAATGAAATTCATTATGACGTTTTACAG
>NZ_CACSJS010000009.1:0-162863 GCF_902706165.1 Pantoea sp. 18059
GGGGAGGTGTTTAGCGGGGCCGCTGCGGCTTTGATACTGCTCTGCAGGACATCGGTGAAGAAAGCGGCCTCGCGCTGACGTACCGCTTTATCACCATTGGGACAGAGAGTGTTACATCGCCTCCCGGTATTCCGGCCAGGCAACGGATTGTGCTTCATAGCGCCCTGCGGCTGCGAACAGCGTGCCCTGGAAGTTGATCACACCTGCAGCCTCCAGCCACATCCACTCTTCTGCCTGTACGATCCCTGCTGCGATGACGGTAATTTCCAGCGCGGAACAGCATTTAATAATCGCCTGAACCACCGCCTGCTTTGGCCCACTGCGATGAACATCGCGGGTGATACCGGCATCAATACGAATGCGGTCGGGCTGAATGTGAGTCAGCAAGGACAATCCCGCAGAGCCGTCACCAAAATTGTCGATCGACAGACTGATTCCGACCGCTTTTAGCGCGCGTACGGCTTCAGAGAACGCTTCCAGCTGCGAGATCACTGCGGTTTCACTTACGCCAACTACAACCTGCTCAGGAACCAGTCCCGCCTGCTGAATAGCGGCCACAATATGATCGACGGCATTGGGTATCACTACAAGCGTCATAGGCAGCAGGCTGACGTACAGTGTCATACCGTCCGGGCAGACCAGGCCAGCATGGGCAAACGTCTTTTTCACGGTTTCCAGATCGTTAACATAAAGCTGATCGCCTGAGATGTCGTCGGCGGGAGCAGGTCGCAGAGTGGTCGCTTCAATCGCTGTGACCTGACGAGCGAGGGGATCCACCACCGGGCGAAAGCTGACGCCTTCTGTCTCCGGACGGGAGTCCGGCACATCATTGTGCTCAGAAATAAACTCCCAGTAACCCGGCGGGAGGACCTCGTAGTAGTTCTCTTTCTCACGAGACTCTACAAACGTGCGCAGGAATTGCAGTGCCCGATCATCATAGGTCAGACGATATTTTGACGTCCCTTTATCCAGCACGGCCTGCAGGAGCGATGAGCGATCGTGTTCACGCAGGTCAAAGAGTGCCATGCCCGCATTACCAAAGCGGCGGTAAGGCGCATAGTCGCGCATCAGCTCCACCACATTGTGGTGCCGTCGATCTGCACAAATTCTCTGATAGACTGCCTGAATGCCCGCTTCCGGACCCTCAAGCAATTGAAAAAAATGGGTACCGTTAAATAATAATATGCCGGTCACGTCGTGAGCCGCATTTATTTTGCTGGCGTTGTCGACCATCGCGGGCAGGGTTCTGATGGGAAAGTCATCTGAAATATGGCTGCGGTATATTATGGTAGTCAGCATGTGCAGCTCCGTTTTATAAGATTGTTGCGCACACGCTAGCATTGTTCAAAAAATGTTTCATCTCTCCTTATTCACTGTCGCACAGACTGCACCACGGCAGGTGACAATAAGCGAAACGGCAAATTGTGGGGCACGGTTCCAACAATCGTAATGGGATCAGAGACGCTGAACCTGAGCAGACGAACTCATGCTTCCTGCATACTAAAAAAGGCCGCTGTAATGGCAGCCTCATCGTATTGAAGGGGTAAATGTTATTTGATCAGTTCAGCAGAGACATAAGCTCGATTATCAACGCGTGCGCCGGTAATTTTATAGGATGCACCTGCATCTTTGGCCTGTGCCGCGACTTTAGCTTCAGCAGCATCCAAGGTAGACGCGGTAGCGGTAATAGTCTGGGCAAAACTACCGAATGAAATCAGAGAGAGTGCAGTAACAGCAACGAAAGTTTTGATGGATTTCATGGTCAATTCCTTAGCGTATTTCAGTCAGGGAGAGGCGTTTTTCCTCGATGGAATGAATGATAGGCGCGATCTCGCCAGACTGATATAGCTAACTTTTGCTGATATTGATCAAATATTTTGAATTATTACCATGGGGGATATCAGAGATCGTTCAGATCGCTGAAAACGCAATCTGATATCAGATTGCGCCAGCTCCAGATTAATGACACTCGCCACGCAGCTTCCAGTGCAGCCAGTGATCCAATGCTTCTTCGTTCAACGGCTTCGAATAGAAATAGCCCTGAGCCTGATCGCAGCCATACTCGGTCAGGGATGTTACTGCATCCGGACACTCAACCCCTTCTGCCACCACGGTATAGTCCAGCTCTTTAAGCATGGCGATGATGCTGCGTGCAATGATGCGTGAAGCCGTGTCAGAGGAAAGCTCACTGATCAGGGAACGATCCAGCTTAATCACATCAAGCGGCATGCGACGCAGATAACTGATATTGCTGTAGCCGGAACCGAAATCATCGAGTGAAATAGTGAATCCTCGTGCTCTGAGCATCTCCAGCCCGCGCAGGGCGGTCGGGCTTTCAAGGATACGTTCGGTTTCCAGACATTCGATTCCCAGCAGAGAGGTCGGGAGCTTAGATTTGACCATCTTACTTTCCAGCGCTGAAGCGAACCCCTCGCGCGCAAAGTCACGTACGCTGACGTTTATCGTTAGCGGCAGCTGGATGCAGTTGTTCCTCAGCCGGCTGAGGCGCTCAACCGCCCGATCGATAATCCAGGCTGTCAGCACAGAGAGCAGATCGGTCTGCTCAGCCAGCGGGATAAAGGCGGCAGGTGAAAGCTCGCCCCGGCTGGGATGTTGCCAGCGGATAAGCGCTTCCAGACCCACGGGTTTACCACTTTGCAGGCAAATTTTCGGCTGATAGACCATATACAGCCCGGTGTTCTCGCGTAATGCCGTTTTAAGATCGGTCATCAGCAGGAAATCTTCTGAACGCTGCGTTTCAGCCTCAGCGTCAAAGCGCTGAGAGGGCAGTCCGCGGCCGACCGCTTCATGCAACGCACTGACCGCACGGCCTAATATTTCAGATGCTGGCATGCTGCCAGCGACAAAGTCAGCCTCACCGGTATGGGGAGTCAGCGCGACCGACAGACCTTCATCCATGTCCGCACTGATACCTTCCAGACGACCAGCTACCCACGCGGCACTGAGTCGGCTATCCGCTCGGGTCAGGATAGCAAAGCGGCCGGTGGCCACCGTATAGATCATCTCCCCAACCGCCGGACGCAGGCGCAGCGGCAGCAGAGTGGCCATATCTTTCAGCAGGCTCTCAACCGGGCTCATTCCCATGGTGCGGGCCAGTTCATAAGCACGCGACATATCGATGCAATCAATCAGAACCAGACGGCGTGGCGTGGTATCGCCGGCAACGGCAAGATATTGCAAATCACGTATCAGGCGATGACGGTTAGGTAGCCCGGTCACCGGATCGGTAAAACCCGCCGAGTGCCAGGCTTCAAGAAAAGACATTACCAGCGTAGAGAGCAGCGTTAAGGTCGTCACCTGGTCACTGGGAAACGCATGCGGTTCGGTGTCGGTCACACATAGTGTGCCCAGAATAATACCATCGCGTGTTTTCAGTGGCACACCGACATAAAAGCGGATAAAGGGTGAGCCAGTGATCAGGGGATGCGTGACAAAACGCGCATCGTAATAAGTATCAGGGACGATCACCGCACTGTCGCTATCAACCACGTGACGACAAAGTGAATCCGCACGCGTTGAGCGTTGCAGTTCAAAATTGTGTGATGCCCGAACGGTCTGGAACTCATCATCCAGCACCGATATGAAGCTGCCCGGGATACCCAGGGCCTGACTGGCTAACCGGACAAACTTCCGGAGAACTTCATCGCGGCTTTCATCAGGGTCGCGCAACGCCTGTAAGGCGCGGCTGCGGCGCTCATTGTCGCCGTTTAAATTGTTTAACATGTGTGTAGAACCCCCGCACCGGCTGATTACGGAGCGAAAAAAGAAAACTGTCCGGAGCGAAATGTGATTCGGGCGGCAGGAATTATGGCGTGATTTTTTATTTTCAACTTGATAATAAGGGACTATGCAGCGGGTGTCTCTTAATATTTTCTTTAACGCATTAAAGGGGTTGTTACGATTCGAAAATTTAATCGAAGATGCGCCTGATTATTTACATTTGTACATTTTATATAGCCAGGAGAGGGTTTTTACGGTTGTTAATGTTTATTTTCCGTCAGGAGATGAATAAGCATTCAGGGTGGTTAATGTTATTTCTAAGTCAGTTTTACAATTAAACAGGTCTGCAGCCAGAGACGGATCGCTATCCGCTGGTTGCTCAGGAAGATAACCTATTAAAAATACAGGTAAAAGCCTGAAAAAATGAAGACCGGCAGATATGACCTGTCAGTGTACTCCTGACTGCTATAGGTCAATCCACCGCAAGACCGCCAGTAACGCGTCGCTTCAGACAGTAATCAATTTAACCTTTCATGCCGTGTATGAATTGTGTCGGACGACGTGGCGGCGGGTTTTGCTCCAGCCAGTCACGAACCTGTTCGGTCCGCGGCCCTCGCTCGCGGATCGCGCGTGTCAGCCTTTCCTGTGTTGTCCTCAGTTCCTGGGTCCAGTAGGTGATTTGCCACTGTTCACGAATTTCCACCTGCGACAGATCGTCGGGCGAGCGACGCTGGATAGGATTTTTCATTCATTATCCTCCTCTTTTTCAATGATTCTGCCTGAACATGACCCTCAGGCTATACCTCTATCCTGATGAAGAAAGGGCGCTTGAGGTAGCGGAATAATCCCTGAATGGCCCTTAAGGCAAATAACAGGATAATTCCTGGCAGGAGGAATAAAGCACTCTATGGAAATAGAAAAGTCTCCGTCAGGGCGAAATATGCCGCTTCGCTTATAAAAAATCATGCATAATTTTTAAACCTGAAATTTGACATTTATTTAAAATAGTCAATTATTCTGTGGTCTTTTCGTTATGGCCGCTCTCAGGTTGCTTCGCTTTTATTGATGGTGAAGCGCTGTGCCTTTGCGGTTTAATCATGTTGAAGGAGTCTTTGTTTGGTGAATCGTCCCCCCAGGCCGCCTGTGGTCGTCCAGAGTAATGTGCGTGAACTTCGTCTTGCCGCCGGGCTCTCACAGCAGAGCGCTGCTGAGCGTTTTGACCTTAGCCTGCGCGTCTGGCAAACCAAAGAAGCCGCAGGTAACCCGACACTATTAAGTCAGGGAGAATATGAGTTGCTGTTATTACTGGCTGGCTGTCATCCCCATTTTGCTCTTGCACCTCAGAGCAAAAAGTAACGGCTGCGTTAATACCCTGAAATTTACTTCTGTGGTAACCGGCTGTCTGATAACGGTAAAAAAATTATATTTAACGACTTGAAAACTGATTACTGATCCCTATTTATGGAGATGATCGGAAATATGAGCCCGATCAGATGAACTTTTGGATGAACCTGTTCAGGAGATTATCACCATGTCAGTACAACAATTTTCAGTGTTCCCTTCGCTGGCTGATTCTGTCTTTTCAGACCGCTTTAACCGCATCGATAAATTGTTCAGTCAACTTACTGGCGACAGCCCGGTAACGTCGGTTCCCGCTTACGATCTGCAACGGGTAGAGGATAATCGCTATGCGTTGACCGTCAGCGTACCTGGCTGGAAAGAGCATGAACTGGAGATCGAGTTACGAGGCGGACGGCTTTCAGTGGCCGGTCACAGAGAGAAACCGTCCCAGGAGGCGTCTGGCGAGGCCCGGGAAGAGAACACCAGCTGGATCCACCGCGGCATTTCCCGACACGATTTCCAGCTGAGCTTTTCCATTCCAGAGCACATGAAGGTCACCGGAGCCAGCCTGGCGGAGGGTCTGCTTAGCATTGATCTGATCCAGGAAATACCGGAGAGCGAGAAACCGCGCCGTATCCCGATTGCGATCGGCGGTCAGCGAACTCTTGAACATCAGTAACATGAACAGGGCGGAAACGGCACAGGCTGTTTCCGCCTTTTTATTCACTGGCAGGTAAGAAAGTCAAAAGAGTTCAGGCGCTGGCTGCCATAAGGCTGATTTGCGACGGTAAGCCGGTATTCGTTCCGGTCAGCATGATCGGTTCACCCGCCTCAAGACTGGAGTGAAATGCAGCCTTCATCGATGCACTGATACCATCACCACACCACATCAGATGATGCTCAAAGCGGCGTTGCGCCACGGCGGGGATACCTGACGCATCTGCTGCAACTTCAACCCGAAAGCCCTGTCCGTTAAGCCGTATCGCTTCCATCCAGATCTCGGTTTCATCTGTGACGCTGACCGCTTCAAGAAACAGCGGTACGGTGCTGCGTCGTTGTGAGGCTAGCGCCAGGCGCTCCCACTGACTGACTACCGCTGAATGAAAGCGCTGCTGGCGCCGTGCCGCACCTTCGCTGAGGTCAGTGCGCAGCCAGAGGTTGAGCGGCCGCAGGTAGCGATTAACATAATCATCACCACAATAGTCGGTATTCATCATCTGTAGTTCGCGATCAACATCTGCGTCCGTGTTATGCGCCAGCAGATGCAACATATCCTCTTCCCGACAGGCCCAGCCGCCAGGCAGCGTAACGCTGGGCCAGTTAAATGCAGTATGGATATCAAAGAGCGTATGACCCCCTGAGGTCATCTCACGCACACAGAGCGCACGCGTAAGCTGATTATCTGAGTAACCAGCAGGGCCAGGCGGCGTTATCAGCCCGGCACGGCGCCAGCGGCGCAGAGTTTCAGGAAGAACACCGACGAGACCACATACGGTGTCGGTAGAGTGCTGAGGCATAATTGATATCCGGAAGGCATTGGGATCCCATGAACAGGGAAGATGACGCAGTATGCGCGTCAGGAATAAATAAAGAAACAATCATTTCCAAAATCTGCTGGTGTATCGGGTGCAGAGAGGGCAGTGGGTGAGGGGGATTAAACAGGGGTACAGAGCAGATGCCGGACGCAGAGACGCCCGGCGATTAAGCACACGTTACCAGTGGTACTTGTTGGAATCTTCCCACTCTTTCACTTCTTTTTCGGCACGATCTTTCTCGTAGCCGTAGCGTTCCTGAATTTTACCGACCAGCTGATCGCGCTTCCCTTCTACAACGGTCATATCATCATCCGTAAGATCACCCCATTTTTCCTTAACTTTACCTTTGAACTGCTTCCAGTTACCGCCAATGCGATCTTCGTTCATGGTGACTCTCCCATTTCCGGTTGTTGTCCAGTGACCTGATGAATATCTGTGTTGCCTGAAGGCTGTCAGATGAATCAAGCATGGCACAGCTTTTGCCTTTTGCAGCGAAGCGGTGTGAGCCGCATCAAATTATGGGCAAAAGGGAAGGAAAGGGGATTATCACGGCGGGGTCTATTCCGGGCGTCGTGCTGGCCAGCTTACTGCAGGCAGGGCATTGAGGGCTGGACGGGCAAACAGAAAGCCCTGGTAATAGCGTACCCCGGCACCTTCCAGCCAGAGCCACTCTTCAATTTTTTCAACCCCTTCCGCAATGACCGTAATTTCCAGTGCCTGACAGCATTTAATGATGGCCATCACTATCGCCTGACGCGGGCCACTGCGGTGGATATCGGTGATCAGCTTGCGATCGATTTTAACTTTGTCGGGCTGGAAATCGGCTAACAGCGACAGGCCAGCGAAACCGGCGCCAAAATCGTCGAGCGCCAGGCTGATCCCGGCCGCTTTCAGCTGCTGGACAGCAAACTGGAATGCGTCGAAGCGCGAGATGATCTCATCTTCGGTCACCTCAACCACCACCTGCTCTGGTCGCAATCCCTGCTGCCTGATCTGCTGGATAAGATGTTCAACAGCATTATCGATTACCACCAGCGACATGGGCAGCAGGTTGACGGAGAGCGTCTGCTCGCGCAACCCCAGATGTCTGGCCAGCTGGAAAGCGTAGGTTTTAGAGTGCAGATCGCCCTGATAGCGCTCGCTTTCTGGCAACTGCGAAAAGTAATCAGCGGGCGATGCGCCGTGCTGGCCACGTATCAAGGCTTCACAGGAGACAATCCGGCGATTCGCTGTATCCACAATAGGCTGTAGCGCAAATTCACAACGCTGACCCGGTGCCGGTTGCCAGGCTGGCTGAGATTCGGAGGTGACGGGTGTTGTCAGCGTCCACTGACTGGCAGGATCAATTTTGATAAACGTCTCTTTATCCCGCCCCTCGACGAAAGAACGCAGGAACTTCACCACCCGGTCATCTCTGATCCGTTCATCACTCAGGGTGACCCGCTTAAGCAGGGCATCCACTACGGTGTGTTTCTGATAATCACGTAAATCAAATAAGGCCATACCGGCATGACCAAAGCGACGCGCAGGGGCGTAATCCCGCATCAACTCAATCAGGTTAAAATGCCGCTCATCCTGACTGATACGCTGGAAAACCGTGTGAACGTTGTCGACGCTACCCTCCAGCACCTGAAAAAAGTGCTGTCCGTCATAGAGCAGTATCCCGGTGACTTCAGCCTCAGCATTTTTGATACTGGCGCGCTCCACCAGCGCTTTCAATCTCTCTGGCGAGACAGAACCCGCAAGCTGGCTACGGTAAATAAGGGTGGAGAGCATAATCAGACTCACGTGGCAGAAAGTTACTGATTAAACATATCACAGAAATATTGCTGGTTAAGGGCACAACTACGACCATTATGCCGTTATATTTGCAGCATTAATTTAATCGTAGATTCAGGTAGTACTAAAGGATTCGACAATCAGGACATCAGATCGCAGTGCGGCAATAACCGGGCATAGAAATGAAGGGAAAAGAAAAACCCCCATAAAATCGGGGGCGAACAGCAGATATAGCGCATTATTATAACGTTACAGCATCCCTGGTGAGGCGCTGGTCAATCTGATATTGCCAGATTATTACGCACTTTTTATTCTCCTTACCACGTCATTCTGGCGAGGCTTTTAAGCGGGTAAAAAATCCGTTTATTTGCTATTTCGGAAAATTGTTTCAGATTCAACCCAATGTTTCAGGCTTCTGCTGATGACAGCTCGGTCAATGAATTATCAGGTTACAAATCAACCACTTTTCAGACACTCCCTTAACGTCATCAGCAGATCAGCCCGGAACGCATGAACGTTGCCGGTCTGCAGAGACAATCAGATGTTGATATCTGCGTTATCTTAAAAAAGTGCCCCCTGTAAAAGGGGGCAAGGGTAGGAGTCAGATCACTCTGCAAAAGAAGTGGATTTCATTACAGAGCCATTCAAAGATAGGGCAAAAACGATGTTTATGCCGCTACGGTTAACTCTTTTTTTAATTAGATATCAAACAATTAAAAAACTAACAATATTTAATGGCTATTTAAATCAATAGTTTAATCAGATATGAAAACGATTTCTAAGATTAGGATTAAAGTCCTGTTTCGCCTGCTGCTTCTGCTATAAATGGCCACAATTAAGCCATTGCTTAGCGATCTGAGACAGGTACACAGAGCAGACTTGACCGTATAAGAGAATAATTGTACTGTTTATATATACAGTTTATTATCGATTGAGAGCCGGTGTGGGGTAGAGATGTCACAGGATGATGAGGTCTGGTCAGCATTCAGAGAAGCGATGAGGCGGGATGATACCGGTCAGTGCACAGTGAGTACCCGGGATTTTGTGGCTGAACTGGAACAACGCAAATCACCTCACACGCTTCGGGCCGCGAATACCTGGATCGAGATGCATATCACGACTTTCAGTGATATCTCAATTGAGCCCGGAGAATGTCGACTGTTCCGTGTGCCTGCGGCGCGTGATTAAAACGTGCCGCAGCGCAGACAGGATAAGAAAGGGTTTCAGCCTGACTGCTGTAACAGATACAGGCTGAAGCAGGCATCAGAGCCTGGATGTGTTCCGACGCATGTCAGACCGATCCTGGAATTTAGGATTCGCGGGGAAGCTCTTCTCGCACGCCATGCGCGCCAGATTCAATGCGACTTTGCGTTTTTTAAGCTTTAACTTCGGCAACCACTCTTTGAACTGTGCCGTTAGCGACGCTGCCTGCTGCTCGTTGGTGACACGACAGATAAATAGCTTGCTCTTGGTCTGACGACTGACATCAATGGCATAGATCTCTACACCTGCGCTGCACACTTCATATTCAACATCCGTAAACTGCATGTGTGGCCAAAGACCGGTTCTGGTTTCAAATGTGGCTAAATCCATGACGACTACCTTTTTTTATTTTAAGCGTTATTGCTACCCAACAGACTAAAGCCTGGTCGGGCCAGTGAGCATAGACCAGATTCAGCATTCCGCCAGCGATTTCACTGATTTAATCTGGCCCTGACACAAAAGGCTAAAATCTCCCACCGTCGCCTGTTATCTGACAGGTAGCCAGTCATCCTCTTATCAGAAAATCTGATGACAGACTGTCATGCTGGTTTTTCACCCCTTCAGCTCTTCAGCTCTTCAGCTTTACAAGCCCTGCCTTTGCTGCGTCTGCGACGGTATCCCACGAATTTAAATCGCCTTCTCCTTAACAATTATCATCATCATCGCTGTTGAATTAGCGGGCTAATTATCAGATCCAAATGAATGGCTGCTTCCGCTTCATTGTGACCATCCGGCAGTGGAAATCTTCTGACAGGAGATGTGGCAAATTTATCTCAGATGATGAGATGTAAAAAGGTGTGTCAAAATAAAAATGAATAAATGGCAGAGTAGTGTTCTGGCTAGTTCACTCTGTACCATTCGCAAGGAAAAATAAAAAAATATATTCGCCATGCTTAATTAAAGCCCTGCAGACAAGAGCCGATAAGAACGATCCAACTTTAAATTATGTCCAGATTATTCTTTTTTTGCCGGGGGCAAGTATGACTATTACACAACGTCTGGTATTGATTTTCTCACTGCTTGCAATGTCACTGATTGCGCTGGTGATTATCTCTTTATCAGTGATTTCGGGCTTTCAATCCCGCTTTGAATATGTACAGATGAACGCAATACCCAGCATTCGCGATCTCAATAAATCGATCAGCGTGACCAATCAGTTGGGTATTGCGCTTTATCGCCACCACAGCACCAGCGATGCGGCAAAATTCCCTGCTGCGGAAGAGCGCATTGAGAATCTGCTTACGCAGATTAAGTCGCTCAATGATTACTACATGGCTAACGACATCTCCAGCGATGAAGATAAGGCGATGACGGAACAGGCCTATAAAAATCTGGATGCGGTCCGCAGCGCATTGCCGGCATTTCTTGCCGCGTCACGCGCCCATAATGATGCGGTCACGCTGCCATTATTGCAGAGTGAGGGCGGTATTGGTGCCGCATCCCGTAAGATGGAAGCGGATTTCACCCGTCAGATTCAGCTGAATATCGATATTGGCGAACAGCTCAGGGCGGAGAACAAGCGCGTTTATAGCCAGACCCTGTGGGCGATGTCTGGCGGATCGCTGCTGCTTATTCTGATACTGGCCGGTTTCTCCGCTAAGGTGATTCTCGGCATCAAAAAGAGCCTCTCAGGCATGGTCAATACCATGACGCAGGTGAGTCATACCCTCGACCTGACTCATATCGCGGAGGTCCGCAGTAAGGATGAGATCGGCAAAACGGCGATGGCATTTAATCAGCTGCTGGCGCGCGTCTCCGGCACGCTGCTCTCCGTCAGTCACGCCGCGCAATCGGTGAGTACCGGATCAACGCAGATAGCGGCGGGCAACGAAGATCTCTCTGCACGCACGGAAGAACAGGCGGCTTCACTGGAGCAAACCTCAGCCAGCATGGCGACACTGAGCGAAACGGTGCGACAGAACTCAGAAGGTGCGCAACAGGCCAGCAGCCTGGCAAATAACGCGAATCACATGTCAATCCAGAATGGGACGGCGGTGAAGCAGATGCTCAGCACCATGGATGAAATCCGCGCCAGCTCTGCCAAAATCTCTGAAATTACCGGACTGATTGAAGGCATCGCGTTTCAGACCAATATTCTGGCGCTGAATGCGGCAGTCGAGGCAGCGCGTGCAGGCGAGCATGGTCGCGGCTTCGCCGTTGTTGCCTCTGAAGTGCGCAATCTGGCGCAGCGCTCCTCTTCTGCCGCCCGTGAAATTAAGGATCTTATCTCAACATCGGTTTCACAGGTCGAGCACGGTTTAGAGCAGGCCAGCGGCGTTGGATCTAACAGTGAAAATGTCCGTCAGGCGATTCAGCAGGTGGCCGATCTGGTCAATGAGATTGCGGCGGCTACCTCTGAGCAGAGTAAAGGCATTGAACAGGTTCATCAGGCCATTGGCCAGATGGATGAAGTGACGCAACAGAACGCCTCGCTGGTGGAAGAGGCCTCATCCGCCTCTAAGTCGCTGCAGGAGCAGGCAGAAACGCTGTCGGGGCTGGTGGCGACCTTTAAGCTGGAAAGCGATAACCGTGCAGTACAGTCGCAGCAGACCGCTGCAGTACGGCGTCCGGTATTACACACAAAGCAGCCTGAGCACCAGACCATCGACCTGACTAAGGCGAACTGGGAAAGTTTTTAATAGTTGAGCAGTAACTTAAGGGCCTCCACAATGTGGGGGCTTTTTTTATCTTAAATCAAAATAAATAAAGCGGCTTTTCCTGAAATAAATATAATATGAAATCGATTTCATTTTAAAATCGCAAATAACTCTTTAGGGTTATAAGGTTTAAATTGGAATTTGCCGGGCGTAGATATTTGTTTTGATAGTCTGGTGATAATGAGTCAGATACAGGCAGGATGTCAGTTATCGGCTATTCATGATGTAACTTGAATTTATTTATCTTCAAAACAATAACGCTGAAGTCAGGCTCGTTGCTTAATGCTTTTTGCCAGGTGTTTTTATTTCAATTTTATGATTTGTAAGGTATTTTTTTAAGTTTGGCTTAGGCGGATATTGAAGTAAATATTGTCATTTTATTCACTGTAAAATAACGCAGCGCAATCTATACTCCCTTCCGTGTTATATGTACTTCTGATTTTTTTTACGAAACTCCTTTCTTCATAGCGACATTGTGCTGCATGAGGCATCTCTGGCTATGTCAAAGAAACGGTAAAAATAATATTACGAAAGCTATTTCGTGCGCTACACACCTGCACGTCTCACACATCAGAGCGGAAAAGAATGAAAAAAATACTCGACCGGATTAATTTGCCAGCGAAATTCCTGTTACTCGGATCCTTTGCGCTGGTGCTGTTTATTTTACCCACCTTTCTGTTTATTCAGACGGGCAACCAGCTTATTGATACAAAGAATGTGGAACTGACCGGTATACCGGTCGAAAGAAAGGTGCTCAAGTTGCTGAACTTGCTGCAGCGGCACCGTGCGGAAAGCGCGATCGCTATCTCGCTGAACAAGCCAGATAACGCGCCACGTATGGCGTTGGTCAGTGAGGTTAATCGCTTATCTCAGACGATTGCTGACGAATTACGTCAGAATAATGAGCAGGCGCAGCCGCTGAAGCGGCTGGAGCGGGTTAATCAGGAGTGGAGCCAGCTGCAGAACGATATTAACGCGGGCAAACTGACCCTGGCAACCAGCCTGACGCGACATGCTCAGCTGATTCAGGTGCTACTCGATACGAACCAGGATGTACTTGATTTTTATCAGCTATCGCTGGATGCCGATCTGAATACCTACCAGCTGATTGTCAGTATCTTTAGTCGCCTGCCGCAACTGACTGAAACGCTGGGACAGATTCGTGCTAGCGGCACGTCGCTGATTGCGGGTGGGAATGTGTCGGATGCCGATCGCAGCCGCATGGCATTTCAGCTTGATTATGGCAAAACGGCGCTGAGACAGTTTAGCGGCAACATGGATAAAGTATTTTCCATTGAGCCAGATCTTAAAACCACCTTTGGCAATCTGGCACAGGATGCGAACCAGCAGGCGCTGAGTGCGCTGAATCTGGCTGATAGTGTCTTTGTCAGCGGTCACGCCAGCGTGACGCCGGTTGACTATGTACGGATCTTTACCCAGGCGATTAACCGTTACGGCGAGCTGGGTGAACAAACCAGCCATCGTCTGGAAGGAATGATGCAGACGCAGATCCAGGAACGCCGCTATGCGCAATATCTGTTACTGGCAGGTCTGTTTGCCGTCGCGCTGCTGGCCATTCTGCTGGCCGTGATGATCACCCGTTCTGTTACCCGGCCGGTTAAAGAAGCGGTCGAAGTTGCCAGCCGCGTCGCGGCGGGCGATCTGACGGCACAGCTGAACGTTTCCGGCAGCAATGAGATGGCTGAGCTGCTGAATGCACTGATGCGGATGCAGCAGCGTCTTGCTCAACTGGTGTCGGATATCAAAGGTAACGCTGCTACCATCGCCAACTCCTCAGAAGAGATTGCCCGTGGCAATGGCGATCTGTCGTCGCGCACCGAGCAACAGGCGGCTTCACTGGCTGAAACGGCTGCCAGCATGGAGCAGCTGGCGGCAATCATTCAGCAGAACGCGGATAACACGCGCTTTGCCTCTGCCCGTGCAGAATCTGCCACGCAGGCTGCACTCTCCAGTGGTGCAGCAATGGATTCGGTGATGGAGACCATGCACAAAATTCGTGGCAGCTCAGGTAAAATTGAAGAGATTACCTCGGTGATCGACAGTATCGCCTTCCAGACCAACATTCTGGCACTGAATGCGGCCGTTGAAGCGGCACGCGCTGGTGAGCAGGGTAAAGGTTTTGCGGTCGTCGCGTCGGAAGTGCGGGCACTGGCACAACGTTCAGCCAGTGCAGCTAAAGAGATCAAGGGTCTGATTGAGCAGTCGGTCGGCCACGCCCAGGAAGGGATCGCCATGGCGCAGAACGCAGGCGATAAGGTGAAACAGAGCGTCAGCGCCATTGAACAGACCTCTCAGCTGATGCGCGACATCACTTCTTCATCCGAAGAGCAGAGCAGTGGCATCTCGCAGGTCAATATTGCGGTGAACCAGATGGATCAGGTGACGCAGCAGAACGCCGTGCTGGTTGAAGAGTCGGCCTCCTCAGCTGATGAACTCGCCGCGCGCGCAGGGCAGTTACGTACGATGGTTGCGGTGTTCCAGACCGCATAATGGTGATAAACAGCCGCCTGTGGGCGGCTGTTCTCTTCTCAGCATTTATTCCGCGCTATGCCTGATGATCCTGCAGACAGGCCAGATACTTCTCTCCCGACCGCATCACCTTCTCTTTTGCCTGCTGATGGATATCCTGCCCTTCAAACGCGCCATACAGTTGCCCGAATGTCACGCCGGAGAGCCGATGCAGTATGTCGCCTACCGTAGCGGCTGACAGCGGCAGCATATTCGGGTAGCTCCACATAAACGACACGCCATGCGCACCCGGCGTGACCTGGATAATATCACCCGCCAGAATCATCCCATCACCTTCGTCCCAGTACAGCACGCTGCCGCCGGGAAAATGGCCGCCCAGCCGTAACAGCGTCACAGAGGGCATCAGCGTCAGCGACTCGCCCTGCCATAACTGGATATGTGGACTCTTCCGCACAATCCATTGGCGATCGCGGGCGTGCAGATGAATGGGCGCATTAAACGCTTCAGCCCACTCCTGCATGGTGGTGTAGTAGTGCGGATGTGAAATGGCGATAGCATCAATGCCGCCCAGCGCCGCGATCAGCGTATAGGTGGCATCATCAAGGTTGGCAATGCAGTCCCACAGCACGTTGCCGTGCGGCGTGCGCAGCAGAAAAGCGCGCTGGTTGATGGCAAACTCAGGCACGGTTTTAAGACTTAACAGCGCATCGCTGTGAGCCGTCCACTTATTGGCGTGGCTGGCGCGCAGTTCATCAAACGCGATCCAGCGCTGACCGGCGGCCGGAACGTACTGGCGTTCATCATCACAGATTTTACAGTGCTGATGAGTGGAATGAGCGGGATAAGCCGTTCCGCAGGCGGTACATAACATCGTCATGGTGATCTCCTTTGTCTCCCTCAATCTTATGCACACCTGCGAAAACCGCACTTTCCTGACGCCATTTTGTTACGCGATTACGGCTGGCGGCGAAGGGTAATCCGGGTGAGTTCTGAGGGACGACCCAGCCTCACCGCCATGCCTGGCCAGAGTGCCGTGCCGTTATTCACATAGAGCTGCATTCCGCCGACCTGATAAAGCCCGGAAACAAACCCGGCGTTGGGTTTAGCAAACAGCCTGTCCAGCCCGATAATCAGGCCGCCATGCGTATGTCCTGAGAGCTGCACATCCACGCCCTGCGCTGCGTTCTGGCGTGCATTGCGTGGCTGGTGATCCAGCAGGATTACCGGCGCGTTTTCAGGTGCCTGTTCCAGCGCGCGGGCCAGATCCGGGCCGACCGCGTTTCTGCCGGGTGCGGAGGCGTCCGGCAGGCCGGCAATCACCAGCTTTGCGGTTCCGCGCTGGATCACGGTATGGCTGTTGAGCAGAGGTTGCAGACCCAGTGAGGCCAGATGCGCCGTCCAGATTGCCTGATGGAAGAAATATTCATGGTTGCCGGTGATAGCCCATACGCCGTCAGGCGCTGCGAGCCCGCGCAGCGGCGCAACGTCCTGCCGCCGATGCGCCAGGTTGCCATCGATCACATCGCCCGTGACCACAATCAGATCGGCTTTGAGAGACATTGCCCGTTCAACCATTGCGGCGGTCCAGGCCGCATTAAACAACCGGGTGATATGCAGGTCGGTCAGCTGCAGCAGCTGATAGCCATCGAATTCAGCGGGCAGGTTGGGCAGCGCAAGAGTCACCTCTTTGACCGGCGGCACGCGTATCGCCTGCTGAACGCCAAAGGCAGCCAGTCCCATCGCCAGCACAACGGCCAGATAGCGAACACCGGGAACCAGCTCCAGCGGATGACGCAACAGCAGGGCAATCAGCATAACCGCATCCATCAGCATCTGAAGCAGCGCCAGCAGCAGCACGGTGCTGTACGCCCAGTTAAACAGAATGATGATGATGCGGGGCATTTCAGCGGAGAAGATCCCGCCCGAGGTAAAACGGCTCACCAGAAGATATTGTGACGCCAGCAGCACCAGAGCGGAGAGCAGGATCTTTACAACAAGTGGCAGGGACAAAGGAATAATGACGCGCGCAATTACATACCAGCTGGGTAAGCTGAAAATCAGGTGAAACATGGCATTTTTCCGGTAGGGCGCTGAACATCTGCGCAGGCAAAAAAGAGTCGATCGTTTATAGAGCCGTTTTCAGGACTGTAGTGTATATGATGTTACCGTCAGGCTTGCTTCACGTCGGGTGCTTTACAGGCGGTAAAGCAGGCAGAGAGGATCGATAAAACTTCAGGGCGCAATAATGAAAACAGCGTGACCGGAGCACCGGCCACGCTGGCAACATTCACGTATTGAGCCGCCTGACTAGCGTAAAACGCCTGAGGTCGTCCGGGTCTCGTCAGTTACACGAGTCATGGATATCGGAATGCTTTTATAGGCGGGAATGCCGCTTTTGGTATCGTGGCTGTCGAGCGGAACCATCACATTGGCTTCGGGATAGTAAGCGCCGACCGAACCTGGGGCCATATCAATAATCACGATGGTCAGGTTTTTCATCTGGCGCGAGGTGGGATTGCCATCCGGGTCCAGCGCCATCAGATCGACACGGTCGCCGACCCGTAACTGTCGCTTCTCCGCCTCTTCTGCATTGATAAACAGCACATCGCGGCGGCCTGTCACGCCACGATAGCGGTCATTCAGCCCGTAAAGCGTGGTGTTGTACTGATCGTGACTGCGCAGGGTAGTGAGCACCAGATCATGGCACTTCAGTGACCGGGGATCTTCATTGATGCCCTGCATCACTTTAAACTGCGCACGGCCAGATGGCGTCAGCCAGACGCGCTCTGAGGCGGCGTTATAGAGCCGGAATCCACCCGGATGCTTAATCCTCTCATTGAAGTTTTCAAACGCCGGGAACACCGCTTCAATGGCATCGCGGATGCGGCTGTAATCGGCTGCCATGGCCGACCAGTCAACCACGCTGTCCGGCAGCGTTGCCTTCGCCAGTGAGGCGACCAGCGCCGGTTCAGACTTCAGATGGGGTGAGGCGGGATCCAGCGAACCGCGTGAGGCATGCACCATCGACATCGAATCTTCCACGGTGACGCTCTGCGCGCCGGTTGCCTGAACATCGGTCTCTGTTCGGCCCAGCACCGGCAGCAGATAATTATGTTTACCCAGTAACAGGTGCGAGCGGTTCAGTTTGGTCGCCATATGCACCACCAGATCAAGATTGCGCATCGCCGGGAACGTGACCTGTGGATCGGAAATCGCTTCCGCCAGGTTGCCGCCCAGACACAGCAACGCTTTGGCTTTGCCGTCGCGCATCGCCTTTATTGCCTCAATGGCGCCGTGACCATGCTTCTGCGGCGGGCGGAAACCAAACACCCTCTCTATGCCATCCAGCAGCGACTGCGGCGGGATCTCTGTGATGCCCACTGTGCGATCGCCCTGCACATTGGAGTGACCGCGTAACGGACAGATACCTGCACCCGGCTTGCCGATATTGCCGCGCATCAGCAGCAGGTTAGCGATTTGCTGCACGTTCTGAGTGCCGTACTGGTGCTGAGTAATTCCCATGCCATAACAGATGATGGTACGTTCAGCGCTGGCGTAGAGCCGGGCGATATGCTGGATCTCCTCACGCGCCATGCCCGAGACTTTCAGGATATGCTCCCAGTCTGTGCTTTCCAGGTCGGCTTTCAGGGCGTCAAAGCCTTCAGTGTGCTCAGTAATAAACGCTTCATCAATCACGCCGGATTCGCCTTTGCTCAGCGCCTCCTCGTGCATCATGAGCAGGATCTTCATCACCCCTTTCAACATCGCTGCGTCACCGCCCACCCTGACTTTGTAGTAGGTCGACGCCAGCTCAGTGGAGCTCATTGACAGCATTTCAATCGGGCTCTGCGGCGAAGTAAATCGCTCCAGCCCACGTTCACGCAGCGGATTGATCGCCACAATAGTGGCACCGCGTTTCGACACTTCCCGTAGCGTGCCCAGCATGCGCGGATGGTTGGTACCTGGATTGTGGCCGATACAGAGCACCAGGTCGCAGTGATCAAAATCTTCCAGCTCTACCGTCCCTTTGCCGACGCCAATTGACTCCGGCAGCCCGACACTGGTCGGTTCATGGCACATGTTTGAGCAGTCGGGGAAGTTATTGGTGCCATATTCGCGGGCGAAAAGTTGCCACAGAAACGCCGCTTCATTGGAGGCGCGTCCCGAAGTATAAAACTCTACGCTGTCCGGATCGTCGTAGCTGCGCAGATGTTCTCCAATCTCCCGGAATGCCGTCTCCCATTCGATGGGCTGATAGGTATCTGTAGCGGCATCGTACTTCATCGGATGGGTCAGGCGGCCTTCGCCCTCCAGATGCAGTGCGCTGCGCTCCCACAGTTCAGTCACGGTATGAGCGGCAAAAAATTCCGGTGTAGTGCGTTTGCTGGTGGCTTCCCAGGAGACGGCTTTTGCGCCGTTTTCGCAGAACTCAAAGGATGAGGCATGTTGCGGGTCGGGCCAGGCGCAGCCCGGACAGTCAAAGCCCTGCGGCTGGTTGACTTTAAACAGGGCGATCACATCCTGTTTCACAGACATCTGGCCGCGGATAGCATCGGCAACCGCCTTCAATGCGCCCCAGCCTCCGGCAGCACCCCCATAAGGAGCGATGCCATTTGTGCGATTTTGCTCTTTCATAATGCTCCACATTGTCTCTGTTGTTATTTGTTAAGCCTGGTACAGAAATAGTTGCAACAACGTGGAAACCGGCTGTTATTCAGGGAAAATATTTCTCAAAATGTTTCGACAGTCCGAAACGTAAGCCGCAAATCAGTTCAGCACATCAGATGAAGCGCAGCGCATCCAGGCTGTTGCAGAATAAGCGGCGCGCGAGTTCCGCCGACAGGGTGATGATGCAGGGAAAGGGTGAAGGATAAATCTTTACCATCAGATAACGGCGGGTAAGTGAGCCAGTTTATTCAGGGCTGGACTGCGATCGCAGCAACGCACTCCATGTCTGAACAGATGCACCATAATCCGGAACGCGACCTTATGAAAAGAGCCTTACTTTTGCTGGTTTTACTTTCCACCTATAGTCTGATGCCCGTTAAAGCCAGTGGCCCGGTTCGGGCAGGAGAGCTGCGTCCCATGAAGATTATTATGACGATCAACCATCAGTCGTATGAGATTGCGCTGGCTGATAACGCCACCGCGAAAGCATTTGTACAGCAACTCCCGCTGACTATGACGATGGAGGAGCTGAACGGCAATGAGAAGTTTGCAGACCTGCCTGCTGCTCTTAATAGCGATACGCATAAACCCGGCACGATCCAGCAGGGCGATGTGATGCTGTATGGCAATAAGACGCTGGTTCTTTTTTACGAGACATTCCAGACCTCCTATAGCTACACGCCAATAGGAAAGGTGCTGTCGACAGATAGCCTCAAAAAGCGTGTCGGTGAGGGGGGGATTGACGTACGGTTCTCCCGGCCATAACTGATATCAAAATCTGAAATAACCGGCTGGTAAAAGATTCATATCGCGCTGAGTCTGGCCAGGGTGACCTCTGGCATGACGGACTACGTTATGTTCTGGCCGCGGCCAGACATCGTGATTCTCTTCGGGAAGCGACACTGTCAGGCAGGTCGGCCAGCCTGACAGTTCAGCCATTACTTCTTCTTATTCAGCATCGACTTCAGGTCAGCAAAGGGATTGTAGGTAGCTTCACCGACATCTTTTTGTGCGTCCTCGCCAGCCACTACACGGGTGCCATACTGGTCAGCCTCGGTATACTTTGAGTGTTCGTGGTCATGACAATAGAGACACAACAACTCCCAGTTACTGCCATCTTCCGGGTTGTTGGTATGGTCGTGATCGATATGGTGAACCGTCAGTTCGCGCAGGTTTGAATAAACAAACTCGCGTGAGCAGCGTCCACACACCCACGGATAGATTTTAAGTGCTTTCTCACGGTAGCCGCTTTCCAGCCGCGTGTAGTTTTTAGGGATCAAAGCCATTGCCGGGATAACCTGTTATGCAGAGAAAATTTCACGATAGTGATGCCAATATATCCCATAACGGAACAGAAGAAGAAATCATCGTGTTCCGCGGGACGGGAGGCTTTAAAATCCAGAGGGTTAGCTGAAAATCCGCGTAGCCGCCTTATATGATTTTTCCAGCACGTCTCGCAATCCTGAATAACTGCCGGGCCTGTGAGAAGGCACAAAATCATGTCGCTGTGATGAAAACTCAAAAATGATATATCTCTAAGCTCCCGCTCACGCTAACCCAATTAATCAGCAGGATAGCGCCCAAAACATCCCTGTTTACCGCTTTGCTTAAAAAATGACATCAAATGTAATGCATGACACCATAAACGGCCCAGAAAATAGCGTTAGCACCCAGATAAGTCCAGCATCCCCAGTAGGCTATGGGTTCACGACGGGTGCGGAGTTTAGGCAGGAAGGCCAGTAAATAGAGGACAGAGGCGATGAGCGAAACGAAGTAGAAAAATTTCATGGTTTTCTCCTGATCAATATCCTTTATTTGAGAATAGTCAGGGCTCACCATTTTGCTTAATGCATCAGCAGATTCGTTATGGATCGGCTTTCTCTTTGATGCCCACATCGTATGTCAGCACAGTTAAATCCGCGATAAATCGAAAATGCAGCGTCACGGTACGATCAGCCAGCCTTAAGAAAAGATCACGTCAGGATGTTCAGCCTGAGGTTACACCCTATAATCAACGCTGTTTGTTAGCCTGCAGGAATGCAGGTTTTGCACCCGCCCAAAAGGAAGAGATCCCGCTGATGTTTTCTCGTTTTTTTATTTATCGTCCCGTTTTTGCATGGGTTGTTGCCATTTTAATCATGCTGCTTGGCGCGCTCTCCATTACCCTGTTGCCGGTTGAACAATATCCCGATGTTGCGCCACCTTCGGTGAATATCAGCGCAACGTACACCGGTGCTTCTGCAGAGACGCTGGAGAATAGCGTCACGCAGGTGATCGAGCAGCAGCTTACCGGGCTGGATAATCTGCTCTATTTTACCTCCAGCAGCAGTTCACAGGGGAATGTGTCGGTTACCGTCACCTTCAGTCAGGGCACCGATCCGGACACGGCTCAGGTGCAGGTGCAGAACAAGGTGCAGCAGGCGCTCTCCCGTCTGCCCAGCGAAGTGCAGCAGCTTGGTGTTACCGTGACCAAATCGCAGTCAAACTTCCTGCTGGTGATGGGGTTGTATGACACCACGGGCAAAAGCAACAGCACGGATATCGGTGACTGGCTGGTCAGTAATATGCAGGAGCCGCTGGCCAGGACCGAAGGGGTAGGTGACATCCAGGTGTTCGGCGGTCAGTACGCGATGCGCATCTGGCTCGATCCTTTCAAACTAAACTCCTTTGCGTTGCAGCCCTCCGATGTGTCGGCGGCGATACGCTCGCAGAACATTCAGGTTTCAGCCGGTAAAATCGGCGGCCTGCCATCGCCTGATAATCAGCAGCTCACCGCCACGGTCAGAGCGCAGTCGCGACTGCAGACGCCGAATCAGTTCCGAAACATCATCGTTAAAAGTGACAAAAGCGGTGCCATCGTACGCGTGGGTGATGTGGCGCGGGTGGAGCTGGGCGGCGAATCCTATGACATGACCACCCGACTCAACGGGCATCCTGCGGCGGGTGTCGGTGTGATGCTGGCGCCGGGCGCGAATGCGCTGGCCACCGCGACGCTGGTGAAAAACAAAGTTGAAGAGTATCGCCACTCAATGCCGGAAGGTTATGAGGTGGCTTATGCGCTCGACAGCACTGACTTCATCAAAATCTCCGTTGAGGATGTGGTGATCACCCTGATCGAAGCGATTGCGCTGGTGGTAGTGGTGATGTACCTGTTCCTGCAGAATATCCGTGCGACGCTGATCCCGGCGCTGGCGGTGCCGGTGGTACTGCTCGGCACCTTTGGCGTACTGGCGCTTTGCGGCTACACCATCAATACCCTGACGCTGTTTGCTATGGTGCTGGCCATCGGGCTGCTGGTGGATGATGCCATCGTGGTCGTCGAAAACGTCGAACGCATTATGCATGACGAAGGTCTGCCGGCGCGTGAGGCAACGGAAAAGTCGATGAAAGAGATCTCCGGCGCGCTGGTGGCTATCGCGCTGGTGCTCTCCGCGGTATTTCTGCCCATGGCCTTTTTCGCCGGGTCGACCGGTGTGATTTACCGGCAGTTCTCCATCACCATCATCGCCGCCATGACCTTCTCCGTGGTGGTGGCACTGACCCTGACGCCTGCACTGTGTGGCATGTTGCTGCGGCCGACCTCACCCCATCGTAAAGGCTTCTTTGGCGGTTTTAACCGCTTTTATGCCGCCACCGAGCGCCAGTATCGTCACAAAGTGGTGAGCACTCTGCGCCGTCCGCTGATCATGGTATCGCTTTATGCGGCTATGGGCGTGGTGCTGTTTGTGATGTTTACCCGCTTGCCGGGTAGCTTCCTGCCGACTGAAGATCAGGGCAGCATTATGCTTCAGGCGACATTGCCAGCGGGTGCCACGGCCAGCCGCACTGAGGCAGTCAATCAGCAGATTGTTGACTGGTTCCTGACTGAAGAGAAACAGAATATTGATGTGGTCTTCACCATCAATGGTTTTAACTTCAGCGGTGCTGCGCAGAATGCCGGTATGGCGTTTATCAAGCTTAAGAACTGGGATCAGCGACCGGGTAGTGAAAACTCTGCCGAAGCGATTGCCGGGCGCGCCACCTACGCGCTGGCGTCGATTCGGGATGCGCAGATCTTTGCGCTGACGCCGCCGTCGGTGCCGGGTCTGGGACAGAACAACGGCTTTACCTATGAGCTGCTGGCCAGTGGTGGCACCACGCGTGAGCAACTGGGCAACCTGCGCGATCAGCTGCTACAAAGCGCAGCGCAAAGTCCGGAACTGCTCGGCGTGCGGGCCAATATCCTGCCGCAAACGCCGCAGTTGCAGGTCGATATTGATACCAGCAAAGCGGTGGCACTAGGACTGCAGCTGGATGACGTGACCGATACGCTGACCAGCGCCTGGGGCGGTGCCTATATCAATGACTTCATCGACCGGGGTCGGGTAAAGCGGGTCTATGTGCAGGGCGACGGTCAGTATCGTTCATCACCTTCTGATCTGGATAAATGGTACATCCGTAACAGTGAGGGCACCATGACGCCATTCTCGGCGTTTGCCTCGACCCGATGGACCATGGGACCCGAAAGCCTTAACCGCTACAACGGCTCTGCCTCCTACGAAATACAGGGGCAGAACGCCGAAGGGTTCAGCTCCGGCGATGCTATGAACACCATTGAGCGACTGGCCAATGAACTCCCGGCAGGGACCACAGGGGCATGGAGCGGTCTTTCGCTGCAGGAGAAGCAGGCGGGCGGGCAGTCAACCACGCTGTATGCGATCTCGATTCTGGTGGTTTTCCTCTGTCTTGCTGCGCTGTATGAGAGCTGGTCGGTGCCTTTCTCCGTGCTGTTAGCGGTGCCGCTCGGCGTGCTGGGTACCGTGCTGGCGGTGGCACTGCGCGGATTAAGCAATGATATCTACTTCCAGGTGGCGTTGCTGACCACAGTTGGACTCACCTCCAAAAACGCGATACTGATCATCGAATTTGCGGAGGATGCGGTTCGTCGGGGAAGTTCGCTGAGTGCGGCTGCGTTGCAGGCAGCGCGAACCCGTCTGCGGCCGATTATGATGACGTCGCTGGCCTTTATCGCCGGGGTGATCCCGCTGGCGGTGGCGACGGGCGCCGGTGCTAACAGCCGCATCGCCATCGGCACCGGTATCATCGGCGGTACGCTGGCAGGCACGGTACTGGCGCTGTTCTTTGTTCCGCTCTTCTTTGTGCTGGTGAAGCACTACCTGACCCGCCATCGCAAAGGCCAATAACGCAGAAAGCCCGTCTGCAGGCGGCTGCAGACGGGCTGGGATCAATGATTAGCGTAAGATTACAAATGCTGTTTAAAGAAGGCGGTCAGCTTCGCAAACGGGATCAGGTCAGTGCGGTCATAAAGGTCCACATGGCCTGCATCAGGCACGATATAGAGCTCTTTGGGCTGTGCCGCACGCTGGAACGCATCTTCGCTGAACTCGCGTGAATGCGCTTTATCACCCGTGATGAAGAGCATCGGGCGCGGTGAGATGGTCTCAATGTCATTAAACGGATAGAAGTTCATGAATTTCACGTTGCTGGTGAGCGTCGGGTGCGTAGTCAGCGCAGCTGAACTGTTTTTCGGGGTGAACTCACCGCGAGGCGTCCGGTAAAAATCATAGAACTCTTTGGCTATCGGAGGCGAATCAGCATCGATTTTATGTGGTGTACCACTGGTGTACTCAGTTTTACCCCCAGTGAACTCTACATAGCGTTGCTGTGCCGCCGCTTCAATGATTTGCTTGCGCTGCGCCAGTGTCTGGCTTTTATTCAGCGCATTACGGTTGGCTGACCCCATGTCATACATGCTGACGGTAGCAATGGCTTTCATGCGGGGATCAATCTTCGCTGCGCTGATGACAAAACTGCCACTGCCACAGATACCCAGCACACCAATCCTGTCGCGATCGACAAATTCGCGGGTACCCAGGTAATCCACGGCTGCGCTGAAGTCTTCGGCATAGATATCCGGAGAGACCGCGTTGCGTGGCTGACCTTCACTTTCGCCCCAGAATGAAAGATCAATTGCCAGGGTAACAAAACCCTGCTCAGCCATTTTCTGCGCATAGAGGCTGGCGCTCTGCTCTTTGACTGCGCCCATCGGATGACCTACCACAATCGCCGGAAGGCGCGCCGTTTTACCGGCCTCTTTTGGTCTGTACAGCGTGCCAGTCACACCCATCTGATACTGGTTTTTAAAGGTGACTTTCTCGCGGGTGACTTTATCGCTTTGATAAAAGTTATCGGCGCCGCGTGACATATCGGCAGCGCTGGCCGCAAATGAACTGATCAACAGTCCAAACATCAGGGTTAATGCTCTCATAAGAAGATCCTTATCGGGGTTGACGACGTGAGGGCAACGGGTTGCCCGGTTAAACAACACATCTGCTATCAGGCAGCGCTTTCCTTACGGGCGGTGATCATCGCCAGTCCGGCGGCAGTGACCAGTAACGTGGCGCTGATGCCAAAGGTGGTCTGCCAGCCTGCATGGTCAAAGGCCAGGCCACCCAGCGTCGACCCCAAAGCAATCGACAGCTGTACGATGGCCACCATTAATCCGCCGCCGGTCTCGGCATTTTCCGGAAAGGTTCTGGCGATCCAGGCCCACCATCCGGTTGGTGCCGCTGTTGCCACCAGTCCCCAGATGCCAAGCAGTGGCGCCACCAGCCACAGGTGATGACCGAACACCATGAGCAGCACCGCAACCAGCGCCATAATCAACGGGATGATCATCAGGGTCAGATAGAATCCGCGCTGCAAAACAGCACTGATAATCAGCGTGCCGATAAAGCCGGCGACACCAATGGTCAGCAGCACCAGCGACAGCGCAGAAACGTCAACCTGCGTCACGGTTTCCAGAAACGGACGGAGATAGGTAAACAGGGTGAACTGGCCCATAAAGAGCAGGCCGCAGGCGGTCATACCCACCGTAACCAGCGGCGAACGCAGCAGCTGCAGAATTTTTCCGCTGTGCTGCCGGGCCGAGTTGACCGGCATCGATGGCAGCGTGAACGCCTGCCAGAACAGGGCGATCAAGGCTACCGGCACCAGGCTGAAAAAAGCCCCGCGCCAGCCGATGACAGAACCGAGATAGCTGCCCAGCGGTGCAGCGATAACCGTCGCCAGCGCATTGCCGCCGTTGAAAATGGCCAGCGCGCGCGGCACCTGCCCGGTGGGGACCAGCCGGATAGCGACCGCCGCTGACATCGACCAGAAACCGCCAATCACCACGCCAATCAATGCCCGGCCAGTCATGTAAGTCAGATAGTTGGGTGCCATCGCCACCATCAATCCGGATAGTGCCATTACCAGCGTGAGCGCCAGCAACAGAATTTTGCGGTCGAGGTTCCCTGCGATGCGGGTTATTGAGAGGCTGGTGATCA
The DNA here is from genome assembly GCF_902706165.1 of Pantoea sp. 18059. Classification (NCBI taxonomy): domain Bacteria; kingdom Pseudomonadati; phylum Pseudomonadota; class Gammaproteobacteria; order Enterobacterales; family Erwiniaceae; genus Pantoea; species Pantoea sp. 18059. Next base: position 26,803 of record NZ_CACSJS010000009.1, read on the forward strand.
CTGCCAGTGCGCCGGAGATAGCGATGCCCTGTCCGACCAGACCTTCGCTGACCGCCAGATCTTGTGATAACGGCGATAACAGGCTGACCGGCATGAATTCAGAGGCGATGAGCGCGAATACACACAGCGTCATTGCCCATACACCACCCCAGTGCGCTTCTTTATGCCGGGGGGAACAGTCAGTTGTTTCCGTGGAAGTCATGTTGTGTCCTGTTTCATTGTTTGCGGTGCTGATGAACTCAGGAAATTTTACTGTTTCGCTTTATATTGACTAGCTAATGAATCCTTAATGGGGTTATAACCAGAACTTATAAATCTATCGGCGGGAGTGCAGTATGAAGCGCAACATGAATGACCTGCAGGCTTTTATTACCGTGGCGCGTGAGGGCAGCTTTACCCGCGCGGCAGCGCTGCTGGGCGTGACGCAGCCTGCATTGAGTCAGACCATTACCGCGCTGGAAAACCGGATGGAGATTCGGCTGCTTACCCGCACGACCCGTAACGTCTCACCGACCGCGGCGGGTGAACGGTTAATCCAGGCGATTGGCAATCGGTTCGATGAAATTGAGGCGGAACTGGATATGCTGACCGCGATGCGGGACAAGCCAGCCGGCACGGTACGGATCACCTGCGGGCCGCATATTCTGAGCTCACTCCTGATGCCAAAGCTGACGCCATTGCTGGCGGCTTATCCTGATATCCGGCTTGAGTTCGATGCTAATCATGGCTTACGCAATATCGTGGCCGATCGATTTGATGCAGGGGTCAGGATGGGAGACACCATTGATAAAGACATGGTGGCGATGCCGATAAGCCCGCCATTACGGATGGCTGCGGTGGCCACGCCCGACTACTTTCGTCGTCATGCTGCGCCGCAGGTTCCGCAGGATCTGCTGCATCACAACTGCATTAATATGCGGCAGGCCACAGCGGGTGGGTTGTACGTCTGGGAGTTTGACGGTGAAGAGGGGCCGTTAAATGTGCGGGTAGATGGACAACTGACGTTCAACACTTCGGCACACATTGCAGAAGCGGCTCTCGCCGGGCTGGGGATCGCTTTCCTGCCTGAGCAGGAAGTCGCAGAAGGGCTGGAGCAGGGCACCTTAATCCGCGTGCTGGAGCGCTGGTGCGAGCCGTTTCCCGGCTATTACCTCTACTATCCCAGCCGCAAGCAACATTCACCCGCATTTACCCTGGTCAGAGAGGCATTAAGGCTAAAAGAGGGGGCATGATGAAACTTATTGGAATAGATGCCATTCCATGGCGTAATACGTCCTAAAGCGCTTTATTCAGAATTACTTAGAAGGACGGCGACTAATTTTGCCTCCTTTCCGACCGGCTTCCCTGGCTTTTTCAGGATCGTTTTTGAAATTGCCCCCACTGGCCTTGCCTCCTGCACTGCCAGCTTCACTCGCCCGTTCTGGATCGTTGGCAAAATTGCCGGCACCACCTCTGTATTTCTGTTGTGTCATAGGAAGACCTCATATCAATGTTCCATTAGATAAAAAGGACTAGCTAGTCACACCTGCAAGCATAGTCGTCCGCTTCGTTTATGCAAATGCACAGACTTAAATTATTGATAAGACTGATTTTAATTTTTCGCAGGGGGATAGTGTCGGCAGGGCCGTAGGTGATGAACTACGCTTACAGACCTGACGAAAAAGGAGAGTGCTATGAGTAATGCGACCTTAATCGACACGCTTGAGCTGGGCTCTGACGAGCAGAAGCAGAAATATGAAATTTACGGCGATGATGCACAGACGCCCACTTTTGCTGTGATCTACCGGCAGCAGGGCGATAGCTGGCAGCAGCTGGATGAGAAAATCACGTTCGCTGCGCAGGATGAACAGCAGGAAGCGAGGGGATCAATGGGCTACGGTTCCGGCGACTCGCTGCCAGACTTACGTGACCTGCCTGCCGAAGCTCGGGAGCGCTGCGAACAGCACTGGAACCAGCAGAGTGACAGGTAAACAGGAATAGCGCCGCTTTGTTTGTTAGCGGTGAAGTCGCCTGTTTAAGAGAGACGCCTGGAAGCGGCAGAATAAACCTCTGAGCGCTCTCTTTTCCCGACAGCCACCACAAAAACCACCACCCGGTCATCAATAACCTGGTATACAAGTCGATAACCGGATGACTTTAGCTTGATCTTATAGCAGTCAGGTATCCCGCTGAGTTTGTTCGCCTCAATTCTGGGTGACTCAAGACACTCAGCCAGCTTCTTTTTAAGCTGTTCACGTACTGTCGGGCCCAGCTTGCGCCACTCTTTCAGTGCCCTCTGATCGAACTCAAGTTGCCAGGTCATTAGAGGTCATCCAGTGTGACCCGGACAGGCTCAGGGTTTCGCAGGCGTTCTTTAACTATGTCTACTAACGCCGCATCTTCGTCACTGAGTAACGTTTGCTTAAAGGGAAGACGTTCATTATCTGCAATATATTCAAGCATCAGGCGCAGCGCATCAGAAGGAGTCACACCCATTTTTTCGAGCGCAGCATAGGATCGTGTCTTCAGGTCATCATCGATTCGAATGTTAATTGTGCCCATAGCGAGTTCCTTTGTATTTACACTTGACATTACAATTGTCGCACTGATGAGTCTGTATCGCAAACAGTAAACATCAGTCACCCGCACAGCCTTATATCTTCCCGGTAAAATCACGCTAAAGCTTATTTTATGCTACGAAAATATAACATCTTCATCCATTAAACCAACTGCAGCAATCGTTAAAGGTTTTCCCGCTACTGGCGATAACCAACAGGCGTTGAGTGCGCCGATCATTGATGAACCCGGCACTCCGCGACGAGTTCTGAACGCGAACGGACCTGCTTTTAGCCCTCCTTTTATACACACCAGAAAGCGCTAATTTAAGCGCAAATTACTCAAATAAAAGCGAAAATAATAATATGTCGATCATTAAGACGATCAAAAGACACCTGCCTGTTGCCCGTCTTAGGCGTAGCAGTCAGCCTGCCAATGGCACCTACGATTGTCGTGCGTTGCCAGATTCACTGGCCTCCGTGGGTTTAAGCTCGCGGGCGGGCGGCATCCTGATGACCTTCGTTCCGCCTGAAGCCGATTTTCAGCGGGTCAGTCAGGCCTGGCAGCGATTCAATTCCGCCGACCTGACGGTATTGACGCTCTCTTCCAACGGCGCGCTGAGCAGCAGCAGATCGCAAAGCACCTACTGTGATGGCAATGGCCCGGAGGGAAGCTACCTCTGGCTGCCGGACACACTGATCGCACGCCATGAGACGCATATTGTTGATCTGCATGTCGCCGACACGCAGACTGCCAGCCAGCGCATCACCGCCATCCAGCAGGAGCTGGCGCGCTTGCAGGTGCGGATGCCGCTCTCGGCCGATCGTACTTTCGCCATGATTTACTGCGACGGATTATCGGCATCCGAAGGCTTTCTGATGCAGGCCTGGTATAACAGCGGGCGCTTTCCCTGCCTGGCGATTGGCGGTTCGGCGGGAGGCAAAATCACCTTTGATGGCACCTGGATTGGTACAGGTGGCAAGGTGTTGCAGGGCAAGGCGGTGATTGTGTTCTGCCAGATGGCGCCAGGAAAATCATTTGCTCCTTTTAAAAGCCAGAACTTTACGCCACGCGATCAGAGCTGGCTGATTGCTGAAGCCGATCCGGTTGCGCGTACTGTAACGTCAGTATTTAACCGCCAGGGGCAGCAGCAATCGTTTGTTGCGGCGCTGTGTGAACATCTCAACTGCAACGAAGCGCAACTGAGCGAACGGCTAAAGGGACTCACTTTTGGCGTTAAAGTTGGCGGCGAGTACTTTATTCGCTCGATCGCCAAAATTGAATCGGGCGGCGTACACTTTTTCTGCGATCTTGAGTTTGGCGATCGACTGTTCCTGATGGAAGAGAAAGACTTTAAACAGACGACGCAGCAGGAGTGGCAGGCTTTTACCGCTCAGCATGGCAAACCCGCGGCGATCCTGATGAACGACTGTATCCTGCGCCGTGTCGGTAATGCCGATAAGCTGCATAATGCCCATTTCTTCAAAGGCATTGCCGCCGCCGGTTTTTCCAGCTTCGGCGAAATCCTGGGTGTGCCCATCAATCAGACGCTCTCCGCGCTGGTGTTCTTTAATCATGACGTCAAAGCGATGAGCCAGTTCCCGGTAGAGTACGCCGGCTACGCGGCACACTACGCGCAGCGAGCGTTGCGCCGCTGGGAAGCGCTGAACAGCATCCAGACGCGGGTGCTGGATCGGGTTATCACTTATCAGCAGGCGCTGACGCCGCTGATGGAGGCGCTGCCGGTGCTGGAAACAGCCACTCAGAGCCAGGGAGAAACCCTGAGCCTGGCAGAGAGCAGTATCCGTAACATCAGTAACATCGCCACCGAGAGTCAGCAGGCGCAGGGCCGGCTGGATGATGGTCTGGACGATCTGGAGAAAATTTCCAACGGCATCAATGAGATTACGCATGGCATCAGCAATATTGCTTTCCAGACCAACATCCTGGCGCTGAATGCCGCAGTAGAAGCGGCTCGTGCAGGCGAGGCTGGGCGGGGATTTGCTGTGGTCGCGGGCGAAGTTCGTCGTCTGGCGCACTCCTCAAAAGAGCAGGCTGAAGCTACGGCCAGTAACATCGGTGAGGCAGTCAGCACCATCTCACGTATCCGGCTGGTGGCCAGTGATTCGGCGCAGACCGCCGCCCAGATGGCAGAGCGCAGTATCAGTGCAGCCGATACGCTGGCGGCCATGAATCAACAGACGCGACATGAGCGCGCTGACATTGCGAAGCATCTCGGCAGCCTGCGTGAACTGACGCAGGGGATGGATGCGATGCAGGAAGCCGTCGCGCAGCTCAAGGTGTTACAAACTCTTTCCGGTGCGCAGGTTAAGGGCTGATTTATCAGCATAAAAGACAAAAAAGTGCGGTGTAAGCGTAACGACCAGGCAGGGCGGGCTTTCAGTTGTTACACTTGTCGGTGATTAACCACGCAGAGGTATGAATGAAAATTAAAAGTTATGCAGCCATGCAGGCTGGCCAGGCCCTTGAACTCTATGAGTACGATGCCGCCGAACTGGCAGCCGAAGAAGTCGAAGTCCAGGTCGAATATTGTGGCGTCTGCCACTCAGATCTGTCGATGATCGACAACGAGTGGGGCATCTCTCAGTTCCCGGTGATTGCAGGACATGAAGTGATTGGCCGGGTTTCAGCCCTGGGCGAAGCGGCTAAGAACAAAGGTCTTTCAGTCGGCCAGCGTGTAGGAATCGGCTGGACAGCAAAAAGCTGTCAGCACTGCGATGCCTGTATTAACGGCGAGCAGGTTAACTGTCAGCAGGGCAGCATCCCGACCATCATGAACAAAGGTGGTTTTGCCGAGAAGCTGCGTGCTGACTGGCAATGGGTTATTCCGCTGCCAGAAAAACTGGATGTGGCGAGCGCCGGTCCGCTGCTGTGTGGCGGTATCACCGTGTTTAAACCGCTGCTGATGAGCAACATCACGGCAACCAGCCGTGTGGGTGTGATTGGTATCGGCGGACTTGGCCATATCGCAATCAAGATCCTGCACGCGATGGGTGCCGAAGTGGTGGCATTCAGCTCAACGCCAGATAAGAAGCAGTCGATCCTGGATATGGGCGCGGATGAAGTGGTTAACAGCCGTGATCCAGAAGCTCTGAAAAAGCAGGCAGGCCGTTTTGACCTGATCCTGAGTACTGTGGCGGTCGACCTGGACTGGAAACCTTATTTCGCTGCGCTGGCACCTCAGGGTAAATTCCACACCGTGGGTGCCGTGATGAAGCCGATTGAAGTGAGTGCTTTTGATCTGATCCTGGGCGACAAAGCGGTGACCGGTTCATCAACCGGCTCACCAGGCCAGCTGCGTTCGCTGCTGCGACTCGCCTCGCGTGCGGATATTGCGCCACAGGTTGAGTTCTTCCCGATGTCTGACATCAATAAAGCGCTGGATCACGTTCGCGCCGGTAAAGCCAATTACCGTGTGGTTCTGAAAGCCGATTTCTGATGCGAATCTGAAATGACATGCCGCAGCCTGCTGCGGCATTTTTTTATCCTCAATTTGTCAGCAATCCCTTAGCCAGCCCCGCGGCAATCACCTCATCGGCTGTCACGCTGAACCATTTCTCTGTAGCGCATTCCGCGTTATCACGTCGCCATGCGGCAACCATCTGGTAGCCCAACGTATAGCCATACCATCGGCGAAAGTCACCCGTGCCGAAGAACCAGGCAGAATGATCATAATGAGGACTTTGCAGCGTGGTCAGCGGCACTGGATTAGCCTGCAACTCGCTTAGCTCTATGGCTTGCTCCCAGGGCTCTGCTGCCGTTTTAAGCAGCCAGCAGACGAACTGACCCGCCAGACCTTCGCTGACCAGCGCTTCACCCAGCGTCCAGCCATATCCCGGCCCGCGCATTCGCAAACAGTGATGGACTTCATGCACGATATGCCGCACCAGCGTGCCATTTTCCAGCATCCCGGGCAGATTCGGATTTGCCGGGTCAATGGCCAGGCCGAACAGGGTGGGCCCGTAAGCCCGGCCTGCAAAACCGGTTTCAGGTATTACTGCCTCCGGCATGCACTGAACCAGAATATCCAGACGAGGGACACGTGTCACGGAGGAGAGGTGCTCGCAGGCGAGCTCAGCGGCCCTGACTATTGACGATTTATAAGGCCCAACATCACCCGATGCCTCCAGCCAGTGCAATTTCCATAAGTCGTTCACAAACTCTCCTGTCAAAGGTTGATAATCAGAACACAGGTCCGGGACCCGCCAGAGCTACTAATACCTTAACCGGCAATGCTTTAAACAGACACCGGAAGAAAGCGTTATCGTTGTCGGTAAAGAGTTAAAAGCAACTTCCGGAACGCCTGCCATTCCTGAACATTCAGGGCTGTCTCGTCGCGACGCCAGCACCGATAGATACCCTGCCACAAGAAAATAGTGCAGTTTGGCCCGTTTCCATCGAACACTGTCCTCTGAGCCTGTCACGCGCAGGTAAACAGTGCCGTAAAGTGATCTTATGGTAGCCAGTAAGCCTGGCTGATTTCACTGAAACTGTTTACGGAGCCAAAATGAAGCTGATCCAGATTCGTAATGCCACCCTGCTACTGGACTATGCAGGCAAAAAATTCCTGATCGACCCGATGCTGGCCGAAAAAGAGGCCTGGCCCGGATTTGCCGGAAATGCCCGTCCCCATCTGAGAAATCCGATGGTTGAGCTGCCTGTCCCGGTCGCTGCACTGCTGGCAGTCGATGCGGTGATTATCACCCACACGCATATGGATCACTGGGATGAGGCTGCGCAGCAGCTAGTGCCGAAGACGATGATGATCTACAGCCAGGATGAAACGGATGCAGCGCTGATTCGTTCGCAGGGGTTTGAAAATGTTCGCGTGCTGCAGGATGAGAATCCGTTTGTTGATGGCCTGACGATTTATAAAACCGACGGTCAGCACGGCAGCAATGCGTTATATGCCGACAAAGTGATGGGCGATATTCTGGGTGACGCCTGTGGCCTGGTCTTTACCCATCCGGCAGAAAAAACCCTCTATATAGCTGGCGATACCGTATGGGTCAAACCCTATGTCAGAGCGCTGCAACGTTTTCAGCCGCAGGTGGTGGTAATGAATATCGGCAATGCAACCAACGATCTCTATGGGCCGATTATCATGGGAAAAGAGGATACCCAGCGCACGCTGAATATCCTGCCTGACGCAACGCTGGTTGCCTCACACATGGAGGCGATCAACCACTGTTTGCTGACGCGCGCAGAGCTGCGAGCCTGGACTACCGAACAGGGTATTGCTGACCAGGTGCTGATCCCGGAAGATGGTGAAACAATGACGTTCTGAGCGTCGTGGCACTAAACCGGCACAATTGTGCCGTGAGTTCTCAACACTACGCTTTCACACAATAAGGGGGAGAGGATGGCTGCTCTGAGAGTCGCGGTGCTGGCAACAGCCGGTTTTAGTCCGTTTCATTTTTCAGTTCCCTGTATTCTGTTCGGCTCAGCCCTGCCGCAGCCGGATCTGTTTCATGTCGATATCTGCGCACTGAAACCAGGCCCGGTCATCTCAGAGATGGGGTTGTCAATTACGGTGGAACAGGGTCTTGACCCGCTTGATCAGGCGGACATTATTATCGTGCCCTACTGGCATAATCCGGCTGAAAAACCTGCGCAGGCGCTGCTTGATAAGCTGGTGGCAGCCTGGCAGCGCGGCGCAGAGATCGTTGGACTATGTCTGGGCACTTACGTACTGGCTTATGCAGGTTTGCTCGATAAGCATCGTGCTGCCACTCACTGGGAATTTGAGCGTGACTTCAGCGAGCGCTTTCCACAGGTTCACCTCGACAGTAATGCTCTTTATACCCGGGACACTCGTCTGATCACTTCTGCCGGCACCGCGGCGGGCATCGACTGCTGTCTGGATATCATCCGTCACCACTATGGCAGCGCCATGGCTAATCGGGTAGCCAGACGCATGGTGGTGCCGCCTTACCGTGAAGGCGGTCAGGCGCAGTTCATTGAGCGGCCGGTTCCGGAAACAACGCGTGACAGTAAGTTCAACGCGTTGCTGGCGTCGCTGCGACAGAATCTGCATCAGCCGCAGGATCTTGACTCACTTTCGCGGACGCTTGGCATGAGCAGGCGAACGCTGACGCGTCATTTTCACAAGGCGACAGGCATGTCCCTGGGAGAGTGGCTGACAGCAGAGCGTCTGCAACGCAGCCAGCTATTACTCGAAACCACCGGCATCAGCATTGAATGTGTGGCAGAAAAGGCGGGTTTTGATTCGCCCGTGTCATTTCGTCAGCGTTTTAAATCCCGGTTTGGCGTCTCTCCCAGCGAGTGGCGCCGGACATTTCGGGGGCCGCATCCGGTGATGAGTGATGAGATATTACGACAGCACGATGAGTGACCAGGCCCGGATGAATTTCTGCGCCTGTGACTTTGCCTGCCGGAATATTCCCGCGTAATGACGGTCACTATTCCGGCAGAAATAAATGCGACTACAGCAGGAAATCATCCAGCGACTGGCCGTTTTCAATGGCCGCCTTAATTACGGAGGGCGTTCGGCCCTGACCCGTCCAGTAACGAACCTGACCATTTTCGTCATTGTAACGGTATTTCGCCGGACGCTTTGCGCGTTTCTTTTTGCCGGTTACCGAGGGGGATGCGCTCTTCACCAGCTCCGCCGGGTTGATCCCTTCTTCCATTAACAGCTCCTGGTAGAACGCCAGTTTTTCTGCTTTCTCACGCGCTTCCGCTGCTCGCGCGTTTTCCTCTTCACGACGTTCATTTACTACGGTCTCTAATTTCTGGCGTAACTCTTCCAGCATATCCAAAGCCATATTGCGCGCCTCTGCACTAAGCGTGCGGATATTGTTCAGGCTACTCAGGTTCTTACTCATAACAAATCCTCAAATACTCAACTTAATCAATGAAGTGCAAATTATTCAGCTGGCAAGGGTAACATTTACCCACGTGATATTTGAAGCGCTAGTGTAGTCTTATTCGCTATTAATCCTCTATTAATGGTGCTGGTTGAACCAATAAAGAAGAAATTTTAAGCGAAATCTGCTGGTTAATTGCGGATTATCATTGTTGAAACAGGATTGTGGGATTTGCATTTTTGCTTTTGATTAACTGTGCTTAAATCAGTCAACAGGGTTTATTAAGGACAGGCATGAAGTTTCGCCAAAAAAATGAGGGTTCAGCGCCAAAAATCTCGCCGCTGCTAAGAAGTATTATCCTTTCAGGCGTATTGCTCAGCGTGGCGGTGATTGGCTTAAATGTGTGGACGCTGCGGGAAGACTGGAATGAAACCGTCGATAAAGCTGAAGATACGGCGGTTAATCTGTCACTGTCACAGGCGCGCCAGGCGGACGATACATTTTTGCAGACCGAGCTCTCTTTGCGCGAGGTGCAACGCGAGCTCGAAAAGCAGATTGCCACAACCGGTGTAGATGGCGAGGCGCTGAGCCAGACGATGCGCCTGTTGCAGAGCCACCTGCCACAACTACATGGCTTATTCTACTATGATGCGCAGGGGAAATGGATAGCCACTTCTATGAGCCGGATACCGCCTGACATCAATAATTCCGATCGTGAATATTTCGATTATCACCGCACCAGCCCGCGCGATACCCTGCACGTCGGCCCGGTGCTTCGCAGCCGCACCACTCACGAGCTGGTGATCCCGGTTACGCTGCGTGTGAACGATGCCTTTAACGGCTTTCGGGGCGTCTTACTCGCCACCGTCAAAGTGGACTATTTCCGCCGTTTCTACAGCTATTATGAACTTAGCGAAGGCGATGTACTGGTACTGATGCTGGCAGACAGTACCGTGCTTTACGCCCGTCCGATGCCGGATAGCTACATCGGCAAAAACCTCTCAGTGAGTCCGCTTTTCCTCAGGATGCTGGCCCATGCGGATAAAGGCAGCGGTCAGTGGACCGCTGCGCTTGATGGTAAAAAACGCATCTTTGGCTTTGTCCGCTCACAGCGATACCCGCTGGTGGTGGCCGCGGGATATGACAAGCGCGCGCTGTTTAACCACTGGCTCAAGAGCTGGGTACATGATCTGATTCTGAGCCTGGCGCTGCTGATTGTTATTCTTTTACTGGGTGCATTTGTACTGCGTCAGGCACGGCATACGCTGCGTTATCAGCTTGAGCTGACCCGATTACGCGATGATCTGACCGCGGCTAATCGCGCACTGGAAAATCTGGCACAGAGTGACGGGCTGACGGGTGTTGCCAACCGGCGCCATTTTGATCACATGCTGACTGAATGCCTGCAGAACGCGGAGCGCAGTGGCCAGCCGGTGTCATTAATCCTGCTCGATATCGATTATTTTAAACGTTTCAACGATACCTACGGCCATGTGGCGGGTGACGACTGCCTGAAAAAAGTGGCTACTGTTCTGAAAAACGCCGCCCGCCGCAAAAACGAACTTACGGCCCGATATGGCGGCGAAGAGTTTGCCATTATTCTGCCCGGACAGCCGTTGTCAGCCGCCTTGAACTTCGCTGAATTGATCATCGACGCCGTTAACAGGCTCGATATTCCGCATCTCACCACGGAACTGCCGCAAAAGCACGTCACCCTGAGTGCAGGCTGCGCCGTCTATCTTGCTTCAGACTCACAACAGGAAAAAGAATCGCTGATAGCGCGCGCGGATGAGGCTTTGTATCACGCGAAACGGGCAGGGCGTAACCAGGCCATGTGTGAAGAACGTAGCGGCTGAGCATCCGTGATCAAATCCTGAATCCTGCCTGTGGCATGGTGACAGCTCAACTTAAACAGGGAGCGGCCATGTCAAACGATACCGGTTTCACTCATCTTGCTTTACAGGTACGGGATTTAGAGAAGAGCGTAGATTTTTATCAGCGTTATGCCGGGATGCAGGTGATACATCAGCGTGAACCTGGCATTCCTGAAGCACAGAAAGTGGCATGGCTGTCGGATTTAACCCGACCTTTTGCGCTGGTGCTGGTGCAATCTGACAACAATGAAGATACGCCGCTGGGTCCATTTGGTCATATAGGCGTGGCCTGTAGCAGCCGTGAAGAGATAGATGAAAAAGTGGCACTCGCTCGGCTCGAAGGTGTGTTGCGACGCGACGCGCAGCAATCTGGTGTGCCAGTCGGCTACTGGGCATTTTTTGCCGATCCTGATGGCAATACGCTTGAGCTCTCTTATGGTCAGCAGATCGGACTGGAAATTATCACAGCCCGCAACACGCAATCGCTGAATAAATAAAGCGGTTGAGAGAACAGAATGAATCCCATTACTTGTTGCGTGACTGCGTAAAGCTTTTCAGTTATTGAGTTCAGGGTAACGCCTGAGCAGGATTATGGATGGAGAGACAATAACAAGATGAGAAAGGAAAGGGTACAGGCTGGCCGGTAATTGAGATGCTTGAGCCTGACGATTTATGGCGAAAAAACCGCCTGCCTGATGCAGGCGGTGTTTCATTATGCATACTGAATTAAATCAGGAAATCATCCAGCGATTTACCTGCATCAATGGCAGATTTAATAGCAGATGGGGTACGGCCCTGGCCAGTCCACTGCTTAACCTCACCATTTTCGTCGGTGTACTGATATTTAGCCGGACGAGGAGCGCGTTTTTTCTTCACTGCTGGTGCAGTCGGCATACCATTTAACAGTTCGTTAGGATCGATACCTTCCTGCAACAGTAATTCACGGTATTTTGCCAGTTTCTCAGCTTTTTCACGATTAGCTGCTTCAGAAGCCTGTGCTTCTTCACGTCGCTCACTCACCACAACCGACAGTTTTTCCAGCATTTCTTCCAGGGCAGCAAGGTCAAGCTCGCGAGCGTTTGCGCGAAGGGTACGGATATTATTCAAGCTGTTGAGAGTGTCACTCATCAAAGTCACCATAGTCATGTTCAGATAATAAAATACAGAGCGGGTTCACGCTGATGCTTTTCGTCAGACCTGCTTTTTTAAGATGCTTGCCTTCGAAGAATCAAAATACAGAACCGATAGTTCAACGCCAACATATTAATCGCTTTCTCAAAGAGTTTAAACTGTAATTAACGTAAGACCCTTAAACAAAAGTAAAGTTACTCTTTTTTTTACACTCTTCGCTCAAAATGTCAAAAAGGTGCCTCATCTGATGATGTTCAATAATTTAGTTACGTTATGGATAAACCGGGCTTTCACGCCGCTTTTCCAGCGGAATCGCTTCGCTAATCGCGGAGCTGCTTTGTTCCGAGAGGCAGTCACCGTGCATACTTCTCCAGATAAAGCTGGATATGTCCATGAGGCCACCATAATAGGGTTGTAAAGGACGCATAGCAAAATTACTAAAAAATAACCATCAGGCGGCTGATTTATTCAGACTATATGTAAGGTCATGAAATCAGATTAATTTATCACTTAATTAACGTTCTGGTTAAGGCGATCATCACCAGACGGGTTATGGCTTTGTTTTAAAAGCCTGGAGAGACAAACCCCAGTAAAGGGGGATAAAACAGTCAGAATCACGCGTGACCTGTATGACCCTGGATTGATTATTTACGGGCGTAATGACTTTTTAGCCGCCGTATGGGGCCAGAGAGGATGTCCGCTAATCAAGGCAACCTGAGCCACATCATCCGGGTACCATATTGCCTTATGCGCCGATGAAGCGGTAAACAGTGCGATCTCAATTGCCCTCAATACTTACTCACAAGCAAGCTAAACTGTATAAGAGACGCTATTGTCAGCGTTATAAGGGGTTCTCAGGAGAGACTGGCGTGTTCAAAGGCAATAAAAAGTCATTACCGGTTCGCTACTGCAAAACGTGTAATAAACCGATGTCATGGCGAAAAAAGTGGGAACGATGCTGGGACGAGGTGTTGTATTGCTCGGAACGGTGCCGGCGGCAGCGTACTGATCGGCAAGAGGATGATACAGAAATAAAACCTGAACCTGACCTCTGACGCTGATCAAAGCTGGCCAGGGATTAACCTGGCCTCAGTCAGGGGAATGGGGCTATTGCTGTACCTCGATCTGTTGCCAGCCTCTTTTAAACATACAATCTTTAACCAGTATCTCTCGCTGGCTTTCATTGGCGTCGCTGGTGGAGTAATCGGTGTCAGTGGTTTTATATTTACTGTCTTTTGAGGTGTATTTACCCCTAACGACATTGTCAGGGGGTAAATCCCGCAGTGCCTGGGCCCGACAGGCTGTTTCCGTTATTGTTTCCTGCTGTTCAGATGCATCTGGCTTGACCCATTTATACTGCACACATCCGGTCAGACAGAGAGTAAATAACATCAGCATAAGAGGTTTCATAATCTGTTTCTCAGTGCTCCCCGCCTGAGTTGAGACGAGTGATTGAGTAAGGAAACCGATCGGCAGGGTTTCCTCACCACAAAAAAAGGGAAGAGTCATCCGACGTTAAAATGTCAGGCCGCCACCGATATAGGGACCATCGATCAGGGTATGACCCGGACGTCCATCTTTGCCATCAACACCCGCATAGCGATAGCCCACTTTTAACACCAGTGGATCCACAGGTGACCAGCTGACACCGCCATTGGCCTCAACGAAATTCTTAACGCTGTTGGTCAGCTGTTCCGGGGCGGAATAACCTTCTCCATACAACGCAAAATTAGCGGGCAGATTGATTTTCACACCGCCGCCAACAGGAAACGCAACGCCGTTATCTCCTTTTTTGCCGCCGATGTAAGCGGCTTTAACGCCAGCCGTCAGCATCACAGGTCCAATTTCAAGGTTATAACCGGTACCCGCCTGACCAATCTGAACACCATCCGCCGTATTTTTGATCCACTGACCATCAACATAAAGCCCGCCGGATGAACGGCCGATTTCTGCGTCCAGTACCGAGGTGTTTTTACTTTGTTCGGCATTCAGGCCAATGGCCATGGCTGAGGAGGATGCACACAATAATAAGCCAAAGCCAATTACAGAAATTTTCATTGCTCAGTTTTTCCACAGAATCAGATTTTCAGGATAATGATTAAGAGTACTATTAAAGCAGGATTACTTTTGCACAATCTCTTTAACATCGTGCTGTTGTAACTGATGCATGTTTCCATCCGTGTCTTTATAAGAGATCATGCCTGTTTCTTTATCTTTTGCGGGTTTGCCATGAGTCGTAATCATGTGCCCATCGTTGGTGGAGATCACATAATTGCTTGAGCAGGCGGAAAGGGACATAACAGAAGTTATCATCGCAATAGCAAAAGCGAATTTCTTGCCAGAATTAAAAGATGTCATTTTACTTTCCTGTCGTTTCTTTTTAAGAAGATGCGGCATTATTCGCTGTGATTGTTAAACGACATGCTAACAATCCGGCTGTTTGCCTCTTTATCAGGATGATAATGATCTGGATCAATATCATGGGTTGCTCAGGAGTAAGCAACCATGGCGGGTATTGATTGTTTTGCGACCAGTACTTGCGGAAGCAAAGGCAGAAGTTTGTACTGAGAGAATCAGGAAGAAAACCAGCAAGGTAGAGGAAAAGAAACTTAAGCTCGAATCCGCAAAAATGAATCTGAAAGAAGCACAGGCTGATGTTCAAAGACTGAACTAAACGCATTTACTCGTAGGCTCACGCTGGCGAATCTCCGAACTTCGGTAAATTCCGCATGTTCCTTTATCTCTTGTCAGTTTGGGTAGGCATCAGGCTATCACCACTCTCCTCTTCTGTTTATGCATGTTCAGACAGTATCAGGCAACATTCTCCCCTTTTAATGTCAGAAAGGGCTGCATTCCGAATGGGAGCCGTTGTCGATACACTGCATACTCAGCGTTACCGGGTTTTGTTACTATCATCGGGAACCAGGCATAGAAAAAAACCACTCAGTTGAGTGGTTGTAAAAAGAAAAAATAGTTAATGAGCAAAACTGCGATACATAATGTTTTAATGCTGGGATATATCTATGCCAGGAAATAATATCTGTTAACAGACATGTTAGCTATGGGATTTATAAGAAATGATGCAAAGTGAAAGCGTAACAATGACCATAATACAGTGAATGTTAAAAGTTCAGCTCTCACGTAACTGTTTATCTATCAATTTATTTTGTTAACAACATGGATTTAACTTTGATTGTTTTTCTGATGCAGATTTATCGTGCGCATCATGCTCATTACATTTTTAAAACACATGGAGGTAATCAATTTTCTTAAGATCCCGTTAAGATCTGCATCGTAAATTAGCCCGACAATTTTAACGGAGATAAATATGAAAAAGTTTCTTTTAGCAGCATTGTTTGCCGGTATGAGTTTTGGAGTTGCTGCACAGGAAGGTTTTGTTAATCCAGCAGGGCAGGGGTATTCTCAGGGCGGATTTAAAGGTCCGACACCCGGCGTCTCTTCTGTCGCTCAGGTTAAGACGCTGCGTGATGACGCATGGGTCGTTCTGGAAGGTAACATCATCAGACAAGTGGGGCATGAACTTTATGAGTTCAAAGATGCTACCGGAACGATTAATGTCGATATTGATGACAAGCGCTGGATGGGACAATCGTTATCACCGAGTGATAAAGTCCGTCTTGAAGGTGAAGTTGATAAAGACTGGAACAGTGTTGAGATTGATGTAAAAACGGTTCGGGTTCTTAAGTAATCCTTATTCGCTCATCACCTGGTGGTGGCCTGAAAATCAGGGCACTGCCATTGTGAAAATGATCCTTCCAGGACGCCTTTCTTTCATTACAGCGGCCGCAATTTAGTTACAACACCCTATTTGAGCAGATTACGTTACCGGCGCTATCCTGCCAGATTGGTTTTTTTTATTAAACCTGAACGGAGCCGTTCTGTGAATCCGAGTGCTCATTAACTAGCCGCCCCGCACGGCCCGAAGGGCCGTAATAGTTATTTACGGTACATTGAATGATGTAACTAAATGTAGAGTGCGGGAATGATTCAACATTCTCCACATCCGCCTTTAACTGTTGAACGCGCGCCTCGAAGAACCCCCATTTAATGCGCTGTTGACCTGCCGTTGACCCTGACGGCAGTTTTCTTCTGCCTGCCTGATGCCAGATCAAAAACCGAAACGAGTATCATTTATAGAATGAGTGCTTCTTACTTTTAGGCAGGGCGTGATATGGCAATGAATATGGGCAGCACCTACCGGATCCTTGGCTATCAGCCATCGGTAAATTCCGCCTGGCGCCAGAAATTACTGACAATGGGCATGCTTCCCGGCGCAGTTATTGAGGTCATTCGCGTGGCGCCAATGGGCGATCCGGTGCAGATCTCTACCCGCCGTGTCAGCCTGGCGGTGCGGCAGCGTGACCTGGACGACATCATCCTGGAGGAAATCGTCTGATGAAGAAGATAACCATCGGGATGATTGGTAATCCTAATACCGGCAAAACCACGCTGTTTAACCAGCTCACCGGTGCCCGACAGCGGGTCGGGAACTGGGCTGGCGTCACAGTTGAGCGCAAAGAGGGTCAATTTTTTACCGCGCAGTCAGATGTCAGGCTTATTGATCTGCCAGGCACCCGATCGCTGACAACGCTATCTGCTGAAAGTTCGATAGATGAGAGCATCGCCTGCCAGTATCTCTATCAGGATCACGCCGATGTGGTGATTAACGTCGTCGATGCCTCCAGTCTGGAAAGTAATCTGTTCCTGACCTTTCAGCTGCTGGAACTGGGCGTGCCCTGCATTGTCGTTTTGAACATGCAGGATATTGCCGCCAGCCAGAACATCACTATTGATGTCGCAGCACTGTCAGCTCATCTCGGATGTCCGGTCGTTTCACTGACCTCAACCAAAGGTGATGGCATTGCCCTGCTCAAAGCGCTGATTGACCAGCCCCATATTTACCGCGCACCTGAACGGGTACGTTATCCGGCCGCGATTGAAACGGCCATTGAGCAGCTCTGCCAACAGATGCCCGCCGCCATAGCCCCACAAAAACGCTACTGGCTGGCCTTGCAACTGCTGGAAGGGGATATCAACAGTCAGAAACTTTGTCCGGCGCTGGTTCCGCATTTGCCCGAGATTATGCAGCAGGCCGGAGGAGAGACCGGCGTACAGATTGCCGATTACCGCTATCGCACCATCAATGCGCTTTGCGCGGCAGTGAGTAACATTCATCACGCAATGCCCGCCGGTCTGACCCGCAGGATCGATAAAATTGTGCTGAACCGCTGGCTGGGCATTCCGATATTCCTGGCAGTGATGTATGTGATGTTTGTTCTTTCAATTAACATTGGTGCCGCGCTACAGCCACTGTTCGACAGCAGTTCGGTGGCGATATTCATTCATGGTGCGCAATGGCTGGGCTATGTCTGCCACTTCCCTGACTGGCTGACGGTTTTCCTGGCGCAGGGTATCGGTGCCGGTATCAATACCGTGCTGCCGATCATTCCGCAGATTGGCCTGATGTTCCTGTTCCTCGCTTTTCTTGAAGACTCCGGCTACATGGCGCGCGCCGCTTTTGTGATGGATCGTCTGATGCAGTCACTGGGCCTGCCGGGAAAATCCTTTGTGCCGCTGATTGTCGGCTTTGGCTGTAATGTCCCGTCGGTCATGGGGACACGGACGCTGGATACACCGCGTGAGCGTCTGCTGACGGTGTTGATTGCGCCTTTTATGTCATGTGGCGCACGGCTGGCGATTTTTGCGGTTTTCGCTGCGGCATTCTTTAACACCCACAGTTCCAGCCTGGTTTTCTCCCTCTACCTGCTTGGCATTGTGGTGGCCATCGCGACCGGGCTGGTGCTTAAGCATACCCTGCTGGGCGGAGAAGCCTCGCCGTTTATCATGGAGTTGCCGGTCTATCACCGGCCTCACCTCAAAAGCCTGCTGTTGCAGACCTGGCAACGGCTGAAAATGTTTGTGGTGCGAGCCGGACAGGTGATTATCCTGGTGAGCATGCTGATTGGCGTACTGAGCAGTTTTGCCTTTAATGGCCAGATGGTTAATGACATTAACCACTCTGCGCTGGCGGCGACCAGCAAAGCGATCACCCCCGTGCTGTTGCCGATTGGGGTCACTCAGGATAACTGGCAGGCAACAGTGGGGCTGGTGAGCGGCATCATGGCGAAAGAGGTCGTGGTCGGCACGCTCAACAGCCTTTACACCACAGAGGCAATCCAGAGCAGTCAATTTGATCCGCAGGCTTTTGACCTGCCTGGTGAGCTTAAAGAGGCGCTGACAGAGACCTGGGCGGGGTTAACGGCTGCCTTCAGAATTGATGCGCTGGCCCATCCCATCGATGCCAGTAAAGGCGATGGTGAGATGGCGACTGGTTCGATGGGCGTGATGTCAGCCAAATTTGGCAGTGGCTTTGCCGCTTACAGTTACTTAATTTTTGTCCTGCTTTATGTTCCCTGCGTCTCGGTCATGGGGGCTATTGCGCGGGAAGCCGGTAAAAAATGGATGATGTTCTCCTTCTTCTGGGGACTCAATATTGCCTACGCCACCGCCACGCTGTTTTACCAGACCGTCACTTTTGCCGACCATCCTGCATTTAGTGCGACCTGCCTGATAATTGTGCTGGTGCTGAACGGAATCATCCTGCTGGCATTGCGAAAAGCGGGAAGCCGGGTGCAGTCAATACCGGTCATGCTCAGGGAGGAAAAGGGGAGCTGCAGCGGCTGCCACGGCGGCTGTGATAAGCAGAAAGGCTTTGCCCGGTAAAAATAAGTACTGATGACATTCACTCTTTCCGCTGCCGGCGATTCCTGGCCGCAGCGGACAGGTGAGGATTGTCCTGTTAATTGTTCTTACGAATTTGAAGCCAGAATAGTGGGATGATTAGCGTATGAGCAGTGACAAAGGCAGCATGACAATTAACCCCGCCAGAAGCATTATCCTTCTCGCTAAGGCGGTTACTTACCAAAGCAGGTCTGACCATGCACTGCAGCATGCCCTTATTATGGATAGCAGCTCCTGTTTTGCAGACAGATTCGCAGCATGCGGTATGGCAGTAAGAATAAATCAATTAAATCAGCCGGATGAACGCTATGGATGCCCGCCGCAGCGATAATCCGTACCGGCTTACACACAGGCTGTCCACTTTTTCTGTGGATAACTTCAGCCTGAATAAGGGCTTTATTCTCATTTCAGGAGCCATCAGCCAGGATAATCAGGGTCACCATATTGCTCCATAAACTCCACCATGGCACCTTTGTGTGCATCCACATGGCGAATATAGCGCATCAGTGTTTCTGGTTTTTTCCACGTGCCTTCCTGCATGATCCTGGCAATCGGATAACCTTTATCTGCCATATCCTGCGCAGCTCCTACCCTGGCGCTGTGGCCACTCCAGCCGGTGTAGCGATTTTTGTTGGCCTTTACTGCGCCCTCTTTTCCGGCAGTGCGCCATGCCCGGCTAAAAATCTGTTCCAGTGCCCTTGTGCTCATCGGCTTTTCGGCAATCAGTGGCCGGCCAGACCGATGTACTGCAGTAAACAGCCAGGCATCAGGCTGGCTGGATAGCCCTGACGCTTCAATCCACTCTTCCAGTCGTTGAGTTGAACGGGCGCTGAGCGCCTTAATCAATCCGCCGGTCTGCACAATAGTTTTTGTCCATGCCACATCCAGAATGATGCGACCATCACCGGCACGCATCACATCCCGCACCCTCAAACGCGACAGTTCACTGATACGCAATAGCGTTGCATAAGCCACATGTAAAAAAGCCAGATCGCGAAGCGCCTGAAGGTTATCAGAACCTGACCATTCTTTATCCAGCGCCAGCAGGTCACTCAGCCTGAAGGGCACGGCCTGGCCTGCCCGCTCACCGTTGATCACCGCCACACGGTTTATCTTCTTCATCGTCCGGAAAACCAGCGGAGAGACATTGGGCACCGGCAATTCGGCGTTACGGTGTAACATCGAAATTAACGCCGCGTGTGAAGTGACGGTTGAGGAGGCCCGGCCGCTTTCAGCCAGAAAAGAGAGATAGTCACGCAAATCGTCTGCGCTCATCGGCAGGAAGCTGCGCTGGTTATCTTCCGACCAGCGATTGCAGATTCGCATTACGCTAAGCAGCTGTCGCCAGGTGTTAGGTGAGAAAGCCTCTTTATCCTGAACGAACTGCCGGAGCCGCTCGGTGATATCGCTATTCCGGTCAACCGTCAGAGGGGTTAACGGCACTAACTCACTCATATTTGCTCACTTATCAACCAAAGACGCCGATGATCTCGCTACGTTAATTCTGAGAACTAAGCAGGGGGATAACCGGTCAGAATTTACGTAGCGTTGTCATTTTCAGGGCGAACTTTACTGCTATCCATCTTAACCCGGCACCATCCCTATGTCATGACTTCGTATAAGAACAATTATACGAAGTTAGTGTGGCGTAACCGATCCCGTCTGGCTTTTAACGGATTGACGCTCATCGCAGTCAGTCAGGGAAGGTATAGGTCACACGCTTTATCGATAGCTGAACGTAACTCACTGCGAGTTGTTCAAGTGAAACCACGATGCAAAAAAATGTCTCAAACTAAGGCGCGTTTAAACCAGGGTATGAACGGTTTAATCATTATTTAAATAAATCAGCGCATCACGATGCTTTATTTTTCCAGCGCAATAATGAGCAGGAGCATCAAAATAGAGATGTTGAAAAATGGCAGACGACATTAATTAGTTAGTCAGTTAAATTAATGACTCATAAAAAGGTTCCATATAACACTGCTCACAGGAAATACCCTTTGAAAGTTTTATAGAGCACATAAATTAAACACAACTTCCCGATATTACGTTCATAGCTCTGAACAGGCGACATGTCATTTACGCTACCAAAAGAGACCCAGGCATTAACCCTCAGAACAAAAAACTAAATACCAGCTTATCGCCGATTTAAATACCAGACAGCACTTCCTTTCATCTATCTTGTTCCCCTGCATATCAAAAGCGTCGATAAGTATATGCATCAGCTTTTTAATCGAATAAAGCGGCTAATGTATTTATCGCAGCGGTCTTATTCTGGCTGATCAGCAGGATTAAAACGTATTAACGAGTTATACACATTTTATGGCGGCGTCTGGAAGAACGCACAGAACGTCGGCTTCACCCAGGGTAAATATGAGGATGTTTTCATGAAAAAAACGTTATTATCGCTGTGTCTTTTAGGTCTTTCCTGCGCCCCAGTTGTTACGCAGGCACAACAGTCCGTGACCTGTGTCAGAGCCTCAGAGCAGGATGTAGCCAACCTGTTTGACGCCTGGAATGACTCTCTGGCAACCGGTGATGCAACAAAAGTCTCTGAATTATATGTCAGCGATGCCGTTTTGCTGCCGACCATTTCAAATCAGGTACGTCTGACCGATCAGGAACGTATCGATTATTTTAAAGATTTCCTGAAAAAAGGGCCGAGCGGTAAAATCGATTCCCGGACTATCAGAATCGGTTGTAATAAAGCGATTGATACCGGCGTTTATACATTTACTTTTAAAGATAACACGCACGTCACAGCACGTTACACTTTCACTTATGTCTGGGATGGTAAGGGCTGGAAAATCTCAACTCATCACTCTTCAGCTATGCCAGAGCCTGTAAGCAAGCCTTAAAACAGACGCACTGATGAAAAAAAGCCAGCGTCATGATGTGATGCTGGCTCTTTTCCCTTTGCGCGAAAATAAACGTTCGGGCTTGAAGATAATAACGCCTGGCTCATACTTAAGAAATGGCAATTAATAATCTTCGCATTTAGCGTTTCTCTTTCCTGTATCACGGACAGTATAAGTACTATTAAATGGCCAGTGTCAGTTTCCCATCCGAATAAAATGAAACCTGTCGGTTTGGTGCTTCCATTGCAGGCTGATCAATTCCCAAACGCAAATATCTGCCCATGAAATAGCGATTTTATACGCCATTTCCATTGCCTA
Source organism: Pantoea sp. 18059 (assembly GCF_902706165.1). Classification (NCBI taxonomy): domain Bacteria; kingdom Pseudomonadati; phylum Pseudomonadota; class Gammaproteobacteria; order Enterobacterales; family Erwiniaceae; genus Pantoea; species Pantoea sp. 18059. Next base: position 49,132 of record NZ_CACSJS010000009.1, read on the forward strand.
TCTGCCAGATGAAGGTCGGATCGGTGCCGTTCACCTCCCAGTCACCCACGTTACGTAGCTTGTAGATCACCGGATTGTGCGACGACACCGTTCGTGCATTACGCCAGTGGCGGTCGAGTGCCTTGCTGACTCGGGTATCAGATGCACCCAGCGCATTGAAGAATTCTGTTGCCGCACGCGTCACCAGCTCAACGGCCACCGCCTGTGCCTGAGCGGACTCTACTTCGGCCAGCACATTTGCCGCATGAAGCTGTGCCTCATCTGCGCCACTCAGTTGCAGCTCAAATGCCCGCTGCAACGAGTGCGTCGCCCGGTCGACGGCGGCTTCGGCTGCCCATGCCCAGCTGCTTATCTGACCGACCACCTGCAACACCTGAACATCCTGCTTCACCTGCGGCGCATTACCGTGGCTGTAAATACGCTTACGCTGCGCCACGCCCTGAGCAGCATCGCGCACCACCGCCCGCCCGATGCCCGCCAGCGTGGCCAGTAAGACATGCTGATAGAATGCCGTCTGATAGCGGAAACGCTCACTGAAATCATAGACATGTGGCAGTTCAACCCGGGCCTGATGAAAGCGCGTCGTACCACTGCCGGTCAGTCGCTGCCCGAAGCCATCCCAGTCATCATCGCGCTCCACCTCATTCTGGTGGGTGTTCACCAGGGCAATCACGTCACGACCGTTATCTGCGCGCTGAGCATAGACATCAATCCAGTCTGCATAGAGCGTGCCGGTGCTGTAGAACTTCTCACCGCTGATCCGCCATCCCCCCTCATCGGGAGAAACCTGAGTGTTGACCTCACCCAGCTTAACCGCGCCGATCTCGCTCCAGCCGCTGCCCACCAGCTCACCGTCCACAAAGCGGCGGAACCAGCGACGCCGATCCTCACTGGCTGGCTGGTTCAGGCGATCCTCGATAAATGCGAAGTGCGCACGCAGCGCCTGTGGCAGGTTGGAATCTGCCTCAGCCAGTTCGGTCAGCAGAGCAAATAACTGCGGCAGCGAAACCCCAAAGCCGCCTTCTTCTTTAGGGATACGCAGGGTGCCGAAGCGCGCCGCTTTCAGCCAGCTGATCGGCTCATGCAACAGTGTGCGTTCGGTTTCACGGGCACTTGCCCCCTCAGCGATGCGGGCGAACAGCGGCCTGAAATGCTGAACCAGTTCGGCAAATTCGGTGCGATTTAATTCAGACATGATCCTCTCCTGAGTCGGGTTGTTCATCGATGTCCTGTCGTGTCGGTTCAAAACGAATGATTAACAGGAAAATAATCGGGATAAGGGCGGCCAGTGAGACAATCCAGAACATATTGGTGCCGTAACGCGCCTGCAAAATTGGCAGAATAAACAGCGCCAGCGCGCTGCCCACACCGGAGAGCGAACGACTAAAGCCGACACCGGTGGCGCGTATGTGGGTCGGGTAGGAGAGCGCCGGATAGATCATCAACTGCGCGCCGGGTCCGAATCCCTCTGCAAAGAGCCACAAACCCAGCATCAGCACCGCAAACACCACGCCAGCTGTCGCCTGGGGATGACCAATCAATGCCAGCGAAATCAGCGCGATAAACTGCAGCGCAAATCCGGCGATTGCGACATGCCGTGAGGGAAATTTCCACGCCAGTCGCATCCCCAACAGCCCGCCGGTAAAGGCGAACAACGCATTCAGTCCCAGCGAGGCAGAGATAGTTTCAAATACGCCCGCGCCGAGAAATTGCGCCAGGATAGAGGGCAGGAAGAAAGCGATGGCGGTGTATTCAAATGAAATACAGACGTTCATCACCGCACTGACGACCGTGCGCTCCAGATAAGGCTTCTGAAACAGTACGCGGAAACGCACTTTCGGCTTCGCTTTCACCGCATCGGTTTTAGCGGGCGGCTCCTCATGCGCAACAATGCCGTAAGAGTCACGCAGAATACGCACCGCACCGCTCAGGTCGCCCTGATTCGCCGCCCACAGCGGTGACTCATTCATAAACTTACTGCGCACCGCAATAATCAGTAGCGCCGGTACGGCGCCAAACAGCAGCGAGGCGCGCCACAGCCAGTCGATATGTTCGGCGGGCAGCAGGAAATAGAGTGCAAAAATAATAAAGAAGCAGGCAGACGAAGCGGCATACCACATCGGGCACCAGGCTGCGAGGCGCGATGCTTTATTGCCCTTGCCGGAGAACTTAGAGAATTCTGCCAGATAGGCCATGGCAACCGGCAGATCGATCCCGACGCCGACGCCCATCAGAAAGCGGGCACCAATCAACACCCAGACGTTGGGAGCCAGACCTGCCGCAATGGCGGAGACGACAAAAAACAGCATGTCCGCCATAAACACTGAGTAACGGCCATATTTATCGGTCAGCCAGCCGCCGACCAGATTACCCACAATGGTGCCGATCATGATTGACGACGTCACCAGGCCCGTGAGTACCGGGGTTAAACCAAACTCCTTCACCACATCATCGATGCCGTAGGAGAGGGTAGTGAGATCGTAGGCATCAAGAAACACGCCGCCCAGCGCCAGGAAAACAATCCAGCGCGCATATCTGTTTTTCTCGGTGTTACTGTTGATCAGCCGGGCCACATCACTCACCGATCGAACCGGTTGAGAGTGAGGCGGTGGCGCAGTTAAGGTGTTGTCAATTTCTAATGTACTCATCGTATCCTCGTTATTATATTCAGCAGGTAGCGAGGGTTTTATATGAATTACTGGCATAGTTAACAACCAACAAAATCAGATAACTATTATAATTAATTCAATAAGATATGGTTATATCTCACCCACACCAGACCCCGCATGAAATATAAAATTCATCCGGTAGCGTTCAGCGAAATGTTGTTTTTTATACTGCTGAAACGGGTGAAGTTTCAGCAGTATATGGCAGACCTGTTTAGCAACGGTTAACAGCAATGACCGGTCCGGTAATGCCTGTCATCAACCGGCGACAAGACGTACTCTTATCTCTTTGCACTTTGCTATGCGCCGGTTATTCATGCCGGACAGCCAGCCGTCTCTGTTATGAAACTTCCACCCTTGCTGCTCGCTGTTCCACATCAGCACTCCGGCGATAACCGGCACCCGGATGCGGCAACGCCAGCCGTGGCCCCTGGCCAAATAACTTTTCACGCAGCGTACCGGGCTGATACTCCTGCTTGTAGACGCCACGCTTTTGCAGTTCCGGCACCAGCAGTTCCACCACGTCAGTAAAGGTTTCGTGCGTTACGGCGTAGGCGAGGTTAAAACCATCGACGTCTGTCTCTTCGACCCAGCTTTGCAGCTCATCGGCCACCGTTTCAGCGCTGCCCACCAGCAGCGGACCAAATCCGCCAATGCCCACCCAGTCTGCCAGGCCCTGTACCGTCCACTGGCGGTTGGGATCGGCAGTGGAGAATGTCTCAACCGCCGACTGAATCGCATTGGTGTGCAGATGTTTCAGTACCTGATCCGGCTGATACTGCCCGAAATCAATGCCGGTCCAGCCTGAGATCAGCGCCAGCGCGCCTTCGTAACTGACATAGCGTTTGTACTCCTGCCATTTGGCCTGCGCCGCCAGGTCGGTTTCACCCACAATGACTGTCTGCAGGTTGAAGATCAGTATGGAGCGGGGATCGCGTCCCGCTTCAGCGGCTCTCCGGCGAATATCCGTCACGGTTTTCTTCAGCAGAACTTTCGAAGGTGCCGCCACGAACACGCATTCGGCATGCTCCGCCGCAAACGCTTTACCGCGGCTGGAGGCGCCCGCCTGATATAGTACCGGCGTGAGCTGCGGCGAAGGTTCACACAGATGGATGCCGGGCACCTGGAAGAATTTACCCTGATGATTTATCGGATGGATTTTATTCGGGTCGCTGAAAATATGACGTTCACGATCGCGCAGGACCGCGCCATCTTCCCAGCTTCCCTCCAGCAGCTTATAGATAACCTGCAGATATTCATCGGCATAGTGGTAGCGCGCATCGTGATCGGTCTGGGCCTGATGTCCAATATTACGCGCACCGCTTTCCAGATAGGAGGTTACAATATTCCAGCCAATGCGGCCTTTGGTCAGATGATCCAGCGTCGAGATCCGCCGCGCAAACGGGTAGGGGTGTTCAAACGACAGTGAGGCGGTCAGGCCAAAGCCCAGATGTTCCGTCACCAGCGCCATCGGCGTGATTAACGCCAGCGGATCGTTTACCGGCACCTGCGTGGCGTGCCGAATCGCGGCCTGGTTATTGCCATTGAGCACGTCGTAGACCCCAAGCACATCAGCAATAAACAGTCCATCAAACCTGCCGCGCTCCAGCAGGCGTGCTAAGTCGGTCCAGTACTCCAGATCTTTGTACTGCCAGGAACGATCCCGGGGATGCGCCCATAAGCCGGGCGATTGATGACCGACACAGTTCATATCGAAAGCATTCAGGCGAATTTCACGTTGCGATGACATAGCGACTCCTGGGCGGATGCGGCAATCGCTTGCCGCCCACCTTTTAGTGATTGTTCCGGAAGGGTGATTCAGTAGATGAGTGAGCCGGGACATCGCTCGCTGAGGGGCAGCGGCGTAGTGGAGAGTAGCTGCCGTGCTACGGACTCAGCATGTTCTGCAACCTGCGGTAATCCCATGAGTTCGCCAAAGCGACCACGCGCGGCAGGCCCGGCTACATAGAGATGAGGATTGGCATCACCCTGCGCATTCAGCGTCTGTGACAGCGCGTTCACCTGGATGCCCAGCGCCAGCGGGTCGGGCTGAATCACGCCGTCGCCGTGGAGCTGGCGCAGCAGCGCGTTACTTTTAAGCAGTGCGTTGTGCGCTGGCCCGGTGGTGACAATCACTTTTTCCACCACCCGGATTTCTGATTGCGCTCCACGCCGGCGCAGCGTCAGCTGAAGATTGTTTCCCACCGCTTCCGCGCCCATCAGACGCGCCGCCAGCAGTGACAACTGACCGCTCGCCTGCTGCTGGTTGAGTATCTGGCTTACCTGCGGGGCAATCCGGTAGCGGTGAACATCCCACCAGGGGCGTAGATGGTGCAGAAAACGCTGCTGCTCATGCAGTGAAAGGCTCTGCCAGATACGCTGGCCGTTACGGCGGATATCATCCAGCACCAGCTGCCAGGGGAGATTTAACGCGGCTGCCTGTTTTACCTCCTGACGCACCCGATGTAACCAGCCACGTGCGCTGGCGGGCTGTGGCTGACTGTAATCCAGGGTGTAGCTCTCATCGCTGCCGCTCAGGTTGGCTCGCGGCAGCTGTCCACGGCGTGAGAAGGCGGTAATCTCTCCGCGATGCTGCTGGCGATGCAGCGATGCCACCACATCGGACATGGTCAGCCCTGAACCGATAATCGCTACCCGATCGTCAGGTGCGACCTGTGCCAGCGCGCCATTCTGCCAGGGATTGGCAATCAACCCCGGATGCCCCTGTAAGGGCTTCAGCAGCGCAGGCAGGTCCGGCGGTGGATGGCTGATGGCCAGCACCACCTGATCGGCCCGGATCTTCTGCCCTGAGGCTGTGGTCACTACACCATGCTGCAGCGCAACCGCGCTATCACGCAGATGACTAAGTTTTACCGGCGAATGCTGCTGCTGATGCACAAACTGCGCATTGACCCAGCGACTAAACTCCCCGCGTTGCGGGTAGACATTGCCGTCACGCCACAACGCCTCCGGGTCGGCCTGAAAGGCGGGCGATGCGCGATAGTCGCGGTCAAATATGCCCTCCTCATCCCCAGCAAGCTGCATTCTGGCGGCTGGCACATTGATGCGGTGGGCCGGATCGGTGGTGCCGTATGCCACACCCTGAGCAAGCTGCGCTCGTGGTTCAATCACCGTCACATGCAACCCTGCCTGGCCAGCCCGGGCCAGATGGATCGCCAGCGCGGTGCCGGTAAAACCACCACCGATAATGACTATCTGCTGCTGTGACATAAGCGAACCTTCTCTTCTGTTAACTGGCGCTGGCCTGTTTATCAGGACGACGGTCGCCGCCAATGGTTTCACCAAAAGGACCGGTGTTCACGCTGCGCTGTCTCTTTTCGGCGTTTGCAGCCAGCGGTAACAGCGGCATCACCAGTTCAGCGAAGCGGTGCGCCTCTTCAAGGTGCGGATAGCCGGAGAAAATAAAGTTCTCGATCCCCAGCGCCTGATACTCCCGGATGCGATCGGCTACCTGCTGCGGACTCCCCACCAGCGCAGTACCCGCACCGCCGCGCACCAGGCCGACGCCTGCCCAGAGATTGGGGCCAATGCGCAGGCTGTCTCGCGAGCCCTGATGCAGCGCGCTCATCCGCGCCTGTCCGGCTGAGTCCATGCGGGCAAAGATCTTCTGCGCGGCGGCAATGGTCTCTTCATCCAGATGAGAAATCAGCCGATCGGCCGCCGCCCAGGCTTCCTCTTCGGTTTCACGGACAATGACATGCAGCCGGATGCCGTAGGAGAGGCTACGGCCACTCTCCTGCGCCCGCTGACGAACCACCGCCAGTTTTTCCGCCACCTGTTCAACCGGCTCGCCCCACGTCAGATAAGTGTCGATCTGATTCGCCGCAACGTCGATAGCGGCATCAGACGAGCCACCAAAATAGAGCGGTGGGCCATTTTCCTGCACCGGCGGAAAGAGGATCTCAGCGCCTTCCACGCGGATGTGATCACCCGAAAAATCGACCTTCTCGCCTTTCAGCAGGCGGGAGTAGACCTCAAGAAACTCTCTGGTCACCTGATAGCGCTCTTCATGACTCAGAAAGATGCCGTCACCTTTGTTCTCAACCGGATCGCCACCCGTGACCACGTTAATCAATAACCGTCCGCCAGAAAGCCGATCCAGCGTAGCCGCCATACGCGCCGCCAGGCTTGGCGGTTGCAGACCAGGACGCACGGCCACTAAATAGCGCAGCTTTTTGGTGATCGGTGCCAGCGCAGAGGCGACCAGCCAGGAATCCTCACAGCTCTTACCGGTCGGGATTAATACACCGTAGTAGCCCAGATTATCTGCCGCCAGCGCAACCTGCTGTAAATAGGGTAAATCGACTGCTCTGCCGCCTTCGGTGGTGCCAAGATAGCGCCCATCGCCATGGGTGGGCAGAAACCAGAAGAGGTTGAGGTTTTCCTGTGTCGCATGACTCATTAGCAGATTCCTTTATAACGATATTTGAATTTAATACATAGGCATAAATTCTTTAGTTATATAGCTGTTAGCAGGATGCGTGCCAGTCTGCTACTTAATATTTATCTCATTAATTCAACGATATATTCATAATTTCGCTTGATGCATATTGCTGCATTTGCGACAGGTAAAGTTACAGCCTGCTGCATTGGCAACAATCCGGTCCGGTTAGCCTCTCGTTTCCGCGTTAGCCACGCGGTATGGTCATGGCTTTCCAGTTAACCCGGTAAATGAGATGCAAATTACCAGCCCTGAGTTGATTGACCCCGCATCGCGCGCCTTTAAAAGCGTGCTGGATCAGCTTGCGCCTACCGACGCGACGGTGCTGATCATTGGTGAAACCGGCACCGGCAAAGAGGTGATGGCGCGCTATCTGCATCATCACAGCGCCCGCAGCAGACAGCCATTTCTGGCGGTCAACTGCGGTGCCCTCACTGAGAGTCTGGCGGAGTCGGAGCTCTTTGGTCATGAGAAAGGGGCATTTACCGGCGCACAGGATCGGCATCGCGGCTGGTTTGAGGCGGCAGAGGGCGGGACGCTGCTGCTGGATGAAGTCGGTGAACTGAGTGCGTCGCTGCAGGTGAAGCTGCTGCGCGTGCTGCAGGAGCGCGAGATTACCCGTGTGGGTTCCTCCCGGGCTGTAAAGGTCAATGTGCGGGTCATTGCGGCCACCAACCGCGACCTGGCGGTGGCGATTCGTGAACGGCGCTTCCGGGAAGATCTCTACTACCGGCTGAATGTGGCCAGCGTCACGCTGCCGCCGCTGCGCCAGCGATGCGAAGATATCCCGGTGCTGGCCACTCACTTCCTGCAGCTCTATGCGCGCCGTCTGGGCCGACCTCAGTTACGTCTCAGTGAAGATGCTGTCGCCACGCTGATGGACTACAGCTGGCCGGGCAACATTCGCGAGCTGGAGAACACCCTGCATAATGCCGTCCTGCTCAGCAAAACCTCGCTGGTCACGCCGCAGCAGCTCCGGCTGAATAACCTCACGGGTAGCGAGTTACCACCGGGAGAGGAGGCGCTGGATCAGTTTTTACGGCAGCAGATGCAGCAGAGCGAAACACCGCTCTATCCCCGGGTGATTGAGGCGCTGATAAAGAATGCGCTGGAACTCACTCAGGGCAATCAACTGCAGGCCGCCGCGCTGCTTGGCATCAGTCGTCATACGCTGCGCACCCAACTGGGCCATCTGGGGGTGATTAAACCGCGCCGCACTTCACTGCGTCAGCGCGACACTTCTCTGAATCAGCAGCCCGAACGGGAGCGGGAACTACGCATCGGTTATCAGAAATTTGGCAACCTCGGCATCCTGAAAGCGCGCCAGTCACTGGAACAGCAGCTGGCCGATAGAGGCGTCAGCGTGCTGTGGAGTGAGTTTCCTGCGGGTCCGCAGCTTCTGCATGCGCTGAACCAACAGGAGATCGATTTCGGGACGACCGGTGAAGTTCCCCCCTTGTTTGCGCAGGCCAGCAACAGCCCGATGGTTTATGTTGCCTGGGAACCCGCTGCGCCGCAGAGCGTGGCACTGCTGGTACCGAACAGCAGCCCGGTTCAGCAGATTGGCGATCTCAGAGGAAAACGCATCGCCGTAAATCGTGGTTCCAACGTTCACTATCTGCTGCTGCAGATTCTGGATGAAGCGGGTTTAGGGCTGGATGATGTGCGCATCGTCTATGCACCGCCCAAATATCCGCTGACGCCCAGCGATCTCAACGCAGTGGATGCCTGGATGATGTGGGATCCGCTGCTCAGCGATGCAGAGAACAGCGGACAGTTCAGGGTGATCGCTGATGGCACCGGCCGGGTCAATAATCATCAGTTTTACCTTGCCGAACGCGGGTTCGCCGCGCAGTCGGGCGATCTGCTGCAGGTTCTGCTCACCGCGCTGGAGCAGACTGGCCGCTACATCGATGCACACCGTGCTGAAGCCGCTGCGTTGCTCTCCACCGAACTCGGGATATCAGCGCCTTCATTGATGCATGCCTTAGCGCGGCGCAGCCACCAGACCCAGCGCATGAACTTAGCCATCATCCGGGAACAGCAGACCATCGCTGACCGCTTCTATGCACTGGGGCTATTGAGTCGCGCCATTCGGGTACGTGAGTCGGTCTGGCATCCATAGCGTTTTTTTCGCTAAGCATCGAACATTTGATCGCTAAGCGCTTCAACCTGCGTTTGTTATGTTGCGCTGACAACAACCAGACTCAGGAATGAGAGATGAAAAGAGTTTTGCTTAGCGCATTAATTATTGCCGCCCAGGCGGGATTAGCGTTCAACACCCAGGCTGCAGCAGAGAAGCCCGAAACAGTTAACATTGGTTTTCAGAAAGCCAATATCTTCGCCCTGCTGAAATATCGCGGCACGCTGGATCAGGAATTTAAGAAACAGGGGATTGCGGTTCACTGGATTGAGTTCCCGGCCGGGCCGCAGATGCTGGAAGGCCTGAACATCGGCAGTATCGATCTGGCCGCAACCGGCGACGCGCCACCGACTTTTGCTCAGGCCGCACAGGCCGATCTGGTTTATCTGGCACATTCTCCCGCCAACCCCAAAACTGAGGCGATTGTGGTGCCCGCCGACTCCCCCATTAAAAGCGTGGCGGATCTCAAAGGCAAACGCGTGGCGCTGAATAAAGGCTCTGACGTTAACTATCTGCTGGTCACTGCGCTGGAACAGGCGGGGCTGAGCTATAAAGACATTACACCGGTCTATCTGCCACCCGCGGATGCGCGTGCCGCTTTCCAGCGCGGTGCAGTGGATGCCTGGGTAATCTGGGATCCTTACTACGCAGAAGTTGAAACCAACGCCCACGCGCTGCTGATTAAAAATGCCGAAGGCCTGGTGCCACACTACACCTTCTATCTTGCCAGCCGTAAGTTTGCGGAAACCTGGCCGCAAATCGCCAGCCAGGTGGTGGATGAGCTTGGGTCGCTAAGTACCTGGGCCAATCAACATCAGGAAGAGGCGGCAAAAATCATGTCCACCTCAACCGGTCTGCCGCAGCCGATCTGGCAACGGGCGCTGGCAAGGATGCCGTTCGGGGCTGAGCGGATGACACCTGAAGTCTTCACGCAGCAGCAGGCTCTGGCCGATAAGTTTACCCAGATTGGTCTGTTACCAGTGAAGGTCGATATCCGCAGTGCAACCTGGTCGCTGGATAAGAAATAGGGGGAGGCGGGCGGCGGCTGATTAGCGGAACCTTCGCCTGACGGCTGATAACGTCATCGCCTGGAGTTAATCAAGTGCAGGCGGATTAGCGTGACGTGTTATCCGCGCATCAGCCTGGGCAGATAAGGTCCTGTCACCGACGTTCAGCTCATCCTCGCTGAAAACGGTTTAAAGTCCTGATGGTGCTGTAAGAAAGATGCCCTTTACGTTAGTAAAGGGCATCGATTAACCTGTATTAAGAACATATTTCCTGAGGCTCCGAAAAAAATCATCTATTTCAGTCTGTATTTCAGACAGATAGCTTCGTTATTTCGCTATTTTTTCTTGTATACATCAGCGGTACCTTTAATTTTGTTATTCGTATTGGCTGAGGTCAGCACGAACACATCGCCGCCTTTTTTATCGGCCATTTCTGATAGCTCCGCTTTTGCATCTGAAGGGCTGGTCTCACCTGATGTTGAGATATCGCCTATCTTTTCATACTGATCCTTCACTTTCATAAAATCATTCTTTGACATCATTTCGGCAGCAAATGAGCCAAACGATAAAGAGCAAATAACCACACCAAAAATTAATTTTTTCATATGCGTATCCTCGGAATGTTATAAAAGACGATTAGAATTCGTAACTACATTTAAAACATAGCATATTCAATGCAAACAGCTATTTCAAAAGCTTATTTACGATCCTGTTTTGTGATAACCGATCAGTAATTTAATTAACCACTCATCGTGTTTTCAGGGTAATTTCAAATCAGGGCTTATTACAAAGTCAGGCCGCTCATAACTGTTCTGATTAACTTCTTCTGAAAGGGGGCAAACGGTTAATCGATGGAAAGTTAAGGATATATTTATCATCATCAGTGATCCAGGTAGAGGTAATGCACCCAGCTGGTCATTCTCAGCAAAATTTTACGCATGACCGAAACATGCGTGAAGTGGTCAGAATAGACCGCAACCTGAGCAAATATGCCGTCTGGCAATGCATCAACGTCCTGATTTGGGTTTAATTCAATTATGGCTAATACGCCATCAGAACCTGAAGCAAGGCTCAGTGATTGCACCGTTCCCTGTGCCTGATAAGCTCCGCCTGGAACCACTGGCAAAACTCTGAGCAGTTTTCCTGAGAATACCTGTCCCGGAAGGGCATTAAAAACGACCTCTGCTTCATCTCCCGCCGTCAGGCGAAGCAGGGAATTTTGTCTGAACTGAGCAATGATCTGACGTTTTTGTACAGGAATGAATATCATGACCGGGCGCAGCGGCAGGGCGGCTGCGTAGCTTCCGGGACGGATTAAGACCTGAGTGACATAACCATCACTGGGTGCGCGAACAACCGTCTGATCCAGGTTATACCGGGCTTCTGCTAATTGCGCGCGCAGACTGGCTATCTGGGATTGTTCTCCTCCTGATACACTGGTCAACTGGCTTCTGAGCTGCTCCTGTTCCGCCAGTGAACCTTTTACCAGGGCATCCTGCGCCAGAAATGCCTGCCTGGCATTATCAATGTCACGTTCGGAGAATGGATTGACTTTCGCCTTACTGCCTTTGAGATAGCGTTGATAGTCCAGAAATAATCTATCCCGCTCAGCAGATACATGGGTTGTGTAGGCAACGGCTTCGCTTAATTGTCCTTTCATCGCTTCAATATTGTTAATAGCGGTGCTCAGGTCGGCTTGTAATCTTTCGACGCGGACCTTATAACGTGTCTGATCCAGGGTGAAGAGCATTTCTCCCTTTTTAATAAGCACTTCTTTTTTATCAGTAACTTCATTTACGACGCCGGTCACTTGTGGAGTAACAGGAATCGCGACAACCGCTTTTTGTGCCAGTGACGTATAGGGATGGTTATAATTCATTAGCAGAATTAGCGCGCTGACCAGAAAAACGCCACCGAGGGCCGCTGTTGGCACTGTCCATTTATTGACGGGTATGCGAAATATTTTAAAAACAGCCCAGGCTATCGCAACGTAGCTTAAAATAATGAGCAGATCCATATCATCGCTCCGGTCGCAGCGGTTTCGAATCAGCCTGTAAACGCTCCAGTTCTGCTACGCGCTGCTGCAGTTCCAGTAATGAAGTGTATTGACTCTGCATCCCCCAGCCGCGCTCAGGACGATAAAGCGTGGCCCAGATCCACAGGAAAGGCCATATGACATGCAGTGTAAACAAACTCACCCAACCTGCAACGTGAATGGCATCGGCATGAGGATGATTACGGGACTTTGCGATTAAATAAGGAATATCATGAAGAACGATAATTCCATAAAAAATAATTATGAAAACGAAGATCAGCATACCCAAAGCAAAATAGTTAAGGAACATAGGTGCCTCTGCTAAATTGGAATGCGAAGTAAAAATAGATCGGCTGCAAGAATATTTCAATTCGTAAAAGAGTTAACCTGACACACCTCGTTGACAGACGCAATACCATAAAGTCATGCAGCGCTCAGGGATTTGAGGCACTTCAGCAATGACGTAGTTGGGCAATACTGTTCATTGGTGATGATTTTAGTGGATTTATTACACTTTAAACGCAGGATTATTCCACTTTATTTTGAGTCGCTAACCTCCATGATGTTGGTAACTGATTGATTTGATTTTATTAAAATAACATGAAACGTTGATCACAGATTTGTATTTCTAAAGCTTTATTTAAAAAAATATCTTTATACTTATTAACTATCCTGTCCCGACGTTGTTGCGAATTATCCGATCCATTATTTACTGGAAAATAATGGATCTCCGTTTGATAGCAGATTTTATGATCCTGACTTATCGAAATTTAACGCTTAATGATGAGATTAACTATCATGGCCTCAGGAAAGACGAGCGAATACATAGCCCCGGGATCGAATCCTGCTTCAACAGAACGCCCTGAAAAGTTCAGGTTACTCTGTTCTTACACGAGTCCATACTTTGTCGGATAAGCCGGATAGTGCTCATGTAAACCCCAACAAAAGATGGTCTTCTGTCTGGATCATTCCCTTTGTCACGCTGCTCATCGGTGCCTTTTTATTGTATTACCATAAAAGCCAGCAGGGACCTCTGGTGATTCTGATGACCGAAAACGCACAGGGGATTAAGGCAGGTAAAACCGTAATAAAAAACCGCAACATTGATGTGGGTGTCGTTGAAAGTACCGAGCTTACTGACGATCTTAAGCACGTCGAGATCAAGGTTCGCATGCACACTGGTATGCAAAAACTATTGCACGGCAATAGCGCTTTTTGGGTGGTCAGGCCTGAAATTGGATTCGAGGGGATAACGGGCTTAAGTACCTTGTTCTCAGGCGCCTATATAGCCTTACAGCCAGGTTCTCCGGGGCCAGCGCCGGAACGCTATCGGCTGTCAGATGCGCCTCCCCAGGCCTCACCGAATGCAAACGGGATCAGAATCACGCTTAATAGTCGTGAAGCGGGGCAACTCATGCCGGGCTACCCGGTTCTGTTTCGCGGCCTGCGTGTCGGGTCAGTCGAGAACAGCCGGTTTGATATGGAAAAAAGGATGATGCGTTATCAGGTTTTTATCGCTTCGCCCTTTGATCAGCTTGTCACCTCAAACGTTCGTTTCTGGAAGAATAGTGGGATTGCTGTAGATTTATCCTCATCCGGGATGCGCGTGGAGATGGGGTCCATCACCACATTATTAAGTGGCGGGGTCAGTTTTGACCTGCCTGAAGGCGTGGCCCTGGGCCAGCCGGTTAAGGGCGTAGCAACTTATACTCTTTATGACGATCTGCGAAGCATCGCGAATTCTCGTTATACCGAACACCTCGACTTCGTGATGTTCTTTTCCGATTCTGTTCGCGGACTTCAGGCAGGCGCGCCTGTCGAGTTTCGTGGAATACGCCTGGGGACGGTTGCTCAGGTTCCTTTTAACTCGCCAGAGATAACCCAGAATTTTCGCAGCCATTATGAGGTTCCCGTACTGATTCACATTGAACCCCAGAGATTCATGAGCGGTATGAGGGAAGACTTTGACCTGGAGAAAAAGTTACAGCTGGGTAAAAAACAGGGGTTAAGAGGCTCGCTGAAAACAGGCAGTCTGCTTTCCGGTTCGCTGTTTATCGACTTAGACTATTATGCAAATGTTGAGCCCGACAAAGGACCGGATATCGTCGCGGGTTACAAAGTCATCCCCACAACGCCTGGTGGTTTAAACCAGATACAGCAAAAGATTGTGGCTATAGTGGATAAGATGAACAGTCTTCCGCTTCGGCCACTGATTTCAGTTGCGACCGGTACGCTAAAACAAAGTCAGCGCACCATGACAGAAATACAAAAATCGCTCAGGCATATTGATGGATTTATCAGCAGCCCTGCAATGAAAACACTGTCTGAGGATATGCAGCAAAGCCTGCAACAGCTCAGCCGCAGCATAAAAGGTATTCAGCCTGGCTCGCCCGTATATCAAAAACTGACGGGGGATATGCAGCGTCTGGACCTTGTACTCAGAGAATTGCAGCCGCTACTCAAGACCTTAGATAAGAAAAGCAATGCGCTGATTATTCAGGATGCTGCAACTGACGATCCTGTTCCTGTCGGCGCGAAAAAGAGAAATGAAAAATAACCCCATCTTCCGGCATTTCAAATAGCTCATTCAGCCTTTGCAGTTCATCAAAAATAGCCATTTGTATCTACCGAAAGAGACTGGTTACCAGGTCTTCAGGCTGCTACTATAAAGACCTGTTAAGCAGTCCTGGAGGCTCTATGCCAAACATTATTTTAAGCGATACCAGTGCCAGCGTAAGCGAACTGAAGAAAAATCCAATGGCCACGGTTAATGCAGGTGACGGTTATCCTGTCGCCATTCTTAACCGCAACCAGCCTGCATTCTATTGCGTCCCGGCTGAGCTTTATGAACAAATGCTTGATGCCCTTGACGATCAGGAACTGGTTAAGCTGGTCAGTGAACGTAGCAAACAGCCGTTAATTGATGTCGATTTGGATGCGCTTTTGTGAGTTATACCGTCAAATTCAGGGAAGAGGCATTTAAAGAATGGCAGAAGCTGGACAAATCTCTCCAGCAGCAGTTTGCCAAAAAACTGAAGAAATGTTGTGACAATCCCCATATTCCTTCTGCCAGACTACGTGGGATTAAAGACTGCTATAAAATCAAACTCAGAGCGTCCGGGTTTCGCCTGGTTTATCAGGTAATAGACGATCAGCTGGTGATTGCCGTTGTTGCTGTGGGTAAACGCGAGCGCAGCGATGTTTATCATCTTGCCAGTGAGAGGATGCGGTAGGGAGGGAGGGCTGTGTCCGATGAGTATTGACGTAATTCAAGCGATATTGATAATCAGACACTTTATTTAACATAATTAGTATTATGCGCACTTCTGCAGATGGCCAATTTGGTAGTGTCACTTGATAGCAGAAACGGCAAGCTATCAGCGTCAGATGGGAAGGGATGAAGACGGTCAGGTGAAAGGGTATAGCCGGTGCATCAGCACCGGGTTTATCCTGCCCCGAAGGGGCTACCGTCCTGGCAGTTCGCGCGATGCAAAAAGGCAGCTCAAGCTTCCTCTGGTTCGCTTATCTCAATACTGGTTATGTGCAGTCCGGCATGTGACATCATGCTGACCAGCTTATCAATTGAAAAGCAGTTGATCCGACCTCCTGCCAGCTCGGACACTCTGGGCTGTGAAACGCCCAGCGCAGCAGCAGCAGTGGCCTGATTCAGGCCATTACGTTTAATCCAGCTATTCAGGCGGCCTACTAACTCGGCGCGGAGTTTCATATTTTCCGCCTGCTCTGGCGTTTCGCTAAGAGCGTCCCACACATTATCAAAAGTCTGAATATTCATTTTTTACGCTCCTCAACCAATCGGCGATAACGATTTCGGGCAAGTTCTACGTCACTCTGGCTGGTCTTTTGTGTCTTTTTCTGGAAACAGTGCAGCACATACACGGCTTCTTCAAATTTGGCGACATACATGATCCGGAAAATGCCGTCATTACCCCGGATTCGGATTTCACGTGCTCCCTGACCTACCGTAGCAAAATGCTTCCAGTCGTCCGGCTCCAGTCCCTGCTGGATCAGGTCAAGCTGATACCCTGATGCGGTGCGGGCCTCTTCCGGGAAAGCCCGTAGATCCTCAAGACTGCTGTCAATAAAACTGATTTTCTTACGCATCATCACCTCATTATACGAAATTTCGTATATTGTGCAATTTCTGCATTACTCATGCACCCCATACAAACCCGTAACCACTGCTTCCCTACCATGTAGTTTCCTGCTGTTTTGTCCATGGCCTACATTGCTCTGATAAAATCCAGCATCGCCTTGATCCGGCGCTGGCTTTTGAGACGTTCTTCAAAATCGTTGAGATAGTAAGCCGGTGTATAGCGCACCCGGTTAAACTCCAGCGTCAGCGTATTACCGGTGACAACCTCGGCTGCAATGCCCAGCAGGGAAAGCTGTATAAACGCCATATCCACCGTGACAGGATCAATATCAAATCAACTGACGGACATCTGAACTGATGGATTAAATCCGGCTTCAATCAGGCAATCTGCATAAGGTAGCATCGGTCATGTGGGTGTAATTAAGCAGGCGGAAGTAACGCACACCGATACAGGCATAAATGTCCGTTATCCCGCCGCAGTACATTTCTGCAAACATGAACGTTTCACAGTCCCCGTTCTCATTGCATGCCTGTTTCAGCGGATAGAGTCTCCCCAGCGCATCAGTAAGCGATGAAGGAGATGGGCAAGCCCGTCTCAGAGTGCATGATGGTGGCTGCGCATGGCTGGGATGTGGGTGGAGCAAAACGTGCAGGCATGAAAACTGCATTTGTTACCCGCAAAGGGCAGGCACTGTATCCGCTGGCGCCTGTGCCTGATCTGATCGTCAGCGATATTGGCGAGCTGGCTGCAAAGATAAAACCGCTTTGCTGACCCGCCGTTTACCGCAAATACTTTAATGCCGCGAGAGTTACTCGCTGCCCAAAAACGCTAATAAAAGGCGTAGTTGATGCGAAAACACTAACAATATTCTTAAATCAGGGCTTAACCACGATACACAGCAGGCCGATGACAATAATCACTACGCCCGCCAGGCTGTGCCAGCTGAACGCCTCATGGAATACCGGCAGACAGACAGCCACCAGCCACACCAGCACATAACTGAGGCTGAGCAGCGGATAGACGCGGTTCAGCGGAAAATAGCGCAGCGCCCGAATCCAGCAGAGCATTGAAACACCATAAGCGCCCAGCCCGGCCAGCAGCAGCAAGGCGGGCAGCAGGGCAACAGCAGGCAGCGACGTTATGCTGCTGACATCGGGCAGACGCGGCATCGCCCAGCGCATCATCAGCTGTGCCGCTGAGACCAGCAGCACGCTGCATGCGACCCATCCATACCCTTTCATAGCTGGCTCGCCATCAGCGCCACACCCGTCACCACCAGTAGCGTGCCGAAGATCTGGCGCAGCGTCAGGCGCTCGCGCCAGAGGATGCGTCCTGCCAGCGCAACGAAAATGAAGTTAAGGCTCAGCATCGGATAGGCCTGGCTGACAGGCACCCGCTGCAGCACCAGCAGCCAGAGAAGCATCGCGACACCCAGCAACAGCACGCTCACCCCAATCCAGCTTAAGCGGACCCGGCGCGATGCCGCGTGAGTCGCCTGTTTCTGGCACAGTTGCGCGCTGCAACTGAGCAGACTGACCAGTACAATCAGCAGCAGCATCACTTCATCTGACTGTAATAGAGGCAGACCAGCCTGCCCTGGCGATAGACGGCGTCCGGCACCGGAACATCCTCGCCGATATCACTGTGTACTGAATCAACCAGCAACAGCAGTGATACGCTTCCCGTACGGCGATGATCGGCAAGCCAGCCGCCGAAGTCCGCCTGAGAGACAAAGCGGGATTGCGCATCAGGGTAGCCCAGCCCATATTCCAGCTCGCCTTTGGTGTCATAGAAGCCGATATCGCTACGTTGCAGATGCCAGGCTGCGGCAGATGCCACGCCGGGATTGTCCGCCAGGATAAAGTGACTTGAGGCCAGACGCTGGCTAATCGTCGAGACAAAGCGCTGCGGCTGTTTGGCGTCGCGGATTTTATCCGGGATTGCCGTGCCAATAAACAGGGCGACGCCCAGCGGGCAAAGCGCGGCCGCCAGCCAGCGGCGCTGTGCAGAGCGGCAGCTATATGCGCCCACCAGCCCCCAGATGAGAAATGCCAGTGCCCCCAGCGCAAGCTTCAGCATCTCGTGCGTGGCGAACAGCGGATGATGCGTCACACTCCAGGGAGCGAGCACCAGCACGACCGTTGCCAGGGTAATGATGCCGAAAATCAGGTTGAGCCCGCCATTGACTGTTAATACGCGCCCTGCCCGCTGTGCGGCGTTCAGGCCATAGTGCGCCATCAGCAGCGACAGCGGCACAAAACAGGGCAGGATATAGGTTGGCAGCTTGCCTTTTGCCAGGCTGAAAAACAGCAGCGGCATCACCGTCCAGCTCAGCAGATAGAGCGCACCGGGATGCTGCTGACGCTCGCGCCAGCCGGTCATCAATGCGCCCGGTAACAGCGCCAGCCACGGCAGCGTTCCCAGCAGCAGAACCGGCAGGTAATACCAGAAAGGCGCTTTGTGCTGGGCATTGTCCTCAGCAAAGCGCTGAATATGCTCAACCCAGAAGAAGTAGTGCCAGAAATCCGGTGCCTGATGATAGATCGCCAGCGCCCAGGGTGCGCTGATCGCCGCGGCTGAGAGTAGAGCCAGCGGACCGAAGCAGAGCAGTTCGCGCAGTCGCTGCCGCCAGATCGCCCAAGGCAGAATCGCCAGCACAGGCACTGCCAGCGCCAGAAAGCCTTTGGTCATAAACCCCATGCCGCAGGCGAGACCCAGCAGCAGATAGCCGCCCGCCCGCCCGGCGCGTCCGCTGGCCTCCGTCGCCAGCCAGAAGCTGCACATCGCGGCAGCCAGCCAGAGCATCAGCATCGGATCGAGCACCGCATAGGTGCCAACGCCATAGACCAGCAGCGAACTGAGGAAAATAATCGTGCCGACGGCAGCCGTGCGTGCCGAACCAAACAACCGCCTGCCGAGCCAGTAGATCAGCACGGCGGTCATCGCCGTAGAGAATATCGATCCCGCCCGCACGCCAAAGTTGTTGTGGCCAAACAGCCACTGACCCAGCGAGTTGACCCAGTAACCCGCAATCGGTTTTTCAAAATAGCGCAGACCGAAGAAGTGTGGCGTCACCCAGTTACCGGTTGCCAGCATCTCCCGGCTGATCTCCGCATAACGGGTCTCATCCGGCTGCCAGAGATCGCGGAACATCGGCGGAAGCAGGTAATAGAGAATAAAAAAGCTGAAAAAAAGTAGCCACTTCGTGTTGTTACGTATCCGCACTAGTTCGCCTCTTCAGTCAGTTTCTGGCAGCCCAGCCACCCTTCCCGTCCGGGGATTTCGCCCCTGACTACTTTACCCACTGGCAAAGTAGTCAGATCGTCGGGCAGCAGCTCGCTTAACGGGCAGAACTGAATGCCGTGACGGTCCGCAACAGCCAGCAGCTGGTCAAAGTCCGGGTAGCCGATAATCCCTTCGACTTCGGCATGCACGGTGTAGACCGCCCCATCGTCAGAAGAGAGCATTTTCGCCAGAATGTAGTCGTTATAGCCTTCTGCGCTGACCTCGCGGCCAACCACTTCATCCCATGTGGGCAACGTCACCGGAATCTGTACAGTACCAATCTGTCCATCCGGCAGCATGGGCCGGAACGGGCCGCTGCCGCGACAGTCGCTGTTGTAGTGAAAGCCAAAGTCCTGTTTGGCGGCGATCACCCGGCCATCGGCTCGCCAGCCCGCGACGGCCGAACAGCTGACAGGATGACCGAGTATCTCACTCAGCGTTTCGGTGCCACGTGCTATCTGCTCAACCAGCTTATCCTGCGGCCAGACACCGGCCCAGGTCTGCCAGGCAAAATGGTCCCAGGCGTGCAGACCGACTTCGTGCTGACGAGTGGCGTCCTGCATGATGTGCCGCAATCTCCGTCCCATCTGTTTTCCCGGCCAGGCCGTTCCGGCGAGCAGGATGTCCCAGCCATAGAGCGACGCGGCGCGGGAGCGCAGCATCTTCATAAGAAACGCCGGTTTCACCAGCCGCCAGAGATGGCGGCCCATGTTGTCTGGTCCCACGCTGAAGAAAAAGCTGCCCCGCACCGCATGACGCCGGAACAGCTCAAGCAGCGCCGGCACGCCCTGCTTCGTGCCGCGCCAGGTATCTACGTCAATCCGCAGACCGATCTTCTTCATCACTTATCAGCCTGTGGCTCAACGGTGCGCAGGAAGAAGTCGAGCGTGTTGTCGATAGTGACATCCATCGTCACGGTCGGTGTCCAGCCGAGCAGGCGACGCGCATTGCGGATAGCCGGTTTACGGTGCTCCACATCCTGATAGCCTTTGCCGTAGTAGCTGCTGCTTTCTACTTCGCGGAAACCGGCAAACGGCGGGAACTGGCTGCGCAGCGGATGACGTTCAAAGCTGGCCAGCAGCTGCTCGGCCAGCTCTTTGATACTGGCTTCGTTGTCCGGATTACCGATATTGATGATCTGACCATCACAATTCAGCTGTTTGTTTTCGATAATGCGGAATAGCGCCTCAACGCCATCCTGAATATCGGTAAAGCAGCGCTTCTGTTTGCCGCCGTCAATCAGCTTAATGGGCGAGCCTTCTACCAGGTTAAGAATGAGCTGGGTTATCGCGCGGGAACTGCCGATGCGCGCTGCATTAAGGTTATCCAGACGCGGTCCCATCCAGTTGAACGGACGGAACAGGGTAAAACGCAGCCCCTCTTTTTCGCCGTAGGCCCAGATAACGCGGTCCAGCAGCTGTTTGGATACCGAGTAGATCCAGCGCTGTTTGTTGATCGGCCCGACGACCAGATTAGAGCAATCCTCATCGAAGCTGTCATCGGTACACATGCCGTAAACTTCTGAAGTGGATGGGAAAATGATGCGCTTCTGATACTTCACACAGTCGCGAATGATTTTCAGGTTCTCTTCGAAATCGAGCTCAAACACGCGCAGTGGATTGCGGGTGTACTCAATTGGCGTGGCGATGGCTACCAGCGGCAGGATGACGTCGCATTTTTTGATGTGATACTCAATCCATTCGGAATGGATAGCGATATCCCCTTCGACGAAATGGAAGCGCGGATGATCCAGGAAGCGGCTGATCGCGTCTGAACTGATATCCAGGCCATAGACCTCGAAATGCTCATCCTGTAACAAACGCTCAGTGAGATGATTACCGATAAAGCCGTTAACGCCAAGGATCAGCACGCGGGTACGACGTTGCAGCGCTGACTGCGGTTTTGAATAGAGCAGTGCGCCAGGGACGATGCCCAGACTCTGCGCCAGCTGGCTGCCATTCATGTAAACGCCATGCTCGGACTGGCCGGTCTGGATTTCCAGCGCGCCTTCGCCACAGGCGATCAGGAATGGCTGCTTAGAGAGTACCGTCCCTGGCTTTGCCTGATGCTGCTGCGGATGAACCCGGCTCTTCCAGACGATAAATTTAACCGAACCGGCAAAGGCGAATGCGCCAGGCCACGGATCGGTAACCGCTCTGACCAGATTGTGAATCGTCTGAGCAGGCTGATTCCAGTCAATGCGGCCATCCTCGGCCGTGCGACGATCTACCCGTGTCGCCTGACTTTCATCCTGTGGCCATTCACTCACCTTACCCTCGCGCAGACGAGGTAAAACGTCGCCGAGCAACTGCTCTGCAGCCTGGGTCAGTTTACGATGCAGTGTCAGCGCGTTGTCCTGATCCTCAATAGCGACCTTCTGCTGCGCCAGAATATTACCGGCATCCGCGCGCTTCACCATGCGATGTAGCGTAACGCCCGTTTCAGTTCCGCCGTTGACCAGCGCCCAGTTCAGCGGTGCCCGGCCGCGATATTTTGGCAGCAGCGAGCCGTGCAGGTTAAAAGCACCCTTTTGAGCGCATTGCAGGATCTCATCACTCAGCAGATGGCGATAGTAGAAGGAGAAGATCATCTCTGGTGCCATGGTGCGGATGCGGTCAAGCCAGATCGGGTGATTCGCCTCGTCAGGTGCATAGACCGGAATGCCATGCTCTGCCGCCAGACGGGCTACTGAGCCGAAAAAGTGGTTTTCGGTCGCCACATCGTTGTGAGTAAAAATGGCGGTGATTTCATAGCCTGCACTCAGCAGCGCATTGATGCCGACACAGCCCATGTCGTGATAGGCGAAAACAACGGTCTTCATGATTGAATATCCTGTACTGAAGGCTCTTCTGGAGCGTGAACAATGCGTTGAACGAAATAGCGCGGACGCGCCCGAACGTCGTTGTAAATGCGCCCGATGTACTCCCCGAGCAGTCCCATACCCACAAACTGGGCGCCGATAAACATGAACAGCACGGCGAACAACACGAAGACGCCGTCACCCGCCCAGGCCGCACCAAAAAAGAGTCGCAACACGATCAACACCAAAGAGAAGGCGAAGCCTGAGAGCGCAATCAGGCTGCCGACCACGCTGAGCAATCGCAGCGGTGTGGTGGTCAGACAGGTCACCAGGTCGTACATCAGGTTGATCAGGCGCATAAAGCTGTATTTCGAATCGCCAAAAGCGCGCTCGGCATGGATCACCGGCAGCTCAATGGTGTGTCGGGCAAAGGTGTTGGCCAGGATCGGAATAAAAGTGCTGCGTTCGTGACAGTTGAGCATCGCCTCGACGATGTGGCGACGGTAGGCGCGCAGCATGCAGCCGTAATCGCCCATCGCCTTGCCGGTGACCCGCTGAATCAGCCGGTTGAGCGTGCGCGAGGCCTTACGACGGAACCAGCTGTCCTGGCGCTGCTGACGGACGGTACCCACCACGTCATAACCCTGACGCGCGGCGTCAACCAGCCGCGGGATCTCTTCCGGCGGGTTCTGCAGATCGGCATCCAGCGTAATAATCAGATCGCCACGAACCTGGCTGAATCCGGCCATGATGGCGGAATGCTGACCGTAGTTGCGGTTGAGCAGCACGCCGGTTATCCGGCTGCCGGGAACGGTGGCGGCCTGTTCAATCAGTTCGGCAGAACGATCGCTGCTGCCGTCATCCACCAGCAGAATTTCATACTCAATCTTAATTGAGTCACAGGCGGCGCAGGTGCGCTGAAGCAGCTCCGGCAGACTCTCCTGCTCGTTATAGACCGGGATGACCACGGAGAGCATGTTGATCGGTTTGATATCGCGCATCTCAGGCTCCGGCAATGTCATGTAAAGCCTGAATCACACGTTCGACATCCTGATCCGTCATTGACGGAAACAGTGGAATCGAACACATCTGCTGGCTGTTAAGTTCACTGGCGGGAAGACGTAAATCGGGATAGTGCTCGCGATAATATTTATGGGTATGCGCCGCACGGAAATGCAATCCGCTGCCGATATCCCGCGTCTTCAGTGCCTGCATAAAGGCATCGCGCGACAGACCGCAGCGCTGTTCATCAATGCGAATAATAAACAGGTGCCACGCATGCTGATGTGGCCAGGCGGGCAGTGACAGCGGCGTGAACGGCAGCGTGCGCAGCGCTTCAAGATAGCGTTCAGCAATCTCACGGCGGCGGGCAATAAAGCCCGGCAGTTTCTGTAACTGCACCAGCGCAATCGCCGCGCTGATATCGGGCAGATTGTATTTAAAGCCCGGCATCATGACTTCCGCCTGCGGCAGACGCCCCTGGGTATGACGATCAAACGCATCCACCGCCAGGCCATGAAACTTCAGGCTGCGTATACGATCGGCGAGAGTGGCGTCATCGGTCACCACCAGGCCCCCTTCCGCGCAGGTGATATTCTTGATGGCATGGAAAGAGAAAATCGCCGTGCCGCGATGCCCGACCGGTTTTTGGCAATAAGTGGTGCCCACCGCGTGAGCCGCATCTTCAATGATGGCGATGCCATTCTGTTGAGCCAGTTGATAGATTGGCGCGAGATCGGCAGGTGCACCAGCGTAATGCACCGGAATAATGGCGCGGGTGCGGGGCGTAATCGCCTGCGCTATCCGGTCCGGCGTGACCATCAGGTTGTCGGGATCCACATCAATCATCACCGGCGTGGCACCCAGAAGCGTGATCAGATTCAGGGTAGAGACCCAGGTCATGGACGGCGTGATCACCTCATCGCCAGGCCCGATCCCCATCGCCATCAGCGTGACATGCATTCCGGCAGTGGCAGAGCTTACTGCAATGGCGTGCTGGTTGCCGGTCATCTGAACAAAGGCCTGCTCCAGTTCGGCGCATTTTGCGCCGGTCGTTATCCAGCCAGAGTCAAATACCGCTTTAACAGCAGCCAGCTCTTCATCACCGAATGAAGGCCGGGAAAATGGCAAAAAATCCATGCTAAAACTCCTGCAGATCAAACCCATAAGCTGTCGCGCGTTGTTAATCAGGCACAACGCCGGAAAATAATTGAAATAGCGAATGACTCACAGTCGGCCAGGGTGTTATCGACACCACGCTTTCCCGTTCTGGAATTAAGGTTACCGGACTGCTAATACAAACTACCGTATGAAAGTTAACTGAACATTAAATGAAGAGTGTGAATTGAAATAAAATCAAGGGAGAGCAAGTTAAGGATTTCAGAAAAAGTTCACTATTAAATGGCTAATAATAGCCCTGACCTCAACTCTTTTTGATTTATTGATATTTTGTTTAAAATCAGCAGGCTCTGTCAGTCACCAGAGCAGGATTCAGCTCATCCGAATGAAGTCACTTCTGGAAAGAAAAATTAACACGCTGAAATTGCTGGGCTAAATTCAGTCTGCTACTCACAGTATCACATCGAAAAAAATAGCGCTCCGCTCATCTCAGGATGAATCACAGATTAATAAAGCCGTCTTAATGTATTCTTAATATTTTTCGTTATTAATGTTCTGCCCTTGCAATAATCATTACACTTTGGTGATTCTCAGGTGACAGTCAGTTAATATCTGTCAGATTATCTGTGCCTGTAAGGTAAAAACAGTGCTAAAAAAAGTGAATAGGATCGCGGTTTCAGGCGTTAACGTTGGGTCTGCCTAAAAAAGAGAAAATAGTGATGATGCGTGCCGCCTGTTTATGCACTCTGTTAGCCCTGCTCAGCCCGGTGCTTTACGCCGCGCCGGTAACCTATGCCATTACCCCCGATAAAACGTCGATAGGCCTTTCATGGCGCGCCTTTGGTCACCAATTTTCGCAGGCCAGACTGCAGGGTGTGAGCGGCACGGTGACACTCAATCCTGATGAAGACCGTGACGATCGTATTGAAGTGACTATTCCGGTAGGGACACTGGTGGCCTCGAACAGCCTGTTAACCTGGCAACTGAAAAGTAACCTGTTTTTTGATGCAGAGCGTTACCCAAACATTCACTTTGTCAGTAGTCGCGTGGCCTCACTGGGTGGCGGCAATTACCGTATTTTTGGTGTGCTGACGGTTAAAAATGTCAGCCGGCCAGTCGTGATGCTGGCCTCGCTGGACAGCGGAAAGACAATTGATCCGGCTTCAGGTTCGCTGGCGCTGCATGCCTCCACCGCCATCTCTCGCTCAGCCTTCGGGATGGATCGGCTGGTCGGGGTGGTTGATGATCGCGTCAACATTGCGCTGGCCATTGCCGCGCAGGGCAGAAAGCCGCTGTAGCGGTAACCGCTGAAGGGTCCGATTAACTGAGTGCTGTCTGCAATGTTTCCGCTGTGGCAGCCAGTTGAGCCGGTGGGTTGCGGCCAATCAGCACATATTGATAGCCGTCACGCTTCCACCAGGCCAGCTGCATGCCATGGCGCTTTTCATGGGCGATCGGATTCGCGCTGTCCGGCTCAGGCGAGATACAGAGCGCCATCGGGCCATAATCAGCATGCAGCCAGGCGATCTGCGCTATTGACGTTCTTTCATAGCGCAGGATCCGCACCATTTTCAGTTCAGCCCCTGGCAGGCTGAGTTGCTGTTGATGCAGCTGCAATCCTAAATCGAGTCGGGTACGGTCCAGCCCCCTTTGCAGCATGGCGGCGTCATCAGGTGTGTCGGCCAGCGTTTCAGCACTGTAGAGCGACATATAACGCGCCTCCAGATCGCGGATATTCTGGCTTTCATCTTTCTCTTCATCTTCCGGTCTTGCCAGGAAACCGATGCCGCTGCCCACCAGCAAAAAGCTGACAGACGCAGCAATCAGAACCCGACGGCTGTAGCCTTTGGCTGGCATTGACTCTGGTGCCGTGATGGCTGCCAGTTGCTGTGCCATTCTGGCCTGCGGTGCCTGTTCCAGCAGCGGCGCAAAAGCCTGTTCAAAATCGAGATTACTTTGCTGTAAATGCTCAACCCGTGCCGCCAGTTCGGGATCCCCTGCCATCGCCTGCTCAAACTGCACGGCTTCCTGTGGCGTCATCTCACCATCCAGCCAGGCAACGATTGCCTCATCGCGCCACGGTGGCGTAAAAGTTTCCCTGTTCATCTCCGTTTCTCCTGCGGTGCGGGCGAGGTCGCCGGCTGTCTGGCCAGCGTGGCACGTGCGGCGGCCAGACGGCTCATAATAGTGCCAATGGGAACCGAGAGCGTCTCTGCCGCCTCCTGATAGGTCAGACCTTCGACATACACCAGAAACAGTGCATTACGCTGCGCCTCGGGTAAGGCGTTAACCTGTAGCATAATGCGCTGGAAATGGCGGTTGTCGTCGCTGGTGGTGTGGTTATCTGCGGCCAGCAGCGCATCGGGATCCACGAATCCCTGTCCCTGCCGGACCTTTCGCGCCCGTAAATCACTGGCCCAGATGGAGTGAAGGATCGAAAAAAGCCATCGATCAATGCGTGTGCCCGGCGTGAACTGCGCGCTGCGTTCCAGCGCGCGTACGCAGGTTGACTGCACCAGCTCTTCTGCCATGTCACGGTTGTGTGACAGCACATAGCCGTAACGCCAGAGCCGCGTCAGATGTTCCGCAAGGTGCTGACGGATGTCACTGTGAGTGATTTTTCGCTCCTCCCTGCTGCATCAGACCTCGGGGTGGCCATTGATTGCGGCCTGCAGATCGCGGTACTCCTCGCAGTCTGTGCCACAAATCCCGGCAATGGTTTTTAACTGTTCGCGCGCCAGATCCGGACGCCCTTTGATCATCCAGGCTTCGCCCAGATATTCACGCACTTTAGCGTAACGGGGATCAAGTGCAATGGCGCGCTGATAATAGCCAATGCCCTCGTCCGTGCGGCCCAGTTTACGGGTAGCGTAACCACGATAGTTCCAGGCTTCGCGGGTATCCTGATTTTTCAGCGTATCCAGCAGGTTCAGCGCCGCCTGATATTCGCCCTTTTTCGCCAGATGCCAGGCATAGCGGGTTTTATCGTCGTCACTCAGCTTGCTGGTCTTCTCAGGCACACAACTTTTAGTGTGACTGTCATAGACCTGACCTTTGGGGCAGTCAGGCGTCTTTTTATCACTGTCATTGTCGCCCATCGCCATACTCAGCGGAGAGTGCAGCATCAGCAGCAGTGCCGGAACGGCAAGCAGAGAAAAACCAGAATGCGTTGTCATAATTTATCCTTATCGGGTCTGTGAGACAGGCGATAAAGCCCGCCGGATGCAGTCCGCTAGCGCGGCGCTGTAAGGTAAACAGCTCAGCGCCGGTTTCTATTCGATAAAAATAAAATTATTTCTTTGCCAGAGTGCCACGCTGAATCAAAACAGCAGTTTTTCCACCGCACAGAAACGCCGTTCCGCCAGGGAGATCACCGCAGCTTCCGCAATCGCCTGGGCTTTCAGTCCATCCTCAAGGCCAGGAAGATCGTCAACCTGCTCACCGTTCAGCGATCGGATAAACGCATCCAGATGAGCATAATAAGTTGGCTGCACCCGGCTGAACCAGTCGGGCAATAAGCCTGGCTGCTGAATCTGCGCACCCTGATAGCAGCTGACGCCGCGCTGTGGCTGAGAGGCTGATTCCAGCATCCCGTGCGGTCCCATCACACTGATGCGTTCATCGTAGCCATAGCCGGTGCGGCGGACATTATCGAGCTGTGCCAGCGCCCCGCCCTGCAGCCGCAATAGCAGCGTGCTGGTGTCCACGTCGTCAAATTCCCTGATCGAGGGCAGAGCCAGCGCTGCACCCATCGCAGCCACCTCTGTCACCTCCTCTTCAGTCAGCCAGCGCAACAGGTCAAAAAAGTGGATAGCCTGATCGCGCATCTGTCCTCCGGACGCCTGAAGATAGGCCAGCGGCGGCATGGCTGAGGAGCGGCAGACCATCTGAATCAGTTCCGCCGGGCCGATCCGCCCCTGGCGGAGTTGTTGCTTCAGCTGCTGATGGCTGACATCAAAACGGCGATTAAACCCTACTGTGACCGGCACGTTGTAAGGAAGAACATTAGCCACGGCAGAGCGGGCCCGCTCAAGAGAGAGATCGACCGGTTTTTCACAGTAGATGGCTTTACCGGCGCGGGCTGCGGCTTCCAGTAAGTCAGCATGTGTCGGCGTCGCGCTGGCGATCAGCACCATATCAATCTGCTCATCATTTATCGCCTCAGTGACAGACGCGGCCCGGGCACCAAAGCGGATCGCAAAGGCAGCGGCGCGAGTGGGTTCTGCATCTGCGACCCATACCAACTCAACTCCGGGGTGCGCCTGAAGATTCGCGGCATGAACTTCACCAATAAAGCCACACCCCAGCAGGGCAACACGTTGCTTTTTATTCATTTTTTTGAACTCCATCATAGTCCGGCAGAAAGATGCATCTGCAGGATAACGCTGCGTTTTACACTGGCGGCACGGTGTTTTGAGGTGTTTACCTCACAGGAGATCGGCATGTCGCTGAAAGAGGTCGCCCGACGGGCAGGTGTGGGACTGGCAACCGTGGATCGGGTGCTCAATGAACGTGGCGGCGTCGCGCCGGAGACGGTTCACAGGGTGCTGCAGGCAGCACGTGAAGTCGGGCTGAAGCGGATCCTGCCGGAGGAGCATCGTCATCCTTGGCAGATAGAACTGCTGCTGAGCAGCAACGATTCGTTTTTCTTTAAGCAGCTGGCACAGGATTTTACTGAGGTTGCCTCGCATCTGGGCTATCGCCGGTTAACGCTGCGCCGCACTTTTGTCCCCGAGGCTCAGCCAGAACGACTGGCAAAGCTTATCAGGCAGGGCGGTGAAACGCGGGATGGTCTGATCGTTTTTGCCCATGAACATCCGGCGATCTATGAGGCGCTGGACCATTGCCAGGCGCGTGGCGTACCGGTGATCTCGCTGGTCACCGATTTACCCGGTGCCGCCCGGCTCTGTCATGTGGGGATCAATCAGTTGCAGGCCGGACGTACAGCCGCTCAGCTGATGGGCAAAATGCTGCATCAACCCGGTGAGGTGTTGATGGTCAGTGGGCACCAGGATTACAGCGCACATCGTCAGCGTATTGAAGGGTTCCGTGACCTGATAACCAGTCGGTTTCCCCATCTTCAGTTACGTGAAGTTCTGGCCGCCCAGGAAAATCGCGACACCCTCAGTAAGTTGCTGGAGAAGCAGCTGGTTCAGAGCGGTCATCTGCAGGGCATTTATAACACCGGGCTGGGGAATACCGAGATCGGGCAGGCGCTGGCACGACATCGTCGGCTGAATCAGTGCATCTGGATCACTCATGAGCTTTACGCCACCACCCGCACGCTGATGGCGCAGCAGAGCGTTGCGCTGACACTGGATCAAAACACCGGGCAGCATGCCCAGCTCGCGCTGCAGCTGATGCTGAATTATCTGGAGCAGGGAGAGAGACCCGATATCTACATTAACGGAAAAGTGGATTTCATCATTTATACGGCAGAAAACTGTCTGTAAAGATTGCCCGTTGTGTCATATCCACCGGTAAAGAAATATGCTTTACCTGCCGTCGATCATTGCATTCAGCACTATTTCCCGCGCGAGACAGTGCCCGGGAAAGTGGCTCACTGGCTCAAAAGTGCATAAAAAACAGCCTGCCACAGATAATCTGATCGCAGTGACAAGCTGAAACCGCCCCTTTATGTCAGATAAAAAATCTAACTATTATCTAAATATTAAAATATAAATCTATATATGCATTTTTTATGGTTTTAATATTCAGATGCAGAGTAATGACGTTAATATCGTATCCGACTGAACAAACAGCGAAGTGAAACGGGTGAATTAATGTGCGACAGAGGTGCGGAAACAGAGCAGGAATAACACTCGCAGTCCTGAACGGTTAGCCATTAAAAGCGTACTTTGCAGAGTTGATCAATATCAAAACTTAATGGGTTTTTATCGTCATATTTCTATTGGGTTTCACTTTCTGCCAGGTTGATGCTAAGTTCTCGTCGGTTTAAAACAGGGCAGTATGAAGAACCGTTTCACTGATATTACGGCCACCCTGAATTTTTCCTGCGCCAGCACGGTGCCTGACTAATTAATGAGCGTCTGATTTGGAAAAGTGTTTATATCCGGTGCGTACCAGAACTGAGAGAGTGCTGCACGCGGTGGCATTCGAAGTTGTCGCTAATGTGCTGGTTTTCTTTATCCTGATTATTTTTACCTCCGCAGCACCATCGCAGTCGTTGTTGCTTACATTGGTCTCATCGACTCTGGCTATGGGATGGAACTACCTGTTCAACCTGATGTTTGACAGTGTTCAGCTAAGAACAGGATTTAAAAAGAACTTGCGAATGAGATGCCTCCATGCCGTTCTGTTTGAGGCGGGTCTGTTATTAGTGTTAATCCCCTTTGCAGCATGGTGGCTGGATATTACGCTATTCTCAGCGTTGAGACTTGAATCCGGACTGGTGCTATTTTTTCTGACTTATGCTTTTCTGTTCAATTTGTTATGGGATTGGGGAAGATCAGCAAAATCAATGAAGATATAAAATTAATGTATCATGCCATTAAAATTTACTTTCAGAAATTAACCTTTCGCTTAGCCGGCTAATGGAACTTCGCGTGCGAGTGATCGCGCCCGAATGTATCCGATGCGTAAGGAAACAAGTATATCTGGTGTCAGGAGCCGCTTACTCTCGCCTGGCAGCATTGATATAACGGCGCGTCTGCATAACTTAAGTTCAGACTGCGTATAAGCTCATTTCACAGGTTAAATCAGCAAGAATATTATGGACAAAGTCTACTATCTGAATAAGTTAAGGAACTGCCCGTCAACCGATATTCTGGATATCGTAACAAGCTATATGCGGAAAAAACTTCCTGGTGACGACCTCTCTTCATTTGAAGGCGCTTACGATCATCGTAAAGCCGAACTAATAATGAATGAAACCTACAGTGAAGTTCCTTCAGAAGTATGGAGACTGGTGTGCTGAGGCGAAAAAAGGAGGGCAGGATCACTCATAACCCATTATCTACTGAGGGCTGATCACCCTGCAGATCATCAATTCCTGATAATCCTGGCGCGATGCATTTTGATCTCCGTCGGGCAGAATCGGTGAACAGATAAATCAGAGCATCACCTTTAGTGCTGTGATGCTCTGTCATTCTCAACAAACGCACGACATAAAGCGCTGTAAGAAATAGTAAGACAAACCTGCCAGACCACTGTAAACCGTTTTAAATATGACGCCAAAACTGGCTTCATCTGTTGTATTCAGAAAAGCTCGTACAAATAATGCATTACGGACTCACACGACTACGATAATGATTATCTGTTCAGGCGATATGCTGCCAATTTAGCTCATGCTCCACCAGCACCGATCACGGAACGGCAAATCGTGTCAGGGTGATAAAAAAGGCTGCTCAGTCGTTAAGCAAGGGTGTATTAAGCAGATTCAGATGATGCAATACCATTAAATTTAAATGTTGTTCGCCTGAACAGGGAGCATGCAGGCGAACAAAACGGGAATTCATTTCAGATGGTCACGATGATACAGAGCCCACTGCTCAATCCTTTCTCCAGAGGGTAGCAGGCAATATGCCGAAGATTTTTCCTGGACCTGCTGACCACCGCGATTAACGCAATATTCACTGGCTGGATTACGCATTGTTAAACGCTGCGGTTCCTTGCTGTTCGGTGTGCAGGCGATAAGTAGTGAAGCCAGTAACATCAGTGAAACTCCTGCTAACCTGTTTGTGACGGTCATAAAACCTCTCTTAACCTTATTTTTGTGAATTAAGCATTTACCCTCCAGTGGTGTGATTAAGTCTGATAGCACAACAACGACTTTATCAGGAATCCTCCTTTCTCCTGCCACATGTTAACCTCAGGGGTGACAATCATCATGTTTCCATTCTGCCGTCCACTCTGCACTCACCACTATGGGTAGCGATGCATAATTATAGCGTGCTGCCACTAAACCCGCGCTTAACAACCTCACGCGACACATAAGCAGATAGACCTTTAATGCAGTGATTAAAAAATGAATAAAGCCAAAATTAGAATGCATGTGAATATAATTAACAAAAACCCCATTATTACAATCGATGCATTATCTTAATTTTTAATGGAAATTCCTCGCGAATAGGGCATCGCCTTTAACGTTTACTTAAAACAGGCACACTTGCGATGCCTTTACATAAATCCTTTTCCCGCTGCATAATCCCGCAACATTTGTATGCGCACTGCCATTAATGGGATCAATATAACCTACAACTTATTGGTATCGCTTAAATATCGCTGCTGCTTAACACCTGAATAACAACTCACGATTCAGGTGCCATTTAACGATCAGACTATCAATAAAATCTTAAGGAAGAGTGACTGAGATGAATAATAAATTCCCGCGAAATAAAATCGCAAAAGCATTAATGCTGGCAAGTGGGATGGGGGTTGTGCCTCTGGTTAGCTATGCTGCAGTCATCGGAAGCCAGACAGGCAATGAGATCATCTTAACTGATGGCACCACGCTGATTGCCGACCAGTCATCTGGCGACGGTTATTATGGCATCCTGGTTAATGGCGCTACCGCCGCAACGGTTACCATCGGCAGCGGCAGCACAGTTCGCGTGTCAGATGCTGAACGTTATGCAAAAGGGATTTTTATTGAAGCGGCAAACAGTGAATTTACTGCAGATAAGTTAACCCTCAACGTTTCCGGTAAAACAGCGGTCGGCATTGAGTTCGGCGGAAAAAATGTAACCGCCAGTTTAGGATCAGGTTCCTCGGTCACCACGGTAGCATCAGGTGATTCTTTCGCAGAGGGCGTCGTTGTCAGCAATAGTTCCTCGCTGCAGGCAAACAACCTGCAAATAAGCACCCAGGGCACTGGCGGAACGGCTCTGCGCGTCAGCGGTTACGGAAGTCACGCCAGTCTGGGCGACGACAGTAATTTACAGACGAATGGTCTTAACAGTAATGCCGTTCAGGTTGATAACCTGACCGGTGAGTCGATTAATGGCGTGGCCACGTTGAAAGCAAATGCATTGACGATCAACACCCTTGGCAATAATTCGCAGGGTATTAATATCCAGGATAATGGTTCGGTTGATCTGGGCAGCAACTCGACCATTATTACCACTGGGGATCTTTCTGCTGGCATCTGGAGCTGGGGTGAGCTGAAGGCCGATCATCTGACAATCAGTACTGCGGGTGAGACCTCTGCAGGTCTGTCAGGCCGTGACAACAGCCTGTCAAACATTGGTGCTGGTAGCGTGATCTCCTCTGATCAGACTGGCGGCATTGTGACTATGGGCGACAATGCCATCGTTAACTTCATTGGCAGTGAAGAAGAACGCAATACGGTCTATTCAGCAGGTTTTTATGGCGTATCCGCACAGTCAACCGGCGCAACCATTAATCTGCAGAACACCGATATTATGATGAAAAATGTGGATACCATGACCCTGGGTATTTGGTCCACAAGCGGTGGCACAGTTAACGGTGATGCAGTGACCATTACCGGCCCGGAGAATGCTACAGGTGTCTACGCCATGGCTGGTGGTAAAGCGAATCTTACGGGTGATCTGACCATTGATATGGGCTCTCCGAATGGGATAGCCATGGCTACGCAATATGATGATGGTTATGCAGCAGGTGTCATCACCACCGACGGAAAAGCGCAGATCGTTGGTAGCGTTTTATCCCGGGCCGGACTCATCGACCTCAATCTGACATCAGGTTCACTCTGGTCTGGCAGCGCCAGCAGCGATAACGTCAATAATGGCCATCTGAACGTTAATCTGACCGACAGCACCTGGAATGTATCGCGAACATCCAATGTCGATAATCTGACATTGAGTAACTCGCTGGTTGCCGGCCAGCTCGTCCTCGGTGTTGTTCGTGATTTCCGGAGCCGCCGTGCTGGTGTCAACGGTAAAGCTCCAGTCACCGTCTGCCTGCGGGCCTTCGTTGCCCGCCGCGTCCACCGCCGCAACCGTCAGGTCGTGAGAGGTGCCGTCCGCCATATCCTGCTCCGGCGTCCAGCTCCACTTGCCGTCCGCGTCCACCGCTGCGCTGCCGACGAACTCGCCGTTGTCATAGATATTGACGTGATCGATGTCGGCGGTTGCGTCGCCGGAAAGAGTCGGCCGCGCGTCGTCGGTGACCGAGCCGCTGGCAATTTCGCCGGTAATCGCACCGACGTCGTCGGTCAGGGTGACTGAGTCACTGACAATGCCGGAGTTGATGTTATCTGGAGGAGTTATGTCCGGTCGGGAACCATTGGACGGCGGAGAGACATTACCCGCAGGATCGACGACCACGATAGTTACGTCGGTATCCCCTTCATTGACAGGGTTAGGCTGGATACTCCAGTCACCATTTTCATCAACTACAACTGTGGTGGTTTCACCGGTACTGCCATCGGAAATAACCACAGTTGAACCAGGTTCTGCTTTACCTGAGATTTGTTCATCATCATTGCTATTTATAACCGCCGCTTCTGGCGAAGAGGTGTCAGTAAACTCTTCAGTCAGGCTACCGCTATTGCCCGCACTATCAGTTACCGTAACAGTGACGGTGCCATTTGGTTGTGAAGTCGGTGCTTCCACATACCAGTTACCTTCACTGTCCGTCTGGGTCGTGATCTGGGTGCCATCAGGCAGTTGAATGACAACCTGTGAGTCAGGGCTATTCGATGTTCCGGAAAACTCTGGACGACCATCATTATCACTGTCCGCAACAGGATCAAGTGTCACCGATACACTCTTAGCGGAAGAGTCATGGCCACTGCTACCACGCCCGGACGCACCAATAGCAACGCCGCCTGCCGCGCCGCCCAGCAGCATAAAGGGCAACCAACCAAAATTGTTGTCACTGGCAGTCAGCGGATCGGCACTGGCATATCCTTCACCACCTAATACCTGTTCACCGCTCTGACCTTCAGTTAAAGCTGGCGGGTATTCAGCCACATCGCCGGAAGTCGGCACATATTCATAAAATTGACCGTTTTCGCCCAGCCCAATCAGATGAACGTTTTCATTATCATAATAATCTTCCAGCACAATATCAGGATGCTGAGAATCATCCTGGCTAAAGAAAAGCTGCAGATTATTGCCAACGCGCCTGGTTACAACCATTTGCGGAGCATGTCCTGTAGCGCTATCGATCAGTTCTATATTTAATGCACCCTGATGCGGAACTTTGATCGTTGTAGGATTTTCAGATTTTGTATCAACAGTGTATGAAGAGATAATACCCTTCACACCACGCAAGTTCACTTTCAACATAACAACCTTCTTAATTAACGAGGATTGATTAAATTCAATAGAAATAAGGCTTTCACAAACCCTTAATCTCTATATTCATATACTTCGAATAACCGTGATTTTATGACGAGATAATCTGCAATCCTGACATTGCTTCCAGCACAACTCTTGATTCTGGAGTCAGTGAACGGCATTATCAGAACTGATTAATAAAAAATATGGTGCCAGATTGCATCAATGCAGTGAGTATGCAGCGCCCTGAGCTTTACTGCTTTTATCAGCTATCTTCATAGCATTGCTCTGAGCATGACTACTGTCAGAATTTAATAGTGAAGAAGCCACCGGGTGATTCAATAGTTTTGACTCGCCCGCTTCAGAACAAGAACGTTCATTTACTACACGCGATAACGTACGTGATTGTGCTTTGAGACTGGTTAAAACAGATTCAGCTTCCTTTGCAGGCACCAGACGCGCCGTGATTTTCTGCTGATCATTTACCGCTAACTGATAGTAATAGCGCTCACCTGATTTCAGCGCTGGTGTGGATACTTCAATTTTTGCTGGCTGGACAAAATCATGCTGGCTGAACATAACGTCCAGTTTTTTCTGGCCAGGACACACACTAATTTCAGTCCCTCTATCACCTGACATTACGCTCGTATAGTATTGATTATTAACAAATACGTTAACGACGCGTTTTGATGCGGCAGGATTTTTTTCATCAATACGGTAGACAATAAAGTGCGCACGCGGGTCGCGTATCTGCTC
Source organism: Pantoea sp. 18059 (assembly GCF_902706165.1). Taxonomy (NCBI): domain Bacteria; kingdom Pseudomonadati; phylum Pseudomonadota; class Gammaproteobacteria; order Enterobacterales; family Erwiniaceae; genus Pantoea; species Pantoea sp. 18059. The sequence goes on from NZ_CACSJS010000009.1 coordinate 85,744, forward strand.
CGGCGCCTTGTCATTGTTGACCTCTTTAAACAACGATGGCGCAGGAACGTTCTGCGATGGCGCCGCCTCAACATAATTGCAGTACAGGTAGCCTGTAAGTAATAAAACCATACTCAGCATTGCTCCCTGCATAAATTTAAAGGGATTATTCGATGCTTTGCATGTTAAACGTGAATTATTTTCCATATAACTCTCCTTAAGGTGCTTAACCTTTATATTTAAAACACCTTATATCCGATGTTGAACAGGAACTGACAACTCCTTAAAAAATAAAAAATGGGAAATTTAAACAGCGCAGAAGGGTGAGCCTACGCCTCTGGATAACGTTAAATCTCATTTACATTGATAACTCCTTTGTAAAGTTCAAGCAACGAGACATCATTGATAAATGCATTAAATTCTTTATCTCCTTTCAGAGCGAACTTTCTCATCACATTATATTTATGTGCATAGATTGTTTTAACTGACAAATCTAACCTTTTTGCTGTCTGGATTACACTGTATCCTTTCTTCAAAAAACTAAGCACCTGAAGTTGCACCACGGTGATACGTGCAAATTCGCACCGTAAACAGTCTGAAGGCAGATATCCCATAACTCTTCCCTGAGTGTTTAACCAGGCTTTTGTTATTTTCTCAGTTATTGAACGTACCGAATCCCTTTTTGACACTTCAAGCAAAGATTGATAACAAAATGGTAACGGGTTTTTAATTTTCTCTCCGAAAGCATCGGTAAATACCAATATGATACTGCCAGGCTTTCGCTCGCGATAAGCGGGTTGACACATATAAAGACGCCATTGCGAAACATTGATCAGGATGAAGTCAGCCTGCCGCAGGTTATGACTATCAAAACCTGATAAAAATTTTACTTCTGCATCAGATAGCAGTGCCTCCTCAATTACCTTTGATATGCCCAGTCTGAAGAAGTAATTGTCATCCGTACAAACCACATTAACATCCATTTTTTCCCTTCAGCATCACAAAATTCACGATGACAAATATTATATTCAGGTGAACTTACCGTTAATCAGTACCAATTCGCCTTTCTCTTTTAGTTCCTTGAGCACTCTGCAAATGGAACTTTTTGATAAATGAGAACTATTTTCAATAAGGTATAGTGCTGAAAATCGTTTCTTTAAATGAGTCGGCAGTTTTTTCCATCTTTCAATCAAAGAAAGAACTTCATCATATGAGTTACTTTTTGGTAACTGAATGTAATTCATCAGATCAGAATACTGTCCTGATAAAATAGACATTGCGTCATTAAAAAGATCTTTCTCAAAAACTAATCGCCAGAACACGTCATAGTCAATGAAACTGACTTTTCCATAATCGACTCGTTCCAGATAGACTGGCGGCTCATCTAAAGCTGGAGTGACGCCGACAACAAACGGAGCGGATAAGATATTCAAAACCTTATTCTCGCCTTTAAGTTTAAGTAAAAAATCGCCGTCAAGAATGAACATAACGCGACGTACATTATCTTTAGTCAAATGATAACGGCGCTTGCCTCTTGAAATTTCATCTGGATTAGCAATCTGCGTAAATCCTGCTAATGCATCGATGATCCGTTCATGATTTTCAGTCACTCTATACATATTAATTAACTCAATCTAACTGACGCATTGGTCAGTGATTAGCAACAATTCGTAAAATCAGTTTTTTATAGTCTCTTTTTCTTTCGCCTGGTGTACTCGCTTACCTGAGCTCGCCTCCATAACTCGGGCAGTTAAAAATAGTCTTTATCGGTTCCACTATAATAAAACCGACCCAACAAAATTCAAAACCGCAAATACAAATAAATAAAGACATTCAGGCTAATAAAAGAAACAATAACCAGATCTTACACCATTCAAATGCTGTTTAGTTAGCACATAAATCTACTTTGTAGCACCTTACGGGCAGTGTTATAACTTTTTTCCTAAAAAAAGAATTTCCCATTACCATTTGAAAGATGATGTTATGAGCATGCTATTTTAAAATCACGTATTTAAACACCTCTCTCAATTTTCCAGCATGGCTGAAAAGAAACAAATCAAATTGGCATCAATGTTAATGCTCCTTACTAAAGTTACGCTGTCAGGCAGCATTGCATGGAAGGAATTAAACCACAGCACCCATCAAACAGATACTTAAATTGATTATCTTTAAATATTTAGTTTTTTATCCTGATAAATATAATTTACTTAGCTTAAATCACCAGAAACTGGCAAATGGGATTTTTCCCTTTTTAATTCCACTTCTCAAATGACTTCACATTCAGGCAAGTGAAATCATTAACTCATAGCTTTATGCACAAGCTTATTCATAGATGAATCAGTTTCACTGAACCGCGTTCATGGCATGCGCTTCCCTGATGCCAGATAATTTTAAGCATCAGGCATAAGCAGTGCTGTTAATGGTTAAATCACGCATAAGAATAATGTACGCTCAAAAAACTCCAGAATACCAACAGCAGTTAATATTATGTAAAAATATAATAGCCATATCCTTGCTTGCGATAACAAAAGAAGAATTATGGATGTTTTACTATTTCATTTTTTATGACCACCCATTCTAATAGCGCCGTTCGCTAGAAGCGGCATAAATAATAATATTGAAAAAATGATACATGGAGATATCGATGAGAGAGTTAACATCTTTTGAAATGCAAAACGTTTCAGGAGCAGGTTTTTTTGACTTTATTGGTGCTGTAGTTGTCGGTGCCGTTACAGGTATTAGTTCTTTTGGTCTTAAATGGGGAATGAGTGGCGGAAGCACCGGTGGCGTGTTAGGCGTTGGTATTGTCTCTGCCGGTGTAGGTCTGATTGTCGGCGCAGTCCTTGGTCTTGTTGATGGTGCTTTATATGGTGCTATGAATGGCTGGGATAGCACGGCAGGCTGGTTTAACGCGGTCGTTGAAAACCAGTTTGATCCTAATGCATCTGTAATTACAGCTTAAGGAAACAACATGCGTGAATTGAACAATAAAGAAATCGAAGGCGTTAGCGGTGGTTCATTAACTTCGGTGATCCTGGATTTCTTTAAGCAGCTAGGCGCAAGCTCAGAAGAGAAAACTGAATGGACGCGCCCAGACTCAATTCCAGCAGCGAACCCGGTTAGTGGGTCTGCCTTTGGCATGGGTATTGTTGGTGTCGCAGCAGCAGTCGTATTTGGATTGCTGATTTTCTAATTCTCTTGTGAGGAATGAATCCTCCAGGGAAGTGAACGATTTTTAAATCGTTCATTAATTGATGTTATTAATTATTTTATACAAAGGAAAGTATATGAAAAAGTTATCTATGGTTGCTCTTGGTCTGATGCTGGCTGCTGCTCACGTTAATGCTGCTGAAGCTTCAGATGGCACCATTAACTTCACAGGAAATATTGCGTCTCAGACTTGTACTGTAAGCGTAAACGGCGGCGGCAGCACTGCAACCGTTACACTGCCTAAAGTAGCAAGTAGTATTTTAAGCACATCTGGTCAGACTGCAGGTAACACTCGCTTCACTATGGCGCTGAGCAATTGCTCAGCTACGACTGGTGACGTGTACGCTTACTTTGAACAAGGTGCCAACGTCAATGCTGATGGTCGTTTGACCAATACTGGTACTGCAACGAATGTTGACCTGCAGCTGCTGGATAGCGGAAATGGCGTGTTGAACGCGGGTAGCACTGAGCAGACCACCTCTCCAAAAACTGTCGCTCTGACTGCTGGTGCAGGTACTCTGACCTATTCTGCTCAGTACTATGCAACTGGTGCAGCTACTGCTGGTACCGTCTTATCAGCTGTGAACTATTCAATCAATTACCTGTAATTGATTATGGTGGGAGCATCTGTTCCCACCTCTCTTCCTCTATCATCATTTCTGTCAAAATCATGAAAAAAAAAAGTTTTAAATTTTTGATCTCCTGTCTGCTGGCTTTTACGGTGACCTCATCGGCTTTTGCCAGCGTGACGATTATCGGCACCCGGGTAATCTACCCCGCAACAGAAAAAGAAGTCACAGTCCGCTTAGATAACCATGGCAATCAACCTGCGCTGGTACAGGCCTGGATTGACAATGGAAATCCTGATGAAGCACTGGATAAAATAAACGTACCGTTTGTCTTGCTACCGCCTGTTTTCCGTATGGAGGCTAACAAAGGACAGACATTACGTATCGTTTATACCGGTTCAAACCTGCCCAAAGATAAAGAGTCGGTATTCTGGCTTAACGTACTCGACATCCCTCCTCGCGATAAAAGCCTTGCGAATCAAAATCAGTTGCAAATGGCTATTCGTAGTCGCATCAAAATTTTCTTTCGCCCAGCCCGGTTCGATGCGATGCAAGCCACAGAAGCAGCGTCGGGTCTTATCTGGCATCAAGGGGAGAAAGCGAATCAGCTGACAGCAACAAATAACTCTTCGTTTTACGTCAACGTTTCACAGATCAATGCCGAGGATAACGCGGGGCGAAAAGTAGTCAGTGAAAAGGGAGATATGCTTGCACCAGGCGAAACAAAAAGCTTCTCCCTAAAAGGATTGAACGCAAATCAAATCAAAACAAACTTTCATTATCAATATCTGGATGATTATGGCGCTGCACGCAATGTAGACGCCAAAATTAGTCAGTAACTTTGGTAACTCATCAGGGGTAATAATGATGGCAAGGATGATTAAAAATAATAAACAAACGGGCAAAATATTTTACCGATCTTTTCTGGCGCTTTTTTTAACTGCATCAACAGGCGCCGCATTTGCAGAAAATTCGTATGATTTTGACGAATCATTTGTGAAGAATCTACCGGGCGTTAAAGTTGATGTGGCCCGCTATGCAACCGGTAACCCTATTGATCCTGGTACTTATACGCTGGATATTTTCCTGAATGGTCGTCAGATTGGTCGGGAAAATGTTCAGGTCATTCGTGAAGGGGCGGGAACCAAAGCGTGCCTTTCCTATGATCTGGTCAAAAGCTTGTCCCTTAAGGACACAATTTTTAGCCCGGGACAAGCTGAAGATTTGCGCTCTGGTAAACAGTGTATGGCGCTGGAGGAGGTGGTTAAAGAGAGTCATGCCGCTATCAATTCTGCCGATATGCAGATGGATATCTCAATTCCGCAAATTTATCTGTTGCGATCTGCGCGCGGCTACGTTGCGCCAGAATTCTGGGATAAGGGTGAAACAGCACTCACGCTAACCTATAACACCAACTATTATCGCTCTGTAAATCACGGTCAGCCATATGACTCATTTTATGGCCGTGCACTGGCGGGTTTTAACCTTGGCGGATGGATGTTCCGTCACGATGGTTCTCTCAGCTGGCAACGTCAAAAAAACAACGAGTATCATCATTACGATGCAATTAATACCTATGTCCAGCGTGATATTCCGCAAATAAAATCACGGCTGTTATTAGGTGAAGGCAATACCAGTGGCGAAATTTTCGATACGCTTTCTTTTCGTGGTGCGCAAATATCTACAGTTGACCAGATGTGGCCAGACTCTCAGCGAGGCTATGCACCAGAAATCCGCGGCGTAGCCCGAACCAACGCTCAGGTAACTGTATCGCAAAATGGCAACAAAATTTATGAAACGACGGTTTCACCAGGCCCTTTTAATATCACCGATCTTTATCCTACAGGCTACGGTGGTGATTTAGACGTGACCGTGAAAGAAGCTGACGGCGGTGAGACCCGTTTCTCAGTTCCTTACGCAGCGATGACGCGTCTGAAACGTCCGGGCATGACTTTTTATAGTCTGACCGGTGGTGTATCCCGAAAAGACAATATGGTTTATACACCTTCGGTCTATCAGGGCACTATTCAGCATGGTTTTAGCAATAGTCTGACCGGTTACTCAGGTATTCTGGGATCAGATAACTACACCTCTGTGCTGTTGGGAGGTGCATTTGGTTTACCTGTTGGTGCGATCTCACTGGATATTACTGGGGCTCAGACAAAATATGGTGATGAGAAAAAGCAAGGTGTAAGTTATCGGGCAACTTATAGTAAGAAGGTTTCTCAGACTAACACGAATTTTACTCTGGCGGCTTACCGCTTCTCATCATCCGGTTATTACAGCTTTGATAATGCATTACAAATCAATAACTATTATAAAAAAAATCATAAAAACAGTTCGTCAAATTATCTTTCGCGCCCCAAACAACGTTTTTCTATGACGGCAAGCCAAAATTTTGGGGAGTCATATGGGAATATCTATCTTACTGGTTTGTTCAGAATTACTGGGATTCTGCCGGAACAAATACGCAATTTCAGCTGGGTTACAATAATACAATTGGTCGGGTCTCCTATACTTTATCAGCAAACCGATTATTATATTCAACCGGCGGGCATGACACTCAACTGTCACTCGACTTCTCGGTGCCAATTGGCAGCGATAGTCAAAGTTATGTAACCGGAAGTGCGACACATAATAAACAAGGTGTGAATGCACAAACAGCAGTTAATGGTGTTCTGGGTGAACATGACCAATATAACTATAACGTTGGAATAGCGCGCGATACTGATAATGAGAAGTCCGGTTCAGTTAGTGGGCAGTACCGTTCGCCCTACAGTATGCTGACGGCGTCTTATACTAAAGGGGAAAACTATTATTCTGCCTCGGGTGGTATCAGCGGTGCGGTAGTCGCTTTACCTGATAGCATTAATTTCAGCGCTTATCAGTCTACGACTTATGCTGTTGTTACCGCAGAAGATGCAGAGGGCGCGCGTGTACTCGGCTATCCCAATATTGTGTTAAACGGCAGCGGCAAAGCTATTGTGCCAAACCTTAACCCGTACCGGATAAACGAACTGGCCATCGACCCAAAAGGAATTCCACTGGATGTTGAGCTTGAATCAACTCAGCAGCGCGTTATTCCTGTTGAGGGTGCAGTTGTCAGACTTGATTATAAAACCAGCAAAGGAAAGCCACTGTTAATTCGGGCTAATCAGCCGAACGGAAATGCCTTGCCATTTGGTGCAACGGTTAATGATGAAGACGGTAACCTTATCACCACTGTTTCACAGGGTGGTCAGATTTATGTGAGGTTAAATAAAGATGTCAGCCGCCTGCATATTTCCTGGGGTAAAGCAGCCAGTGATAAGTGTCTGGTTAACCTGGAGTCCGGTATTGTTAATTCCAGTGAAAACAACACCCTTGCAAGGCTCACAACAACATGCAGCAGCGATCAATCAAAACCTGTTCGCTACGTGTCTAACGGCGAAATGAACAAAGATAATCAGGGTTAATCGGGTGACATTATGATGTTTATTAACTTTAGAAGGACACTGACCAGAATAGTCAGCATCATGATTATGGTATCTGGTTTCGTCATGCTAGCACCAATTAATGCGAACGCGGCAGATGATGTCACACTGACGTGCAAAAAATCTCTTTCTGATGCGGTATTAGATTTCCGCTCACTGGGGATAAATATTTCGGCAGCTGTTCCGGTGGGCACGGTCGTTTATAGTGGCAATTTAACAGTCACGTTCAAATGTGCCCTGGATAATCTGCAACAGTTTTTTGATGGTTTAACGGGAGAAGTGTACTTAAAGCGTAAAACAATTGCTGAAGATGCACTCGGTTATGGCTTAACCATTTATACCGGTTACGGTGGTGAAATGTCCACCGACGCTGCCAATATTCCTACCGGCAACAAGATCGCTACTTACGCGTTAACCAGTGGCGGTACAGTCGGTGCTTATACTGATGTCACATTGAATGTGCCTTTTCAGATTGTGCGGACGTCAAACTCGATGGCTGGCCCCAATTTGCTTCCGGACTATGTCAACGTATTTGATGTAGGCTCATTGGTACCAGGAAATGACCTGAAACTTTATGTCAGATATATTAAAAGCGGCATCACTGTGAGGGATCAAACCTGCTCAGCAGCAGGCGATGTTAACCCGAAGGTGTCATTAGGGAGTTACACAGCGAATACCAGCAGTGGTTTGGGTTCCGGTATTGGACAAACCAGCCCATCTACCGCTTTTAATCTTCAGCTTAACTGTGAGGCACTTCTTTCAGGTACCTTTGACGTTATGATGCAGTTGGATGGGGATGCGGCTGATGGGCTATCGGATGTCGGCGTAGTTTCTCTGAACTCGACCTCAACTGCCAGCGGAGTGGGTGTTCAGATTCTGAATGAAAGTCAGCAACCTGTTGCACTGGCAGCACCATACAGAGTTGCAGCTTATCCACTGTCGTCAGCATTGATAACAGTGCCCTTATATGCACGTTATTACCAGACTGCTGCCACAATAACCCCTGGTAGTGCTAACGCAGTTGCTACCTATACCATTAGTTATCAGTAACCATATGGGCTCTTCGGAGCCCTTTACCAGACTTTATAAACTGAGAAAGGATTTTATCAGTGGATAGGCCATTAAAAGGAAGGAGGTTTAAAGTTGGTGTCTCTGATGAGAGTCCTTTTATTTTTTATTCAATACAAAAAATACTCTCAACCGGATTTCACAACCTGGACATTGCAGCATACCCGGTAGAAGCAGAAAACCTTTTTGTAAAACTGAATAGCGATCCTCCTGATATATTAATTACTGATTTTTGCTTTAACTTTGAACGTAATGATTTGAACGGCGTTAGAAAGCTAGAAGAAATTTACAACCATAATGCTAACCTTAAAATCATTATCTTTACGGCACAGAATAGCCCGGCCATTTTGAAAAGAATATTGCAAATTCCGGTAAATGCAATAGTGAGCAAACGTGATGATATACGGGATCTGGTAGAAGCTTTGCACTGGGTTTGCTCATCGAATTCTGAAATATTTTATTCAGAAAAGATGAAAGATCTGGCGCATTCTGCTTCAGAGGAGCCCGCACAGACTCTTTTATCACCCGCAGAAGTTGAAGTAATCAGACTTTTTGCTATCGGGTACAGTTTAATGGAGATAGCTAAAGCACGTAAACGTAGTATCAGTACGGTTGCAACGCAGAAATATAACGCCATGCGTAAACTTCAGCTGCAGTCTAATACCGATTTGATTAAATATGTCTTTGCCCAGCAACTCATTTAATTTCGGGCTTAATTTTTAAGAAACAGCGAGCATCATGAAATTTTATAATTTTAAAATTGCATTTATTGTACTGTCCTGCGTGCCATTTGGATCTTATGCGACCAGCTTACAGCAGGCTGCCCGAGCCGCATTAACCTATGACTCTGCATTGCAATCCAGCCAGATGACCAGTGAAGCCGATCAGCAAAAATACTGGCAGGGTATGGCCGGAATGTTGCCCACATTGACGCTCGAAGGAAACTGGGATCGTCAGGAACAGCCGGATAAAAAATATCAAAGTGGTGTAACAAATCACAGTTACGATCTCAGTGTCAGACAACCCCTGTTTGATATGAGTAAATATGCTGGCTGGCGTAAAGGCGTTGCTATTGCCAATACCGCTGAAGCCCAGTCAAAAAAAGCTGAAGAAAAGTTATTAAATGCGATCAGTAATGCCTACTTTTCGGTGCTCTATCAGCAGGAAGTTTTACAGGCTGCGAAAGCTGCCAGTCACAACTTCAAACAACAGCAGCAAAAACTGCAGGCCGGTATTCTGAATGGACAAAACACTCGTACAGAGCTGGATGAAGCTAAGGCCAATTACGCTCTTGCTCAGGCCAAAGAAATAGAGGCGAGTAGTCAGTTATTGCTGGCTGGAGAAGCATTTCGTCGCTTATCGGGTGTCAGCCCGGACACTGTCGAGCCGGTAAACTTTCAGTGCCTTAACGCTTCGCCCTACGCTTCTTTAACTGATGCGATTAATGCCAGCCAGCAACGTAACACTGAAATCAAAATTGCCCTGTTTCAGAATGATCAGGCCGATGCTGATGTATTGGCTGCAGATGGCGCACATATGCCTGTCGTGTCACTTTACGCCAGATATGGCAAAAACTGGAGCCGTAACGATAACGACGATAATTTACTTTATGATGCTATTTTTGGCACTAAATCTAAAAGTAATAATCTGCAGTATGGCGTTAACGTTTCTATTCCATTATTCGCGGGTGGCAGCCAGATTTCACAATCTTATGAAGCAGCCTATCGCCGTCAGGCAGCGAAATATTCCACCATGGAAGCACAACGCAAAGCGGCTACAGATACACGTTCAGCATGGCTTAGTCTTACGAATGGAAAAGCGTTAATCAACGCGCAGAAAAATGCCGTCGAGTCTTCACGCGAAAAAGTGGTGTCTGTTCAATATGGCCGGGAAATGGGTTTCCGTACGGTAAATGATGAGCTTGATGCCCAGCAAAAATATTTTAGTGCGCTTAAAGATCAGGCTGAAGCTCGCTTCAATTACCTGAACGCCCTCATTAATCTGGCACAAAGTACCGGATCACTATCAATCGACATGCTGAATTTTTTTCAGTGCCGTTAATCCCTTACTCATGAGGATTATATAAATGGAACAGTCACTATTCCGTCAGGAGGCACTTGATGCAGCCAACCGTGGAAACCTGGGCATTGTGGCACTCTATTGCCCACCTTATCGCTGGTTAGTTATTTCCGTTGTAGTGCTGATCACTGCCGCGACAGCGCTGTTTTTTATATTTGGCAGTTATACAAAATATGAATCCTCTACCGGAGAACTGCTGCCTAAAAATGGCATGCTGATCATTCCGCCCCCCGTAAGCGCTACGGTGGTCGATATTCCGGTAAAAGAGGGCCAGCATGTTGAAAAAGACGATGTGCTGATGGTGTTGTCATCAGAGGTTTCAACACAGTTAGGTCAGACTCGTCAGGTTATTGCCGAGAATCTGAAAGGCCAGCGTGAAAGGCTTCAACAGGATCTGGTGACGCTTGAAAAGCTTCATCAGGTTGAAATGAAGGGCCTGACCGACACTATCGCCAGCCTGAAACTGCAACAGGAGCAGCTGAAGCTGCAATTGACACACCGTCGGAAACAGGTTTCCCTGGCGAAAATGCAGTTGGACAAGCTGGAAGCCATGCACAACGAAGGGTATGCCTCAAGCCGTCAGATGGAAGAGCAGGAGTCTAATCTGCTCGATAGCCAGGCGCGCTACCAGGAATATCAACGTCAGCTGTTGGACATCTCGCAAAAAATTGTTCAGACCGAGCAACAGCTGCATGAAAAACCGCTGGATGACGAGAAAAAGCGTAACGATATCGAGCGCCAACTGGCTGATAACCGTCAGTCGATGGCTGAAAATGAAGCGCGCCGCTCGTTTGAATTACGTGCGCCTAAAAGCGGGTATGTCGGCATGATTATGGTCAAAAATGGACAGATGCTCACCGCCGGTCAGTCAGCCATAGCAGTTTTGCCAAGCAATACTGAACTGGTCGCCCGCATCATGGTAAACACGCAGTCCATTGGTTTTATCCAACCGGGACAGCGGGTGGTGCTGCGCTATAAAGCGTTTCCTTATCAAAAGTTTGGTCAACAGTATGGAAAAGTTATCGAGGTTTCACGCACCGCTCTGTCTCCTCAGGAAGTCACTACGTTAACCGGCAAAAACAATATTCAGGAACAGCAGTACCGCGTGCTGGTCTCCCTGGACAAACAATCAATTACTGCTTATGCGCAGAATGAAAAACTCAAGCCGGGTATGGCGCTGGATGCTGATTTTATCGTCGACAAACGTCGTCTTTATGAATGGGTGCTGGAGCCAATTTTTGCGCTTGGACACAAAATCTCTCTCTGATTAAAAGGTCTGTTCTGTGTTGTTATTAGAGAAACTCAATTTTAAATGGTTTAACCGCCTGCCGATTATTCGTCAGTCACAGGCGACGGAATGTGGTCTTGCTTGTCTGGGGATGATTGCCAATTATCACGGTCATGAAATCGACATGATCACCCTGCGTCGCAGGTTCGCAACGTCGCTTAAGGGTGCAACACTTAGTGATGTCATTGCCATGGCACAACAACTCAATATGAGTTCCCGTGCGTTACGCGTTGATATGGAAGAGCTGTCTAAATTACGCATGCCCTGCATTCTGCACTGGGAATTGAACCATTTCGTTGTGCTAAAAAAAGTGCGTGGCAATAAGATCACGCTTCACGATCCTGCACGCGGCATTCGGGAACTGACATTTAAAGAAGCATCACCGGCGTTCACCGGCGTTGCACTGGAGCTGGTTCCCTCCTCCACTTTTGAGGTCAAAAAAGAAAAAGAAAGCATCTCGATGATGAAGCTGGTGGGCAGTGTGACAGGGGTGAAATCTGCCTTTGCTCAGGTGCTTATCCTGTCCATCGCTCTGGAACTTTTCGGCGTACTCTCCCCCTTCTTTATGCAGTGGGTGATGGATATGGTGCTGGTCTCCGCAGATTACTCGCTACTCTCCTTGCTCGGGATCGGCTTTATCATGATTGCGTTGTTTCAGACCATGATTACAGCGCTGCGCTCATGGGTGATGAGCTGGTTCTCAAGCCAGCTCAGCGTGCAGTGGACGGTCAATGTCTGTCACCATATGTTAAAGCTGCCACTTGAATGGTTCGAATCCCGTCACGTTGGTGACATTCTGTCCCGCTATGGCTCGCTGAACACCATCCAAAGTACGCTGACCAGCCGCTTCATTAGTACTGTGCTGGATGGGGTAATGTCGATCGTGACAGTAGTGATGCTGTTTATCTATAACGCTAAGCTTGCCTGGCTGGTAATTGGCCTTTTTGTCGCCTATGCACTGTTACGCTTCATGGCTTATGATCCTGTTCGCCGCGCCAACGAAGAGCAAATCATCAGTTCAGCCCGCACGCAATCTTCATTACTGGAAACGCTTCGCGGTATCCAGGCGGTAAAAACCAATAACAAGCAGGTGCCTCGTCTCTCCGCCTACATGAATTTCCTGGTGGATACGACCAACAAAGGCATTGTGATTCAGAAGCTTAACATTTTGTTTGGTTCCGCCCAGGGATTGCTCACTTCTGTAGGCAGGGTCGTACTGGTCTGGCTGGCTGCGCTGCAAGTACTGGATGGCAACTTCTCTGCAGGTATGCTTACCGCCTTTATTAGCTTCTCCGATCAGTTTATGAGCCGCGGTGCAGGTCTGATCAACGCCGTAATCGACTTCAGAATGCTGCGTATGCATGGTGAACGACTGGCCGATATCGTGTTGTCAGAAACTGAAGTCAGCTCAGAAGCCAGTCCGGTACTGGTGAGTAAAGATACGCATGATGAGACAGAAACGCCGCAGGATATCAAACTAACGGATATCCGCTTCCGCTATGCACCTACCGAACCCTGGGTAGTAAATGGTGCCAGTCTGGAAATTAAGGCTGGCGAAAGCGTTGCGATTGTCGGCCCTTCAGGTCAGGGAAAGACCACCATGGCCAAAATCATTCTGGGTCTGCTGCACCCGGAAGGTGGAACAATCACCGTGGGCGGAATGGACATTACCCAGACAGGACTTGAACACCATCGTAACCGTATCGGCTGTGTTATGCAGGATGACATCCTGTTCTCAGGCTCGATCAGTGAAAATATTAGCTTCTTTGATAATAATCCTGACCACGCAAAAATTACCCGTGTAGCACGCCTGGCGCAAATTCACGGCGATATCATGAAAATGCCGATGAACTATCAAAGCCTTGTCGGTGATATGGGATCGTTTCTCTCTGGCGGGCAGCTGCAGCGTATTCTGCTAGCTCGCGCCCTCTACCGCGAACCAAAAATACTGGTACTGGACGAAGCAACCAGTCATCTGGATATCTATAACGAAGCACAGATCAACAATGCAATAAAGCAAATGAAAATCACCCGAATCATGATTGCACATCGCCCGGAAACCATAAGAAGTGCAGATAAAATCGTCCTGTTAAATAACGGTACGCTCAGTGAAGTTACCGCAGAGCAGTTATTTGGCCAGACAGAAAAAACTAAAGAAATGGAGATTACACATGGATAAAAATATTTGTCGGTTTAGCGAAGGTATGATTACTTTACCGGAAGGCTACTGCGAGCGAACCCTGAACACGCTGGCGGATCCCCGTTCAGCGATGCCACCCGTCACTATTTCTCGTGATAAACTGGCCAATCACAACAATCCAGAAGAATATATCAGCAGTCAGCTTGCTATTCTGCAGAGACAAATGAAAGACTGGCAGCAGCAGGCAAATCAACCCGTGGTGTTGGGCGATAATCTGAGCACAGGCATCATGATTACTTATGATTTTCTGCGCCCGGATAATATCCGGCTTTATCAAAAACAGGCGATTTTCACCTTAAACCTGGAGGATGTATTAATTTTCTCTTTGTCAAAGGCTGCCCCCCTGACCGATGAAGAAATTCAGCTGTTTAATAATATCCTGAAGAGTTTCCAGAGCTGGCCCTGATACTTTTCCTCAGCAAAGCCTGACGACATAACGTTAAAAGAAAAACCGGGCAGGATAAACCCTTCCCGGTTTCATGCATTATGAACACCGCTAAATTAGCCGTTTACAGAGCTCAGTAACGCTGGCAGGTAAAGAGATAGGAGATCGGCCCACCGATAATATAGGTATTTTTATCAATCTTATCGACATCCAACTGCAGATGCGTTGGATCCAGCGTGATCTCTGCTAACAACTTATTAAAGATGACATCAGGGGTAGTATCAGTATTCGAAGTGACAACTTTGCTGATCTGATACCGGTAAGTATCATCGGAAATTTTAGCGCCATTGATTAATGCAACCCTTCTGTTAAGAATAGTAACACCGTCATTGCTCGTTGCCTGCCCATTCAGCAACAGATAGCCTGAATCCTTTTTTTCAAAACGTAAATCCTGGGCAACAGCGAACTCATTTCGTTTATCATCATTACGACTGAGATCGTAACGGCTAAACGCTGAGCAGCGAAAAGGAAAATCTTTGGCCTGATGTGTTAAGTAATAAACCCCTGCAAAAGTCACCATTAATAGCGCAGCCAGCATGAAGATAATATTAATACCAATGCTCCGCTTCATCCCATTCTCCAGTCAAGATAATAAAAATTGTCGCATGAGATGATATGACCATCGCTATTAATTTTACACGATGAAAGAATCGTTCTTCCGAAATTCTTAGTAGTAAAAGAGGTGTTTTTATCAAAAATAATCCGGTGACCCGCATCGCAGGTTTGATTATTTTCCCTTAGAATTTGCACTATTTGCTTACCCAATGCCTGTCGTTCAACCTCATCCAGACCCTGCAATAATACTGCTTCGCAGCCACCTTCAAGTTTTATTGAACTCATTGGAATAATTTGCTCGTCAGGACGCGATACCGTGAAATACCAGAGCACCATGCCCAGCACTATCAGAGCAACAGAAGCAAACCAGTATCGCCGGGTGACGTTAACGGACGTAGCTGGCAGCTGATTACCGGGCGGAGTGGCAGGCAGGACAACGTTTTCAGCAGACCCTTCAGTTATACTTCCTTCCGATATGTCATCAGTTAAAACTTCCGTCACCCCCATGACCGGGGCTGATTGACGTTCAATTTTAATATCGGTATTCAGGCGTATACCAATTTTCGGGATGGTGATAATCAGATTTTCACAGCCATAAGCCGCGAGTGCCCTGCGGACAATACTCAGATATTGATTCAGATTACTATTCGATCCACGCAGGCCATATTTATCCCAGACCTCGGTCAGCAACGTATCACGCGCCAGTATTTCTCCCCCGGAATTCAGTAACTGCTCAAAAAGCCGACCTGAAGAAATACTGAGGCTCAGCGACTCCTGAGTAGGAATGTGGCTAAGCGTGCAGTCATCAGAATTGTAAGAAACCTGATCATCGATTATGTAAATCATTAAGAAATCACTGAATTTCCGCTCATTTATCGACAGTATAATTCAGCTTATATGAAGAAGCACTACAGACGCGTTAATCAGGCGATTAAGGAAATTTTTACAGATTAGCCAGCAAAACAGGCCGGGCAGAGTGCGTCACTGCCCGGCAGCTGGCTAATAATTTAAGAAACGACGAAGAATCATAAAGTTAGCGGCAATTTTTATGGCTGATTAGCGGCAGCAAACTCCGCATAATTACTTTGAGTAATGGTTTTATAGGGGATCCAGTTCAGTGATTCGACTTTCTGTTTATCCAGTAACGCTTTCACGACTTTCACAGCGCCTGTCGCCTGCCCTTTCGCATCCTGGAAAATAGTCAGCGTCATCTTTCCATTTTTGACGAACTGCTGACCATCAGGCGTGCCATCGATCCCGGCAACCAGAATGTGGCTGTTTTTCGCCTGATTCAGCGCCATAATAGCCCCGATAGCCATTTCATCATTATTGGCGGCGATTGCATCGATCGGTCGCTGATTAAGCAGCCAGCCCGAAACTACGTCTACCGCTTCATTACGCTGCCAGCGTGCAGTCTGTTTTTCGATTACCGCCATCTGCTTATATTTAGCGATCACCGCTTCAACGGCACGCGTCCGTTCCCGCGCTTCTTCATTTGATAATGCGCCCATTAAAATGGCGACATTGCCCCGATAGTTCATCTGTTTTGCCAGCGCTTCCATCTGCATCTCACCCCCCAGGGCAGAGTCAGAACCGACATAGGCCATACTGGACGGTAATTTCACTTCCGGTTTACGGTTAACAAACACCAGCGGAATGCCCGCCGCTTCTGCCGCTTTCACCATCGGCAGTACGCCCTGTGTATCGACCGGGTTGAGAATAATGGCATCCACGCCCTGATTGATAAAGTCTTCAACCTGCTGTACCTGAAGAGCTACATCCCCTTTGGCATCGACGAACTGCCCATCCATTTTCAGCGCTTTTATCTCATCCACCATCTGCGTCCGCAGAATCGATACGAAGTTAAGATCGAAATTAGCCAGTGCGACACCAATTTTAGGTGTTTTAGCCCAGGCGGTAACGCTGATCATCAGGCTGAGCAGCAGTGCTAACATTTTGGTTTTCATCGCGTAATCCTGTAGGGTTTATTATTGATAGAACCGCCGGGCAACAGGCAAATACCCGGCGGCAGAGCTCACAACGTAAAGTGATCGCGGAACTGTGCCAGGGCTATTTCGCTGTCGCCTTCGGCCCAGCCCTCCAGCGCAACGACGCCGCAATAGCCGACCTGCTCCAGCGCACGGGCAATGGCGCGATAGTTAATTTCCCCGGTGCCAGGCTGCATGCGCTCCGGCACATCAGCCACCTGGATTTCACCGATAGCGGGGCCGCAGCGTCGTATCAGCTCTATCAGGTTGCCCTCTCCAATCTGGGCGTGATAGAGGTCCAGATTCATCTTCAGTGCCGGGCTGTTGACCGCTTCGACCAGCGCCAGCGTATCGGCAGCCCGTGCGAACGGCGTACCCGGATGATCAACCGCCAGATTCAGGTTTTCGAGAGTAAATACTCGCCCGGCCTGCTCGCCGAGCGCAGCGACACGCCGCAGGGTGTCGGCCGCTTTAAGCCACATCTCACCAGTGACCACCTCAACCGGACGAACCGCCTGGCCGTGAGCATCCAGCCCGGTGCCATGCAGATTCAGGCTCGGGCAGTTCAGACGATCTGCAATCGCCAGTGAGGTTTCTGCGCTATGCAGCAACTCTGCAATCTCATCATCATCAGTCAGGTTACCGTTGAGGTAGCCGGTCATGGAGGTAAAACGCGCACCTGTCGCCACCAACGCGTCGATATCTTTGTTGGCCCAGTTCCAGATCTCCACGCCAAATCCCAGCGCATGAATCCGCTCAACACGCGCGATAAAAGGCAGTTCGAGAAACACCATCTCCGCACAGACTGAAAGCTGATAACCGGCCATTAGCGTTCTCCCAACAGAATGGGTTTGCGTTGCTGCACCGATTCAATACAGGCCAGCGCAATTTCCAGCGCGTTACGCGCATCAGTGCCAGTAGCGTGCGGCGTGTCACCGTGCAGAATCGCGCGGGCGAATTCTGCCATTTCAGCAACATAGGCCTCACGCAGCAGATCGGTATCCATTCGAGACGTTGCGATGGCAATACCCTCGGCATGATAGCGCACACAGTTGTCCTGATTGATGTTGCCCGCCTGCAGCATACCTTTACTGCCAAAGACCTCACCGCGAACGTCATAACCGTAAACTGCCTGGAAGTTGGCTTCCGCAGTGGCAATGGCACCGTTATCAAAGCGGATGGTCACCACCGCGGTATCAAGTAATCCCTTATCTTTAAAATCGGGACGCACCAGCGCATCAGCCAGCGCATAGACCTCAACCGGCCGGGAACCCGGATTGAAGTGCAGCAGGGTGTCGAAGTCATGGATTAAGGTTTCAAGGAAGATGGTCCACTGCGGGATCGGGGCCGGATCGCGCAGGCCAGGGTCGCGTGTCACTGAACGGCTTAGCTGGGTGGTGCCATTGGTGCCTGCTCTGACAGCTTCAATAGCTGCGGCGAAGCCTGCACTGAATCGACGATTGAAGCCGACCTGCAACACAACGCCCGCATCCTGTGCGGCGGCAATAGCCCGATCTGCCTCATCCAGCGTTACCGCCATCGGTTTTTCGCAGAACACGTGCTTGCCAGCCCGGGCTGCAGCGATCACCAGTTCGGCGTGAGTGCGAGCCGGCGTAGCAATAGCAACGGCATCGATTTCGCTGTCATTGAGTAACGCCTGGATATCGGTATAGGCTTTCTCCACCCCCAGCCGGTCTGCCAGTTTCTGCGCTGCGCCGGGTTGCAGGTCGGCGACCGCTGTCAGCCGTGCCCCAGGCACCCGCAGCGCCAGATTCTCTGCATGAAAACTGCCCATGCGGCCAGCACCGATCAATCCCATTCGTACTGTTTTAAGGTTCATAACTGCTCCTGTTTTTTGTTGTCAGCCCAGTCAGGCTGAATAGGGTGTCCGGATGTCGCCTGCGCTTTGGCGGCAAAACGACGGGATTTTGAAAGCATCAGCGGCTCGATGTGCTCCAGTGAGATGCCTCGGGTTTCAGGCAGAAAACGTTTTACAAACCAGAAGGCCACCAGGCAGCCAGCGGCGCAGAGCATCAGTGGAAAAGCACCATGGAAGTGATCCATCAGCAAACGGCTACGGTTCATCATCGGGAAAGTCTGAGTAACGATGAAATTGGCGAGATACATCGAAGAAAAGGCGTAGCCCATCGCGACGGCACGAATCCGGTTGGGAAATATTTCAGAGATCAGTAGCCAGGCACCCAGACTCCATGACATACCAAAAATCAGTACGAACGCCACCAGGCCCACGACCGGCAGCAGGCCACCGATCTGCGCTATAAAAGCCCAGGCGGTAATCACCAGGCTGACAGCGCAACCCAGCGCTCCCCAGCGCAGCAGACGCGTCCGTCCCCAGCGATCCACTGCGTTCAGACAAAACGCTACTCCGACCAGCAGCGCCAGTCCGAGGAAAATGCTGTGATAGAGGGAGGTCTGTGTATCCGGTGAGATGTTCTGCAGCAGCGACGGTGCGTAATACAGCAGGATGTTGATGCCCGAAACCTGCTGCAGAATCGCAATCGCGCAGCCGATCAGCAGGATGTAACGCATTCTGGCGTCGCGGAGCAGACGGGTTCCCTGCTGACGGGTAACAGAATCCGCGTCCGGCGCACTGATTTCTGCCAGCAAACGCCGCGCATGTTCAGGCGTCGAAAGCCGGGTCAGCACTGCCAGCGCGCGTTCACGCTTGCCGTTTAACGCCAGCCAGCGTGGTGATTCCGGCATAAAGGGCACCAGTGCCAGAAACAGCAGGCAAGGCACCACACCCGACGCCAGCATCCAGCGCCAGCCTTCACTGACTATCCAGGCATGGGGCATACCGCGTGCAATCAGGTAGTTCACCACATAGACCGTGACCTGACCGCCAACCATCAGCATCTGCTGCAGCCCAAGCATGCGCCCTCGCCAGTCCTTAGGTGAGACCTCTGCGATATAGAGCGGCGTAATTGCCGACGCCATCCCGACCGCCAGGCCACCCACCAGTCGGTAAATCACAAAACCGGTTAGGGAATCTGCCAGCGCAGAACCCACCGCAGACACGGCAAATAACAGCGCGGTGATCACCAGTGTAGGTTTACGCCCGATCCGATCTGAGATCGCGCCGACACAGCCAGCGCCGACGATACAGCCGAGGATGACATTTGAAACAGCCCATCCACTTTGCCACGGCGTTAGCGCAAGGTGTTCCGTTAATGGCTCAATAACGCCGGAAATCACTGAGGCGTCATAACCGAGGATCACCCCGCTCAATGAGGCGATGGAACAGATGAACAGCAACAACTTCAGATTATGTTTACGCATAACACCTTAACTTTCCCATTGTTTTTGACAGGTGAGAGTTAATGTCAGCGTTGCAAAGTGGATGCCAGTTTTAAAGCGGGCTTTTATGTGAACGCGCTCGCAGATGACGCGTCCTGATTGAAAATAAAATTTACATGTCAACTTAACATGTCATTAAAATGGACATTCCATCGACCACGGGAGAGTGAAATGCAATCTCTGCATGATTTGCTGCCTAATAAAGAAGAGAGCGATGCCATATTCAGCCTGCCGGAAGGCGGTGATGCGGCACAGTGGGAAGCTCGGTTTGCCCGGGGCTGGCAGGCATTTAGCCAGGGTGAACAGCCGCGCTGGATCCGCCGCAGTATTTTGCAGTCATGGAACCGCTCGCGCGAACATGGCATCGATCCGGTATCTTTTGAGTACAGTGCCTCCGATCCAACGGAGCTGGCCGCCGTTCTGCGTCATAACAGTGAGCTGATTACTGTGGCGCATAGCGTGATGGAGAACCTGCTGGCTTACAATCCCGACGGTCATATCAATCTTACAGATGCGCAAGGCATTGTACTGAGTTTTTGCGGCAGCGACCTGACTCCGGTCGGCAGCATCCTGCGTGAGGAGGTGCTCGGCACCAACTGCACCGCGCGCTGCCTGCGAGAGCAGCGGCTGGTCTATGTACTCAGCGGAGAAAACTGGAAAATCGCGCTGCGTGAACGTAACCGGCAGTGCGCCGCAGCTCCTATCCGTGATGCCAGCGGTCGTATGACCGGCGTACTGACGCTGACCGCCACGCCTGACAATTTCAGTGCCCATACGCTGGGCACCGTGCAGGCTGCCGCAGAGGCAATTGGCCAGCAACTCACCTTACGCCGTCTGCTGGCCGAGCAGCAGTCGATACTGGAGACCCTGAATGAGGGCGTTGTGGTCTGCGACCGCGACGGGCGCATCAAAACCCTGAACCGCTACGCTCGTCAGATCTTTGCCGGTATTGATACCGACAACGCCCTGATCGATCAGGTGCTGCAGCCCCAGTCCGGTTCATTGCTCACACTGCCCTGCTGTAATGACCGCGAGATGGTGTTCCGCCCCGATGGCAGACCCAGTGTTTCATGCCTGGTCTCGCTGATGCCGGCACCGGACGGCGGTCGCATCCTGTCGCTGCGGGAAAATCAGCGCATCCGTGCCATTACCCGTCGTGTGCTCGGCGTCAGCGCCAGCTATACCTTTGAGATGATTCGTGGTCAGGCATCCACGCTGCAGAAGGCTCTTCAGGATGCCCGCGCCAGCAGTCGCAGTGACAGTACCGTTTTGCTGACCGGTGAAAGCGGAACCGGTAAAGAGCTGTTTGCTCAGGCGATCCACAATGCCAGCAGCCGGGCGCATGAGTCCTTTGTCGCGGTTAACTGCGGCGCACTGCCGCGTGACCTGGTGCAGAGTGAGCTATTCGGCTACGTCGATGGCGCGTTCACCGGCTCACGGCGCGGCGGTTCGGCAGGTAAATTTGAGCTGGCCGACGGTGGCACGCTGTTTCTGGATGAGATTGGCGAAATGCCACTGGAGGCACAGACCAGCCTGCTACGCGTGCTGCAGGAGAGTGAGGTGCTGCGCATCGGAGCGGCGCATCCGCTGAAAGTGGATGTCCGCATCGTGGCGGCAACCCATTGCGATCTGCTCAGTGCAGTGGAACAGGGTGCTTTCCGCCGTGACCTGTTCTATCGCCTCAATGTTATCTCCCTGACCATCCCTGCCCTGCGTGAACGCCAGAGCGACATTCCTGATCTGGTGAATACCTTCATTCACGCCCTGTGTCAGCGGCTGAATAAAACGCCTCCGCAGGTGAGCATTGAAGCAATGAACGCCCTGCAGGCATGGCACTGGCCCGGCAACGTGCGCGAGCTGGAAAATCTGGTCGAGCGGATCGTTAATCTTTGCCAGAGCAGCATCATCGACCTTGCCGATTTGCCGCCAGCGATGGTGACGCGCGCAACCGAAAACAGACCAGCGGCCAGCAGCCTGTTGCAGGATAATGAACGAGCCTGCATCCTGCAGACCCTTCGCGCGCAGGGGGGTAATCTGCGGCAGTCCGCTAAGCTGCTGGGCATTTCCCGCACGGCGCTCTATAACAAGCTCAATCACTGGAATATCTCTATAGATACGCTGCGCCAATAACCGGCTGGTGGCACTCAGCAACACCAGCATACATTCAGCCCGTTCAAAATATGGCTTTTGATCGCAACAGGGCCTAAAATGTGACCACCCTTAACAGTGGTCACTGAATTTTTTCACCCACCTTTGATCTGCCAGGTTCTGACAATGACTCAATCCGTAACGGAAAATGGCACACGCGGCCCGGCCGGGCACAATGTGCGTGACCAGATTGTCGATGCAGCCATGCAGCACTTCGCGCATTATGGTTACGAAAAAACCACCGTCTCCGATCTCGCCCGTGCTATCGGCTTTTCCAAAGCGTATATCTACAAATTTTTTGAATCAAAACAGGCGATTGGCGAAGTGATTTGCTCCACCCGGCTTGCGATGATTATGCAGCACGTCGAAGTCGCTATCGCCGATGCGCCTGGAGCATCGGAACAACTGCGGCGACTGTTCCGCACGCTTTCCGTCACCGGCACTGAACTCTTTTTTCACGAACGTAAACTCTATGATATTGCTGCCGTCGCGTCGCGTGACCGCTGGCCGTCGGCGATGGCGCATGAAGAACGACTGCTCAGCCTGATTCAGCAGATCCTGCGCCGGGGGCGTGAAGCAGGTGAGTTTGAGCGTAAAACCCCGGCTGACGAAGCGACGGAGGCAATCTATCGGGTGATCAAACCCTACGCCAGTCCGGTACTGCTGCAGTACAGCCTTGATGACGCTGAAGAAGCCTCTGCACAACTGGCAGCGCTGGTGTTACGTAGCCTTGCGCCCTGAACAATGCGCATGATGTGACTATTGACTTATTTAGTCACAAGATCAACGATAGCACTCTGTCTGGTTATCGCTCAGGATTCTGATGCTGCTAAGCTTATCTCTCTCTGCTCTATTCCATCCCTGCGTTCGTCCATCGCACCATTCTACGCAGGGTCTCACCTTCCGCGCTCAAGGCGTGTATCCATTGTCTGCGGCAGCATTTCAATCACTGTCCGGACTCTCTACGGGAGTAATCCAATGAGTCACTTAGCCTCATCACAACGCATTGTCATTACCGGCGCGGGCATCGTTTCGCCACTGGGTTGTGGCGTTGAAACCGTCTGGCGGCGATTAACGGCTGGAGAATCAGGTATACGTACCCTTCCCGATACGCTTACTGCTGGCACCGGTATTTCAGTAGGTGGCAGCGTGCCGGGCATCGATGAAGATCCGCTGGCAGGTTACGACCCCGAAGCGTTCATTGCGCCGAAAGAGCGTAAAAAGATGTCGCGCTTTATAGAATTCGCGCTGCTGGCAGCAGAAGAAGCGCTGAATCAGGCGGCCTGGCATCCTGAAGATGAGGCGGCGCGTGAACGTACCGCGACGATTATTGCTTCAGGCGTCGGCGGCTTTGGTGCCATTGCCGACGCGGTGCGCACCACCGATGCACGCGGCCCGCGCAGGCTCTCACCCTTTACAGCACCTTCGTTTCTGGCCAACATGGCCGCGGGTCATGTCTCGATCAAACACGGCTTCACCGGCCCGCTGGGTGCGCCCGTTACCGCCTGTGCGGCGGGAGTTCAGGCGATTGGTGATGCAGCCAGGTTGATCAGAAGCGGTGAAGCGGACATTGCTATTTGTGGCGGCACAGAAGCGGCGCTTGATCGCGTCACGCTGGGCTGTTTCGCGGCTGCACGTGCGCTATGTGTGGGCTATGAAGATCAGCCGCACCATGCCTCACGTCCGTTTGATCGTGACAGAAACGGCTTTGTGATGGCCGAAGGTGCAGGCCTGCTGGTGATTGAGTCACTGGCCCATGCCGAAGCACGCGGCGCGACACCGCTGGCGGAGATTGTCGGCTATGGCACCAGCGCCGATGCATACCATTTAACCGCGGGTCCGGAGGATGGCAGCGGGGCTGCACGGGCGATGAGAACCGCCCTGCGTCAGGCGGGCATTAGCCCGGAAGACGTGCAGCATATCAACGCACACGCAACCTCAACTCAGGTTGGCGATCACGGTGAGCTGGCGGCTATTCGCGCAGTGTTTGGCGATGATTCGCAGGTCGCGATCGCCTCAACGAAATCCGCCACCGGCCATCTGCTGGGTGCGGCAGGCGGCGTTGAGGCGATATTCACCCTGATGGCGCTGCGGCAGCAGCTTATTCCGCCGACGCTGAACCTCCATCATCCCGATGAAGCCGCAGGCAATCTTGACCTGGTGGCGCTCAATGCACGTCCCACGGCGCTGACTTATGCCATGTCGAACGGTTTTGGTTTTGGCGGCGTCAACGCCAGTCTCCTGTTGCGTAAGTGGCAATGACTTCAGAGTGACGATTAAGCCCGCGCTGCCAGACACCCTCTCAGCGCGGGTAATACATCGGACGTCCTTAAAAATCATGCACAGCTGTTCCCTGTGTGCCGGGGTTTATCAAAACACCCTCTGTACAACACTCGCTTTATAAATCTGTACCTTTCCTGACAAAATTGCCTCCGCCAGACCTCCTGCCCTTTTTCTTTCAGCACTACAATTAATCGGATGAAAACAACCTCAGAGAACGTTAATGAAGATTGCAGCTTTCGATATTGGTGGTACCTCTTTAAAAATGGGCGTGATTGATGAGCAGGGAAATATTCTGACCAGTGAGAGTGCTGATATTTCCCATAATTCACGCGACAAAATACTTGATGCGATCCTGGCCTGGCTGGAGAAAAATCCCGGCTGTGCTGGCATCGCCGTCAGCACGCCCGGTTATATTGATGCAGAAGCTGGATATATCGCCATGGGTGGCACCATTCGGGACTTCGACCAGTTTCATCTGAGCCAGTGGCTGACGGAAAAAACCTCACTGCCTGCCACGGTCGAAAATGACGCCCACTGCGCCTTACTGGCTGAACAGTGGCTGGGCAAAGCAAAAAAACTCAGTGATTTTCTGATGTTAACTATCGGCACAGGATTAGGCGGAGCGGCCTTCTGCAACGGCGCGCTGATCCGGGGCGGTCGTAACCGCGCGGGCGAGTTTGGCTGTCTGCTGACTTCGCGCCCCACCAGCAGCAATATTGAACGCCATACCATGAGCCAGAGTTGTACCATGACGGCGCTTCGGGAGAATTACAGCCAGCTCATCGAAAAATCTTCCGACGACGTCACGGGTAAAGATGTCTTTGACGCATACGATCGCAAAGAAGAAGCCGCGCAGCAGGTGGTGAATAAATTCTACCAGGATCTTGCAGCCTGCTTATATAACCTCTTCAGCGTGTTCGATCCGCAGATGATATTTATCGGTGGTGGAATTACCGAGCGGGAACCGTTCCTCGAGGAACTGGCAGAGCAACTGGCAAAATATGATCTTGATATCCGCATTGATACCGCGACCTACGGCAACGACTCCGGCATGTTGGGCGCAACCTGGAATTTCCTGCAGCGTCAGCCAGACAAATAATGGCTTGTAGTTCAGGACGTATGCAGGTTACACCTTTCTGATAATTATGATGATTTATCTGGTGCGGTATTTAAAACGATAACCCGGTCATGACCGGGTTTACTCTTGTTTATATTAGTGTCGTATTTGCGCCAGATCGTCTGACGTCAGGCCGGTCATTTCTATGACAGTTTTACGATCAAGGCCGTTTTGTAGCATAGTGCGCGCAATTTTCAGGGTAGCTTCACGCTGTCCTTCAGTACGACCTTTCTCAATACCACGCCGTTCACCAAGCTCGATACCTTCTGCGCGACCTTTTTCGATCCCTTTTTGTTCAAGCTGCTGTGCGATGGTCATCAGTGCGTCTCCGTGTTGTGGCACCCGCTGTGCCAGTTCGCGAACGAAAGCTTCGTAGTCAGCTGACTCACCAGCCTGCAGTAAATAGTGTATCAGCGTCATCACCTGGGGTGAAGAAAGATAATCGGCCATGAGTAGCATGACCAGATGGTCAGTCAGGCTTGCAATGTCGCGTTGATGAATATGTTTCTGCAAAAGCGTCAGGGCGGCCATACTGCGATGAGTCATGATCTCATCATCCGGGATGACCGTAATGTCCACCAGCGGGAAGGCGCCTCTATAAAGGCTTTCCGCCACTACCGGATCATCAAATTCGTCGAACCAGCGGGTCGACCACGGATAGGGAGTGCGCTTACCGGTATAGAACAGTACAGGTATGACTAAAGGCAGCTTTTTATGGCCAGCTTCAAGGTGGCGCTGCATAGCGGCTACCGCATAACGTATCAGGCGGAATGCCATATGCCTGTCAGGGGTGGATTGGTGTTCAATCAGAACATGAATATATCCGTCACCGGTTGAGGTTCTGAGACTGTACAAAACGTCACTGAAGTATTGACGCAAATCGTCTTCAACAAATGATCCGGACTCAAGCTTCAGTGTGGTGAGATCGCAGATTTTAAGCAATTTCTCCGGAAGGTGGATCTGCATAAAATCTCTGGCAACATCCGGATGCGTAAGAAACTGTCTAAAAGTAGCATCATGAGGTGTAGCACTATTTTTATTTTTCATCAGTTCAGCCCCTGTAAATTCCATGCGCTGCTACCACAGCGAAGAGGCTATCTTAATAGATCACATTTTAATTTATAATATTTAAATCTTGCCCAATCCATATAGATTAACTACACCAATGCTCTTTTAAAAAATTTATTAGCAAGATGCATTATGACGCAATCTAAATTAACCACCTTAATCAATTTATATAGCGATA
Organism: Pantoea sp. 18059; assembly: GCF_902706165.1. Taxonomy (NCBI): domain Bacteria; kingdom Pseudomonadati; phylum Pseudomonadota; class Gammaproteobacteria; order Enterobacterales; family Erwiniaceae; genus Pantoea; species Pantoea sp. 18059. The sequence continues at coordinate 112,710 of NZ_CACSJS010000009.1, forward strand.
ATTAAAACATCCGGATGTACCCGAAACTTCTAACGCTGACCATTAATGTCTGAACCGCTTTACGAAAAGTTAATTTTCTATTTAAGTCACGGCATAACCAGCCCGATCACGCTGTTTATACCGCTCGCTCCCTATCCCCGTCCCGGCGCATCCAACAGGCTAAGCGCCACGCCTGTCAGGGTATAGACCACGACATACAACAGAATCAGTGCCGCAAGCAAAAGGCGGTGGCTGCGCATCTCACTTTTCTTCATGGTGCCATTCAGAAGGTGTAGCTCAATGCCAGGGTGGCCGATGCGCCGTTGTGCCGTGCAACGATGGGGCTATCTGAAGCATGCTTATCCAGCCAGCTGTAGTCACCGATCACACTGGCAGCCCAGGCAGGCGTGAACTGATGGCTCCAGGTCAGGCTGGTATCGGTGCCATAAAATCCACCCGCGGCGTCGTACCGTTCAAATCCGCTGCGCGCACTTTGCTTGCGGTTAACGCCATACCAGGTATTCATATAACGCCCGTCGCCAAACAGTCCCGCCACCTGCAGTGCCACGGTATCGTCACTGGTCTGCCAGGGGATCAGGGTTACGGAAGTCCGGTACTGCACACCCTGACTATCACTTAATGGCAGCGTCGCTTTGCCCTCCAGCACCAGCCACGGCGTTACCGACCATCCCAGCGCCAGCGCGGTGTTCATCGTTGCGTCGATGTTCCCCATGCCTCTGAGCCGGTCATCCCCATCTCGCCAGGATGAATTCTGGTCAGAACGGCCCAGCCCGTAGCCCAGCGTATGTTCCAGATACAGTCCATTATCTGCCTGCAGGTCATAGCCAATGCCTTTCTGTGAGTCTAAAAAGAAGGCCCCGTCGCGTGCCTGGATCACCGGCATCAGCTGCCAGTGCTGCTTATCGGCGCCGCTATAGCGTGGTGCATTGATACCTGCAATGCCCAGCGTGACGCTTGGCGGCGGCGTAGTCTCATCAGCCATGGCAGTCGCGGCACTGAATCCCAGCGAAAAACAGACCATGTGCAGCGTTATTTTTCCGGTTATCATCACGTTTCCTCATTATCACATCAGGTGCGGAGCTGAGGGGTTCAGAGCCGCGTCAATGGCCGGAGTATGCGAGGCGAGTGTCAATTAACGACCAGGGATTTATGAAGAAACAGTCAAGGTGATCCGAAAATGCAGTCAAGACGTGTACTGATTATTGAAGATGATGCTGATGCGGCGGGCGTACTTGAGGCCTACCTGAAACGTGAAAATTATGAGGTCATGATTGCCGGTGATGGGCCAGGCGGGCTGGATGCCGCCAGACGCTGGCAGCCCGATCTGATCCTGCTGGATATCATGCTGCCCGGCATGAACGGCACTGAAGTGCTGGCAGCGCTGCGACGTCGTGACGATACCCCGGTGATCATGGTAACCGCGATGGGTGATGCGCCGGACCGCATCGGCGCACTGCGCTATGGCGCGGATGACTACGTGGTCAAACCCTATCATCCGGGCGAAGTGGTGGCGCGCGTTCAGGCAGTACTGCGCCGTAGCCAGCAGAGTCAGGTACCCGCTGCAGAAACCCTGCGCTGGGCGGGTTTAGTGGTGGACACGGTGGCGCTCACCGCAGTGGTCGATAGCGACAGTGCTTCACCGCGCCGCCTCGATCTGACACCGACCGAATTTTCCCTGTTGGTCACCCTGATGCGCGCTCCGACGCGTCCGTTTACCCGCCTGTTTCTGCTGGAGCACTGTCTGCCGGAAAGCGATGCGCTTGAGCGGGTGGTCGATACCCACGTCTATAACCTGCGTCGCAAACTGGAAGCCGCGGGCATCTCTGATGTCTTACCGGCAGTGCGCAGCGTCGGTTACCGGTTCAGACAGCCATGAAGAACGATACGCATACTTCATTGTGGCGCTGGATCTGCATCCGGGTGCTGTTTCTGGCGATTGGCAGCGTGGTACTCATCGCCATCTGTATGTGGCTGCGCTTCGCAGTGCAGGCGTACTGGGTCTATTACCGGATGCCGCCCGCGCTGCTGGAGGAGTTCACCCGGTTGCGCCACCACCCTGCCAGCGATCCGGCACGCTTTCATCAGATTATGGACCAGTGGTGGGGCATCAACTTCTCCGATCCGTCGCTGGCCTCGTCGGACTGGCTTACCGTGATCGTGCTGGTCGTGGTAACGATTCCGTTTATGGTGCTGATGGCGCTGCGTTTCGCCCGTCCGCTGTCGGCGCAGTTCAGCCAGCTGGCTACCGCGGCGCGAGCGGTTTCAAAAGGCGAATTTGGCCGATCGGCGGTAATCGTAAAAGAAGCCCCACAGGAGCTGGTACGTTTTACTGAAGATTTTAATCAGATGACGCAGCAGCTGGCGCGTTACGAGCGTGAGCTGCGCACCTCGCATGTGGCGATGGCGCATGAGCTTCGCTCGCCACTTACGGCGGCGATGGGCCGCCTGCAGGGGATTCTGGATGGCGTCTTTCCTGCCGAACCGCAACAGCTGGCAATGATCATGAAGCAACTGACGCAGCTCAGTCGCCTGACAGACGAACTGCATCTCTTGTCGCTGGCGGATGCCGGGCAGCTTACCCTGAACCGCGAGTGGTTTAATCTCAGCGAGTTACTGCGCGAGCGCTCCGGCTGGCTTCTGCCGCAGGCAGAACAGGCGGGGATTGCCATCAGCGTGACATCACCCAACGATCTGCGGCTGTATGCCGATACCTTCCGGCTGGGCCAGGTAGTGACCATCATCTGTGAGAATGCAATGCGCTACGCTGCCGACGGTGGCGCGTTGCTGATCACGGCCAGCCAGAACGATCAGGCGATCATAATGACCTTCCGCGATTATGGTCAGGGTGTGGAGCCGGACTTCCTGCCGCAATTGTTTGACCGCTTTACCCGCGCTGACTCCTCACGCGCCCGCCACTCCGGCGGCAGCGGTCTGGGACTGTCGATTGCCAAAGCGATTGTCGAGGCGCACGGCGGGTCGCTTCACGCCACACTGCCCGCCGACGGCGGTCTGCTGATCGGGATAACGCTGCCGACGAGATAAATTGTTCTGGCTTGACCATTTCTTGATGGTTCATGGAACGTTTCTGGACACATGCCGGGTTCAATGAGCACAACTCATTAAAGGAACCCGGTTATGACAGACTTCTTATCGGATGCTGCCCGCCAGGTGTGGCGTCATCTCTTCGGTATTCACATCTTTGCGCCGATCATCTTCGTGCTGCTCGGGGTATTCATCATGACCGGTTGCCGGGACAATAGTTCTGCTCCGCCTGCCGCCCCGCTCCGCCCGGTTAAATCGGTGATTGCTCCACCGCTCAGCAGTGATGCATCGCTGGTGCTGACTGGCGAAATCCGCGCTCATGAAGAGGTCGCGCTAGCCTTCAGACTGGATGGCCGGGTGGTGAGCCGTGCGGTTGAGCTGGGCGATCGCGTCAGCGCCGGGCAATCGCTGGCAGCGCTGGAAAATGATCAGTCACGCAATCAGCTAAGCAGCGCACGGGCCGATCTCGACAGCGCACGCGCCGCCGAACGGGTCGCCGCGCTTAACCTGCATCGGATGCGGCTGCTGATGCCCGGAGGGGCCATCGCCCGCAGCCAGCTGGACAGCGCCCAGGCGGACTGGCAGAGCGCACAGTCCCGCCGTCTCAGCAGCGAAGCGGCTCTGAAAAATGCCCAGGATAACCTCAGCTGGACTCAGCTGACTGCGCCTGCAGCAGGCCGGATCACCGCCATCACGGTTCAGCCAGGTCAGGTGGTCAGCGCCGGACAAAATGTGATGACGCTGGCAGCAGGGGATGCACGCGATGCGGTGTTTGACCTGACAACGCCTGCGCTGCTGCATCCTGATGATCGGACACCGCTGAAAGTGACGCTGCTCGCCGATCCCGGCGTGCAGGCCAGTGGCACAGTGCGTGACATCAGCCCGCAGGCCGATCCGCAGACCCGCACATGGCGGCTGCGCATCTCACTGAATCAGCCGCCTGAGGCGATGGCACCCGGTGCCACGGTCATTGTCACCCTTCCCGATGCGCAGCCGCCGGTCATCGCCCTGCCCGCCAGCGCCCTGACCCGCTCCGCAGACAAACCCGCGCTGCTGGTCGTTGATGCGGCGTCACGCCTGCAGCTTCGTCCGGTAGTGCTGGCCCGCTTTAACGCGCAGCAAATCTTCGTCACTGCCGGGATCAAGCCGGGAGAGCGCGTCGTCACCGCCGGAGTCAGCACCCTGCAACCTGGCGAAAAAGTGGCGCTTTCGCAGGAGGCTCCATGAAAAAAACGTCTGGCTTTAACCTCTCCGGCTGGGCGCTGGCGCATCAGCAACTGGTGATCTTTTTCATGCTGCTGGTCATGGCGGCGGGTGTGCTGAGCTATGAACATCTGTCACGCAATGAAGACCCGGCGTTTACTATCAAAACCGCCGTAATATCAGCCCAATGGCCAGGCGCTGATGTGAACACCACGGTGCAACTGCTCACTGACGTACTGGAACAGAAAGTGCAGGAGATCCCGTCGCTGGATGCGGTTGAGAGCGAAACCCGCGCCGGACAAACCGTCATCTATGTCAACCTGCGCGATGACACGCCGCCCTCTCAGGTGGCCGGCATCTGGTACCAGCTGCGTAAAAAGATGCAGGATGTTGCCCCTTCACTGCCGCAGGGCGTGCAGGGTCCGGCCGTTAACGACGAATTTGATGACACCTTCGGCACCATTTATGGCTTCACGGCGGAGGGTTTTACCGCCAGAGAGCTACGCGATCGGGTCGATAACCTGCGTCGCAATCTGGCCAGTCTGCCCGACATCGGTAAAACCAGCCTGTTAGGTGTACAGGAGCAGCAGGTGGTTATCGCCTTTTCGCCGCGCAAGCTGAACGGCATGGGGCTCGATTTACAGCAGGTCAGCGACGCCATTAAAGCTCAGAACGATGTCGTCCCGGCGGGCAGCCTGCGTACCGACCGCGAGAATATTGCGCTGCGGGTCAGCGGCACCCTGACTTCGGTTGAAAATCTGCGGGCGATTACCCTGCATATCGGTGAGCGTTTTATTCCGCTGACCGATCTGGCCACCATCAGCCTGCAACCTGCCGAACCACCAGTCCCGACGTTTCGGGTTAACGGCGTTCCGGCTATCGGGCTGGCGATCTCCATGGCCGGCAGCGGCAACATGCTCGATTTCGGTCAGCAGCTCAGTCAGCGCATGCAGATGCTGGCCAGTCAGTTACCGCACGGTATTACTATGACCCGCGTGGCCGACCAGTCTTCCGTGGTGAAAAACGCGGTCAGCGGCTTCGTCCGGATACTGGGCGAAGCGGTCGTCATCGTGTTAGCCGTCTCCTTTGTCTCACTGGGACTGCGTGCCGGTCTGGTCGTTGCGGCGGCGATCCCGCTGGTACTGGCAATGACCTTTACCGGCATGTTAATGGCAGGCATCGGACTCCAGCGCATCTCGCTTGGCGCACTAATCATCGCGCTGGGGCTGCTGGTGGATGATGCCATGATCACCGTCGAGGCAATGGTGGCGCGACTGGAAGCGGGCGACAGCAAGTGGCAGGCCGCCACCTATGCGTTTAAAACCACCGCCTTTCCGATGCTGACCGGTACGCTGGTAATGATCGCCGGGTTCATTCCGGTCGGGTTCGCCGCCTCCAGTGCCGGAGAGTATTGCTACTCATTGTTTGTGGTGATTACCCTGGCGCTGCTCTGCTCGTGGGTCGTCGCGGTCATCTTCTCTCCGCTCACCGGCTGCTGGCTGCTGTCGGCCAGGCACATCAAGGCCGATAAGCCGCCGGGCGTGCTGACGCGCAGCTATCACCGGCTACTGGAGGTGATTCTGCGTCACCGGCTGGTGACGATTGGCACAGCGATGGCGGTGCTGCTGGTCAGCCTTTACGCCACCACTTTTATGCAGGGTGAATTTTTCCCTGCGTCGGATCGCCCCGAGCTGCTGGTCAGCCTGACGCTTCCCGCCAGTGCAGCCCAGGCTGAAACCACCCGCCGAACCGCACAACTGGAACAGATGCTGCGCAACGATCGGGATGTGGCGAACTACACCAGCTACGTTGGCTCGGGCGCGATACGCTTTTATCTGCCGATGGATGTGCTGCTGGATAATGAAAACATCGCGCAGCTGGTGGTGGTGGCGAAAGATCTGGCGGCACGCGATCGGCTGCGCAGCAGGCTGGAGCAGAAGCTGGCGGTGGATTTCAGTGATATCACTACCCGGGTATCGCCGCTGGAGCTGGGGCCACCGGTCGGCTGGCCGCTGAAATATCGCATCACCGGCCCGGATAATGCCAGGGTGCGGCAGGCGGCCGATCGGCTGGCGGCGCTGATCGCCCGCTCACCGCTGACTCGCGAGGTCAATCTTACCGCCGGAGAGCCAGAACGGGTCATGACGCTGGCGGTGAACCAGACCGCAGCCCGCGCAGCCGGACTCTCTTCCGAGACGATAGCCACCGCACTGAATACTCTGATGTCCGGCAGCGTGGTGACCACCCTGCGCGATCGTAACCGTCTGATCGACGTCGTGCTGCGCAGCAATGACCCGGAGCGGCAGGACACTGACACACTGGCAGGATTGATGATCACCAATGCCAGCGGACAGAAAATCCCATTGCGACAGGTAGCAACCCTGAACTGGGGAGTGGATGACCCGGTAATATGGCGACGTCAGCGGCTGGCTTACATCACCGTACAGACCGATATTGCGCCCGGTCAGCGGGCTGAACAGGTCTCGCAGCAGCTCGCACCAGCCGTCGCCGCCCTGCGCGCCTCGCTGCCGGCCGGATACGGTATTGAAGAAGGTGGCGTGGCAGCCGAATCGGATAAAGGCAACGGTTCAGTGTTTGCTCTGCTGCCGGTGACGATCTGCGTCATGCTGGTCTTGCTGATGATTCAGCTGCAACGTTTCTCCGGCATGCTGCTGGCACTGAGCATGGCACCGTTTGGCCTGCCCGGCATCGTATCCGCAATGCTGCCGGCTGTCACACCGCTGGGGTTCGTGGCGCTGCTGGGGATTATTGCCCTGGCGGGGATCATCATCCGCAACGCGGTAATCATGATCAGTGAAGTCGATGCGAATAGCCGGGCCGGACTGTCCGCGGGTGAGGCAATCCGGCAGGCTGCCCATCACCGTGCACGTCCCATTCTGCTGACCGCCTGTGCGGCAATACTCGGCATGATCCCCATCGCCCATCAGGTTTTCTGGGGGCCCATGGCACTCGCGATTATTGGCGGTCTGATCAGCGGTACGCTGGTAACGCTCACGGTGCTGCCCGCCGCGTTAAGTCTGTTGATGCAGCGCGGCTCACGTTAAAACAACACCCGGCGATCCCGTGCTGAGAACGGCGGGATCGCCGGAAAGGATCAGTTCATCACCTCGACCAGAATCAGCGGGCACTTTCTGACTTTGCAGGCCTGACTGTAGGCCAGCGAGCAGACCGAGCAGAGATCGCGCACGTCAGACTGGTACTCATACTCCATGAAATAGCGGAACTGGCCGCCCGCCGAATCTGTTCTCCAGAATCGCTGCGGCTCCAGAATTTCATCCAGTTGCCTGAATGTCAGGGCTGACGGGTTGTGAAACCCGACTCTTACGCGGTATGTAGTCATGCACCGATTATTGGCATCCCGGTCCCTGGCCGCCAGTTGGTTATTGTTTTCAGTTCAATAGCTGGCGCTTATCAACCCGCTTCGCCTGGTGCGGCAGGCTGTTCTGCCAGCAGCGCCAGCAGGTGCAGTACTGCTTTTGACGGGTGAAGCCGACGCCAGGCAAAGGCAACATCGGTAAATAGCGTGTTGTTCTCGATATCGCAGAAGCTGACCCCGGGGTTATCGACGCAGCGCATCGACTCCGGCACCAGCGCAATCCCGCAGCCCGCCGCCACCATGCCCAGCGACGTAGTGATCTGCGGAGCCTGCTGAAAAGTGTGGCGCGAAAAGCCCGCCCGCAGACAGGCAGTGACAATCAACTCATACAGGCTGGGCGAGACGTCGCGCGGGAAGATCACCAGGGTTTCTTCCGCCAGCGCGGATAGTGCCACGGTGGGTGTGCCGCTGAGGGGATGGCAGCGCGGCAGCGCAATCAGCATCTTTTCGGTGGAGATGACACGCAGATTAAACGCCTTGCTGCTTTCACACGGCAGCCGGATAAAAGCGGCATCCAGTAATCCCTCCTGTAAATCCTGCATCAGCAAAGACATATTCTCTTCGCGGGTCAGCAGCTCCATCGCCGGATAACGTTCTTTAAACTGGCGGATCAGGGTGAAGATGCGTGGATTAAACGCCACCGAGCTGGCAAAGCCCAGCGACAGCTGACCACTGATCCCGCGCGCAATACCGCGTGCGTTCTCCAGCGCCTGATCGGCCAGTTGCACAATCTGCCGGGCATCCGCCAGAAACGCTTCGCCCGCTTCGGTGAGTTCCACTCCGCGCGTCAGGCGCTTCAGCAACGGTGTGCCAATTTCCTGCTCCAGCCGCAGTATCTGCTGACTCAGCGGCGGCTGCGATATGCCCAGTATCTCGGCGGCACGAGTGAAGTGAAGCGTCTCGGCTACGGCAACAAAATAACGCAGGTGGCGAAGTTCCATATCAAAAACGTCTCAAAGTTAACAGGTTTCGCTATTGGACCCACCGACTGAATCGGTTCACCATTAGGTTAACACGGCTTAACGGTTAATCGATGAGGCATCAAATGAGCAATTGTGTAACTGATTGTTCCTGTGAGGATCAACTAAAACATACTGTCCTGACGCTTTCACAGGATGCACCAGAAAGCGTTATCTATCAGACCTCTTTAATGAGTGCGCTGCTGAGCGGCGTTTACGACGGCAATGTCCGTATTGCCGACCTGCTGCGTAAAGGGGATTTCGGCCTGGGTACCTTTAACCGGCTGGATGGCGAGATGATCGCGTTTGACAGCAAGGTCTATCAGCTGCACGCCGACGGCAGCGCGCACCCGGCCGATCCGGCGCAGAAAACTCCGTTCGCCGTGATGACCTTTTTTAAACCGCAGCATATGTATGAATTTGACCGGCCGATGTCGCGTGAGGCGATCCATCAGGTGATCGACAACGAAATCACCTCCGATAACCAGTTCTGCGCGCTGCGCATCAGCGGTCGTTTCAGTCGCGTCGAGACCCGCACCGTGCCATGCCAGTGTCGTCCCTATCGCTCAATGCCGGAAGTGCTGGGCGATCAGCCGACCTTTGCCTTCAGCCAGCGCGCGGGCGAACTGATCGGATTCCGTACACCGCAATATATGCAGGGCATTAACGTTGCGGGCTATCACGAACATTTTATTACCGACGACCGCGAAGGCGGCGGCCACATTCTCGATTATGCGCTGGAACAGGGCACGCTGACCTTTGGTGCCATCAGCAAGCTGGTCGTGGATTTGCCGCAGGACAGCGATTTTCTCAATGCCGACCTGAACCCCGCCAATCTTGACGCCGCGATTCGTGCGGTAGAAAGCTAATCAGAGGAATGACGATGAAAACTCCAACCGATACCACACTCTGGACCTGTGGCGCTGACCTGGTGGTGGCGCAACTTGAGGCACAGGGCGTCCGCCACGTCTTTGGCATTCCTGGCGCAAAAATTGATAAAGTCTTCGACTCACTGCTGGATTCCTCCATCCAGACCATCCCGGTTCGCCACGAAGCTAACGCTGCATTTATGGCCGCCGCAGTGGGCCGCCTTACCGGCAATGCGGGCGTGGCGCTGGTCACCTCCGGGCCGGGCTGCTCCAACCTGATCACCGGCATGGCCACCGCCACCAGCGAAGGCGATCCGGTGGTGGCTATCGGCGGTCAGGTGAAGCGCTCCGACAGCGCCAAGCAGGTTCATCAGAGCATGGACACGGTTTCAATGTTTCGCCCAATCACTAAATATGCGGTTGAGGTCACCGACCCCGCTGCACTTTCTGAATGCCTGTCGAATGCGTTTCGCCACGCCGAACATGGCCGGGGCGGCGGTGCCTTTATCAGCCTGCCACAGGATATTGTCGATCAGCCGGTTACCGGCAAAGCGTTGAGCAGCAAAGGCCGCCCTGTACTGGGCGCCGCACCTGACTCAATGATCGACGCCGTCAGCGAAGCCATCGCCGGGGCTAAAAATCCGGTCATCCTGCTGGGATTAATGGCGAGCCAGACAGAGAACAGCGAAGCGATTCATGAGCTGCTGACACGCAGTCACATTCCGGTTACCAGCACCTATCAGGCAGCAGGAGCGGTCAGACAGGATCACTTCTCACGCTTCGCCGGGCGCGTCGGGCTGTTTAACAACCAGGCGGGCGACAGGCTGCTGCAACAGGCTGACCTGATCGTCACCATCGGCTACAGCCCGGTGGAATATGAACCGGCGATGTGGAACAGCGGTAACGCCACACTGATTCATATCGACGTAATACCCGCTGAGACCGACAACCGCTATCTGCCGGACGCAGAACTGGTGGGTGATATCGCCGCCACGGTGCGTAAACTCGCCGCGCGCATCACTGCCCCACTCCAGCTGACCCCGGAAGCCGCCACCATCCTTGAGGATCGTCAGCAGCAGCGCAAATTGCTGGCGATGCAGGGTGCCAGCCTCAATCAGTTTGCTCTGCATCCGCTGCGCATTGTGCGCGCCATGCAGGACATCATTAACAGTGACGTCAGCCTTACCGTCGATATGGGCAGCTTCCACATCTGGATCGCCCGCTACCTCTACAGCTTCCGCGCCCGTCAGATCATGATCTCCAACGGTCAGCAGACGATGGGTGTGGCCCTGCCGTGGGCGATTGGTGCCTGGCTGGTCGAGCCGCAGCGCAAAGTGGTTTCAGTTTCCGGCGATGGCGGCTTCCTGCAATCCAGCATGGAACTGGAAACTGCCGTCCGCTTAAAAGCCAACATTCTGCACATCGTCTGGGTCGATAACGCCTACAACATGGTGGCGATGCAGGAAGAGAAAAAATATCACCGCGTCTCGGGCGTCAATTTTGGGCCGGTCGATTTCAAAGCCTATGCCGAAGCGTTTGGGGCAGCGGGCTTTGCGGTGACCAGTGCGGCAGAGCTGGAGCCGACGCTGCGTAAAGCGATGGATGTTCAGGGGCCCGCCGTGGTCGCGGTGCCGGTCGATTACACCGACAACCCGCTGCTGATGGGTCAGCTGCATCTGAGCCAGCTTCTTTAATTTCTCAAAAAGGAAATCATGATGAAAAACAGAGTGGCATTTGTGACCGGCGCAGGCCAGGGCATTGGTGAAGCGATCGCCCTGCGTCTGGCGAAAGATGGACTGGCGGTTGCAGTAGCCGATTTTAATCAGGAGACCGCACGCCAGGTCGCGGAGAAGATCAACCAGCAGGGTGGCAAAGCGATTGCGCTGAAAGTCGATGTCTCGCAACGTGATCAGGTGATAGAAGCGGTAGAAGAGGCGCGCCGCACGCTGGGCGGCTTTGACGTCATCGTCAATAATGCCGGTATTGCGCCCTCCACGCCGATTGCTGAGATCACCGAAGCGGTGGTCGACAAGGTCTACAACGTCAATGTCAAAGGAGTGATCTGGGGCATGCAGGCCGCGATTAAAGCGTTTGCTGCAGAAGGTCACGGCGGCAAAATCATCAACGCCTGTTCTCAGGCGGGTCATGTCGGTAATCCGGAGCTGGCAGTTTACAGCTCCAGTAAGTTTGCCGTGCGCGGCCTGACGCAGACCGCTGCGCGCGATCTGGCACCTGCCGGCATCACGGTTAACGCCTTCTGCCCTGGCATTGTCAGAACACCGATGTGGGAAGAGATCGACCGCCAGATCTCTGAAGCAGCCGGCAAGCCCGCCGGCTACGGCACCGAGGAATTTGCGAAACGCATTACGCTGGGACGTCTTTCTGAACCGGAAGATGTGGCTGCCTGCGTCGCCTACCTGGCCAGTCCTGACTCCGATTACATGACCGGTCAGTCGCTGTTGATTGATGGCGGCATGGTGTTTAACTGATCTTCGTTCGCCTGCTGCGTCATCGCGTGGCAGGCGTTTTTCCTGACCGGGTTGAACCGTTAATTTTTTTTATCTGAAAAGCGGTTAACCATCAGCCTCTTGACCGTCTGCCCCCGTATTTCCTGCCTTTTTGTCGCCACAGAGATTAAAGCTGCTTATCACCCTGCCGATAAAACAGAGACTCCTCTCCCTGTTCGAAGCGATCATGTTAACGATCAACCATAACGAAACCGCCGCGATTACGAACAAAACGCGGTACAGCACTGACTCTGTTCTGGGACGAACGGTTGAACGGTTATCATCAGGGATGAGAATTAACAGTGCCAAAGATGACGCGGCAGGTCAGGCGATTGCCAACCGCATGACGGCCAATATCAACGCCGATGCGGTGGTAGCGCGTGGCCTCAATGACGCCATCAGCTATTCCCAGACCGCCAGTGGCGGCCTTGGCAGTATCGTCGATCTGCTGATCCAGGCGCGCACCCTGTCGGTCCAGGCAGCCAACGGCACGCTGTCGGACGCCGATCGACAGAGCATCAACGGCCAGTATCAGCAGATTATGGCAGGCATCAATGAAGTGGCAGACCACACCGAGATTTTTGGCCGCTATCCACTGGCGACGAATAATCCCGATCTTCCCCCTGCAAAACTGGGTAACGTTGACCCTATCAACACGAAGTTTCCGGTGCCCGGCAAGAATTACTCCTTTACCTCTGGCGTGATCCCGCTGGCCTATATCCCGGCAGGCTCGACGGCGATAAGCATTACCATCGACTCGCTGGGTATGGATGACGATCTCCAGCTCTTTACCCGCGACGGTAAGCACCTGGTCGGTACACCGCTGGACGGCAGTGCGCCTGATTACACCTGGGCCAGCAAAAGCATCACTAATGCGGCTACCGCGGATAGTCGCCTGCTGACCAGCAGTAACGGATTTGCCAGCGGTGCGGCTTATGACAGCTCGCAGTTGCTGGAGGGCGGCCCGAGCTGGATGCTGGCAGGCAGTAACAGCAGCACCTACAACGGCATGAACATCACTTACAGCGGTGACGGCGATCGCTATGAGGATGTCGCCAGCGGCGATTTCAACAACGGCACCATCACCAGTAACCGGCTTGAGCGCATCACGCTGGATACCGTCAGCGAGGATTTGATTGTGGTGGTGGTGGGCAATGGCTCCTTCACCGGTAATCTGACCTGGGGAAATCTGCCGGAACCCAAAGGTGTGCCTGCGACGCCGCCGAAGAAGAGCGAACCTATGGAGGTGGTCACCAGCGCCGATTATGGTCAGCCGATCCAGTCGGATACTATTCCGGCAACGCCATCGGATACCAAAACGCTGGGGCTGAACAACACAACGCTGCTTACAGAGGGCGATATCTCAACCACCATGAAAGCACTGGATAGCGCGCTCGAGAAGATCAGCGGTTATCAGTCGACCTATGGCGCAAAGATCAACCGTTACGAATCGAACCGTAATGTGTTATCGCAGCAGGGCGTGGATACCTCAGCGGCTCGCAGCCGCATACAGGATGCGGACTATGCTGAAGAAGCAAGCCAGCTGGCACGCAGCCAGATTATTCAGCAGGGTCAGACGGCCGTCAGCAAAATGGCGAATAAAACCCCTGAGATGATTATTCAGCTGTTAGGCAGCTAATAACGTTAACCGGCTGAGCATCAAGGCTCAGCCGGTTACCCTATTTCTCCACCACTCCACTACCCGCCTGATTCAGCCCCCAGCTGGCCCGAAACCCCGGTTACACTTCGACACCCTTTGATCTCAGTCACACAATCTCGTTTAAGAACCGTTTAAAGATGATCATGATCACCCTTCTTTGTTAAAGAAATGCTAAATACTGACAACTATTTATTATCATCTTTGAATGCAGGGTTAATTAAAACAACAGGTTAATCATTACCACGCTAAGTAATTACCTGAATTTTCCTGTCGATATGTAACTTTTTCATTACTTTTCCGCCATTGCGAGGGCTGTTAATTTGCTGACGATACTGGGTTTTTCCATGGTTGTTTGCTTCATGTATCTGATCATGACCAAACGCATGTCAGCCTTGATTGCGCTGATCCTGATACCAACCATATTTGCGCTGATTGGCGGTTTTTACGCAGGTCTGGGTGCCATGATGCTGGACGGCGTCAAAAAGCTGGCCCCTACCGGCGTGATGCTGACCTTCTCCATTCTCTATTTCGGTCTGATGATCGATGCCGGATTGTTTGACCCACTGGTGCGCTTTATTCTTCGGATGGTGCGCGGTGACCCCCTGAAAGTGCTGGTCGGAACGGCGGTACTAACGCTGCTGGTTTCTCTGGATGGTGACAGCTCTACCACTTACATGATTGCCATTGCCGCATTCCTGCCGCTCTATCACCGGCTGGGCATGAACGTGCTGATGATGACCTGCCTGGTGAACCTTGCCAGCGGCATCATGAACCTCTCCCCTTGGGGTGGCCCGACAGCCCGTGCCGCGGCGGCACTGCGCATTGACGCCCTCGATATCTTTATTCCGATGCTGCCAGCCATGCTGCTGGCCTGTGCCAGCCTGGTGGCAATGGCGGTGCTGTTTGGCCTGCGTGAGCGTAAGCGTCTTGGCGTGATGACCATGAAAGATCACCATCTCGACAACATTGAGCTGGGGCTGGGCGATGCCGAAGAGTGCGCAGCCAATCGCCGTCCGAAAATGTTCTGGCCTAACTTCATCCTGACCACCGTGCTGCTGGTGCTGCTGGTGATTGGTTTAATGCCGATTCAGATCCTGTTTATGCTGGCGTTTGCGATTGCGGTGATGCTCAACTATCCCACGCTGGAGGAGCAGAAAGCCCGCATCAGCTCCCATGCCGGTAACGTGCTGGCGGTGACCGCATTAATTTTTGCCGCCGGTATTTTCACCGGCATCCTCTCCGGCACCGGCATGGTTGACGCCATGGCGAAGAGTCTGCTGGCTGTGATCCCGCCCAGCTTCGGCCCTTTCCTGGCGGTGTTCACCGCGTTGGTCAGTCTGCCGTTTACCTTCTTTATGTCGAATGATGCCTTTTACTTCGGCATTCTGCCGGTTATCGCCCAGACGGCGGCCAGCTACGGCATTACCGCAGAAGAGATTGCCCGCGCTTCTATTGTCGGCCAGCCATTCCACCTGCTGAGTCCGCTGGTGCCGTCAGTCTACCTGCTGGTGGGTCTGGCGAAAGTCGACATCGGCGACCACCAGCGCTTTGCAATTAAGTGGGGGATTCTGGTCAGTCTGGTGCTGATGGCGGGCGGTCTGCTGACCGGTGCTTTCCCGCTGTTCCACACCTGATAATCCTCTGCTTTATGGCGGATAACCGGCAATTTTTCCCGGTTATCCGCTTCACCGCTCCGCCTACTGCGTCATCCCTCTCTACACTCTATAGCCAGGCTGATGTGCTACGCGCCGGACAGGCCGTAGCCTCTCAGAGATATCCCCATTGCCCCTATGGAGGCCCGATGAAAATTCACCACCTTAACTGTGGCTGTATGTGTCCGCTGGGCGGCGCGTTCTATGATGGATTCAGTAAAGGCCTGAAAGCACATCTGGTCTGTCACTGTCTGTTGATTGAGACGGATCGCGACGGGCTGGTGCTGGTGGATACCGGCTTTGGTCGCCAGGATATCCATACGCCCGGCAGCCGCCTGTCCGGCTTTTTCCGTGCATTAAACAATATTCAGCGCCGCGATAATCTCACCGCACTGTCACAGGTTACGTCACTGGGTTTCCGGGCTGAGGATGTGCGGCATATTATTCTGACCCATCTCGACTTCGATCATGCTGGCGGACTAACCGATTTTCCGCAGGCGCGAATCCATCTGTTGCAGCAGGAGGTTGATACCGCGCATCAGCGCCATAGCTGGCTGTCACGGGAACGTTACCGGCCCGGACAATGGGGTGGGATCAGCAACTGGGAAACCTATCAGCCGCAGGGAGAAAAGTGGTTTGGTTTTGAGGCGGTTAATCGCCTGCGTGACTTACCGCCGGAGATCTTGTTAGTTCCGCTGGCGGGCCATACGCCGGGTCACGCGGGTATCGCGATTCAGCAACCCGATGGCTGGCTGCTGCACGGCGGCGATGCCTGGTTTTACCGCGGCGAAATGCGGCAGCAGACGCGACACTGCACGCCGGGACTGCGCTTTTACCAGTGGATGATGGGCATGGATAACGTGGCCAGACGACACAATCAGCAGCGACTGCGTGAGCTCTCCTGCCAGCGCGGCGGCGAAATCACCTTTTTTTGCAGTCATGATGCCCGTGAGCTGGATGCATTACAGGTTAATGCGCCGCTGCGCTGATGAGATAAAAGGTTAGTTTTGGCGATGAAGAAAGCCGCTTCGGGGCGAGAACTATACCGTCTCGTCCCGCAATAATGATGCTACGATCCCTGGATGCAGAGGAACGCCGGAAACATCTGTAGTTTCTCGCGCCTTATGAAGATCACATGCGGCCTGCATGGATAACCAGAGCCGTGCCACAATACCCAGGCCCGCCTCCAGCCGTACAGCCATTTCCGGGCTGACGGAGGCTTTACCGCTAGCCACTTTGCTAAGCGAAGCTGCGGAAACGCCCAGCTGTTTAGCCAGACTGCGCAGGCTGATGTCGTTATTTTCGAGATATTCCGCTATCAGGCCACCAGGGTGTGGCGGATTAAACATTGCCATCAGTGATAATCCTCAAGGTTGAGATTTGACGGGCTTTGAAGCCAGCCCATGAGCCCTCAGACTACATCACCTTCAGCGGAAGATATCTCTACCGCCCGCTTACTCCGGATCGCCCGCCCTCTTTTTCAGCTGCGCGGAAAGCCAGGTTGCAGTCAGACTCTCTTCAGATGCGCTGACCTCTTCCGGTGAGCCGGAGGAGACAACCCTTCCTCCTTTAAGACCCGAGCCGGGACCCAGATCAATCACCCAGTCCGCCTCTGCCACTATGCGCATGTTGTGTTCCGCCATGATCACGGTGTGACCACGCTTCACCAGTTCATCCAGCACTACCAGCAGCTTATCCATGTCAGACGGGTGCAATCCTGTTGAAGGTTCATCAAGCAGATAAAGCGTGGGCGTACGCTGGACCCGCTGCAGCTCCCAGGCAAGCTTGATACGCTGGCACTCGCCGCCAGAGAGTTCAGTGGCGGGCTGACCCAGCGTCAGATATCCCAGCCCCAGCGACGTCAGTGCCTTCAGCGAACGCTGGATCCCGTCATGCCCATGAAACACCTTAGTGGCGTCGTCCACGGTCAGATCAAGCACATCCGCTATCGTCAGGTTGTTCCATTTCACCTCCAGCGTTTCGGGGTTATAACGGCTTCCCGCGCAGACGGAACAGGTTGCGGTAGCGCTCGGCATGAAGAGCAGCTCAATCGAAATCTGTCCCTGCCCTTCACAGGCAGGACAGCGTCCGGCTGGCAGATTGAAGGAAAACCGGCTGGCGCTGAAGCCTTTGGCTTTCGCCGCGTCGGTGTCTGCAAACAGCCTGCGGACGATATCGAAAAATCCGGTGTAAGTGGCCAGATTTGAGCGTGGTGTCCGGCCGATAGGACGCTGATCGATTCTGACCAACCGGCCGATGGCGTCACTTCCGCTGACAACCTGACCCTTAACGTCCGGCACCAGATCCTCTTCCTCACCCTCCTCGATGTCAGGCGTTTTGTCAAAACGTCCGAGCATTTCCGGAAGCACGCGATTCAGCAACGTCGATTTTCCGGAGCCGGACACGCCGGTGACGGCCGTCATTCTCCCCAGAGGGATGGCGATATCCACTCCGGCAATATTGTTGCAATAGACCTGTTCAAAGCAGAGCCAGCCCTCTGCGGGCCGGCGCTGGCGCAGCCCGGTATAGCTTCGTGAGAAAAGATAGGCCGAGGTGGGTGACGCACTGACTTCTTCAAGTCCTGCTGGTTCGCCGTTATAGACGATCTCGCCGCCATGCGTTCCCGGACCGGGGCCGACCTCGATAAGCCAGTCTGCTTCGGCGATGAGGTCAATATTATGTTCGACGACCACCAGCGAATTACCGGCACGCACCAGGTTCTTCAGCGATGCGAGCAGCGATTTGACATCATCGGGATGCAGCCCGGCTGACGGCTCATCCAGCACATAAAGCACGCCAAACAGCCGCGATATCAGCTGGGTGGCCAGACGTACGCGCTGCAGCTCGCCGGATGAGAGTACGGTGGTGCGGCGTCCCGGCGCCAGATGACCCAGACCCAGCGTTTCCAGCTGCTCAAGCCGCATACAGATATCCGACGCCATCCGGATGACCGCCTCACGCAGTGCCGCCTCTGCCGGCAGGTCCGGTGATGCGCCACGCGCATAAGGCTTCAGCAGTTCAGCGAGCTCAGAGACCGACAGCTCACTCAGGCTGGCAATGTCATGCCCGGCAAAGGTCACGGATAGCGCATCCCGGTTTAGCCTTTTACCGTGGCATTCAGAACAGGGAGTGACCGTCACAAAGCGCGCCAGCCGTTTCTTCGTCGTCTCGCTGCCACCCGAATAACTCTGCAGCACGATTTTTGCTGCACTGGTGTACGTGCCGGTATAAGCCGGCTCTTCGCCCGCCGCCAGCGCGTTTTCGCGCTGCTCAGCATTCAGACCGACAAAAATCGGCACCGATGGCTGTTCGTCAGTCAGCAGTATCCACTGCTGGTCGCGGGCTGAAAGCGTATTCCAGGGCGCATCGACATCGTAGCCGAGCGTCTCAAGGATGCTGCGCAGATTTTTGTTATGCCAGCCTCTGGGCCAGGAAGCGATAGCCCCCTGGCGGATGCTCAGTGAGCTATCCGGCACCATCGACTCGGTTTTAACGGTGTGCACTCTTCCCAGTCCCTGGCAATGCGGACAGGCACCTTCAGGATTGTTAGGCGAGAAAAAATCGGCGGTCATAAAGGGAACGCTTTCAGGCCTTACGCCCGCACGGGAAAACAGCAGACGCAGCGTGACAGAAATTCGGGTGAGGCTGCCCACCGTTGAACGCTCCTGCGCGCCAGCCCGGCTCTGCTGAAGCGCCACCGCGGGTGGAAGTCCGTCAATATTATCCACATCCGGCGCAGCAGCCTGATCGATCAGACGACGGGCATGTGGCGACACCGACTCGATAAACCGGCGCTGGGCTTCCGCATAGAGGGTATCAAAGGCGAGGGACGATTTACCGGAGCCTGAAACCCCGGTGAACACCACCATGGCGTTGCGGGGAAATCGCAGCGAAACATCTTTGAGATTATGTGTTCTTGCACCCTGTACCGAGATATAAGGATCAATGTGCTCATCAGCGCGGTAATGATCGGCGTTGCGTTGTTCTGTCATGATTTCCCTGATTGATAATGCACGGCAGATTCACGATCGCCTGCCGTTAATGACTAAAAATTGCAGATGCTAATCCGGCGTTCAGGCTATCCGGCCCGTTTGGGGATAGAAACAACAGCAAGGGTAGTCAGGGATCGCGGTCTGCACAACGCGAGGGGGGTTCATCGCTTCGTGGCAGCACAGACTGGTAACCAGCTTGTACAGGAAGCCTTCTTATCTCTTAAGAAAACCCTGGAGCAAACTCAGGCAAAGGCACACTGACGCCACGGGACACCGTTCAGGACTTGCCGGACTGGGGTGTTGTGGCTGATGCCGTCACGGACCTGGCTGAGCCAGGATTCAATACTGCACAGCAGGAATAAAAAAGCCCGCACATACGCCTCAGCGCTGTGGATAGCCCTTTCAGCAGCAGAGGCCTCAGGCCTCCACTCTCGTGCCCTTTTTAACAGTACGCACCAGAAGCTTCAGAGCAGGCCGGTGGCGATCAGGAGCAGGCAATCCGCAGCGCTGAACAGAATGAGTCTGCCAGGAGAGCCCGCAGGACGCGGGCGAAAGGCGGGGCGGCACAGGATGTGCCATCCCCGACGGTCCGTCAGGCAGGCGAATGAAGTGAAGGAACCGCGCAGCGGCGCGAGGACCGCCAGCCCCTGAGCGGCACCAGACTGCGTTATCACCTGTCGCTTAACTGACTGGCATTACGCACATGGCGGGCTTCAATTACTGGACTCATATCCTTTTGGATTCGGCTGCGCCTACAAGTGATGCAAGCGGTATATTGAACATTTCATGCAGGTTGCGGATCATTGGCAGCGTCAGCGCACGCTTATGATTCAATACCTCATAGACGCGGTTCGGGCGTCCAATCGCCGGCACTAGGTCTTTTGCTGTCAGCCCCATCTGCTCCATGCGGAATTTAATCGCTTCTACCGGATCGGGTGCCTCAATCGGATAATGTTCCTGCTCGTATTTTTCAATAAGCAGGATCATGACGTCCAGAAAGTCCCCGGCTTCACTTCCCGGTTCTGGCTCGTTGTCGAACAGGGGAGATACGGCGGCCAGAGCGGCTTCATAATCTGCTTCACAGTGAATCGGTTTGATTTTATAACTCATCACATTTCCACCGTATTTGCGTTTATCTTGTCGTATTCAGCGTGCGTACCTACAAACTTTATGTAGACTGCCTGAAACCTGTAAGCCACTGCAACGATCAGACGGTAATGATTGCCTTTAATATCAAACACCACCCGATTGTTGCTCAGGAAATCTGCCGTTCTGTACTTATCCTTGATGTCCTGTGGTGTTTTCCACTGAGCCTTACTGACTTCATCAACCCATGCTCTTAACGGCTGCTCCGCCTGATTATGAGCCTCCCAGAATCGTTTGAGAGACGCGATCGATATAATTCGCACTGATTTTCCCTGTGATCCCACTATGGGACTAACTTAACAGTCCCATAGTGGGACTTCAAGATTTAAGGCGCATCTTTTTTTTCAGGTAAGTAGTCTGGGTAAACAGTGATGAATCAGAGATATTGCCAGGTTCGCGCTGGATGACGCTAATAATTTTTAAGCATCCTTAACGCAAAAAAACCCGTCTGCGACGGGTTTTCAGGCATAGAAGGCGACAATCACCGATCCGGCATTACGGCTTTTTAAACTTGTCTTCGACTTTCTCTTTCGCTTCCGCGATTTTATCACCGGCCTTTTCCGCGAAACCCTCTTTATGCGCTGGCTCGCTGCCTGGCGTTACCGGACGGGTGTCGTGGTCAGCGCGGGCCTGACGCGTGCTTTCAAGCAACGGATCGGCCACAGTACGATTCCCGGTCAGCCGATCTGCGCCGAGAGGATCTGTACTGGCATGGTCAATATCCACTTCCTGACGGCGTACCGAATCGTTGATAGTTTCAACCCGATCGCTTGTCTCTTTGCGTAACACCACCTCTTCAATGATCTCCGCGGTCTTATTAATCACGGGCTGCTCATGCGTCTCTTCCACTTCGACAGTTTTTTCAGACCAGTCAACATGGGTGGGTGAACCTGATTCATTCACCGGACGACGGAAGATTGCGGCGTGCTGCTCATGCAGCGAGACATTTTCTGAGACCTGATCGGTGACAGTGTAGCGACGAACGCGGGTTGAACCTTCACTGACCAGACGTTTACCCACTTCCAGTCGCTCCTCGGCCAGACGCAGTACATCCTCGTCACTTTCGTCACCGGTCAGGGCAGTACGGGCAGCGCCACGATGGGCAGGATCGGTAGAGAGCGGATCGACGGCGGCATTATCCTGAAGCGTTCCACTGGCAGGTGCAGTCAGACCATCACTGGTCGCGTAACCGGGCGCGTAATCATCGGGCAGCGCCGCACTGCGCTCGGTAAGTTCTTCATGTGCATCAAGGATGCCCAGGGCGCGAGGTAACTCATCTTCATCGGCCCGCAGCGACAGCACTACTCCGCCGGTTCGCATCGCGTCTTCATACACTTCGGCCTGATCCTCCTCCAGCGTATTGCCGAACAGGCGTTGCCAGAAGCCAGGGCGACGGGCCTCCTGACCTTCGGTACGCAAACGATCACCGGAGATGATATCAATGTCATCATCCAGGAACCCGGCCTTGATCAGGTTACGCTTTGCACCCTCTGCCAGTGAGATATTGCTGAACATTGTTACGATTGTTTCACGCGCCATGTTGTGTTCCTCGGTGATGGATTCGGACGGCTCTGAATAGGGTGTTCGGGTCAGGTGAGCGTGCTGTTTGCGCAGGGAAACAACCTGTTCTGTCGCTTCCTCACTGACAACTTTGCGGATATGCCACTCCTCTTTCAGCACCAGATGACGAACGATCTCGATTTCCTCTTCAACGACAGGAATGATCAGAACGCCATTTTCTTCACGGATCTCCGGCATCTCAGCCAGCCGTTCCGATTTAGGAATGCGTTCTATTTCCGCCGTCTGGTGCCGGAGCATCAGCGCAATCTTCTGCTGATGCTCAGTGACCTGTCGGGTAACCCTGACATGACCGTCGATGACCCGCTGTTTCGAGACCTCAACGGTTTCCTCCGCCAGGCTTAGCACCTGGTCGCTACCCTCTGACCCTGGTTTTTCAGGAGGTTGATTGTTCATGTTTAACCTGCCTGTAATACAGAGCGATCATTTGTACTTTTCTTTACCTTGAGCATAAGTCACTGCTTTTCGGTTAGTTAAAGCCTGGCACAAACAATGACAAAAGATAGGAAAAAGCAGAAAAACGCCATTATATGAAGATAACGTGGTGCTAAAATCGATTAAGCGGTGCGGCAGATAAAAAACAGCTAACGAAGCGGCAGACAGTGAAATCTCTTTTATCGCGTGCGGAAAGAGGATCAATCAGGCGTTAACCCGACCCGAAGTGAATCAGGCATATCGGGTCAGGGGTTAAGCCATTCGCTTTCCTGCAGTTCGCCATTAGCCGAATAGCGAAACAGGGCGCGCTGATTTTCGTTTCGCTGAAGCTGATAGGCGTCCAGCACACTGGCCTGCAAAATCACCACGCCAAAGCAGGATTCCCCGGTTTCCGTTGCTGCCGCGTCAGGCGTCTCATCAGCCGTTGCCCGTGCTTCCCCCGGAGGTCCGCCGGTGTAAGTCTGCCGCGTGTGCTGCGGTAACGCACGCCAGGCTGCCCGGGCAACATCACTTCCCGCCGCATAACACGCAACCCGCCCTGCCAGCCGTAACTGCAGGCGACGCTGATGGCAATATCCCAGCACGGTGACCTGCGGATTCGCCGCCATCTCCTGCCACTTCGGGCTGCGAACATCCGTATGAAATGTCAGCATCCTGCGGTCGTCGGCACACTTGCGCAGAACCACGGTGCGCGACTGAGGTTGTAGCAGAGCATCGACCGTACAGAGCATCAGATAACGAAATCCGCCCTGTAGATCGGTCGCAGATTCCTGCAGCGCAGCCCAGGCTGCTGCTTCAAACGTTTTCAATTCCATGGGGATTACTCTCATCAGGATCAATTTTCAGCCATCTGGCTAAAAGCGTAGCAATGAAGTGGGCAGAAGGCCTGACAGCGCAGCGATAAGAGCAAATGTGGCAAGCGGGAGCTGGACAATGCACGAGAGCAGGAGCTGTTGAGATAGCGTCGGGATTGCGGGATACCTCGCAGAGCGGCAAAAGCGCGTCCCGCCAGTCAGCCACTCTGTGTTATTTTTGCGCCATCGCCACAGAGATCCGATCCGCAGGGAGTTGCACGATGACAACTGAAGAGTCTGCTAAAGTACCGGCTGAAATACCGCTGAAAGTCACCTCGCCGCGCCTGACTTATCGGCCACTTCGGCAGGAAGACTGGCCCTTCTATCTGGCAGTCAGTCAGGATAGATCGGTGATGCAGTACATCAGCGATCCGCGCAGCGCTGAAGAGATCAGAACCCACTCATTTGATGTCCGCCTGCCCGCCTGGTACAAGGGCTGCAGGCACTGGCTCTGTCTGGTTATCGGAGAAAAAACATCCGGTGCTCCGGCTGGCTTTTGCGGGTTTATCGATCGTGGAGAGGGTATTGCGGAGTTTGGCTTTATTCTGGCCGCAGATGCGCAGGGCAAAGGCTACGGCAGCGAGTCTCTGCATGTCATTATCACGTTCTGCTTTGAGCAACAGGAATACCGCAAACTGATCGCGACGGTGACAGCAGGCAATGCGGCCTCACGCCGGACCCTGATTTCAGCGGGCTTTGTGCAGGAGGGGACGTTGCGGCAGAACTTCTTCCTCAACGGCCAGTGGCAGGATGACTGGATCTTCGGCTTGCTGAAACAGGAATACCAGCCCGCACACTCACCCTGAGGCGCAGACTATCAGCGTCGGGCATCCTCCGCTACGCTCGCCACAATCAGACCGATTAGCGTGGCGTAACGTCATAACCGCTGGCGATAGCGATAGCGGGCGCACAGTGCTCCTCTCCGCACAGCATCGCCTCAAAGTCCGCCGGCGTCAGTGGCTGGCACAGGCCATTGCCCTGCATAATGTCGCATCCGGCGGCCGTAACAAAAGCGATCTGCTCTTTGTCTTCCACCCCTTCGGCGGCCACCCGGATACCCAGGCTTTTGCCGAGCGCGGTAATGGCCCGGAACATCATACGCACCCGCATGCTGGAACCCAGCTCGTGCGTCATCGACTTATCGATTTTAAAACCCGTCACAACGCTATAGCGCAGCAGGTTAATCGCCCCCAGCGTACGCCCGTAATGATCGATAACGAACGAGGCTCCCGTTCGGCGTACGGCGTCAACCTGAACCGGCATATCCTGCATCAGCACGGCCAGCAGTGGCTCATCCACTTCCAGCTCAACAAAACCGGCATCGCCTCCGGCACTCTCACGTATCACCGTCTCCAGGCTGTTCCCTGCCAGCTGGCGCGGAAACAGGTTAATGCTGACGCGAAGCTGAGGAGAGCGAACCTGCCACTGCCGGACCTGTGCCAGAGCACTGCGGATGATCCATTCACCCAGCGTGACTGAAAGCGGACTTTTAACCAGCATGCCGATAAATTCAGCCGGCAACAGCAGCCCGCGCGTCGGATGCTGCCAGCGCACCAGCGTCTCGCAGCCAATAAGCTTTCCGCTTTCAACGTCGTAGCGGGGCTGATAGTAAAGAGTGAACTGCTGCTGCCGCACCGCCGTTTCCAGTTCGCGCTCAAAACGGCGCCGCTGCTGCTCCGCTTCACGAAACGCGGGCATAAACAGCATGCTGCAGCCTTTACCCGACGCTTTGGCGCGATAGAGCGCCAGATCTGCGGCGGACATCACCGAAGAGGGATCCCTGCCGTGCTCCGGATAGGAGGCGATGCCGGTGCTGGCACCGACCACCACCGGTGAGTCGTGATAGCGGAACGGCGTCTGAACGGCCGCAATCAGTTTCTCCGCCGTGATCGCCGCCTCTGCGCTGCCGCCTGCTAACAGGATCACAAATTCATCACCACCCAGGCGCGCAGCCGTCACGGCACTGGCGCAGACCGCACGAATCTGTTCGGCAACGTGGCACAACAACGCATCGCCTGCAGCATGCCCCAGCGTATCGTTAACCTCTTTAAAACCATCGAGATCGGTCATCAGTAACGTATAGGGGACGCCCGCCCTGGTCAGCTGGCCGACCTGATCCATAAACGCGCTGCGGCTGGCGAGACGTGTCAGCATATCCAGTGAGGCCAGCTCACAGAGCCGCGCCTCACTCTCATAGCGGGCCGTGACATCGCGGATGATCATGCCCACCAGCCGTTCGCCCTCTTCACGCCAGCCCGAAAAAGAGACCTCTGCCGGAAATTCACGACCTTCACGCGTGACACCCCATATCTGCAAAGAGCGAGGGTGCGAGATAGCCGCTTCGTCAGAGGTAATCCGGACCAGTTCATTACGGTAGTCAGCCTGGCAGCGAGCAGGGATCAGCTCGCTGATATACTGGCCGCGCATCTCCTCTGCGCTGTAGCCGAACAGCGCGGTGGCGGCCGGGTTCCAGAAGGTTATGCCACGCCGAAGGTCGGTGCAGACAATGGCGTCAGGCGAAGTGGATGAGATCGCCTCGAGTCGCTGCTGGCTGGTGTAGCGCAATAACTCCAGACGATGCATCTCCATGCGATCCATCACCAGTGCAGCAATATCGTTCAGATGCTTTCGATCCTCTGCAGTTAACGGCTCACGAGGATGGCTGTCGGTCAGGCAGACCGTGCCAATATGATGCCCATCCGGGGTCGAAAGCGGGATCCCCGCGTAAAAGCGGATAAAGGGGTAGCCGTGAACCAGCGGACTGTCGCGGAAGCGCGGATCTTTCAGCGTATCGGGCACGCAGAGGATATCGCCCTGCGCCAGCGTATGGTGGCAGAAGGCGACGTTGCGTGCCGTACCTGAAATATTTAAACCGTACCGGGAGGCGAAGAACTGCCGCTTTTCGTCGATAAGCGAGACAAAAGCGACCGGCACCCGAAACAGCCGCGCGGCAAGCGTAGTGAGGCGATCCAGCGCATCGGTCGGCGGTGAATCCATCAGATGATACTGCTTAAGTGCGTCGAGGCGAGCCGCCTCGGCATCATGATAAACTGGACGTTTCAGCGTAACTCTCCTCTGGTGTTATCTGCTGTGGCTGGCCTGACACAGCATAAAGAGGACACGTTCAATCAGACAGAACGCGCAGAGTTCGCTGCCGATCCGTTGCCGGAAGAAAGGCCCGTCAGTAAACCCGGCAGCAACAGGTTGCCGCGCTGAGTCCGATAAAGCTGACACCGCAGACAGCGAGGCATCAGTTAACACGTTATGCCTGCCAGAGAGAGTGCGGCGGACCGCCCAGGATTATCTGGCCAGAGCAGATCAGACAGGCGGTAATGCGCCTCGCTTAGCTCTCTATATCGGCCCGACATGACTTTACTTAAGAGAAAACAGAGGATGAACGCCTTACTTTTTCAGCTTTGGTACCAGTTGATAGTGCGGATGCTCTCCGGCGAGCAGCATCAGCAGTTCATACTCTCCCTGACTGAGCAGCGCAGGATTTTTCGATGCTTCTTTCGTCTGCCAGACACGCTGGCTAAGATCGAAACGCTCGGCTGCAATCTCCTGAGAGAGACCGGCCGCAAGTCGCAGCTCACGCACGTTGTGCTGGACGGCGACAGGCCGCTGTAAAATCTGATTTCCCATATAAACGCTCCGCATACGGTGCCCCGGCGAGATGGCCGGGCGGAAGTACACGCCTGCGGCCAAAACATAAATTTGAGTTAAGTTTTAACAGCCCGGCGTTTTACACTTATCAGGAAAGCGTAACGCACCAGTAAAAACAGAGAAAATAACCTGAATTATATTTAAATCGCTGCCCGGATAATTTTTGCACCGCTGAGAATAGTAATTGCCATTCTGAATGGTGGCGTTGATCGAATGATGATCAACGTCAATCACAGTCACAAAAAATGACCGTTTCATCCCTCTTTTAAAAAGAGTGAATATTAATCGTTATTCCGTGCCGGACAGACATTATCTACAGTTCAGAAAAAATACGTTCAGGCTATGCCCGCGCAAACGTTGCCCAGCCGCCTTTTTCAGCAGGCATGACGCGTTTAGGCTCTACGGCAAGAGGGCGATGCGGCAGGGTAAAGCGCGTAATCACGCTGCCCAGCTTTTCAGTCTGTCCACTGAGACTGCCTGCCGTCGCCGAAACCTGCTGAACCAGCGTCGCATTCTGCTGCGTTACGCGGTCAAGTTCTGCAACGGCGACCGTGACCTGGGCAATCCCTTTGCTCTGTTCATCCGAAGCCAGCGCAATCTGTCCGATCAGTTCATTCACGCCGCCGACGCCGCGCAGCACGGCCTCCATGGTGGTTCCTGCGCTCTCAGCCGCCCGCCGGCCATCGTCAACGCGTGCCACGGTATCGGCAATCAGCTCTTCGATCTCTTTAGAGGCAGCAGCACTTCGCTGTGCCAGTGAGCGTACCTCACTGGCGACTACCGCGAAGCCGCGGCCCTGTTCACCCGCACGGGCGGCTTCTACAGCGGCGTTTAACGCCAGAATGTTGGTCTGAAACGCAATACCATTAATAGTGGTGGTGAACTGCCGGATTTTTTCTGATCCCTGAGCGATGCTGGTGATGGCTGCCGATACCAACTGAACCAGTTCCACGCCCTGCTGAGTCGTATCCGTGGTGCTGGCAGCCAGTTCACGTGCCTCACGGGCATTCTCTGCATTGTGACGCACGGTGACGGTAATCTCCTCCATACTGGCTGCGGTCTGCTCCAGCGCAGCAGCCTGAGTGGATGTCCGGTCGGAGAGATCGGCGTTACCCGCAGCAATGTCCCCCGCTTCACGATGAAGAATGGCTGCGTTGTCACGGATAGCGCTGACCGTCTGCAACAGACTGTGCTGCATCTCTTTGACCAGCGGCACCAGTTGCCCGACACAGTTGCGCCCCAGATCTTCCGGCTCGCGCGTCAGATCGCCATCGGCAATAATTTTTAAATGACCGCGAATTTTACCCACCGGACGCACCAGATGAACGACCAGATAGCGGTCGCAAAACAGCAGCAACGCCACTGCCGCCAGCAGTGCTGCCAGCAAGACGCCCTCAAGCCGATGCCGGTCAGCCTTCAGCGGGGCCTGATTCCCGGCCAGCTGCTGCGTCACCTTGTCCAGCTGCGCACGGGCAACCGTTGCGTATTCTGAGGGAGTTGTCGTGAGTGCCGCGCGGACGTTATCCCAGTCAGCATCGGCCGGGGTTGAGGCGACAAGCGCGTTTTTATCGGCTGGCGTACCGCTCTGCATGACGATAGCGCTGTGCGCCAGAAAGCTCAGTTGCTGCGTCAGAACGGCTGAACGATCGGTTTGACGAAAGATATCGCGCACGACCTGGCTGCTGTAGCCACCGGCCAGCACGACGATGCCCAGTGAGACGATCATCATCCACAGCACAACGCGGCGGATAGTGAAATGCCTGAGTGAATTCATGAGGTTTCCCCGATGTTGTCATTGGTGTAGTTAAAATTAAATAAAAAATAAGTTATGTCATCTACTTTAGTGCATTATTATATAGTGCACTATGTTTATACTCTGTATACTGGCAGGATATTTAAGAAATTAAAAGTTTTTAACGACAAAATAATAGAATCGTGATTACTAAAATATTTCGTTAAAGAAAAGTGATTTGCTATTCTGACCAGCAATGCCGTGCAGTGTGATAAAAAATAAATGGTCATGACTCTTTCTTTTTGCAGAATTTGCCTGTAGTCATGACATCATACCCTTTAATTTTTCTGTTTAATTTCGCGCCGTAATCAGCCGGTGCGGAGGAATCCATGCTTATGAGTCTCAGCGACGGCGACGATTGCCGTACGCGAACCCTGCACGCGCTGCGCAGTAACGACGAAAGTCGTGACGATGTGTTGCGACAGTTCGTCCGACTGGCCAGCCAGGCACTCGGTATACCCGGCAGCTTTATCTCCGTACTGGATGATGAGATGCAGCATGTTAAGGCTGCGCAAAATTTCACACTCACTCAATCCTCCCGGCAGGACTCGCTCTGCCGGCATGCAGTGGACAGTGACAGCACCGTGGTAGTACCCGATACGTTGCTGGATACCCGCTTTGCTGAGCATCCGCTGATTGTTGGCGCGCCTTTTATTCGCTTTTATGCCGGCGTACCGCTTAAAAGCAGCACAGGTCTGATACTGGGTACGCTGTGCGTGACTGACACCGCGCCTCATCCCTTTAATGCGGATCAGGTCGCCATGCTGAAGATGCTGGCGGCACTGGTGATGTCA
Organism: Pantoea sp. 18059; assembly: GCF_902706165.1. NCBI lineage: Bacteria > Pseudomonadati > Pseudomonadota > Gammaproteobacteria > Enterobacterales > Erwiniaceae > Pantoea > Pantoea sp. 18059. The sequence continues at coordinate 142,253 of NZ_CACSJS010000009.1, forward strand.
TTTCTTGAGGCCTGGTACTCGGCTGGCTTTGCCGACCCGGTAACCGGTCTGCCCAACCGCCAGCGTCTGATTCGCGACCTGCAGTTTCTTGCCGCCTCCGGTGACACCACGCCACGGCGGCTGGTGCTGATTGACTGTATCGATATGCCGCGCGCCTACGAGCTTGCGCGCTCAATGGGCATGGGACCGGTTGAAAGCCTGTTGAAAGATGTGGCGACACTGCTGCCGCTGCGCCTGAGGCCTGCGCCAGGAGAGATGCTCTACACCGTAGCCACCGGGCGCTTTGCCCTGCTGACACGTCAGGAGAGCAGACTCACTGCCAACTGGGTGGCAAACAAGCTGGCCGGGATCAGCGCGGATCTCGGCGATGGGCTGTCGGTTGCACTGATGACCCACACCGGTGAGGCGAGTTTCAATACCGGGGAGATGCCTGCCCAGGAGATCCTGCGGCGTGCGGTCAGCGCGCTGCACGAGGCCATCACACGCGACGTCGCCTCGATGCCTTTCAGCGAGGCCACTGATACGCGCCATACGCAGGACTTTACCCTGATGCATGACCTGGCCATCGCGATACGCCAGGATAAGGGATTGTGGCTGGCGTATCAGCCTAAAATCTGTCTGCACAGCGGCAAGCCGATTGGCCTGGAGGCCCTGATCCGCTGGCAGCATCCGCAGCGCGGCGAACTGTCTCCTGCACAGTTTTTACCCTTTGCCGTGCAAACCGAGCTGCTCAGCGAACTGACCACCTGGGTGACAGAGCACGCAATCGCCCGGCTCTCCCGGCTGCGCAACAGCTATATTCAGTTGCCCATCACCATTAACGTCAGCAGCAGCGATTTTTCACGTGACGGTTTTGCCGACGAGCTGGAAGAGCAGATGATCAGGGCGAAGCTCCCGGTTTCGCTGCTGGGCATTGAGTGTCTGGAGACGGAACGGATTCTGGAGAGCGCGACCGCAATGCGGGGGCTTGAGATGCTGAAACTTCGTGGATTCGGTATTTCACTGGATGACTTTGGTACCGGCTACAGCAACATCAGTTATCTGCGGCGCATTCCGCTGGATGTGATCAAGCTGGACCGTTCACTGATCAGCGAAATTTCATCTGACACCGCATCGCGCGTCATCGCCCGCAGTATTATTGCGATGCTTAAAGATCTCGATTATATGGTGCTGGCTGAGGGCGTGGAGAATGCAGAAACCGTTACGGCGCTGACCGAGTTCGGCTGCGACCAGGCGCAGGGCTTTTTCTACTCCAGGCCGCTGCCGGAAGCGGCACTGGATGAGTGGCTCGGCTGGCGATTACGCAGTAAGTGCTGAGCCTGTCCCACACACCCCGGAATCTTACCCGGCCGAATCAGACGCGCTGAACTCCTCAGCTCCGGCAATGATGACGGTATTACGCCCGGCGGCTTTTGCTTCGTAAAGCGCTTCATCGGCACGCCGCAGCAGAGAGTCGCGATCGCTATCCTGATCGCTCCGTGAAGCCACCCCGGCTGAGATGGTCATCGTTCCGGCAAACGGAAAGGTGGTGGCGCTGACGGTCTCACGGATGCGCTCCGCGGTGCGGACGGCATCAGCCAGCGTGGTATGCGGCAGCAGCAGAATAAACTCCTCGCCACCAAACCGGCTGACAATATCGCCGGTGCGACAGGCCTGACGCAGCAACGCTGCCAGGCTCACCAGAACCGCGTCGCCCGCGTCATGCCCGTACCAGTCGTTTATCTTCTTAAAATGGTCAATATCAATGGCGATGGCACACTGTTCATGCTCACTGTCTGACTGCGCCGCCAGCGCCGAAAATCCGCGTCGGTTGCAGAGCCCGGTCAGCGGATCGGTCATCGCTTCATCGTTTAGCGCGGCAAGATGACCCGCAACGGCGTGCCGATGCGCCTGCACGGCTTCTTTGAGCCGATCAGCCTCGTAATACCAGGTTTTGACCGTGGCGAGAGATTCCGCCTGGGCTTCGCTGCCGCCATCGCGCACTCTGTCCGCCAGCTTTTCCAGTGGAGAGGCGATTCGACCGGCCATAAAGGCAATAATGGCCGCTGTTACGGCAATAATGCCCAGAACGAACCAGACGGCGCTTTCTGCCGTGCGCATCAGAATATGCCTGACCGTTTCAGAGGTGCCGGTAATAAAAACGTTCCAGCCGGTTTTATGCAGTGTGCCATAGCCAGTCAGATAGTGCTGTCCCTCACTCTCCAGCGTGAAATGCCCGCTTTCTGTCGTGGCGAGCCGTTTCTGCAGTGCCAGACTCAGCAGCATCTTTGTTCCGACGCGCGCCGCGTCATGACTGAAAATAATCAGCCCTTCATTGCTGACCACGCTGACCGTTGAACCATTGGAATAGAAATGCTGGCTCAGGATTTCGCTCAGCATGCTCTGTTTCTTGAGATAAATAGTCCCGCCAATGTAGCCCAGATAGCGGCCATCTTCGCTGAACAGAGGTTGTGATAAAAACACCACATAGTTACCGGCCGCGGAGATAAAAGGAGCAGAGATAAAAGGCTTTTGGGTCGCTATGGCCTGCAGGCTGGCAAGTGAGTGCAGCTTCACGCCAATAAGATTCAGACTATCGGGTGAGGTTGCTGCAATAATGGCATCATGATTTACCACCACCACCGAGTTGAAAAAGCCCGACTGCATTCGCAGGCGATCGCTCTCTCCTTCCAGTCGTTTAATATCACTGAGCCCCTTGATCTGCGACGCACTCCAGGCCAGTTCCCGTTGTGCTGTCGCCAGGTAACGATCGGTGGTATCAGCCAGCTTGCGGGCATAGGCAATGTTCCCTTCAAGCAGACTGTCTTCGATGTTGGCCTTCTGAAAGAGCAGCAGCGCACTCAGCAGCAGACCGGAGGTCAGAATGACGCCCCCGATGGAAAGCAAAGTCAGCAGCGAGCGAAGGCGCATTTTTTCATGGGGCATTGCAATCGGGATCCGGATTAAGTGTCATCTGAGTGTAACAGTAGACGTTTCACGTCAAGGGCCGAACAGAAGATGATTTACACAGGATCACGGCGCATTGCCGGGCGCAGCACACAACCGTCCAGCCCTGCATAAAGGATTGTTTAGCGTTTCGATAGCCCTGATAAGCAACAGCAGAAAATGATTAAGCGGTAATAATGATACTGAGCAGGCCGGTATCTGTGCAGATGACGCACTATTATTACCGCTGACCGTGATAACAACGCCATATGGTCGCTGAAAATAACGGGGCAGGCTCTGCCCCGTTTATCATTACGTTAAAAATATGCGTAGAACAGTTAAATAAAACCTGCATCAATAATAAGTAATTGTGCATCAGCCTTATCTTTTAAGCGAATTTAACGCCAGAACGATTTAATATAAGAGCGGCTGCTGAGCCTTTTAATAAAATGATGCGGACAGGTATAGCGGCGCCCTTCCCACTCCAGATTAAACCACTGAAATTCATCATTTTTAATTTTTTCCAGCAGGGTCATTGCCTGCATCGGCGTCTGAAAAGCATAAGCTTTCATCACGCCCTCCTGGGTGCATAAATCAATATGAACCATGTAACCCCCGGGTGTTAAAAAGATCGAACATTTTATAATTATTGAAAATCCTCTTTATCATAATCCATTTATCGGCTGCCGATTATCTGATTCCGTATTATTTACGTAAAAATTTCGCATCTATTTCCCATTTAAATTTTTGGGCAAACCTGCCTTATTTCATCAATTAATTTGACCATGTATACGAAATCCAGCCAGACCCGAATAGATCGTAACCCATGTTTAATGCAGCTCAGAGGGTGGCGACGATAAGCGATCGCAGAAGATGACGTATACCTGCTCACATTGTCAGCATTGCACCGTCTGGCAGGTCCAGAGCCGTCATGCAGAGGGGATGTAATGGTGCTGGCTGAGAGGTTGAGATGGTCATAAACAGAGCACATCGTTTACACTCTCATCAGCCTCATCTGCAATCCGGTAACGGTACAGATGTATCGCGGAGCGAGGCAGGAGATCACTGACGGCGGGCAATAAGGAATCTTATGCTGGATTATATGGTGTCGCTCTACCGTACTGTTCCTGTCTCATCTGAACGTCTCAGCGACTGGCTTGCCAGCTGGCTGGCGCAGCAGCAGACACGATGCCACGATCACCATTTTTCTTCCGCCTTTCCATGGCGTGAAACCGGTCTGCCCCAGCACGCCTTTTTGCAGCGAGAACTGACGATAAACGGCCAGCGTTATCTCACCGGGCCGCGCTATCTGGGTGGCGATCCTGCACAGCCCTTTATTGAGGTTGTTGCGCGTGACGGCATCATCGATTACAGGGTCGCTAGCGCCATTATGCAGGCATGGCAGCCGCTGAAACCTCTGAAGCTGCGCATCCTGTTGCCTGCGACTTATCCTGACATCGGTATAACCGATCAACTGCTTTTCCTCAGCGACCTGGCTTCACTCTCTGTTCCTGTCGACGAAGATATTTCACTGGTGACAGCCCGCCGGAAGGATTATCCCGCCTGTATCACGGCGATTAACCGCGCCTATCGTGCCAGCTGGCACACGCTGCCGCATCTGCGCGATCAGCTACTGGCAACCAGCAGGCAGGAATTACGGGAGGATATCGCCGCGGGACATGTGTTTCTGATTATCTGGCAGGGAATAGTGGCAGGGCTGATGATTTGTGTCCCCCGGCGACTGACCTTTATTGAGGGGTTTCAGATTATGGATGAGGTGATTATGCCCGCTTATCAGGGCCGTGGACTCGCCGCGCGCGCTCAGCAGCGTTTGCTGCAGCAGCTTCATCATCATTATGGTGAGAAGGCACTGCTGACCGGTACCATTCTGCCGGGTAACACCCCTTCACTGCGCAGCGCGCAAAATGCCGGGCGACGCTGCGTGCTGAAATATCAGTTTTTTACCCCTGCCGATTTACGAGCCGGCCGACAGGCAATTTAAATCACCATAAAGCCAGCTCAATCAACTTATCCTGCACACTGTAAACGCGCTGCTTAAGGCTCAGGCTCTCGTCTGCGCTGATCCATTTTGCAGCAAACGCACCATTAATTTTTTCCAGTGCGATTTTGGTGCTGCTTTTCAGACCTTCGTGCCAGTTCGCGTCTGAACGTTTTGCCGCCTGTTTTTCCAGGCTCTCAACTAACGCCGCGACACTTTTACCACCGGTAGTAGCTTCGGATACAGACATACCTACCTCGTTTTGCTGCTAAAAAACGGCCACACTCGCGGAACATATTATACCTGAACCCTGATCGGCATGGCGCTTTCCTGTGCGCACTACCCGGCATGCCTCGTAAACTCATTCTGGCATCACAGAGATGACGTAAATGGCGCAACGCCACCTGCATCAGGGGGGAATCCATTCAAACGTCATATCCAATCAACCCGCCAGCATTGCAAATTAATGTGAATTTTTAATGACCATAAAGATAAAAAATAACTTTAAAATTAATGACCTGTTCTCATTTCACTGACCCGCCTTGTGATTCACATTTTGAAAACAAAATAATCACACATAGTTATTTTTTCATGCATAAATTAGTGCCAGTTTTCATTTATGGAGCAGGCAAATGACTCACTTTGTGGCAATTTTTTTCTCTTCACTGTTTATGTGCAGTAACGTTTTCGCAGGTTCAGTCTCATCCGTCTCTCTTGGGGCGCTTTCTACCTCACTCAACGAACGGATGCAGGTAATGAAAGCGGTGGCGGGTTATAAAGCATTGCATCATTTACCTATTGAGGATCTGCCACGGGAACAGGTGGTGCTGGATAACATGCTGAAAAACGCACAACAGGCCGGGCTTGAACCCCACTCCGTGGAGCCGTTTGTGCACGCTTTGATGAACGCCAGCAAGGCGATCCAGTATCGCTATCGGGCTGACTGGCTCTCATCACCAGACAGCGCTGTTCCTGTCAGGGATCTGGCCGAGACCAGACAGCAGATACAACAGCTGGATACCCAGCTCCTGACGGCGATCAGCCAGCGCCTGATGACTGGCGCCTTCTCGCAGGAGGACAAAGAATTTCTGATGTCACACCTCACGGCACCTCACCTCAGTGAAAGTGATAAAAACAGCCTGTTCGCTTCCCTCTCCCGCATTCAGCGCCAGCACTAATCCTCAATCAGCGGAGTACGCTATGCAGCTTCATGAACTCATGGACCCCGACTACTCTGATAATCCCTTTCCCCTTTATCGAAAACTGCATCAGCAGGGACCGCTTATCCCTGCCGGAGATAAGATCATCATCAGCGGCAGTCACGCCGTGGTGGACGCCCTGCTGAACGACCGGCGGGTCGGTAAAAATTATATGGAAAGTGTCAGAGTAAGATTTGGTGATGATGCAACCGGACTGCCGCTGTTTCAGGGTATCAGCAGAATGTTTCTGGTGCTGAACCCACCCGATCATAACCGGTTAAGAGGACTTGTTATGAAGGCGTTCAGCGCCCGGGAGATTAAATCTCTTCGGGAGATGGCGCTGACGATAGCCAATGAACTGGTTGATGAACTGGAAGGGCGTCGTGCCTGCGATCTGGCTCAGGCATTCGCTTTTCCGCTACCGGTGCGCATTATCTGCCGGATGCTGGATGTTTCAGAATCTGATGCACCAGAACTGGGTCGCCTTACCTCTGCGCTGGTCAGGGTTTTCGATCCTCAAATCAGTCAGGCGGATTTGCTGAAAGCCGCTGAAGCTTTTGCCGTACTGGAAAGTTACTTCAGTGCCGTGATCGTATCCCGACGTGACAGCACCGCCAGCGATCTGGTGTCGCTTTTTCTGCGCAGCGGCAGTGACGGCGACCGGCTGGATCACGATGAGATCATCGCCAATGTGATACTGCTGTTTCTTGCCGGTCATGAAACTACGTCAAACATGCTGTGCAACACCATTCTGGCCCTGCATGCTCATCCGCAGGAACTTGCGAGCCTGAAGGAGAATCATGCGCTGATACCCGATGCCATAGAGGAATGTCTGCGCTACGACAGTTCGGTCCAGATGCTTTACCGCACGACTCTGGAAGAGATTGAGGTGGCAGGAGAGCTCATCCCGCCCGGAACCCGCTTCTTCCTTAGCCTTGGTGCAGCCAATCACGACCCGCTGGTATTTACCTCTCCGGAACGGCTGAATATCCGGCGGCATGAGGGGCGCTGTCTGGCATTCGGTGGCGGTATACATCACTGTATGGGCTACCGGCTGGCACTGGCAGAAATGGAGGTGGCGCTGGAAGTATTACTGACGCGATTGCCAGAGATGCGGCCCGTGGCCGCTGGCGTTCGCCGCAACCACAGAGCTAATCTGCGCGGCGTCAGCGCCCTGCCGGTCGAATGGTAAAGCACTGCAACGCCCGGCGGTTAACCGCGCAGCCGCAGCGTGGCGGGCAGGATAAGCTGACTGTCAGCGGGATCCTCACCAGCGATCATCGTGGTCAGCATAGAAAAGCAGGCCTGCGCCAGTGCCGGGACATTCTGCTCAACCGTGTCGATCGGAATGGAGAGTGAATCATAGAGATAGTGATCGTCGAAACTGGCAATGCGGATGTCGCTGGTCAGCAGGTTATGCTCGCTAATGTAGCGCAGTACTCCCTCCAGCAGACCGCAGGCGGCGGTGAACATCGCTTTAGGGGGGCGTCCCAGCCTGCGACAGAGCGCGGCAAACATCTCATAGCCACTGCCGGGATGGTAGTTACCCTGAATTATCCACTCCGGCCGCAGCGTCACACCCGCCCGCATCAGTCCCTCTTTGAATCCCGCCAGACGATCCTGGGTCGGGGAGAGGTCAGACTGTCCGCCAAGAAAGTAGATCTCCTCCGGACAGGTGCGCGCCAGCTTTTCGACCAGCTCAGCGGTGGGCGTCACAGAGTCGGTGATGACCCAGGGCAGCCTGGTATTGTTCATGTGGCGGTCAAATAGCAGCACCGGCAGCTGTTCGCTGAGGCTGACATAGTCGCTGTCGCTCAGCATACTGGAGGCGACAATCAACCCGTCGACCTGACGCGCCACCAGGTTATTGACCACGGCCATCTCCTGACCGGCATTTTCATCGGTGCAGGAGATCAGCAGTTGCAGACCGGCGGCGCGACAGAGATTTTCCAGCGCATGGGAAAAGGCCGCAAAGCCGTGGTTGGTGATCTCCGGCACCACCAGCCCCAGCGTATGACTGCGGGCGTCATGTAGCATACGGGCGTGTATGCTGGGCTGATAATGGTGTTCCCGGGCCAGTGTCAGAACCCGCTCACGCGTCTCCTTCGCCACCCGTAACTCTTCGCCACGGCCGTTGAGCACCAGGCTGGCAGTGGCTTTAGAAACCCCAGCCAGCCCGGCGATGTCACTGATGGTAACGCGTTTGGTTTTTCTCACGGCAAGGCATCGGTTAGTGAAACAAGGGCTTATTCTACCATGCAGCGACGTAACGACCAGTAGCGGGCCTGCAGTTCTGCGCGACCGCGCAGGGTTAGCATCGCCGGATGGTCCGGAAAATAACGGCTGCTCATCACCCCTTCCCCGTCGTTGATGAAGATCTCAACGCTGGAGTGGTCACACAGGATCTGCAACCGGCGTGCAGCCCCTGTCCAGTAACGATAGGTCCATTGACCCGATACCAGGCTGCGACGGGCAAGCCGCAGTTCATTCTGCTGCCACGTCAGGATCAGCGTATCGGCGAAATTGAGTTCTATATCGCCCAGGCTCTCCAGCTCAAGCTCCAGCCGCTGCGCGGCGATCGGCGGCGCGTCATCGGCGCGGCCCTGATAGTGCAGCTCCCTCTCCCGCAGCGCCTGCAGTTCTGCAATCGGCTGCTGACAGAGCCGGCCATTGCGGGAGCTCAGCTCGCGCAGACAGGTCATCTGATGGATCCAGTGATGCGCCACGGTTGGCTGGGCCATCTCTTCACCGTCTGGCGTTCCCATCCAGCCCACCAGCAGACGCCGGCCGTCAGCGGTCAGCGTGGTTTGTGGTGCATAGAATTCAAACCCGGCATCCATTTCGTTCAGCGGGCCATGCAGGTAGGCAGGCTGCTGATAATCCAGCGAGCCACTGAGCCAGGCGCAGGCGTGACTGTTCAGGTAGCGTTTCTCTTCAGGCACAACACCCTGCGGACAGCAGATCAGATACGTGCTGTCGCCGAGGGTGAACATATCCGGGCACTCCCACATGTAGCCAGCGGCGTCCAGCCCGCCCAGTTCGCTGCCTGCAATCTCGCCGAGATTCTGCCATTCGCGCAGATTATCAGAACGCAACAGCAGCACCCTGCCCTGCAGCTGGGTATTCTGCGCGGCCAGCACCATGTACCAGTGATCTTCATGACGCCACACTTTGGGATCGCGAACGTGGCCGGTGTAACCCTCCGGTACGGCGATAACCGGACCGAGTTTGTCGAAACCGCCCGCGCTGTTCTGCTGCGCCAGACACTGCCACGCGGTGCGCGAACCATCATCAAACTTCACATTACCGGTGTAGATCAGCGTCAGTACACCGTTATCCTCTACCGCACTGCCCGAGTAACAACCGCTGCGGTCATACTCCTCGTCCGGCATCAGGGCGATGGGCTGATGCTGCCAGTGCAGCAGATCGGCTGAGCGCCAGTGTCCCCAGCATTTTTGCTGATGCGCGCACTCCAGGGCGTTCCACTGATAGAAGAGATGATATTCACCGTCGAAATGGATAAAGCCGTTGGGATCGTTTAGCAGCCCGGTTACCGGTGCCAGATGCCAGCCAGGGTAGTGGCTGTCGATGAGCGCCTTTGGCATACCCTGCATCACCGCCTGCAGAATGGCGGCAAGACGTGTTGATGAGGCCATTATTCAGAATCCGTTTTGTATTTAAGCAGGTAAGAGATCACAAACGCAGTGGTAAACGCGATTGCGATGCCGATGACATAGTTGAGCAGAGAGCCCGCCTGGACAATCGCCATGCCCGGCAGACCGGTCAGCCCGACCGCAGTCATATAAACATGGACCGACACCACCCAGGCACCACCCAGCGCGCCACCCACCAGACCCGCTATAAAGGGTTTCATAAAGCGCAGGTTAATACCAAAGATAGCCGCCTCGGTAATCCCCAGCAGCGCGGAAAACGCTGAAGGCAGCGAAATCGCTTTGATCTTCGCATCGCGGGTTTTAAACCATACGGCCAGACAGGCACCGCCCTGAGCCACGTTCGCCATCGCCCAGATAGGCAGCAGGAAGTTCACGCCGATGGAAGGATTGCCCAGCAGCCCGGCTTCGATAGCGTGAAAGCTGTGATGGACGCCGGTAATCACAATCACCGAATAGAGTCCACCAAACACCAGTCCTGCCAGCCAGCCGGCGTGCGCAATCAGCGTACTGAGAATAAAGGAGATGCCATCACCCAGCATACGACCTGCCGGACCGATAATCAGCAGCGCAATAAAGCCGGAGATAATCACCGTCAGGAACGGGGTCAGGATCAGATCCAGCGCATCCGGGATAACCCGACGCAGCTGCTTTTCCAGCATGCTCATAAACCAGACCGCCAGCAGCACCGGGAACACCGTGCCCTGATAGCCAATCATCGCCACTTCAATGCCGAAGAAGTTCATGGTGTGGAAACCGGCGGCGACGCCCCAGGCGTTGGTCAGCGCCGGATGAGTGAGAATGCCGCCCAGTGTCGCACCAAGAAACGGGTTACCACCAAACTCGCGGGCAGCCGTAAAGCCAATCAGGATCGGCAGGATAATAAAGGCCGCCGAGCTGCACATATCCAGCATGATATAGAGCGCATTTTCCGGATTGACCCAGCCGTAAGTTTTGACCATCCCCAGCAGGCCCATCAGCAGACCTGATGCCACAATCGCCGGAATGATCGGCACAAAGATGTTCGACAACAGGCGGGCGATGCGCTGGAAAGGGTTGAGCTTACGTGCGGCTATATCAGCGGCCTCAGATTTGCTCGATTCACTGATGCCCGCCTCGGCGATAAAGGCAGCGTAGACCTTGTTCACCACGCCGGTGCCGAAGATAACCTGAAGCTGGCCCGCATTGCGGAAGCAGCCTTTAACGCCTTCAATCCGGCCAATCGCGGTCGTATCCGCTTTTTCATCATCCGCCAGCACCAGCCGCAGCCGGGTGGCACAGTGAGCAGCGCTGGCGATGTTCTCTTTACCACCCAGCAGGGGCAGCAATGCCCGCGATATTTTTACATAGTCCATACACACCTCAATCTTGTTATGTTTTTATCCATCCTGATCTCTGGCCCCGGCATCCGGGGCCGCCCGGTCAGAACCAGGTTTCCATCTGTACGCCGAAGTTCCATTCGCCACCGGCATCGAATCCTTTACTGCCGAAGGCGTCGTCACTGGCATAGTTATCCAGCCGGTGATCCCAGTTCATCCAGGTTGCAAAGAGACGAATTTCCGGACGTTTGAGGAAGTCACCGACATCACCGGCTTTCAGGGTTGGCGCAACGGTGAGTTTGGTAAAGCTGCCGCTGACCGCATTACGGTTGTTGTAGCCTTCGGGACGCAGATCCATGTACTGATAAGAGCCTTCATACTGCATCTCAAAGTTCTGGGTGATTTCCTGAATCAGCCGCAGGTTGACTGTCGCCCAGTCATAGCTGTCACCTTTGACGTAACGATCGTCACTACGCTGAGCCAGTAAAGCAGGTGCAATGTGCCAGCCACCGCCCAGCGGGGTAATACCGTAACTCGCCAGACGCCAGGTGTCCGCTTCCGGCAACAGTGCGCCATCAGAACCAATCGACTTCACCTCTGCGCCCAGTCCATGACCATAGAGCAGTGCAGTTTTCGACGTGCCTTCTCTCAGCCCATAAAAGCTGTCGTTATGCAGGCCAAGCAGCGCATGTACGCCGGTTTCTGCCGCATCGCTTTTGACTCTGAGGCCGTCGATGTCACGGCGATCGTCGTTATCCTTTGCCCGCATACCGCTGACCATCAGCTGTACCGGCCCGACAAAGTTATTCAGCGACAGGATGTAGTTCTGCGCAGTGTTTTCATTGTTTTCAATGTCGCCAAAGGTACGACCATAAAGGGAAATGTTACTGCGCGCCTGATCGCTCCATTTCATGTCGTAAATACCGGCACCGGTACCGGCAAGGAACACCACATCGGAGTCGATCCAGTGAATATCAAAGTTATCGCGATCAAAACGCTTACCGGCCCAGACCGTGGCGTTACCGAATGCGCCGCTGAAGGTGGGAAGCTGCCCGAGCTCGACAAACGCCTGACGCAGGTTGAGATCGCTGCTGGCGGCTGTCCAGTCGTTGTAGGTGCGCTGTCCATCGGCCAGCATCGCTTTGAAACGGGTGGTTGCGCCGTTGTCCAGCGTCTGTTTATGTTCGAGGTTGAGCTCAACGTAGGTATCCGGTTCATTACCAAGGCGACCAACGTGACCGCCGGTTTCCCCGGCAGGGGTAACGGTCGGGCCACCCTGAGTTTTGGCGGCCGAGCTGTTCATCAGCAATCCTGAACGGGCATAACCGTGGAACTCGAAGCCACCTTCATCGGCTGATTTTTGTTCCAGTTTCGCGGTGCGCTGCGCGACCTCAGCGGTGGAGTTTTGGGTCTGTTGTTGCACGGCAGCCAGCTGCTGTGCCTGCTTCTCAGCCATCTGTGCCTGTTTCTCCGCGACCTGTGCGCGGGTTTCCGCTGCATTCGCTCGCTGCTCGGCTGCCTGCAGTCGCTGCTCCATGGCCGCAAGGCGTGCTTCAATGCTGCTCATACTGGAGTCGGCCCAGACTGATGTGGAAAGTAATATCGTTGAGAGACTCACTGCTAACGTGCTTTTTTTCATTTTTTTATGTCCCTGAAGAGAGGCTATCATCACCGGATTTTTTGCTAAACCGGTTTAGGCGCAAATCATAGCCACGGGTAATTTCCCTGCGCAATGAAAATTGCTAAACCGGTTTAGTGATTGTGAGATAGCTCCCAAAACAGGGGCAATAAGATAATCAGCCTGGCAGGTCGTCCAGCTGGTGGAGCCGCGGAAGTGCTGTCATGGCCCCTTTAGCCGTGGTTGCCAGTGCACCGCAGCGTTGTGCACTGGTAAGGCAGATGGCCAGCTGCGATTCATCGGCAGGAAGACCCGACTTAGCCAGCCCCCAGAGTAATCCGGCCACGAAGGCATCACCTGCGCCCGTGGTGTCGATGCTGGCCACGGGCGAAGTAGCATAGTGGTATAGCTGGCCCTGATAGCAGGCGATCACACCTTCCCTGCCCCGCGTGACCAGCAATAATTTTATGCTGAATCGCACTGCCAGCTGCGGCATGGTGATAGCCGGTTCCTGATCCGGACAGAGAAAATTGAGTTCCTCGTCGGACAGTTTAACCACGTCCGCATGGCTCAGCGCCTCGTTCACCACCGCATGCAGCAGTTCCGGATCGGGCCAGAGGTCATGACGCAGATTTAAATCGAAACTGACATGCCCGCCTGCTGCCCGGATCTGCTCCATGGCAGTCAGGGTCGCCGTGCGTGAAGGTTCAGCTGATAAGGCAATCGAACAGCAGTGCAGCCACTCCCCGTGCCGGAATACGGGCAGGTCTTGCACCTCAAGAAACAGGTCAGCACTCGGCCTCACCATAAAGGTAAAGGAACGTTCGCCATGGTCATCCAATCCGACCACCACGGTTGAAGTGCGGTGCTGCGTATCAGCGATCATGTAGCGGGTATCAACCTTCTCTTCAATGAGCGTTTGCCGCATAAACTCACCAAAGGGATCATCCCCTACCCGCCCGATAAAAGCGCTGTTTCCCTGCAGACGGGCAACTCCAACGGCGACATTGGCGGGCGCCCCACCCGGACACTGCATCAGGCGACCCGGCATTTCGGGAAGCAAATCAACCACGGCATCCCCGAGGCACCATACGCGTACAGACATAAAAAACTCCTCTGATTAAACCTGATAGCTAAACCGTTTTAGCTATAGCGATAAACCGTGCTGAGTTCAAGTATTACCCTGCGGAAATGATGCGTAATTAACAGAAGTCGTTATCAGGCGAAGAGATAAGATGCGGATTGCACTGTCGGGAGGCCGGTGGAGGAAAGAATTAAAAAACCGGCACAGAGGCCGGTTCTGGTATCAAAAACGTAAAGAGGATTATTTTAATGTGGAGAGTATCTGTCTGATTGACGCGTCGATCTGTTCAGCAATCTCTTTTGGCAGACGGCTGAATTCATACTGCACAGTGCGCTTCTCATCATTAGTTTTACGACGCGCATAGGTATTAGCTGTGGCAAAGGTAGCCAGCTTTTCCGTCACCGTCTTGCTGACGGGTGCAGGTTTTTTTAACTGACGACGGGCGCTTTTAAAGCCGTTAAGAATCGCGCTCTTCTTCTCATCCGCATTGGCGCTTAGCAGGGAATCATCAGCTTTAAGCGTTTGCTTAATATCGCTGACCAGCGCGGTGACATCAACCGCTTCCGCTTTCGCCTCTTCCCAGACATCGAGCAGTAGCTGGTAATCCTGAAGTGTCAGCTCTGATACGACCGGAAAGAGTTCAATAAATTCAGCGGGTACGGCTGCGGCCTGGAACGCTCGTGAGACCTTTGCGTTTGAGATGCCTTCGGCTTTAGCAATCTCTGTTTTGCTCATGCCATTTTCGTTCATCAGCATAAAGCGCAGGCCTAATTCACGCAGGTTATGCTCTTTTGCTGTCTGAATGTCCGCAGCCAGCTGACGCGCATCACTAAGGCTCAGTTCATCAGCGGTGACCAGTACTTCCAGACTGGCACCGGAAAGAATGCATGCGGCGCGGCGGCGCGAACCATCCATGATTTCAATCCGGTCACCGTTGACACGACCAATAGCCGGAAAAAATTGCTGCAGCGTAATAGTACGGGTGATCTCCTGAAGCGATTCCGGCGTCAGCGTGCTCTGGTCACGTCCGTTGATTTTTGGGTCAACGCTAGTTCTGGTTTCAATATCATCATGCAGGATTAGCTGGCGCACAAAGGTGGCCTTCGCGCCCGACTTCAGCGTAAATGTGCGCGACTGGCTGCTGCTGTCGATCATGTTTGCGATAGCAGAATCACCAAACTTGCGCCCGATGCGCTGTATAGGTTTGCTCACAGGGTACTCCTGATATATTCAATGCGGTCAAACACAGCCCTTGAGAACTGCTCGGCTTCATATTTAGCTTTGCGCAGAGCGTCCGCACTGCCCGGATAAGAGGAGGGATTGGCACTGATCACCGTATCAAAGGATTCGCCGCAGCGTTCAAATCCATCCAGTCGCGGCAGGCTGCAGTCGAGCATCGATTTAGTAAACACTTCCCTGGCATAGCTTTGCGAAGTCAGGTGATCGTGTTTAGAAGTCATTTTGGACATAAAGCCGATATTGGCTTTAAGCCGTGGCTCAATGCCTTCGGACTCAATACGCTCCAGCATTTCAGGCAGACGCGTCAGATACTTCATGGTGGAGTGGAAATCGACCTGTGCAGGAGGCGTCGGCGTCAGCAATACATCACTGGCCGCAATTGCATTCAGCATGAATGAATCAAGGTGAGGTCCAGTATCAAGGAAGATAAAATCGTAGTCGCCCGCCAGACGATCAATCACGTTGCGGCGTAGTACTTCCGAAGGCGCAACGCCTGGCAGATGCTCAGCAACCAGCTCTTCCCAGTCGCTTGCAACAAAACCATCGTCGATAGAGGCTGGGATCACATCAACGCCGGGCATGACAGTAGGTTTAATGAATTGCTTACGAAGCTGGTCAGCATCCAGATCGTTCAGCATCGCCTGCGCTGCCGTCTCCAGAACTGAACCGACACTGTTGGTATGGCTCAGGAACATCGTGCTTGATGCCTGTGGATCCAGGTCGATAACCAGAATACGCAGGTCATTATGTAACATAGAAGGATGTGCACGCATACCGTGGGCCAGCGTGACTGTGCTCACTGTTTTTGAGACACCACCTTTAAGGCTGACAACGAATACGACAAAGGGGCCATCGTGCCGATCACGATATTTCGGTACTTTACGATGCTGATAGATGTCGACCACATTCTGGATAGTCAGGGCATATTGTGAGGTGCTGCCGGTCTGTTTTTTCCCAAACTGATAACCTGCTGCTTCCATATCACCAATTGCGGCGACAACAGCATGCTTACTCAGCAATGGCATGTTGGCGACAGCATTCCGGGAGAAGGTCTGGTAAAAACCGGTCTGGTTAAATTCCTGACGCTGCTGCTCAATATGGTTACTCAGTCCATGTAACATGGAATTGGCACGTGTGGCCATTTCCAGCACTCCACCATAATCACGCTTCATAAGCCCCTCTGCGTTAATGTTTTTTGCATACTACACAAAAAGCACATATCTGCCAATTTTTTAGAAAAATGCCAAAAACCTGGATTTTTTCTCCGCGATGGTGAGATGCAAGCAGCATTACTTTTGTGAATCACGGGAAAGTGAATCGCTCTGCTTTTTTGTCTTACAGGCTGGTTGAGACAGATAACTTAAAATGGCGACATTAAACGAATATTTTAAGGACTAATGATTCGGAGCGGTGCATTCCGATTCTGATAAATCATCTGCCAGTCTGCAGGTTGCTCGTTAAATTGTTTTCGTGTTTTTTTAATGGTGTTTTCAGCATGAAAATTCAATAAAAGTTATTATAAATCATTTAATTAAGCGTGAAATAGCCTGGTGAAAAATTTCCAGGATTAATGCACTTTCACTCAACATTTACTGCTGACGTAAAGTTTTACTCAGAAGCTATTACAGTGCTTTTGAACCTGAAGGAGTAGGTATAACGGTAAAGTGCGCAAGTAATCGTTACCGTTATCATTGCTAACTTAAGATCACTGCTTCCAAATCTATACCTTTTATGCCTTGTCATTATGTATCGTTCATAATCTGTGTTGCTGCCTGTCAACATAATGTCAGGCGTTTTCCGCATAGGGTTTTTATTGCAAGGCTTAATCCAGAAAAGAGAGGGATTTAATTCCCTTCATCATTATGTGATGTCACGAATCAAAATCATCGAAGAGTTAAGACTGCCGATTTAAGAGCATGAGTAGGAGTAGGAGTAGAGAACAGGCTTAATGCGGCAAGGCTTAGAGCAATATTAATTGGGGCAAGTCACCATAATGTAGCTATGCCGGACAGTCAGAATTAACGCTCTACTGTGCTTGATTCAGATCCGGATACTATCTCTTCATCTTCATGTCATTCTTACATTCCTGAAATTACTTCATTCACGCTAAGCCTATTTATTAGTTTAAGTTATTATGCCGAACGCATTTTTCTTACTGTCGTTCTTCCTGTTCTTCCTGTTCTTCCTGTTCTTCCTGTTGTTCCTTCACTGGTGCCTTATTAACTTCTTCCGGGAAAGTTATTTTAAGTGCCTTTTTAGTATGTCTGACAGATTCTGAGTACTGACAAAACAAAGATATTACGTTAAGTAAGAATCTTATGGTGTTTTCATCATGAAAATAAAAAATAATCCATTATTTATCAAATAGATAGGCGATTAACATCATGGTGAGTTTTCTGTATTTTCACTGACCGATTTTCTGAGGCCTGATTTAAACTTATAACCCTAAAGATTTAATGGTTATAGGTGTATGCAACATTCCAGTCTTACCTATGCTCAGCGTTAGATCGTTTTAGCAGTAAAAGACCTTCTCAGTCGTGCTTCTGATAAACCGCACATTCAGAACTGAAGGTGAAAATCACTTCTGACTGGGACTCTCAGCTAATTCTTTGTTTTGTGTGTTTTATCCCCGTTATCCACAGGCCAGATCCAATTGGTCGATCCTCAATAGATCAAATTGAGATCCTTAACAGATCCCTGCAGCGTCTGAAGCCTTGTGACACAAGGCCTGGAAGGGGGTCAGTAACCACTGTAGCGAGAAGAATAACCACTATAACGAGTATAACAACCACTATAGCGAGAAAAGCAACCGCGCTGGCGAGTACTCAACAACCACTATAGCGAGTAAGTGGTCTGAATCGGTGTGCATAACCCTGATTATGTGTAGATGACGGCTTTTTCCAGAGTGCTTGCGATGAAAGAGGGAGATCCAGTAAAGGGGGAGGGCGGTGGCTCGACTCTTTTTCAGTTAGTTTTCTCAGGTTATCCACTGAATAGATCCAATAACAGATCCATTTAAGATCCTTATTAAGTTCCTTAAAGATCCCAGCACCGCCTCAGGCCACGGTATGACTACGTTAAAGCCGGGTCGCTAACCACTATAACGAGTAAAACAACCACTATATCGAGAGAAATAACCACTATGGTAAGTAGATTAACCGCTGTAGTGAGTGATAGTATCCACTGTATCGAGTAACAGCGGCTCTCGCCTGTTCACATCACGGATCTTCCTAATGCCAAGAAAAGAACCAGATATCCTGAACATAGCTGATGCGTTTAGCGAAACAGATAAACGTACAGGTGAAGTTGTTACTCTTACCCCCAACAGTAACAACACCGTCCAGCCGGTAGCATTGATGCGACTCGGTTTATTTGTTCCGACGTTAAAATCCACAGCGCGCAGTCAGAAAAACCAGATGAACGCCATGGATGTGACCCAGGATCTTAAACAGTTATCCTTGGTCAGGTCAGAAGGCTATGACAACATTAAGATTCTGGGTGCCCGCCTGGATATGGATAATGATTTCAAAACCTGGGTCGGGATCATTCGTGCATTCGCTACGCATGAGTGTCTGGGAGACACGGTAACGCTCTCTTTCGTTGAATTTGCCAAACTATGCGGCATACCCTCAGTGCGTCTCTCCTCGAAGCTCAGGAGCCGTCTGGATGCTTCGCTGACGCGTATTGCCTCTAACACCCTGACTTTTACCAGCAAGGGCGGAGAGAACTACACGACGCACCTGGTGCAGTCTGCGAAATACAGCATCAAGAAGGACACGGTAACGCTGCAGGCCGATCCCAAGATCTTTGAGCTGTATCAGTTCGACAGAAAGGTTCTGCTGCAGCTTAAAGCCATCAATGAGCTGGCACGCAAAGAGTCTGCTCAGGCGCTCTACACCTTCATTGAAAGCCTTCCGCCGAAGCCTGCGCCGATATCTATGGCGCGTCTGCGCGCAAGACTTAACCTGACATCGCGTGTGATTACCCAGAATGCCACCGTCAGAAAGGCCATGGAGCAGTTAAAAGAGATCGGCTATCTCGACTACACCGAAACCCGACGTGGCTCATCAGTCTACTTCTGGGTTCATTACCGTCATCCTAAGCTGCGCCCGGCCGAACTGCCGCTCAGTAAGTCAGGCCTGATCGATGATGAGATGGATGAGTTTGACGATCTTGATATCGATTCCGACGTAATTGACGTCAGCCTGCCTGAACCGGTGATTGAAGAGGATAGCAGTGAGCTGGTGATGGTCTCGCGTGAAGAAAAAGAGCTACTGAACAAAATCAGGAAGCAGAAGAAGCAATGACACGCTTTCTGCTAGCATGCTACTCCGCTTTCAATCTCTTATCGGGAACGCCGGGCTGAAACGCAATAACCACTGTAGCGAGTAACGTTACTCACTATAGTGGTTACCAGCACGACAGCAACATACGTAACGCCTGTCTGAACAGGGCTAATCGCGCTATTCATCACTCTCCATCGGCAGGACCTGAATTGAGCCCGGTGCTGTGTTTACTCTCTATAGTGGTTAGTCTCTCCCGGAAGAGCGGCCTCAAAAGCGTAATAGCCAGAATGAGACCCAATGTTCACTCGCTATAGTGGTTACTTACCTGATCACAGCACAGAAAGTACGCCCGTCATGAAGTATTCAAGCAGGCTGTGCAGGGGAATTGGTGTCATTACTCTACTCGCTATAGTGGTTATCTCCTCCGTTACCACGCTTTTTCATCTCCGTTTTGTCCATCCAGGGTGAGTAAACTACTCGCTACAGTGGTTATGAGGTTGTTTTATCGCTAAAGCGTTCAGTTAATGATCAGATACTGGCGCTGATGAATGCGATATTCTCGCTACAGTGGTTGTTAATTGGGAGCAGAAATGAGGAGCTTACTCGCTATAGTGGTTGTTATTGTCACTGGCCTATGCTCGATATAGTGGTTACCTTAAATAGAGTAAGCACTCACTATCATTTATTGCACTGTCAGTAAAAGACTTCCTGTTAAATTGCCAAATTCCCACACCTAAAAATGGTTACTCGCCACAGCCGTTAAACGGTGTGCCGTGCTTCAGATTTTTGCAGTTAAAGAGCTTAGCTGCATTCATAAAAGCACCTTTGCGAGGACCCACACAGGGCGGATTCTGCAATCAAGGGTCAAAATTCATTGTTGAGAGGGAGATCGGTTTTTTACTCGCTATAGTGGTTATGACTGAATGAAACCGTACCTGGAGTACCTGAAACAAAGGCTAATGCGCCTTCGCGCTGCAATTTAGAAGGACGGATGACGATTTACTTGCTCTGCTTACTCGCTACAGTGGTTTCCGAACCCTGAATATCGTTACTTTACTCGCTACAGTGGATAGGCGATGAAGTTCGATCCTAAAAAGGATCCGCCACTGATTTGCTTACTGGAAGAGTTAAACAGGTAACTTTACTCGCTACAGTGGTTATCAAATAGAGCTAAGCCAGAATGAGTACAGAGATTAAGGTATGGCCAGAACCATCAGGAAGGCGCTGCCGTTATCCCTGTCACAAGAACGGGTCCGATGGGGGCGCGGGGG
>NZ_CACSJS010000010.1:0-115344 GCF_902706165.1 Pantoea sp. 18059
CTGTAAAACGTCATAATGAATTTCATTATGTGTTCACTCGTGAGGCTTGATATTTTTTACGTCCGGAGACGCTGATATCAATCCTGCGAGTGCCCACACAGATTGTCTGATAAATTGTTAAAGAGCATGCCGCGATTTACTGCGGCGCGGGCTGCGTATATTACGCTTTCCGCATTGTCAGTCAAGCATTTATTTTCGCTTAACTCACTGGTTCGTATGATTTCGAACCTACTCAACCCGGCGCTTCGTAAACCGTTGTGCCGTGTCAGTGGAGGCGCATTATAGGGAGTTCTCGGAGGGTGACAAGTGCTAATTTCAAATAAAATTCCGAGTGCTGATTTTTTCAGCTAAAAGCCGCTAAAGCGCCAGTTTTTCCAGCAACGGGAAGCCATAACGCCGTAAAACGGGTGATAATTGTACCGCTTCACCATCCAGCTCCGTACAAAATGCAACGTTCTGCTGCGATGAATGCACTTCAGGTGCTTCATGCTCCAGCAGCCAGGCTGTGCGTCGTGCAATTGCCGCACCGGAATCAATCAGACGCGTCCCTTCCGGTAACACCTGCTGCAACTCTTCGCGCAGTAAAGGAAAGTGCGTACAGCCTAAAACGACCGTGTCCGGTGGTTCCGCCATCCGCAGCCACGGCTGAACAATACGGCGCACCTCATTCAGAGCAACTTCCGCACCATGGAGCTTCGCTTCTGCCAGTTCAACCAGCTCCGCTGATCCCAGCATCTCTATCTTGCAGGAACCGGCAAACTGCGACACCAGCTCATGGGTATAAGGACGGCGCACCGTGGCACGCGTCGCCAGCAAGCCCACTACACCATTTCGCGTCAGGCGCGCGGCCGGTTTAATCGCCGGAACCACCCCCACGACAGGAAAGGCAAAACGTTCACGTAAAGCGGGCAATGAAACGGTGCTGGCCGTATTACAGGCGATGATCACTAACGAGAGAGGATAGCTGCGGGTAATGGCCTCAACGATAGCGACCACCCGATCCACAATGAAAGTCTCGCTTTTCTCACCGTAAGGGAAGCCAGCGTTATCGAAGGCATAGAGATAATGAAGATCCGGCAACAGCTGACGGACCTCATCATAGACAGAAAGCCCACCGACGCCGGAATCAAACACCAGCACGGTGGGACGCAAATCAGAAGTTGTAGCTGCCGCTGAGGTAATACTCTCGTCCTGGAGTCTGATAGCCATACGCTGTCTCGTAATCTTTATCGAACAGGTTGGCAATTCTACCACGAACCGTGAGTTGTGAAGTGACAGGATATGAGACGGCGAGATCCCACAGGCTGACGCCCCCTAACTTCACGCGACGGCTGGGAGAGCTGTTAAAGTCAGTATCATAACGGTCACCCAGATAATGGTAGGTAACTGACCAGTCAAACTCATACAGCGTCCAGTCGAGCTGATATTTCACCTGCTGCTTAGCCCGGCGTACGAGCGGCTGATCGGTGCTGCCATCCCGTGCGTCGACATAATCATAAGAGAGCTGATGCGCCAGCGGCCCGGTGTCGAATCCTGCAGTCGCTTCAACGCCTTTAATGCGGGCCTGCTTAATGTTGTAGTAACGGAAAGTCGCCGGATCAGCATCAATCAGATTATCGATGTCGTTGCGATAGCCCGACACACGCCAGTTCACCGGTCCGCTCAGCCCTTCAAAGCCGCCTTCCCACTGCTTACTTTTTTCAGGATCGAGGTCGCGATTGCCATAAACCGGGCTGTAAACCTGCGACAGATTAGGTGCTTTAAAAGCGGTGCCATAAGAGGCGAACGCGCGGTAGCCGGAGATAAACTCCCATGAGGCCGCCGTCTGCCAGGTGTTATGCCAGCCAAACTGATTGTTGTCGTCACCGCGTACCGCACCTTCGAGGGTGACGCTGCCAAACTGCTGCTGGCCGGTCAGGTAGAGACCGGTATTACGCTGCTCATAACTATCTGACAAATAGTTCGTGCCCGGCTCGGTCGTCTCTTTCTGCCAGTCGACACCCGCGCTGATCGCCCCCTGCCCCACCTGCACGGTGTTGCCCCACTGCAGATTGTACTGGGTGACATCATCAAAGGTGGACGCGGCACCGTAGCGACCATTGCGCGGATCGTAGTTGATGTCTTTGGTATGGCCATAACTGGCGATGAGCTGGGTAGAGTAGAAGTCACGATTGAAGCGTAACCCGGTGTCCCAGGTCTGGCTGTAGAGCTGGCGGGTATCCGCCAGCCCGATAATATTGAAATTATTATCGTAGGTGTATGAACCGTCGTAGGCGGTGCGGTTATCAAACCCGTAGCCGCGCACAAAACCACTGAGCTCATCGCTGAACTGATGCTCAAGGTTGCCATACAGGGTTTTGCTCATGAAGCCGTCGCGATCGTGCTGCGCCGGGCTAAAGTCATTGGGATAACCCGCCACCACGTCATACCCTTTGGTATAGGTGTAATTGCCTGCCAGGGTGAGCTTTGTCGCATCGCCCAGCATCTGCTGGGTTGAGCCGTCGTAGGATTGATAGCCGTTGGACCCGACGCCCGCCGTCAGCGTGGTGCCGGGTTGCGATCGGCCCGTAATGATATTCACCACGCCGCCAATCGCATCGGAACCGTAGACTGCAGAACGCGCACCGCGAATATATTCGATGCGCTGCACCAGTGACAGCGGGATCTGGCTGAGGTCAGACGAACCAGTGATGCCCGCCTGATTAAGCCGGATACCATCAATCAGGATCAGTACATGTCTCGATTCGGTGCCCCGAATAAACAGCGAACTCTGCTGCCCTAACCCGCCACTTTGCGCGACATCGACACCCGGCAGGCGGCGCATCACATCCGTCAGGCTTTTGGCCTGCCAGCGATCAATCTCATCACGTGTAACAACGGTGGTGGGTGCCAGCACACCTGAAACAGGTTCAGCAAAACGGTTGGCGGTGACTATTTGCGTATCATCATTCCCCTGAGCAAAACCGTATTGCGCCCAGAGAGAAATCGCCGTTGCGCTCAGAGCGAACAGCGAAGCAGTTTTTTTTGTCATTTTTATCGCATCCATAAGACGAAGCAGGATGCCGCAGGCCGACAATCAATAGCACGCGATGATTGTACGAGTAGCGACGTTACACCGGCAGGTCTTCGGGCTGGGAACCATAAGTGATGATGACTTCCCATCCCACAGGACAGTGTCTGCAATTGCACTCATCACGACATTCCTTACCGCTGCGCGTCAGCTCCAGATTCACACTGGATTCCCTATTAACTCGGGCTTGAGGCCGGCGTCTGCAGTCTACGGAGTGGAGATACGGAAGTCCAGACTGCCAAACATCTTCTCGCCGCAGGACTGGACATCAGCAAGTGAATGCCTACAATCGCCCGCTGGTAAGCTATTAATCAGGATTGCTCATGACACCCGAACATCTCCCCATTGAAGACTATGACGCACAGCTGGCGGAAAAAGTCAGTCGTTTAGAGACGATGATGACACCGTTTGCTGCGCCCGACGTGGAGGTGTTCCGTTCACCGGTCAGCCACTATCGGATGCGCGCCGAATTCCGCCTGTGGCACGACGGCGATGATATCTATCACATCATCTTTGATCAGCAGACACGCGAGCGGATCCGTGTTGATCAGTTCCCGGCGGCCAGCCAGCTGATCAATCAGCTGATGCCAAAGATGATCGCCGCGATCCGTGATAACCGTACCCTGCGTCATAAACTGTTCCAGATCGACTATCTGTCGACCCTGAGCAATCAGATTGTGATTTCGCTGCTCTATCACCGCAAACTGGATGATGAGTGGCAGCAGGCAGCCGTGGCGCTGCGTGACCAGCTTCGCGCGGAAGGGCTGGATGTGCAGTTGATTGGTCGCGCCACCAAAACCAAAATCTGTCTGGATCGCGACTACGTTGATGAGTGTCTGCCGGTAGCGGGTCGCGAGATTATCTATCGTCAGGTCGAAAACAGTTTTACCCAGCCTAATGCGGCGATGAATATTCAGATGCTGGAGTGGGCGCTGGATGTGACGCAGGATTCACAGGGCGACCTGCTGGAACTCTACTGCGGTAATGGCAACTTCTCGCTGGCGCTGGCACGCAATTTCCGCCGCGTTCTGGCGACTGAGATCGCCAAGCCCTCTGTTGCGTCAGCACAATACAATATTGCCGTGAACCAGATTGATAACGTGCAGATCATTCGTATGGCGGCGGAAGAGTTTACCCAGGCGATGAATGGCGTGCGCAGCTTTAATCGTCTGGAAGGAATTGACCTGACCAGCTACGAATGCGAGACGATTTTTGTCGATCCGCCGCGCAGCGGACTGGATGAAGAGACGGTGAAAATGGTGCAGGCGTATCCGCGCATCCTTTATATCTCCTGCAATCCGCAGACCCTCAGCGACAATCTGCAGACGCTGGCGGAAACGCACGATGTGACGCGGCTGGCGCTGTTTGATCAGTTCCCCTATACCCACCATATGGAATGCGGTGTCCTGCTGACACGTAAAGCGTAAACAAAAACGGGAACCCTGAGGTTCCCGTTTTTTTTATCACTACTGATTACGCTTGCGCTTAAAACGCGTCGCAATCCAGAACACCAGCGCTACCATCAGAACGGTGGGAACGAAGTTGGAGCCAATATCCGGGTATTCTGCCCGCACCAGCGCGCTATAAACCAGAATCCCCAGCAGGAAAAACGCCGCTGCCAGTCCTGGCATGCCGTCCGGCATATTGGTGTTGAGGTAACGCTGATGCAGACACCAGGCCGCCAGACCCAGCGCAATCAGCGGAAAAATCGAAAATGGAACAAAGGCGCTGAACAGCACAGAAAACGAGCCGTTAATTGCTAAGCCGGTAATAAAAGCCAGTACCAGTGTGCTTTTATCGCGAGTACCTGGGTGGGTCATGGACTGATCCTTACTCATTGCTCTTCGGGTTTTTCCAGGGTGGCCGCCAGTCGCTCTTGCTCCCGGCGGTACCAGTAATAAGCGCCTTTGGCGATCATACGCAGCTGTAACACCAGCCGATCCTCAAGCTTACGTCGCTGCTCAGCATCAACATCCAGTGCTTCTGCACCGGCGCTGAAAACAATTGTCACCATCGCTTCAGCCTGCGCTTCGGTAAAACTGCGCGGCATGCGATTTTCGACCTCAAGATAATCGGCCAGTTCAGCGATAAAGTGCTGAATTTCACGCGCCACGGCGGCACGAAAAGCGGCAGAGGTGCCGGAACGTTCACGCAGTAACAGGCGGAAAGCGTTGGGATTGTTGCCGATAAACTCCATAAAGGTCGACACCGACGTTTTAATGATGCTGCCGCCTTTGGCAATACGCTGGCGCGCCTGGCGCATCAGCTGTCGCAACATCAGCCCGCTTTCATCTACCATCGTCAGGCCAAGCTCATCAACATCCTTGAAATGACGATAAAAGGAGGTAGGTGCAATCCCTGCTTCACGGGCAACCTCCCGCAAACTCAGACTGGCAAAACTGCGCTCGGCGCTGAGCTGACTGAAGGCGGCTTCAATCAGTGTACGTCGTGTACGTTCTTTTTGTTGCGCTCTGACGCCCATTCTCTCTGCCTTTAGCGGTGTTAAGCAGGCACTATAACAAAATTTTCAGCGTACAGATTGGCAATCTTTGTCACCGCCTGTGAACCTCACTCTTTGTCAAAATGTGATGAAAATCGCTGATAGAATTCAGAAGTGCGCGACGAGATGTTAGAATCTCGTTGTAAAAATGTATAAATAATAGGACGTATCGGTATGCAAAAGTCTTACGATTACGATGCCATTGTGATTGGCTCAGGGCCCGGCGGTGAAGGGGCGGCGATGGGGCTGGTAAAACAGGGAGCGCGCATCGCCGTGATCGAACGCTACCACAACATCGGCGGCGGTTGTACGCACTGGGGCACCATCCCTTCTAAAGCCCTTCGCCACGCCGTCAGTCGCATTATTGAATTCAACCAAAATCCGCTCTACAGCGATCATACCCGACTGCTTCGCTCCTCTTTTGCCGACATTCTCAATCACACTGAAAACGTGATCAGCCAGCAGACAGCCATGCGTCAGGGCTTCTACGAGCGTAACCGTTGTGAACTTTATCAGGGCGATGCGCATTTTGTTGATGCCAACACCATTGAGATTGAGCAACCGGATGGCACGCGTGAGACGCTGACGGCAGAGAAGTTTGTTATCGCCTGTGGTTCACGACCTTACCATCCTGACAATGTCGACTTTACCCATCCACGCGTTTATGACTCCGACTCTATTCTCAATCTGCACCACGAACCAGGCCACGTCATTATTTATGGCGCGGGCGTGATTGGCTGTGAATATGCGTCGATTTTCCGTGGTCTGAACGTCAAAGTTGACCTGATTAACACCCGCGATCGCCTGCTGGCGTTTCTTGATCAGGAGATGTCTGACTCTCTCTCTTACCACTTCTGGAACAGCGGCGTGGTGATTCGTCACAACGAAGAGTTTGAGAAGATCGAAGGTGTGGAAGATGGCGTCATCATGCATCTGAAGTCGGGTAAGAAAGTGAAAGCCGACTGTCTGCTTTACGCCAACGGCCGTACCGGCAACACCGATTCGCTGTCGCTGGAAAATGTGGGCCTGGAAGCGGATGGTCGTGGCCTGCTGAAAGTGAACAGCATGTATCAGACGGCTCAGCCGCACATTTATGCCGTCGGAGACGTGATTGGCTATCCAAGCCTGGCCTCAGCCGCCTACGATCAGGGCCGTATTGCCGCTCAGGCGATTATCAAAGGGGAAGCGTCAGCGCACCTGATTGAAGATATCCCAACCGGGATTTACACCATTCCGGAAATCAGCTCCGTGGGTAAAACCGAGCAGCAGCTGACGGCAATGAAGGTGCCTTACGAAGTGGGCCGCGCGCAGTTCAAACATCTGGCGCGAGCGCAGATCGTTGGCATGAACGTTGGCAGCCTGAAGATTCTGTTCCATCGGGAAACCAAAGAGATTCTGGGAATTCACTGCTTTGGTGAACGTGCCGCCGAGATTATTCACATCGGTCAGGCGATCATGGAGCAGAAAAACGGTGGCAACACGATTGAGTACTTCGTGAATACCACCTTTAACTATCCGACCATGGCCGAAGCCTATCGCGTTGCAGCGTTAAACGGCTTAAACCGCCTGTTTTAACGCAGCGTCGAAATAGTGCTGCATGTGGGTTTTAATCGCCTCTGCCAGCTGTTCATAACGGCTGCGCAGAGGTGAACCCGGACGATAGACCAGCGCAATTGTACGCTGTGGCACCGGTTTGTAGCAGGTGAGATAGCAGACGCCATCGCGGATACGCTCCGGTGGGACTGCCAGCGCCGGTAACAGCGTAATCCCGCTGCCTGCCGCCACCATATTGCGCAGCGTCTCAAGACTGGTCGCACGGAAATGGGTATCTTCATCGGCGCCCGCCTCAAAGCAGAACCCCATCGCCTGGTCACGCAGACAGTGCCCATCTTCCAGCATAAGCAATTTCTCGCCTGCCAGATCGGACATAGGCACCCGGTCGCGATCGCACCAGGGATGATCGGCATAGACTGCCAGCTTCATCGGCTCATCAAACAACGGCACTTCGATAAAGGCCTGGCTCTCTTTGACCAGCGCGATAATCGCGCAGTCCAGCTTGCCGCTATCGAGCTGTGCCAGCAGTTGCTGCGTCTGCGCTTCGTGCAGATACATCTCCAGTTTCGGGAATGTCTGGTGCAGCGTCGGGATAATCTGTGGCAATAAGTAGGGCGCGGTAGTCGGGATGAGGCCGATATGCAGCGGACCTGACATCGCTTCCCCTTGCTGACTGGCCATCTCTTTCAGCACTTTCACTTCACGCAGCACCGTACGCGCCTGATCCACCAGCAGCAAACCTGCCTGGGTGAACAGCACTTTACGGCTGGTACGCTCCAGCAGCATCACACCCAGCTCATCTTCCAGCTTACGGATCTGCCCGCTTAACGTCGGCTGACTGACATGACACGCATCCGCGGCACGGCGGAAATGACGGTGTTCAGCAAGCGAAACCAGATATTCAAGATCACGAATATTCATTATTACCCTCCAAGCCACGATAGACCGTGGCGATAGATAGAATAGCAATGAACGATTGGCCCTATCAAGGGTGGTTGGGAATAATGCGCACATCAAATGGAACGCGGTATGTCAGGAGAAAAAAATGTTTGCAAGTCAGGAAGGTAAAGCTATTCCGTCAGTGACTTTTCACACACGTCAGGGCGATCGCTGGGTCGATGTCACCACTGAAGCGCTGTTTAAAGACAAAACGGTCATCGTTTTTTCACTGCCGGGCGCATTCACACCGACCTGCTCCTCCAGCCATCTGCCGCGTTACAACGAATTAGCGGGTCTGTTTGCCCAGCAGGGTGTGGACAGCATTCTGTGCGTCTCGGTGAATGACACGTTTGTGATGAACGCCTGGAAAGCAGAACAGCGCGCAGACAACATTACCTTTATCCCTGATGGCAACGGCGAGTTTACCCGCGGCATGGAGATGCTGGTTGAGAAAGCCGATCTCGGCTTTGGCCCACGTTCATGGCGCTACTCGATGCTGGTGCGTAACGGCGTGGTAGAGAAAATGTTTGTTGAGCCAAACAAGCCGGGCGACCCATTTGAGGTCTCTGATGCCGACACCATGCTGCGCTATCTGGCGCCCGAGTGTAAAGCTCAGGAGTCGGTCTCAATCTTCACTAAACCAGGCTGCACCTTCTGCACCCAGGCAAAACAGATGCTGATGGATCATGGTATTC
Source organism: Pantoea sp. 18059 (assembly GCF_902706165.1). Taxonomy (NCBI): domain Bacteria; kingdom Pseudomonadati; phylum Pseudomonadota; class Gammaproteobacteria; order Enterobacterales; family Erwiniaceae; genus Pantoea; species Pantoea sp. 18059. The sequence continues at coordinate 8,759 of NZ_CACSJS010000010.1, forward strand.
AGTACGAAGAGATCGTGCTGGGACAGGATGCAACAACCGTGAGTCTGCGCGCCGTTTCAGGCCGGGCGACGGTACCGCAGATCTTCATGGGAGGTCGTCACATTGGCGGCAGTGAGGATCTGCAGCAATATCTGCTGTCAGCGTAAGAGAATCTGAGCGTCGGCCGGGAGAGCAGGCGCTTTGATGATGTGCCTATAAAAATGAGTAATTCTGAAGCTAGAGGTTGGCGGGCATTTAATGTGCCCGCTTTTTTTTACCTGTTAATTACGCCAGACGCTGCTTTGCGTCACCGATGGCACGCGCAACCTGCTGTGGCGAGACGCCGCCCTGCGCATTACGCTTATCCAGACAGGATTGCAGCGCCAGAATGGGATAGACATCCTCGCCAATCACCGCACTGAACTGCTGCAGCTGTGCCAGCGACAGCGCTTCCAGCGCCACACCCTGCCCGATGGCGGCAACCACTACTTCCCCGACGATATGGTGTGCTTCACGGAACGGCACGCCTTTGGCGACCAGATAGTCAGCCAGTTCAGTGGAGTTTGCGTAACCCTGTTCAGCCGCTTCCTGGCAGCGCGGGCGTTTAACCTGCAGGCCATCCAGCACCAGAACTGACATATGCAGACAGTCGAGCCAGGTGTCGAGCGCGTCAAACAGCCCCTCTTTGTCTTCCTGCATATCTTTGTTGTATGCCAGCGGCAGACCTTTCAGCGTCATCATCATGCCGGTCAGTGCGCCCTGCACCCGGCCACACTTGCCGCGAATCAGCTCCAGCGCATCCGGGTTTTTCTTCTGCGGCATCAGCGATGAGCCGGAGGTCACTTTATCTGACAGTTCGATAAAGCCCGCTTCACCGGTGTTGAAGAAGATCATATCTTCGGCGAAGCGCGACAGATGCACCATGCCGATGGCAGCGTCAGAAAGCAGCTCCAGCACGTGATCGCGGTCTGATACGGTATCCAGACTGTTGCGCGTGGCAGAAGCAAAGCCCAGCCAGCCAGCCAGCTGCTGACGATCGATCTCATACGCGGTACCGGCCAGTGCGCCACAGCCCAGCGGGCTAACATCGAGCCGCTTCAGCGTATCCTGCAGACGGCTCTCGTCACGCGCCAGCATTTCAACGTAGGCCAGGCACCAGTGCGCAAACGTCACCGGCTGCGCACGCTGCAGATGCGTGTAGCCCGGCATCACCGCATCCTGATTGGCTTCGGCGGTGACCACCAGCGCCTGCTGCAGATCACGGGTGGCACCCAGCAGCGCCTCAATCTGCACCTTGCACCACAGCTTAAGATCGGTCGCGACCTGATCGTTACGGCTACGTCCGGTGTGCAGTTTTTTGCCCAGCGCGCCCACCTTGTCGATCAGCTGGCCTTCAACCCAGCTGTGGATATCTTCGGCGTCGCTCTGCAGAATCTGCTCAGGATCCTCACGGACTTCATCCAGTAACGTATTCAGGGCCGCTTCCAGCTGCTGCTGCTCATCCTGAGTCAGGACATTTACCGTCACCAGCGCTTTGGACCAGGCAACAGAGCCAATAATGTCCTGCTCTGCCAGGCGGTAATCGAAGCGCAGCGAGTCATTGAACTGTTTAAAACGTTGATCCGCTGCCTGAGTAAACCGTCCACCCCAAAGTGCCATGTGAAAACTCCTCTGAATCGTTAAACAAGGGGCGGCATAAATGCCGCCCCTGAAATGAAACTGTGAGGCGAGGCGCACCTCGCCTGAAAATTACTTCTTCTGCTCGTTCAGGGCGCGGATACGCGAAGAGAGCGAGAACAGACGGATAAAGCCGCCCGCATGACGGTGATCGTACACTTCATCTTCACCGAAGGTGGCGAACTCTTCCGAGTAGAGGCTGTTCGCGGAACGCTTCTGGGTGGCTGTCGCCTGGCCTTTGTAGAGCTGCAGCACCACTTCACCGTTAACCTCTTCCGCCAGCGATTCGGCAGCGGCCTGAATCGACTTACGCAGCGGGGCGAACCAGCGACCGTCATAAACCACATAGGACATCTCGTGGCCGAGCTGCTCACGCCATTTGAAGCTATCGCGATCCAGCACCAGCTGCTCAACCGCACGCAGCGCATTGACCATGATGGTGCCGCCAGGGGTTTCGTAGCAGCCGCGCGATTTAATCCCTACCAGACGGTTTTCAACGATATCGATACGGCCGACGCCATGTTTTGCGCCCAGCACGTTAAGTTTTTCCAGGCACTGGAACGGACTCAGTTTTTCGCCGTTAACCGCCACAACCCGACCTTTTTCCACGGTTACGGTCACTTCTTCAGGCTGGTCAGGCGCTTCCAGCGGATCGACAGTCCAGACCCAGCAATCTTTATTCGGTGCATTGGCCGGGCTTTCCAGCACGCCACCTTCGGTAGAGATGTGCCAGGCGTTTTCGTCGCGGCTGTAGATTTTCTCCAGTGACGCGGTGGTCGGAATGTTGCGCTCTTTCAGGTAGTCCAGCAGCGCTTCACGTGAACGCAGGTTCCATTCACGCCACGGTGCCACCACTTTCAGCTGCGGTGCCAGCGCGGTGTAGGTGGTTTCGAAACGCACCTGGTCATTCCCTTTACCGGTAGCGCCGTGACACAGCGCATCCGCACCCACTTTCAGCGCCAGCTCAACCTGTGCTTTAGCGATGATAGGACGCGCCATTGAAGTGCCCAGCAGATAAGTGCCTTCATAGAGGGCGCCAGTCTGCAGCACCGGATAGACATAGTCGCTGATGAACTCTTCACGCAGGTCAACCACGTGGCATTCAGATGCGCCGGACTGCAGGGCTTTCTTCTCTACACCTTCCAGATCGCCGCGCTCCTGACCGATATCTGCGACAAAAGCGACGACTTCACAGCCGCCGTAGTTCTCTTTCAGCCATGGAATGATGGCCGAAGTATCAAGACCACCGGAGTAAGCCAGAACGATTTTTTTGATGTTTTGCGTTTGCATTTCGTAATCCTTGAATCAGAGTCGTTAAGCGAGAATCCGGGTGCCAATCGACACGCCGTTAAACAGGTCAGGCAGCCGCTCAGCGTGACGCCAGCTGGCAATATCCACCGGGCGGCCCAGGGTACGCGCTGCATCAAGCGCAGCGTGCACTTTCACAATCATGCCGTCGGTAATAATGCCCTGGGTAATCAGCTGCTCAGCTTTGTCGGCGGTCATCTCTTCGATGCGCTGACCTTTGCCGTCGAGAATACCACTGACGTCTGACAACAGGACCAGATCAGCGCCCAGCGTCGAGGCCAGTGCGGTCGCCGCCTGGTCAGCGTTGACGTTCATCAGGTCTCCGCTGTCAGTTATACCAATTGAGCTCACCACCGGCATATAGCCGGCCGCCAGCAGGGTGTTCAGCAATGCCGGATCGCCCGGCATTGCGTGGCCAACGTGGCCGAGTTCTTCATCAAACGGTGTGACATTCACGATGCCCGCATCGCCCAGGCAGAGGCCTACCGCGTTGATGCCCGATTTTTTTGCCCAAGCCAGCAGCGTTTTATTCGCGGTTCCCGCCAGCGCACCGGTAATAATGTCGATCTGATCGGCTGGCGTGACACGCAGGCCATTTTTCTTCTTCACCGGCAGCGCCAGCTTTTTCATCAGTTCATCCACCAGGCAACCGCCGCCGTGGACAATAATCAGCGGACGCTGATGGGCGCTGCGGTAGGTCAGCAGCGCTTCAAACAGGCGGGCCAGCGCTTCTTCGCTGTCTAACAACACACCGCCCAGCTTGATAATCAATGGATTGGTCATGGTATATTTGTCCGTTAAATCAGTGACTGCGTTTCAGGGAAGCCGAACCGGATGTTCAGGCACTGTACCGCCTGCGATGCCGCGCCTTTCAGCAGATTATCTTCGGCTGCCACGACAATCAGATGCTCGCCCTGCACTTCAAAACCGATATCGCAGTAAGGCAGACCCACAACGGCTTTCAGCGCCGGTACGCCCTGCTCGTAGAGCCGCACCAGTGGCTTGTTGTCATAGGCGCGATGGAAAACTGCGGCGATATCTTCACGGCTGACACCTGCTTTCAGACGGCAGGTAATCGTCGCCAGGATACCGCGCGGGAAGTTACCCAGATGCGGAGTGAAGATCACCGGCGTACCGAGGTGCGCGACGATTTCCGGGTGATGACGATGATTGAACAGGCCGTAAGGCTGCAGGCTCACTTCGCAGAAGCTGGTGCCGACATTGGCTTTACGTCCGGCACCGCTCACGCCGCTGGTGGCGTTGATTACCGGCCACTGCGCCTCGTTTAACAGTCCGGCATCCACCAGGGGCTTCAGCGCCAGCTGCGCAGCGGTCGGATAGCAACCTGGCACAGCCACCAGCTGCGCCTGCTGGATTTTCTCATGCTGATATTCGGCAAGGCCGTAAACGGCTTTGTCCAGCCAGTCGCCATGCTGATGGGTGAAGCCATAAAAGCGGGTATAAAAATCAGCGTCATTCACGCGGAACGCACCCGACAGGTCGAACACCACACAGCCAGCCTTGAGAAATTCCGGCGCCAGATCGTGGCTGACTTCGTGGGCCGTCGCCAGGAACACCACATCCACCTTGTCTGCCCACTCGGCCGCGCTGCTCAGCGGCTGCAGCGGCAAATCCACCACACCTTTCAGCTGCGGATGGAGATCGGAGAGGCGCTTGCCGGCATCAGGGCTTTGCGCCGAAACCGCCAAAGCGGTTATGTTGATATGTGGATGGCGATTCAGGAAGGTGGCAAGCTCTGTACCAGCATAACCACTGGCACCAACGATCAGCGTATTCAACATCAGGCTGTAACCCTTTTTACAGTCGCACGTTCCGGGTCGCGGCCTTGCCCCGTTACCCGCCCTGTCATCTGCAGTGATTTAAGGTTCCCTTGCAGAGGACGTTAATGTATTTTTATTCACTATTACTGCATGAATATGGATACATCCTAACCCAAGGACCGCCAACAGTGAAGACAAAATTACCGCCTTTTATTGAACTGTACCGCCAGTTAATCGCCACACCGTCGATCAGCGCAACCGATGCCGCACTGGATCAGAGTAATGAAACTTTAATCAATTTGCTGGCCGGCTGGTTCCGCGACCTCGGCTTCAGCGTTGAAGTGCAGCCGGTGCCCGGCACCCGCAATAAATTTAATATGCTGGCGCGTACCGGAAGCGGTGCGGGCGGCCTGCTGCTAGCAGGTCATACCGATACCGTTCCTTTTGACGATGGCCGCTGGACACGCGATCCCTTTACCCTGACCGAGCACGACAATAAGCTCTATGGCCTGGGCACGGCAGACATGAAAGGCTTCTTCGCCTTTATTCTCGATACACTGCGCGATGTGGATGTCAGCACGCTGAGCAAGCCGCTCTATATCCTCGCTACGGCCGATGAAGAGACCACCATGGCTGGCGCCAAATATTTTTCTGAGTCGACGCAGCTGCGTCCTGACTGCGCCATCATCGGTGAACCAACCTCGCTTAAACCGGTGCGTGCGCACAAAGGTCACCTGTCGAATGTGATCCGTATTGAGGGGAAATCGGGCCATTCCAGCGATCCCGCGCGAGGCGTTAACGCCATTGAACTGATGCATGAGTCGATCACCCATCTGATGCAACTGCGCAATACGCTGCAGGAGCGTTATCATCATGACGGCTTTGCCATCCCCTACCCCACCATGAATTTCGGCCATATTCATGGCGGTGACGCCGCTAACCGTATCTGCGCCTGCTGTGAACTGCATATGGATATCCGTCCGCTGCCGGGCCTGTCGCTGAACGACCTCGATGGGCTACTGAACGAGGCGCTGGCACCGGTCAGTGCGCGCTGGCCGGGCCGTGTCACGGTTGCCGAGTTGCATCCGCCGATTCCTGGCTACGAATGTCCGGCAGATCATGAACTGGTCAGTGTGGTCGAGAAATTGCTGGGTATACCCACTGAGGTGGTGAACTACTGCACCGAAGCGCCTTTTATTCAGCAGCTCTGCCCAACGCTGGTACTGGGCCCGGGGTCGATTGAGCAGGCACATCAGCCAGACGAATTTATTGATACTGCATTTATTAAGCCGACAAGGGCGCTTATCACTCAGGTTGTGCAGCATTTTTGCCACTGATTAACAGCAAATGGGGCATTTCACTGCATTAACAGTAAAATGCCCCTTCATTCTGCGGGATTTAGCAATAAGAATAACTTATCCCGCTTTGTTCCCGATAAATTCTACGAATTTCCGTTATTTAGCCACATCTTCAGCACACTTTAACGCATTTGACGAACGCAACATTACGTGGCTAGATAAAAGACGATGTTATGCCCACCGGGTGATTATCCAGAGCGTTTCAGAATGTGGACAGGCGGCAACGGAGCCGGTTCCCTGTAGATTAGGGGGAACATGGCGTTGCTGATTTTTCTGCTGCCTGAAAGGTCGGGTGTAGAAGTTTTTCAAGACGATAAGGGTGTCAGGGTCCAATGAACGAACAATATTCCGCAATGCGAAGTAATGTCAGTATGCTCGGCAAACTGCTCGGGGATACGATTAAGGATGCACTGGGAGAGAACATCCTCGACCAGGTGGAAACCATCCGTAAGCTCTCCAAGTCATCCCGTGCAGGAAATGACACTCATCGTAAAGAACTGCTCAATACGCTGCAGAACCTCTCCAACGAGGAGCTTCTGCCGGTTGCACGCGCTTTTAGCCAGTTTCTGAACCTCACCAACGTGGCTGAGCAGTATCAGACCATCTCGCAAAGTGGCGAGGGTGAGAACCATCCCGAACTGCTGAAAAAGACCTTTGATACCCTGAAGCAGCAGAAAGATATCAGCGAAAGCGACATCCTTGCGGCCATTGAGTCGCTGTCGCTGGAACTGGTGCTGACGGCTCACCCGACTGAAATCACCCGCCGTACGCTGATTCACAAGCTGGTCGAAGTTAACAGCTGCCTGAAACAGCTCGATCACAGCGACGTCTCCGACTACGAACGCAACCAGATTATGCGCCGTCTGCGTCAGCTGGTGGCACAGGCGTGGCACACCGATGAGATCCGCAAATATCGTCCGACCCCTATCGACGAAGCCAAATGGGGCTTTGCCGTGGTGGAAAACAGCCTGTGGGAAGGCGTACCCGCTTTCCTGCGTGAGCTGAACGAGCAGGTAGAAGAGGCGTTCGGCATTAAGCTGCCGGTCGATTTCGTGCCGGTTCAGTTCACCTCATGGATGGGTGGCGACCGCGACGGTAACCCTAACGTTACGGCGGCGATTACCCGCCACGTTATGCAGCTGAGTCGCTGGAAAGCCACTGACCTGTTCCTGCGCGATATCGGCGTACTGATCTCTGAGTTGTCGATGTCAGAGTGCACTGAAGAGATCCGGGAACTCAGCGGCGATCCGGAAGCACTTGAACCTTATCGTATGATCCTGAAACGCCTGCGCAGCCAGTTAATGACTACCCAGTCATTCCTGGAACGCCGCCTGAAAGGTGAACGTCTGCCGCGCCCGGCCGATCTGCTGGTCTCCAACGATCAGCTGTGGGATCCGCTGTTTACCATCTATCAGTCACTGCAAAAGTGCGGCATGGGCATTATCGCCAACGGTCAGTTGCTTGATACGCTGCGCCGCGTGAAATGCTTCGGCGTGCCGCTGGTGCGTATCGATCTGCGTCAGGAGAGTACCCGTCACACCGAAGCGATTGCTGAAGTGACCCGCTATCTGGGCCTCGGCGATTATGAAAGCTGGTCCGAAGCGGACAAGCAGGCCTTCCTGATCCGTGAACTGAACTCCAAGCGTCCGCTGCTGCCTCGCAGCTGGGAGCCCAGCGATGAAACACGTGAAGTGCTGGAGACCTGTCGCGTCGCGGCTGAAGCGCCACAGGGTTCTATCGCCGCCTATGTTATTTCCATGGCGAAAACCCCTTCTGACGTGCTGGCCGTGCATCTGCTGCTGAAAGAAGCAGGCATAGGCTATGCCATGCCGGTTGCACCGCTGTTTGAAACGCTTGATGACCTGAATAACGCCAATGACGTGATGAGCCAGCTGCTGAGCATCGACTGGTATCGCGGCTTAATTCAGGGCAAACAGATGGTGATGATTGGCTATTCTGACTCGGCGAAAGACGCCGGTGTGATGGCCGCCAGCTGGGCGCAATATCAGGCACAGGATGCCCTGATTAAAACCTGTGAGAAGGCCGGGATTTCACTGACGCTGTTCCACGGACGCGGCGGCAGCATTGGCCGTGGCGGCGCACCCGCCCATGCAGCGCTGCTGTCGCAACCACCAGGCAGCCTGCGCGGCGGTCTGCGCGTGACCGAACAGGGCGAGATGATCCGCTTTAAATATGGTTTACCCGCCGTCACCATCGCCAGCCTGTCGCTCTACACCGGCGCAATTCTGGAAGCGAACCTGATGCCGCCGCCGGAGCCAAAACGCGAATGGCGCGACATTATGGATCAGCTCTCCGCCGACTCCTGTGCGATGTATCGCGGTTATGTGCGTGAAAATGCTGACTTCGTGCCCTATTTCCGCTCAGCGACACCAGAGCAGGAGCTGGGTAAATTACCGCTGGGCTCACGTCCCGCCAAGCGCCGACCTACCGGCGGCGTAGAGTCGCTGCGTGCGATTCCATGGATTTTCGCCTGGACGCAGAACCGTCTGATGCTGCCTGCGTGGCTGGGTGCCGGTGCGGCCCTGCAACAGGCGATGGCCGCCGGTCATCAGGATCAGCTGGAAGCGATGTGCCGCGACTGGCCATTCTTCTCTACCCGTCTGGGTATGCTGGAGATGGTATTCTCAAAAGCGGACCTGTGGCTGGCGGAATATTACGATCAGCGTCTGGTCGAGAAATCACTCTGGCCGCTGGGCAAACAGCTGCGCGATCAGCTTGATGCGGATATCAAAGCGGTACTGACCATTGCCAATGACTCACACCTGATGGCCGATCAGCCGTGGATTGCCGAGTCAATTGCACTGCGTAACGTCTATACCGATCCGCTCAACGTACTCCAGGCCGAACTGCTGCATCGTTCGCGCGCGCGGGAAGCGAATGGCGATGAACCGGATGCCCGCGTTGAGCAGGCGCTGATGGTGACCATTGCCGGTGTCGCGGCAGGCATGCGCAATACCGGTTAACGGTGGTGCAGTAAAAACAAAAAAAGTCGGGACTCTCCCGACTTTTTTATTGGCTGAAGCAGAGCGGTTAAGCCGCAGCAGCAGCAGGACGCACGCCCAGGGTGTGACAAATGGCGTAACTCATTTCGGCACGGTTCAGCGTGTAGAAATGGAAATCCTTCACCCCTTCGCGTGACAGGATTTTCACCATATCCATCGCGATATTGGCTCCCACCATTTTCCGCGTTTCCGGATCATCATCCAGACCGGCAAACATCGCGCTCATCCAGCCCGGCACACGCACATTGGTCAGCGTGGCAAAGCGTTGCAACTGTTTAAAGTTAGAGACCGGCAGAATGCCCGGCACAATTTCCACGTCAATGCCGGTCGCGACACAGCGATCGCGGAAACGCAGATAACTTTCAACGTCGAAGAAAAACTGGGTAATAGCCCGGTTGGCACCTGCATCGATTTTTCGCTTCAGGTTAATCAGATCGGCCTGGGCGCTTTTCGCTTCGGGATGGACTTCCGGATAGGCCGCAACCGAAATATCAAAATCACCCACCTCTTTCAGCAGCGAAACCAGATCGCTGCCGTACATTTCTGGCTTACCGCTGCCTGGGGGCAGATCGCCGCGCAGCGCCACAATGTGACGGATGCCATTGTTCCAGTAATCCTGAGCAATGGTGCGCAGTTCATCGCGCGTGGCATCGACACAGGTCAGATGGGGAGCAGCTTCCAGACCGGTGCGATCTTTAATGCCTTTGATAATGCTATGGGTACGATCGCGTTCGCCTGAGTTCGCACCGTAGGTCACAGAAACGAATTTCGGTTTCAGACTGCTCAGGCGATCGATAGAGGTCCACAGGGTCTCTTCCATGTCGCTGGTACGAGGCGGGAAGAACTCAAATGAAACATTAATTTGCCCGTTCAGCTCAGCCAGGCTCTGGTTTAGCGCTTCGCGCTGATTGGCATGAAAGAAACTCATCCTGCACCCTCATCGATTAACAATCGGCCTGCAAACATCTACACGTTTAGACGTCCAGATGTTCAAAATGACGTAATCTGACTGTGCCGTCAACTTAAAAATGGTCAACAGTCGTGATCAATTTTCAATCAACATGAAGGCGATTCAACAGGGGAGCGATAACGCATTGAAAACAGGCGCCGAAGCGCCTGAGGAGGAGGAGTTACAGCAGTTGTGCGAGGCGATTAATATCTGACTGGATAGCGCCTGCGGTGACATCCCGGCCTGCGCCCGGTCCGCGGATCACCAGCGGATTATCGCGGTACCAGCGGCTCTCAATCGCAAAGACGTTGTCGCACGGCAGCAGTGAGGCCAACGGATGCTCCGGGCGCACCGCTTCAACACCCACGCGCGCCTTGCCATTGGCATCAAAACGGGCAACGTAACGCAGCACCAGGTCCATCTCCTGCGCGGCTTCGAGCCGCTGCAGCATCTGCTCATTCAGCTCTTCGCCATTTTCAAAGAAGTGGTCGACAGATCCCTGCTGACAGTTATTGGGCACCAGCGATTCAACCCGCACCTGATCCGGCTCGATGTTGTAGCCTGCCTCACGCGCCAGGATAACCAGCTTGCGCATCACATCCTGACCCGAGAGATCGGCGCGCGGGTCGGGCTCGGTTAAACCCTGCTGCCAGGCCTGATCCACCAGCTCGGTAAAGGGCACCGTGCCATCAAACTGCAGGAACAGCCACGACAGCGTGCCGGAGAAGATCCCGCTGATCGCCAGGATGGTATCGCCGCTGTCGCGCAGATCGCGCACCGTGTAGTTGATCGGCAGACCTGCGCCAACGGTGGCGTTATAGAGCCAGTGACGCCCGGTTTTGGTAAAGGCATCGCGGATCTGGCGCCAGGTCTGACTGTCAGACGCTCCCGCGACCTTATTGGCGCTGATAACGTGAAAACCGTGACTGGCGAAGTCGAGATACTGCTGCGCCAGCGGTGTGCTGGCAGTGACATCCAGCACCACCAGGTCATCAAACGGGTGAGCACGCATCCACAGGAACAGCGATTCTTCATCGCGCTCTACCGCTTCATCATCAAAGAAGGCGAGTGCCCGGCTGGCTTCCAGCCCTTCATAGCTCAGCAGGCTGCGACGGCTGTCCGCGACGCCCGCCAGCACAAATTCAAAGCCGGTACGCGCTGACAGCGTTTCCTGATCGCGGGCAAACAGCTCCAGCCAGCGTGAACCGATATTGCCTTTGCCAAACAGCATCAGACCGATGCGCTTTTCTGCCCGGAACAGCGACTGATGCAATCCCTGAATCAGATGCTGAGTCGGGCCGACGCGCAGCACTGCGACCACGCTGATGTGCTCTTCTGACTGCCAGATGAACTCAATTGGTTGATCCTTTAACTGCTGCCAGAAGCGATGGGTATGCAGCGGATTGCGGGTAACGCCTGCGCCAACCAGCGCCACCAGCGCCAGGCCGTCGCGCAGCTGCAGATGGCCCGGTAAACCGGCATCCTGTAGCAGCGTAAAGGCGCTGTTAACCACTTCAGCGGTGTAACAGAGCTGCAGCAGTTGACGATCGGGATGAACACCAAACGCCAGCGGACGCAGCTGCGCGCGCTTCAGCAACAGGTCTATCTCTTTGTGCAGGATGGCGAAGTCATGCTGCTCTGGCAGCTGAATCTCAATCAGGCAAACATCATCATGGCTGGTGACGATACGCGCGCCCGTCCCGGAGGCCAGCACGCGCTCAATGCGGGTTGAGCCCTGCTCCGGCTGATAACTGCAGCGCAGTTGCAGGTCGATATCGCTGCCTGAAACCGGCTGCAGAGTACGGGTGTGGAGAACCGGTGCAGCCAGGCGCGCCAGCTCGCTGGCTTCATCCAGCCTTAACAGCGGCAGCAGACAGGCATCAGAGACTTTGCGGGGATCGGCACTGTAGACACCCGCCACATCGCTCCAGATGGTCACCCGCCCGACACCCGCCAGTGCGCCAATCTGCGTGGCAGAATAGTCGGAGCCGTTGCGGCCAAGCAGGACGGTTTCACCGGCGTCGTTGCGGCTGATAAATCCGGTCACCACGATGCGCTTGTGCGGATGCTGCGCCAGTAGAGTCTGTAGCAGTGGCCAGGACTTCCCTTCATCTACCTGCGGTTGTGCCGCACGTTCAGCGCGCAGAAACTCACGCGCATCCAGCCAGCAGGCCTGAAGGTCACGCTGGCTCAGTACCGCTGACATCAGGCGTGCCGACCAGACTTCACCGTGACCGACCACTTCGGCATAGACCGCATCGGTGATCGGTGCATCCAGCAGTGCGGCCAGCTTTTCCAGATCACGGATAAACGCGGTGATTAAAGGTTCTGCGACCTCAGCAGGCAGCAGCGCACTGATCAGTTCGCTCTGGTAGCGCCGTAAAGCCTGTTGCACCTGATGCGCAGAAAGCCGATCGCTCTGGCTCAGCTTCAGCCAGCTAATCAGCTGGTTGGTGGTTGAGCCTGCCGCAGAGACTACCATCAGGTCGCCCGGCTGGCTGTAGTCCGCCATAATACCGGCAACGCGCTGATAGCAGCGCGCATCGGCCAGGCTGCTGCCGCCAAACTTATGCAACTGCCTGATGTTCGGCGTTCCCGCGCCTGCTGAAATCGTCATGCTTAACCCTCGGCTGCGACCCGGAATGCATTATCCAGATCGGCAATTAAATCTTCGTGATCTTCAATACCGACAGAAACCCGCAGCAGCGTATCGGAAATGCCCGCTGCCGCGCGTGCTTCTGCCGACATCCCCGCGTGCGTCATGGTGGCGGTATGGGAGATCAGACTCTCTACTCCGCCCAGCGATTCCGCCAGCGTAAATAGCTGCAGTGCTTTCAGGAAGCGACGCAGCAGCGCCTCATCACCGTCGACCTCGAAACTCAGCATCGCGCCAAAGCCGCGCTGCTGACGTACAGCATGTTCGTGTCCGGCGTTTTCCGGCAGCGAAGGATGATACAACTTTTTCACCAGTTTCTGCTGCTTCAGATACTCTACAATCGCGAGTGCGTTGCGTTGTGCGGCTGCAATCCGCGGTGAAAGCGTACGAATCCCGCGCAGCAGCAGATAACTGTCAAACGCTGCACCGGTCACACCAATGTTATTTGCCCACCAGGCCAGGTCGGTAGCGAGTTGCGGATCTTTGGCGATGACCGCGCCCGCCACGACATCGGAGTGGCCATTGAGGTATTTGGTACAGGAGTGGATCACCAGGTCCGCACCCAGCGCCAGAGGATTCTGCAGCGCCGGACTCATAAAGGTATTGTCCACCACGCTGATGGCACCCGCAGCACGCGCAGCGGCGCAAATTGCGCTGATATCTACCACGCGCAGCAGCGGATTGCTGGGGCTTTCAATCAGCACCAGTTTTGGGTTTTCATCCAGAGCGGCCTGCAGCGCTACCGGATCACCCTGATCGACAAATTTCACCCGATAGGCGCCGCGCTTGCTCAGGCTGTCAAACAGCCGATAGCTGCCGCCATAACAGTCATGTGGCGCGACCAGCAGATCGCCAGGCTTCAGAAACACCGTCGTGACCAGGTGAATCGCCGACATCCCGGTATTGGTTAATACCGCGCCTGCTCCCCCTTCCAGTTCTGCCAGCGTACGCTGTACGACATCACGAGTGGGGTTGCCACGACGGGAGTAGTCATGCGCACGAGGCTCATTGAAATCCAGGAAGTTATAGGTCGTAGAGAGGTGGATTGGCGGGACAACGCAGCCATATTGCTCGTCATCATTCAAACCGCTGCGCACTGCGATGGTTGCCGGTTTACGCGTCATGAGCGAATTGTTCCTGAAGAGTGAATAAAATGTAGGCCACAGGATATCACCCTCTAATTAGACGTCAATACATCTGGACATCTAAATGTCTTTGCGTATAGATTGAGCAAAACCGCAATAACCGCTAAAATTATGCGTCATCGCCTGGCGTTCCCCTCTGTCAGACAGAGGCAGTGAGCGAAGAAAACCCGCCATATCAGGGGTCAGGCAGGAAAAAATCAGGCATAATCCGCTGATTTCCTAACATTTAACGTTTATTAATTAAGGTAACCCATGGCTGAATGGAACGGCGAATATATCAGCCCGTACGCTGAGCACGGTAAGAAGAGCGAGCAGGTCAAGAAGATCACAGTATCAATCCCATTGAGCGTGCTGAAGATTTTAACGGATGAGCGTACCCGTCGTCAGGTGAACAACCTGCGTCACGCCACCAACAGCGAGCTGCTTTGCGAAGCCTTTTTACATGCCTTTACGGGCCAACCGCTGCCGGATGACGTCGACCTGCGCAAAGAGCGTAGTGATGAGATTCCGGAAGAAGCAAAAGCAATCATGCGCCAGATGGGTGTCGATCCGGATACCTGGGAGTATTGATCTTTCAGCCATAAAAAAACCCAGCCGAAGCTGGGTTTTTTCTTGCCGCCGAACCCGCAGGTTCAGGTGCCTTTTAATCTTATTTTTTAGCGCCTGGCACGCTGAAACGCTTGTTAAAGCGGTCAACACGGCCACCAGTTGCCACTTCACGCTGCTTACCGGTATAGAACGGGTGGCATTTGCCACAAACGTCCAGGTTCAGTTCGTGAGTCAGTGTTGAACGGGTGTGGATCTCGTTGCCGCAGGTACATTTGATAGTAACTGCTTCGTATTTCGGGTGAATACCTTGTTTCATGGGAAACCTCATTGAAGGCCGTGTCGCTCTCCGTGCCAGGCTTTAACCTGCACAGCACCACACGCGATTGAACATTATAGGGTGTACTCCGGCCAGATATTTCTCACCGAAGGCGGCATATTATACAGGTAAGTTTCGATTGCTGCAAATATCTGCTGAGATACCCGCCATCAGGGTCAGCGTGTACACTAGCTTCCCCGATCATTGAGCCGGAAAGAGAGAGTTATGCCCGTAGTCCAGGTCGCCCTGCCCGTCCCCTTGCCCCGCCTGTTTGATTATCTGCCGCCACAGGGCGCGCAGCCGGTCATTGGTGGTCGTGTGAGTGTGCCCTTTGGCAATCGCAGGATGATCGGGATTGTGGTCGCCTTTCGTGAGAGCAGCGATCTGCCGGAAGCCCAACTCAAACGCGTGATCGAGGTGCTGGATAGTGAGTCACTCTATCCGCCCTCGCTGTGGCGTATTCTTAACTGGGCCGCCAGCTATTATCACTCGCCGCAAGGCGAAGTGCTGAGCCACGCGATTCCAGTGCTGCTGCGCCAGGGCAAAGCGGCGCAGGACAATCCCTTATGGCGCTGGGAAATCACCGAGCAGGGTCGGGCGACTGCGCCGGAAAGTTTAAAGCGGGCACCGAAACAGCAGCAGGCGCTGGCTGCACTGCGGCAGCAACCGCTCTATCGTCATCAGGTCAGTGAACATGACCTCACGGATGCGACGCTGCAGGCGCTACGTGCCAAAGGGTTATGCGAACTGCATGAGCATCAGCCGCAGATGCACGACTGGCGTACCACTTATGCCGTAAAAGGCGAACGTCTGCGGCTGAATACCGATCAGGCGATGGCCGTGGGTGCGATTCGGGCAGATGATGAACATTATGCAGCCTGGCTGCTGGCGGGCATCACGGGTTCAGGCAAAACCGAGGTTTACCTCAGCGTGCTGGAAAATGTGCTGGCACGCGGTAAACAGGCGCTGGTGCTGGTACCGGAGATTGGCCTGACCCCGCAAACTATCGCCCGTTTTCGCGAACGTTTTGATGCGCCGATTGATGTGCTGCACTCCGCATTAAATGACAGTGAGCGGCTGGCGGTCTGGTTACGTGCGCGGCGCGGCGAAACGGCGATTGTGATTGGCACCCGATCGGCGCTGTTTACGCCACTGGCCCGTCCTGGCGTAATTATTATCGATGAAGAGCATGACAGCTCCTATAAACAGCAGGAGGGCTGGCGCTATCAGGCGCGCGATCTGGCCGTCTTCCGCGCACATGAAGAGGATATCCCGATTGTTATGGGATCGGCGACCCCTGCTCTGGAGACGCTGCACAATGTCCGCAGCGGCAAGTATCGCCAGCTCGACCTGACAAAACGCGCCGGCAATGCCAGACCGGCACTGCAACAGCTTATCGACTTAAAAGGCGTGCAGTTGATCGGCGGTCTGGCACCGGGCCTGATTGGTAAAATGCGCCAGCATCTGCAGGCCGACAATCAGGTGCTGTTGTTTCTTAACCGCCGCGGCTTTTCGCCCGCCCTGCTCTGTCATGATTGCGGCTGGATTGCTGAGTGTACCCGCTGTGACCGCTACTACACGCTGCATCAGCACCATCGCCAGCTACGCTGCCACCATTGCGACAGCCAGCGTCCGCTGCCTAATCAATGCCCGCAGTGTGGTTCAACCCATTTGCTGCCGGTAGGCGTCGGGACTGAGCAACTGGAGCAGCAGCTCGGCACACTTTTCCCTGGCGTGCCGGTGTCGCGAATCGATCGTGATACCACCAGCCGCAAAGGTGCGCTGGAGCAGCATCTGGCTGACGTTCATCGCGGCGGTGCAAGAATCCTTGTCGGCACCCAGATGCTGGCCAAAGGCCACCACTTCCCCGATGTTACGCTGGTGTCGCTGCTGGATGTCGATGGTGCGCTGTTCTCAGCCGATTTTCGTGCGGCGGAACGCTTTGCTCAGCTCTACACCCAGGTCGCCGGTCGTGCTGGCCGAGCCGGCAAACAGGGCGAGGTGTTGCTGCAGACTCACCATCCGGAACATCCGCTGCTGCAGACGCTGTTGCACCAGGGCTATTCGGCGTTCGCCCAGCAGGCCTTGCTGGAGCGACAGGCAGTCCATCTGCCGCCCTGGAGCCGCCATGCGCTGTTCCGCGCTGAAGATATGGATAACCAGCAGGCGGCGGAATTCCTGCAACAACTCCGTAATTTGCTGGAGGCAAGCCCGCTGAACGATAAGGCGATGTGGTTTATGGGTCCGTTGCCTGCACTGCAGCCAAAACGCAGTGGACGCTGGCGCTGGCAACTGCTGCTGCAGCATCCTTCCCGGCAGCGTCTGCAACAGTTGCTGAGCAGTTCGTTGCCGTTGGTTTCAACACTGCCCGCGGCGCGCAAAGTGAAATGGACGCTGGATATCGACCCTACCGAGAGCTGATTTAAGCTGACACTGCGAGCCAGATCGAAAAATGTCGCATAAGTCACAATTTTTATGCAAATTAAGTAACAACCAGCCGGGCAATCGTTAACAATGTTGCCCGGTTTGCCTTCAGGTCAGGCAGAAACAGAATTGAACGCGCCATAACGCGTCAGGAGCATGTGTTGGAGCAGAATCAACAACCGCCCGCCGCCACGATGAAAGATGTTGCGGAACATGCGGGCGTCTCAACCGCCACCGTATCGCGTGCGCTGATGAATCCGGAGAAGGTTTCTGCGGCCACCCGCCAGAAAGTCGAGCAGGCGGTTGCCGCCGTCGGCTACGCGGCACATGGCCCCACGCGCAACGCCCGTCGTAATGAGACGCGTACCATCCTGGTCATTGTCCCTGACATCTGCGATCCCTTCTTTAGTGAAATCATCCGAGGCGTTGAAGTTACGGCAGCCGAAGAGGGCTATCTGGTGCTGATTGGTGACTGCGCGCATCAGAATCAGCAGGAGAGAACTTTTCTCAACCTGATGGTGACGCGACAGATCGATGGCATGGTGCTGCTCGGCTCAAAGTTGCCTTTTGATGCCAGCATTGATGAGCAACGCAACTTGCCGCCTATGGTAATGGCGAATGAGTTTGCGCCGGAAATGTCACTGCCCACTGTCCACATCGATAACCTGACCGCCGCATTTGAAGCGGTAAATCATTTACTGCAGTTGGGTCACACACATATCGCCTGTATCGCCGGGCCGGAAGAGATGCCGCTCTGCCAGTATCGTTTGCAGGGGTATGTCCAGGCGATGCGTCGCAGCGGGCTGACGGTCGATCCCACCTATATTGTGCGCGGTGACTTCACATTTGAAGCGGGCGTTGCCGCCATGAATCAGCTGATGACCTTGCCGCAACCGCCGCGCGCGCTCTTCTGCCACAGCGATATTATGGCACTTGGGGCGATGAATCAGGCACGGCGCTGCGGACTGCGGATACCGGAGGACCTCTCTGTGGTCGGATTCGATGACATTGAGCTATCACGTTACTGCGAGCCGCCGTTGACCACGGTCACGCAGCCACGTTACCAGATAGGCCGGGAAGCGATGCTTCTGCTGCTGGATGAGTTAAATGGCAAACGGGTCATCAGCGGATCGCGGCTGCTGGATGCCGGTTTAACCATTCGTGGCAGCACGGCGCGAGCAAAAAAGCGTGAAAAATAAGCGTATTTGTCTGATTTTTTCAGTAGATTCTTAAGGCGAACACTGCTGGTCAAAGTTCCGACCCTTAAGTAACATGGCGGACTCCTTGCCGGGCGCGTAAAAATCATCATTTCGCCCATCTGGCACTATTTTTGAAGGGTATAAGAACGAGAGTGGCACAAAAAGATTACGTAGGCCGCGGGCGTTCAACAGGGACGCGTCGCAAAAAAAGCCCCAGCCGTGGCAAGAAGAGCAAAGGCGGTTCGGGAACATCTAAATTGATGATTGTACTGGCGGTCGCAGTGTTGGTGACCTTTGCCGGTGGTTTATGGTTCCTGGCGCATCACAAAAAAGAGGACGTGCCGGTCATTACGGATCATAAAGCCAACGGCAATGGCCTGCCGCCGAAGCCAGAAGAGCGCTGGAAATATATTAAAGAGCTGGAGAACCGTCAGGTCACTGTGCCGACACCTATCGAACCCTCTTCGGGTGGCGAAGTGAAGTCGCAGACACAGCTGACCGACGAGCAGCGCCAGTTGCTGGAGCAGATGCAGGCGGATATGCGTCAGCAGCCGACGCAGCTCAACGAAGTGCCGTGGAACGAACAGACGCCGGCGCAACGTCAGCAGACACTGCAGCATCAGCAGCAGTTGCAACAACTGCAGCGTCAGCAGCAGCAGGTTCAGCAACAACAGCAGCAGCAACAGGTTCAGCAGCAACGTCAGCAGTTGCAGGCTCAGCAGCAACAGCAACGCCAGCAGCAGTTGCAGCAACAACAACAGCGCCAGCAACAGCAGCAATTACAACAACAGCAACGTCAGCAGCAGCAGCAGCAGCAGCAAAACGTACAGCGCCAGACGCAGCCAGCACCTGTTACGCGTGAACCGGAAGTGCAGCCAAAACCGCAGGAGACCGCGAAAGCGAAACCGGCGGAGAAAGCCTCTTCGCAGCGCTGGATGGTGCAGTGTGGTTCGTTTAAGGGCACTGACCAGGCTGAATCGGTGCGCGCTGGCTTAGCCTTTGAAGGATTTGAAAGCCGTATTACCACCGGTGGCGGCTGGAATCGTGTGGTTATCGGTCCTTATAAAGACCGCGCCTCCGCTGACAGCACCCTGAAGCGCCTGCGCAGTTCCGGACACTCCAGCTGTATTCCGCTCTCCGTCGGGGGTTGAAACCCGTCAAACCCGCCCCATATCTGTTGCATGATACTCCGCGCCCGGTGCGCGGAGTCCTTTTCCGACTGCAACAAGGGGTCTGCCCGTGACAACAATAGTAAGTGTACGACGCAACGGCCAGGTAGTGATTGGCGGTGATGGCCAGGCTACGCTCGGCAATACCGTGATGAAAGGCAACGTTAAAAAAGTGCGTCGTTTATACAACGATAAAGTGATTGCCGGATTTGCTGGCGGCACCGCAGACGCCTTCACCCTGTTTGAACTTTTCGAACGTAAACTGGAAATGCATCAGGGCCATCTGGTGAAAGCTGCGGTGGAACTGGCTAAAGACTGGCGTACTGACCGTATGCTGCGTCGCCTTGAAGCCTTACTGGCCGTCGCAGATGAATCAGCTTCACTGATCATCAGCGGTAACGGTGACGTCATCCAGCCTGAAAACGATCTGATCGCCATCGGCTCCGGTGGGCCTTTCGCCCAGGCAGCGGCACGTGCGCTGCTGGAGAATACCGAGATGGGCGCACGCGACATCGTCGAAAAGTCGCTGAATATCGCGGGTGATATCTGCATCTACACTAACCACAACGTTAATTTCGAAGAATTAACGTCTAAGTCGTAAGGGTATAAATATGTCTGAGATGACTCCTCGCGAAATCGTCAGCGAACTGAACCGCTTTATCATCGGCCAGGAGAGCGCTAAGCGCGCCGTGGCTATTGCACTGCGTAACCGCTGGCGCCGCATGCAGCTCGACGAAGAGCTGCGCCATGAAGTGACCCCTAAAAATATCCTGATGATCGGTCCGACCGGTGTCGGTAAAACCGAGATCGCGCGTCGTCTGGCTAAGCTGGCCAATGCGCCGTTTATCAAAGTAGAGGCGACCAAATTTACCGAAGTCGGTTATGTCGGTAAGGAAGTGGACTCTATCATTCGTGACCTGACCGATTCGGCCATTAAGATGGTGCGCAGTCAGGCGATTGAAAAGAACAAATATCGTGCCGAAGAGATGGCGGAAGAGCGCATTCTTGATGTGCTGATTCCACCAGCAAAAAACAACTGGGGCCAGTCAGAGCAGAGCGCTGAACCCTCTGCAGCACGCCAGTCGTTCCGCAAGAAGCTGCGCGAAGGCCAGCTGGACGATAAAGAGATTGAGATCGACCTGGCCGCCAGCAGCCCTGGCGTCGAAATCATGGCCCCTCCGGGCATGGAAGAGATGACCAGCCAGCTGCAGTCAATGTTCCAGAACCTCGGCGGCCAGAAGCAGAAAGCCCGCAAGCTGAAGATCAAAGAAGCGATGAAGCTGCTGATCGAAGAAGAAGCGGCCAAACTGGTTAACCCGGAAGAGCTTAAGCAGGACGCGATTGATGCCGTTGAGCAGCACGGTATCGTGTTTATCGATGAGATCGACAAAATCTGTAAGCGCGGCGGCCAGAATGCCGGCGGCCCGGATGTCTCACGCGAAGGCGTTCAGCGCGACCTGCTGCCGCTGGTGGAAGGCTGCACCGTCTCCACCAAGCATGGTATGGTGAAAACGGACCACATTCTGTTTATCGCCTCAGGCGCGTTCCAGGTTGCCAGCCCTTCCGATCTGATCCCGGAACTGCAGGGTCGTCTGCCCATCCGTGTTGAGCTGCAGGCGCTGACCGTGAACGATTTCCAGCGCATCCTGACCGAGCCGAATGCCTCGATTACCGTGCAGTACAAAGCCCTGATGAATACCGAGGGCGTGAACATTGAGTTCACCGAAGAGGGTATTCGCCGGATCGCTGAAGCCGCATGGCAGGTCAATGAAACCACCGAAAACATCGGTGCGCGCCGTCTGCATACTGTGCTGGAGCGTCTGATGGAAGATATTTCGTATGACGCCAGCGATCGTCATGGTGAATCCGTTACCATCGATGCTGACTATGTCGGTAAACATCTGGATGAACTGGTGGCTGACGAAGACCTTAGCCGCTTCATTCTCTGATCCACTGATTCAGCGCTTTTCAGAAGCCCAGCCCACCCGGCTGGGCTTTTTTATGCATGTTCTTGATCGAACGATGCTTTTTTCCTACTGATGATTTTGCCAACAATCTGCATATAGCGATATACTTACCCTTCCTGTGGCAAACAGACGAAACCCTTATGAAATACGATACATCTGAACTCTGCGATATCTACCATGAAGAAGTGAATGTTGTTGAACCGCTTTTTTCAAATTTTGGTGGGCGCACTTCATTCGGTGGTCAGATTACCACAGTGAAATGCTTTGAAGACAACGGCTTACTCTACGATCTGCTGGAAGAGAATGGCCGGGGTCGGGTACTGGTGATTGATGGCGGCGGCTCAGTGCGCCGTGCACTGGTGGATGCGCAGCTGGCACGTCTGGCGGCAACCAACGAGTGGGAAGGTCTGGTGATTTACGGTTCGGTACGCCAGGTTGATGAGCTGGAAGAGCTGGAGATTGGCATTCAGGCAATTGCCGCGATTCCGGCAGGCGCTGCGGGTGAAGGAATTGGCGAAAGCGATGTGCGCGTCAATTTCGGCGGCGTCACCTTCTTCTCCGGCGACCATCTCTATGCCGACAACACCGGTATCATTCTGTCAGAGGATGCACTGGACCTCGAATAGGCCAGATATGAAAACGGGTGCCTGAGCACCCGTTTTTCACATCAGCTGAGGCTTCAAACCTCTTCCATTTTTCCCAGCAATGCACGCAGACGTTCCTGCCACACGTGTTGCTCTTCTTTCAGGTGCTGATTTTCACGCATCAGCGCATCGTGGTTGCCCGCGACTTGTTGCGCATCGTTACGCAGTGAGTTGTTCTGCTCTTTCAGCTCTTCGATTTCCATCTGCAACAGGGTGATGGTATCAATCGCCTGCTGTACTTTCGCTTCCAGTTTCTCAAACACTTCAAATGACATCTTTCTGACCTCTCCTAAATTCCTGCAAGGCGTTGATGATGCCAGCTTAAGCCAGCAACGTTGTCCCGATTGTATGTAGCCTCACCCCGCAAGTCCAGCAACGCGGCCGCTGCGGGCGTAGTCTGTAACACTTTTCAGCCAATCCCTGAATTTACGCTGTGCTGACTGCGACGGCTTTCTGGTACGGGTGCGTTATCCCCGTCCTCAGGCGCGAATATTGGCTAAGGAAAGCCAGAATACGCGAAAACGCGCATTTTTATGACGCAGTACACAAAAAACGATTTCGCTATTTCTCGTTTATGTTCGTTAACGATAAATTCACACCAGCCCTACATTAAAGCTGGGTGCCTCATGGAATGAGAACAAAAACTGATAAAATTTAACCTCGCTTCAGGAACCACTATTATGAGTCAGACAACTAACACGCTCAAAGGTCAGTGTATTGCCGAATTTCTGGGGACAGGCTTGATTATTTTCTTTGGCGCAGGCTGTGTGGCTGCACTGAAACTCGCCGGTGCCGCCTTCGGTCAGTGGGAAATCTGCATCATCTGGGGTCTTGGCGTTTCCATGGCCGCCTACCTTACCGCAGGCATTTCGGGCGCGCACCTGAACCCGGCAATCACCGTTGCACTCTGCCTGTTTGCTAATTTTGAAGGACGTAAAGTTCTGCCTTATATCGTATCGCAGATTGCCGGTGCCTTTTGTGCCGCGGCGCTGGTATACGGTCTCTACTACAGCCTGTTTTTTGATTATGAGCAGAGCCACCAGATGGTGCGCGGCACGGTTGAAAGTCTCGACCTGGCAGGCATCTTCTCAACCTACCCTAATCCACATATCGGTGTCGGCCAGGCCTTCCTGGTTGAGATGGTCATCACTGCAGTATTAATGGCGGTCATTATGGGTCTGACGGATGACGGCAACGGCATTCCACGTGGCCCACTGGCTCCACTGCTGATTGGCCTGCTGGTTGCGGTTATCGGTGGCTCCATGGGTCCTCTGACCGGCTTCGCCCTTAACCCGGCTCGTGATTTCGGACCGAAGATCTTCGCATGGCTGGCAGGCTGGGGTAACGTTGCCTTTACCGGTGGTCGTGACATCCCTTACTTCCTCGTGCCGATTTTTGGCCCGCTGGTCGGTGCCTGCCTGGGTGCAGTAGGTTATCGCACACTGATTGGTCGCTACCTGCCAGGTACCGCCCAGGAACCTGCAAGCGTTCCAGCAGACAAACCGGTTGCACGCGCTCAGCAGCGTAAAGCGTAAGTTTCACCTTTTATCATCAGGACAGAATTTATGACTACCACAGATAAAAAATATATTGTCGCGCTCGATCAGGGCACAACCAGCTCCCGCGCCGTCGTTCTCGACCACGACTCTAATATCGTCGCGGTATCGCAGCGCGAATTCACCCAGATCTACCCGAAAGCGGGCTGGGTTGAACATGATCCAATGGATATCTGGGCTTCACAAAGCTCAACGCTGGTTGAAGTGCTGGCCCATGCCGACATCCGCTCTGATGAGATTGCGGCAATCGGTATCACCAACCAGCGCGAAACCGCTATCGTCTGGGAAAAAGAGACCGGTAAGCCGATCTACAACGCCATCGTCTGGCAGGATCCCCGCACCGCCGACTACTGTCACAAACTGAAGAAAGAGGGTCTGGAAGAGTATATCCAGCACACCACCGGTCTGGTGATTAACCCTTACTTCTCCGGAACCAAAGTGAAGTGGATCCTGGATCACGTTGAAGGCTCTCGTGAGCGAGCAAAACGTGGCGAGCTGCTGTTTGGTACCGTCGATACCTGGCTGGTCTGGAAAATGACCCAGGGCCGCGTGCATATCACCGACTATACCAACGCCTCCCGTACCATGATGTTTAACATCCATAAGCTGGAGTGGGATCAGCGTATGCTGGATATCCTGGATATCCCGCGTGAAATGCTGCCAGAAGTGAAGTCCTCTTCTGAAGTCTATGGTCAGACCAACATCGGTGGTAAAGGCGGTACACGTATTCCAATCGCCGGTATTGCCGGTGACCAGCAGGCTGCGCTGTATGGCCAGCTCTGTGTTCAGCCTGGCATGGCGAAAAACACCTACGGCACCGGCTGCTTTATGCTGATGAACACCGGTACTGAAGCGGTAACTTCAACGCACGGCCTGCTGACCACTATCGCCTGTGGCCCGCGCGGTGAAGTGAACTATGCACTGGAAGGGGCTGTGTTTATCGGTGGCGCCTCTATTCAGTGGCTGCGCGATGAGATGAAGCTGATCAGTGAAGCTGCTGACTCTGAATATTTTGCGATGAAAGTGAAAGACACCAACGGCGTTTACATGGTGCCTGCTTTCACCGGCCTGGGCGCCCCTTACTGGGACCCGTATGCCCGTGGTGCTATCTTCGGCCTGACCCGTGGTGCTAATGCTAACCACATCATCCGTGCGACGCTGGAGTCTATCGCTTATCAGACGCGCGACGTGCTGGAAGCGATGCAGAACGATGCCAACACCCGCCTGCAGGCGCTGCGTGTCGATGGTGGCGCGGTTTCCAACAACTTCCTGATGCAGTTCCAGTCAGACATCCTCGGCACCCGTGTTGAGCGTCCGGAAGTGCGTGAAGTCACCGCGCTGGGTTCTGCTTATCTGGCAGGTCTGGCCGTCGGCTTCTGGCAGGATCTGGATGAAGTCCGCTCTAAAGCAGTTATTGAGCGTGAATTCCGTCCAAGCCTGGAAACCACCGAGCGTAACTTCCGTTATGCTGGCTGGAAAAAAGCCGTAGCCCGCGCCCAGGCGTGGGAAGAACAAGAGTAATATCAATGCCCGCGACCGTTGCTGTCGCGGGCATTTTCCCCGCCCCAATGCCCCGCTGTGTTACACTGCCTGCCTGTTTTTTGTCAGGTAGATGCCATGAAACGAGAACTTGCCATTGAATTTTCCCGCGTAACCGAAGCTGCCGCCCTGGCAGGCTATCACTGGTTAGGACGCGGCGACAAAAATGCGGCTGACGGCGCGGCTGTCCATGCCATGCGTCATGTCCTCAACTCCATTGAAATCGACGGTCAGATTGTGATCGGTGAAGGCGAAATCGACGAAGCTCCGATGCTCTATATCGGTGAAAAAGTCGGTACCGGCCGCGGCGATGCGGTCGACATTGCGGTCGATCCGATTGAAGGCACCCGCATGACGGCGCTTGGCCAGGCTAACGCGCTGGCGGTGATGGCCGTAGGCGATAAGGGCAGCTTTCTGCACGCACCCGACATGTACATGGAAAAACTGATTGTTGGCCCCGCAGCGCGTGGAGAGATCGATCTTGACCTGCCGCTGGAAACCAACCTGCGTAACATCGCCATCGCGATGAATAAGCCGCTATCACAGCTAACCGTATCGATTCTGGCAAAGCCGCGTCATGACGCAGTGATCAGTCAGTTGCAGCAACTGGGCGTGCGGGTGTTTACCTTCCCGGATGGCGATGTCGCCGCCTCCATTCTGACCTGCATGCCGGACAGCGAAGTGGATGTGATGTATGGCATCGGCGGCGCACCGGAAGGCGTGGTCTCTGCGGCGGTGATCCGCGCGCTGGATGGGGATATGCAGGGCCGGTTACTGGCGCGTCACCACGTGAAAGGCGACAGCGCTGAAAACCGTCTGCTGGGTGAGCAGGAGCTGCAGCGCTGCGCAGAGATGGGGATTGAAGCGGGCAAAAAGCTGATGCTGAATGAGATGGCACGCAATGACAACGTGGTGTTTGCCGCCACCGGCATTACCAGTGGCGAACTACTGAAAGGCATTACGCGTCAGGGCAATATCGCCACCAGCGAGACCCTGCTGATTCGCGGTAAATCACGCACCATCCGCCGTATTCAGTCGATTCACTATCTCGACCGTAAAGATCCGGCGCTCCATCCCTTTATCCTGTAACCGGCTGGTTGCCGCGCTCCGGCTGACGTGAGAGCGGCAACCAGCAGAGCAGCATCACCAGCGCCGTGAAGAACATCAGCATGCCAAGGCTGAACTGATCGCGCTGCGGCATCATGGCTGACAGCCACGCCACCAGGCCCGATCCCAGATTCTGCATCCCGCCAATCAGCGCGCCCGCGCTACCCGCCAGCCAGGCATAAGGCTCCATCGCGCCTGAAGTCGCCAGCGGGAACAGCATGCCAGCCCCAAAGAAGAACAGCGCAGCCGGGACCAGCAGCGTCCAGATATTCATCACGCCGAACCATGCCGGGATCCACATCAGGATGCCCGCCAGCAGGCAGCTATTTACGCCCCACCACATCAGACTGTGCCATGAACCCTGCTCGCGACCGGCAAACCAGGCACCAAAAAACGCTGCCGGAATCGGCAGGATGAACAGGATGCTGACGGTCAGGCTGTGCAGGCCGAGCACGCCGCCCAGCAGAACGCCACAGCTCGACTCAAATACCGCAATCCCGGCCAGCGCGCCAATCAGCAGCACAATGTAGCGAACGAAATTCGCGTCGCTGAGCAGGCGGGCGTAGCGTTTAAAGAAAGGTGTCATTTCCGCACTCTGCGGTCGGGTCTCCGGCAGCCAGCGTGCCATTGAAACGGTTACCGCCAGACAAAGCAGCAGCAGAAAGGCAAAGCAGGCGTGCCAGCCAAAGAGCTGCGTCAGCAGTGCACCAATCACCGGCGCCAGCAGCGGGCTGACCAGAATGCCCATATTAAGCAGGCTGTTAGCGCGGCGCAGTGCGTGCCCCTCGTAGAGATCGCGCGGCATGGTGCGGGCCATCACGCCAGCTACGCCGGTGCCCAGTCCCTGAACAGCGCTGCCGAACACCAGCATATCGAGCGACGTCGCCATCAGTGCTGTGATTGCGCCGATCATAAAGATCATCATGCCCGCCAGAATCACCGGACGACGACCGATGCTGTCTGACAGCGGGCCATAGATCAGCTGGGATCCGCCATAGGTCATCAGATAGGCCGCCATCACACGCTGCAGCGCGCCATCCCGCACATTCAGAGCATCCGCCATCACCGACATCGCCGGGACGTAGATAGTCTGTGCCATCTGCCCTACTGCCACCAGCACAATGAGCATCACCAGCAGCGGGCGATTTTCGAGTTTAGTCATCATGATTATGCAAAATTTCTTTCTGTGAAAGGAGGTTAAAACAGCGGTTCACCCGCCAGTCATCTTGTTATGGCGGGCAAAATATCAGGATTAGATGACAAAGCGAGAGGTAAGCGAAAAGGTCCCGGCTTGCGCCTGTCAAGTTTATGGGCCAGCCTGTAAAGACAAAGTAACAGTTTGTCGATTAGAGCCTTTGCCCCGGCGCAGGCTGGCAATCTCACCGGGCAGCCGCGAAAATAGTGACCTGCCTGAATAATCAACAACCAGGGAGTGATTATGGCTGAGTGGGTCAATGCTGAAGTAAAGGAAGTGAAAAACTGGACGGATGCGCTGTTCAGTCTCCGGGTAAAAGCGCCCATCGATCCCTTTATCGCCGGGCAATTTGCCAAGCTGGCACTGGAAATCGACGGTGAGCGGGTACAGCGCGCTTACTCTTACGTCAATGCGCCGAAAGATGATCTGCTGGAGTTCTACCTGGTCACCGTGCCAGAGGGCAAACTGAGTCCACATCTGCAGACACTTCGGCCTGGCGATCAGGTGATGGTCACCAAAGAAGCGGCAGGATTCTTTGTGCTGGATGAAGTCCCTGAATGCAAAACCTTATGGATGCTGGCAACCGGCACCGCTATTGGCCCCTACCTGTCGATGCTACAGCAGGGCGAAGGGCTGGATCGCTTTGAAAACATCGTGCTGGTCCATGCTGCCCGCTATGCGGCCGACCTGAGCTTTTTGCCGCTGATGCAGCAGCTGCAACAACATTATCAAGGCAAGCTGCACATCCAGACGGTGGTGAGTCGCGAAGAGATCGCCGGTTCGCTGACTGGCCGGGTCCCGGCGTTGATCGAAAACGGTGAGCTGGAGCGCGCCACCGGGTTAAGCCTGGATGCCGACAGCAGCCATGTGATGCTGTGCGGCAACCCGCAGATGGTGCGTGATACCCAGCAATTACTGAAAGAGACGCGCGAGATGCGCAAGCACCTGAAGCGTAAGCCGGGCCATATCACCAGCGAACATTACTGGTGAGCCGTTTGCCGGTATCTCACCGGCTGAGTCGCGGTACCAAACCGGTTAGCGCCGGGGGTACCGCGAAAGAGACCGAGATCGAGCAGCAGGCCAGCCAGTAACACAAACGGAATGGCGCGACCCAACAGCCAGGGCAGTATGCCGTCCAGCATGCTCCAGTTCCCTGCCACCAGCAGCCAGGCAACAATCACCAGAAATCCCCAGTAGCCACGGCGATTACGATCGTGCAACCGTTTAACGATAACCGCGCTGGCGGGCCACAGCAGGCAGACCACGCCAAAGGCCGCCATCTGAGTATCAAGCCAGTCGTTAGCCGCTAACGCGAATAACAGGGTTGTTGTCAGCAACCAGACCGCCTGCCAGATCCAGAAATCACGTCGTCCCAGCCGGCCGCGCCAGGAAAAACACCATTGTTGTAACGTCATGCATTATCATCCAGAGAGAAGAGAACCGCTGCGGTTTTGACCTCGCGGATAAAAACCGTTTTAATTTGCGCCTGAGTTTACGGGTTAGGATCGACAAAATGAAGAATTTGCCTGGCGCACTGCTGTTATCGTTTGCGCTGACGGTTCCGGTCTTTGCCGCCGATCCGCCACCGCAGGATCGGGCCGATGCGTTGCCCACCGCCCCCTATCTGCTGGCGGGCGCTCCCACCTTTGATATGACTATCGGCCAGTTCCGCGAAAAGTATAATCAGGCCAACGGGGCGCTGATGCTGCCGGAATATCGCGCCATTGATAATCGGGGTGACAAAAGCACCCTGACGCGCGCCGCCAGCAAAATCAATGAAACTCTCTATGCGTCTACCGCGCTGGAGCCCGGTACCGGCAAAATTAAGACGCTGCAGATTACCTGGCTACCGTTGCCAGGTCCGGATCAGAACGCCTCACAGCAAAAAGCGCTGGCCTACATGACCGCCATGTTGCGCTTCTTTGTACCGGGACTGAGCGCCGATGAGGGACGTAAAAAGCTGGAGGGTTTGCTGAAGCAAGGTAAGGATTTACCCTATTTTGCGCAGGTCGAGGGCGCGTTGCGTTTTGTGGTGGCTGACAACGGCGACAAGGGGCTGACCTTCGCCATTGAGCCGGTCAAACTGGCGCTCGCCAGCCCCTGATGATGAGGCCGAAAATGACGAAAAGCAAAGCCATCGCTACATTTGATCTCTATACTGTCTGGCAGACAACGCTGCCAGCTGGCAGCGATTTTTCATGTATCGCTTTATGCGGAGGATAGAATGCGACATCCACTGGTTATGGGTAACTGGAAGTTGAATGGCAGCAAGCAGATCACAGCTGAACTGATCGCTGGTCTGCGCAAGGAACTGTCTGGCGTTGAGGGTTGTGGCGTCGCCATTGCACCGCCAGCTCTCTATCTCGAGCAGGCAAAACACGCCATCTCCGGTAGCCACATCGCACTGGGTGCGCAGAACGTAGACGTTAACCTGTCTGGTGCGTTTACCGGTGAAGTTTCCGCAGAGATGCTGAAAGATATCGGCGCGAAATATATCATTATCGGTCACTCAGAGCGCCGCACTTACCACAAAGAGAGCGACGAATTCATCGCGAAGAAATACGCAGTGCTGAAGTCAGTGGGCCTGGTACCGGTGCTGTGCATTGGTGAAACCGAAGCGGAAAACGAAGCGGGTAAAACCGAAGAAGTCTGCGCTCGTCAGCTGGATGCCGTTCTGGAAAGTCAGGGCGCAGAAGCGTTTAAAGATGCGGTCATCGCTTATGAGCCAGTCTGGGCCATCGGTACCGGCAAATCTGCCACCCCTGCTCAGGCTCAGGCCGTTCACAAATTCATTCGTGACCATATCGCGAAGAAAGATGCGGCTATCGCAGAACAGGTCATCATCCAGTACGGCGGCTCAGTTAACGATAAAAATGCGGCTGAGCTCTTCACCCAGCCTGACATCGATGGCGCGCTGGTTGGCGGTGCTTCACTGAAAGCGGACGCTTTCGCTGTGATCGTTAAAGCTGCTGCGGCTGCAAAAAGCGCCTAAGCAGTAAACGTACCGATTAAAGGCGGCTTAAGCCGCCTTTTTTATGGGCGCTATCAGCTGACAGGCGTGATCCTGTACCTCCTCCGCCGAACCGCTGTTCAGCAGCAGCCAGTTTCGCTCTATCGCCATCAGCACCAGTCGTCCATCACTTAATTCAGCCAGTGCCAGCCCATATTTCCCCATCTCGCTGCGCGCCTCTGGCCGCTCATTGGCCAGTCGGATAAACGCACTCTGCCGGGTCAGCTCGTCCGGGGTCAATGCACGCAGCCAGTAGCGGTGCTTACGCAGCGTGATGCTCTGCCACCGCCCGCTAAGCTGCGGCGTCAGCTGATCAAGCTGCTGACGCACATCGGGTCGCAGGCAGGAGATATGAATATGGAGCTGATTCTGCGTGCGGCCATACTGTGAATTGATAGCCAGTGACAGAACCCGATCATCAATAGGTGAGCCGCGTCGCTGCGCAAGCAGAGTCCGCTCATCCCAGGCAAGGGCAAAGTAGTTGGGCGTAGCGGATTGCAGTAACCGCGGGCTTTCGATGCCGGTGATCCTGTCGAGCGGGATCAGCAGATACTGCAACGGCCCGTGCATATCTTTCAGCATGGCATAGCGATGCCGCTGATCGACGCGCTGACAGGGCGCAGGTTCTCCACCACTCTGCTGGTGAGGCAGACATTTCTCGCTGACGATCTGCCACAACGCATCACTGTTCTTTTTGAAATGCAGTGCGGCAGCCAGCATCCCCGCAATGACCAGTACCAGCAGAACCGCAACCAGGCGGGTTGCACGACGATGTGTCGGCATAACAACGCTTCCTGAATGGCTTAGCAGCCTGCATCCTCGCCTGGCGAGAAAAAAATGTCACGGGGAATTCTGGCAGATAACCCAGCGGCTGGGCGGAGAAGGAGAAAAGGCGTGGTTGTGGGGGATAAGCGGTCAGCGCAGGAATGCGCTGACCGCAACACATTACGGTTTCATGACCTGGTCATAGCTGCCGCCATCGGCGAAGTGGGCTTTCTGAGCCTGTGTCCAGCCACCAAACTTGTCCTGAATGGTAAACAGCTTCACTGGCGCAAAGGTGCTGGCGAATTTCTTCGCGACTTCAGCATCACGCGGACGGTAGTAGTTCTGTGCAGCGATAGTCTGGCCTTCTGGCGAGTAGAGGTATTTCAGATAAGCGTCGGCGACTTTACGCGTCCCCTTTTCATCTACCACTTTATCGACCACCGACACGGTCGGTTCCGCCAGAATCGATTCGCTCGGAGTGACAATCTCGAACTTGTCTTTGCCCAGCTTGTTAACCGCCAGATAGGCTTCGTTTTCCCAGGCGATCAGCACATCACCAATCCCGCGTTCAACGAAGGTGTTGGTTGCGCCGCGTGCGCCGGAATCCTGCACTTCAACGTTTTTAAACAGCGCTCTGACGTAAGCCAGCGCTTTAGCCTGATCGCCGTTGTTATGATCCAGCGCCCAGCCCCAGGCCGCCAGATAGTTCCAGCGTGCGCCGCCGGACGTTTTCGGGTTAGGGGTAATAACAGATACGCCTGGCTTCGTCAGGTCGCTCCAGTCATGGATGCCTTTAGGGTTATCTTTACGAACCAGGAAGACAATGGTCGAGGTGTAGGGCGCAGAGTTGTCCGGCAGACGCTGAATCCAGTTTTTATCAATACGACCGCGTTCTGCAATGGCATCAACATCCGATTGCAACGCCAGTGTGACTACATCCGCCCGAATGCCGTTAATCACGGAGGTTGCCTGCTTACCGGAACCGCCATGCGACTGACGGACCACGACATTATCGCCGGTTTCCTGTTTGTAGTGCGCACTGAACGCTTTGTTGTACTGTTCGTACAGCTCACGCGTTGGATCGTAGGAAACGTTTAACAGCTGAATGTCTTTCGCCAGAACGCTGGTTGAGGCCAGCAACAGGGTAACGCCGATACTCCACTTGTTCATTACGCACTCTCCCAATGTCGTTATGGGCTAAGCGTGACATAAACCAATACAGAGCTAAAAGAATTAAAAATAAGCTGTTATAACCATGGGGAATATAGAGGCGGGGTGCCGGGGCGCGCCAGGTCGCACACCCCGAAGAGGAATTAATAGAGTTTTTTCGCGGTGTCGAGCCAGTCGCGTTTGAACGGACGCTTCATATTTTCAATGGCGTCGACGATGTCGTGATGCACCATCTTCTCGTTCTGAATACCCACGCAACGGCCGCCGTAACCCTGCATCAGCAGTTCAATGGAGTAGGCCCCCATGCGTGAGGCCAGAATACGGTCATACGCACAAGGTGCACCGCCACGCTGAATGTGGCCCAGAACGGTAGAACGGGTTTCACGCTTGGTTTCTGTTTCGATGAAACGCGCCAGATCGTCGATATCGCAGATGTGCTCGGTAATCGCCACGATAGCGTGCTTTTTACCTTTGGCGATGCCCGCTTTGATTTCCGCTACCAGCTCTTCACGAGTATACGGGAACTCAGGCAGTACGATGAACTCACAGCCACCCGCAATGGCGGCCGCCAGTGTCAGATCGCCACAGTAGCGACCCATCACTTCCACAATCGAAATACGCTGATGCGATGAAGAGGTATCACGCAGGCGGTCAATCGCTTCAACCACAGTTTCCAGCGCAGTGAAATAACCGATAGTGTAATCCGTTCCGGCAACGTCGTTATCGATGGTGCCTGGCAGACCAATGCACGGGAAGCCCATTTCAGTCAGGCGCTTAGCCCCCATGTAGGAACCGTCACCACCAATAACAACCAGCGCATCAATGCCGCGCTTTTTCATGTTCTCAATGGCAACCTGACGCACATCTTCATTACGGAATTCAGGGAAGCGTGCTGAGCCCAGGAAAGTGCCGCCGCGGTTAATCATGTCGGAAACGCTGTAGCGATCAAGATTGATCATGCGATCTTCGTACAATCCCAGGTAACCGTCATAGATCCCAAAAACTTCCAGTCCTTCACTCAGCGCGGAACGCACCACGCCACGAATAGCTGCGTTCATGCCTGGGGCGTCACCGCCGCTGGTTAATACACCAATTTTTTTGATCATGACAACCTCTGGATTGTTCAAAACTAAGGGTTAATCCTGCCTGTCGATCGCTGCTGAAGCTCATTTTACGACTCGCGCGACACGTGATGGCAGATAGTATATCAAAGGCTTGCTGCTGAATTGATTCAGGTCAGACAACTTTTCACTATTTTTTGCAGCAATGTTAGCGTTACGTCATCCCTGCCGTATCGATTTGATTCATTTAAGTTAAAAACCTAAAGAATCCTCTCTCTCGAACGGTACCACAGAACAGGGATCCTGATGGATAATTACGTCTGACCCGGGAAATTCTTTGCGTAACGCCTTCTCAACCTGATCGGCTACCCGATGCGCCTGCACCAGTGGCAGCTGATCTTCCAGTTCCAGATGCAGCTGAATAAATTTGGTCGGCCCGGACTGACGGGTTCGCAGATCATGAACGCCCTGCACCTGCGGCCAGTTTGTCGCAAGCGTCAGGATTTGCTGCCGTTCCTCTTCCGGTAACGCGCGATCCAGCAATGACTGAACCGCCTCGTAGCCCATACGCAGTGCGCTGTAGAGAATAAAAATACCAATGCCTAGCGCAAACAGGGCATCCGCCCGGGTAAAGCCATAGCTGCTCAGCACCAGCGCAACCAAAATAGCGCCATTCATGATGACGTCGGACTGATAGTGCAGCATGTCAGCCCGGATCGCCTGGCTGCGGGTTTTACGAACCACCCAGCGCTGAAAGGCCACCAGCACCAGCGTTGAGCTCAGCGCCACCACGGTCACTACAATACCGACGCCGGGCGCCCGCAACTCATTGGGCGTCGCCAGATGCTGCAGGCCGGTCAGAAACAGAAACAGCGCCGACCCGGAAATAAACATACTTTGCGCCAGCGCTGCCAGCGACTCCGCTTTGCCGTGCCCGAAAGTATGATCTTCGTCAGCAGGCTGCAGTGCATAACGCACCACCAGCAGATTGGTCAGCGAGGCGGCGATATCCACCAGTGAATCCACCAGAGAAGCCAGTAAACTCACCGAACCGGTGTACCACCAGGCAAAAATTTTCACGAGCAACAGCACAGACGCAAGAATGGTCGCGCCGAGCGCAGCACGCTTTACCAGTCGGCCATAAGAGGGTTGCATGCCAGGTTCCCTGTGCGGCATCAGTGATGATGCGCACCAAAATGAATGAATGGCTCAAGTTTAACATCGTGAGACGGGCACTGCTTAGCGGGTCGATCAACGGATCAGGCTTTTTTGGGAAGGCGCGACAGGTACAAAAAAACAAGCCCCGGCCTCTGTAGGAGGACGGGGCAAAGTGTCATACACATCAGTACCAGGCCACATTCAGGCCCAGGTCTGGGCTGAGAAAGAGGCGGCGACTACTTTTTGCCGCCTTTTTTCCCGGCTTCTGATGCTTTTTCACGATCGTTTTTGAAATTTCCGCCGCCGCTACTCTGGCCGCCTTTCTTACCGGCTTCAGACGCTTTTTGCGGGTTATCTGCGAAATTACCTGAACCACCACGATGCTCTGCCATAACTTACTCCGTTAATAGATTCATTCAGGACTACATAATGTGGTTGCTGCTCCCTGAGACTTCGCAAAGACACTTAACTTCCCTGCAGTGACAGGATTAAGTGTAGAGGGTGCGCCTGAACCGGCAAGCGTAACGCGGGGGATTTATCTCATTGAAAAATATAATTAAAGTTTTCTATGCCTGCCTGTAATTCATTCACTTTCAGTGAGTTATAATATTTAACAGGCGGTAAAACCCTTACCGGTACGCTTAAATTTAAGTCATGACCTGAATAGTAAGAAATCGATGAGACTTACCCATAAAAGCTCAACAAGCGCTAATCAAACAGGGGTTTTATTGCGGGGTGATGATTCCAGTCAAAATAAAAAAAGTGAAAAAAAGATAAAAAAAACCCCCACCATCATGGCGGGGGAAGACAGGGATGTGTCTATGGCAAGGAAAACAGGGATACTATGTTACTGGTTACTGCTGGTACTACTCACTGCCTGCAGCGATGACGCTGACTGCAAATTCGAAAACTGTCGCAGCTCATTAAGTCGCCGCTGGTAATTCTGCTGTAACGCCGACTGCTGGGCTGGCGTTAGCAGCTGGAACATTTGATTCTGTACGCGCGCCATCTCGACCTGCTGTTCAACCTGAACTCTGGCGATCACTTCCGCCTTCTCGCGGATGGCCGCTTCGTTAAACTGGTCTGCAGTCACTAACTCATGTAGTGCTGCGATATCGTCAATATGGACGACCGGACGCTCATGTCGGGCCTGTTGCATCAGGTCTCGCATCTGCTGACGTTGCTCTTCAGTCAGCTCGATGCCATCGAACATGTGGCTTTGCGGATTTTGCGTCATACTGCCTGTCGGCAATCCGCCATGATGCATCTCGTCAATCGTCGTCGCATCTTTAGCACCTGCGCTGGCGACACTCAGAGCCATCGCTGAGGCAAGGACGACGGCGGTTAATTTGCGCATCGTGTACTCCAGTTCGTTCCGTTTTGCGATTCAACGAGAGCCAGTGTACGGCGACAGCTGCAAACATCCGTCAGGGGGTGTAAAACTACGTAAAGCGATGGATAGGTGCGCCAGGAACACGGTATTTTGCCTGCGGAGGGCTACAAAAATGAATAAAATCCTGTTGGTAGATGACGATCGCGAATTAACTTCGCTTTTAAAAGAACTGTTAGAAATGGAAGGGTTTGAAGTGGTGGTAGCCAGCGATGGTGAACAAGCGCTGAACCTGCTCGATAACTCAATTGATCTGCTTTTACTGGATGTCATGATGCCGAAGAAAAACGGTATCGACACCCTGAAAGAACTGCGTCAGCAACATCAAACCCCCGTCATCATGCTAACGGCGCGCGGCAGCGAGCTGGATCGCGTACTGGGCCTCGAACTGGGCGCAGATGACTATCTGCCTAAGCCGTTTAACGATCGTGAACTGGTGGCGCGTATCCGCGCTATTCTGCGGCGCTCAAACTGGAGTGAACAGCAGCAGCAACACGACAATAGCTCGCCCACGCTGGAAGTGGACTGCCTGCGTCTCAATCCCGGCCGTCAGGAGGCCAGTTTTGATGATGTCACGCTGGATTTGACCGGCACGGAGTTCACCCTGCTCTATCTGCTGGCGCAGCATCTGGGCCAGGTGGTGTCGCGTGAGCACCTGAGTCAGGAAGTGCTGGGCAAACGCCTGACGCCTTTTGACCGCGCTATTGATATGCATATCTCCAATCTGCGTCGCAAGCTGCCTGAACGCCGTGACGGCCATCCCTGGTTCAAAACCTTACGTGGCCGCGGCTATCTGATGGTTTCGGCATCATGATTGGAAGTCTGACCACCCGTATCTTCGCCATCTTCTGGTTGACGCTGGCGCTGGTGTTGATGCTGGTGCTAATGGTGCCCAAGCTCGATTCACGACAGATGACCTCGCTGCTGGAGAGTGAACAGCGGCAGGGCATCATGATTGAGCAACACGTCGAAGCAGAGCTATCACAGGATCCCCCTAACGATCTGATGTGGTGGCGTCGTCTGTTTCGGGCAGTGGAAAAGTGGGCACCGCCGGGTCAGCGGCTGCTGTTAGTGACGAGTGAAGGTCGGGTGATCGGCGCGCAACATAACGAAATGCAGGTTATCCGCAATTTTATCGGCCAGTCTGACAATGCCGATCATCCGCAGAAGAAGAAATATGGTCGTGTTGAGCTGGTAGGGCCTTTCGCCGTTCGGGATGGCGAAGATAACTACCAGCTTTACATGATTCGTCCCGCCAACAGTTCCCAGCTCGATTTCGTGAATCTGCTGTTTGACCGTCCCCTGTTACTGCTTATCGTCACCATGCTCATCAGCTCACCGCTGCTGCTCTGGCTCGCCTGGAGCCTGGCACGTCCGGCACGTAAGCTGAAATATGCTGCCGACGAAGTCGCAAGCGGAAACCTGCGTCAGCATCCGGAACTGGAATCGGGCCCACAGGAGTTTCTGGCGGCGGGTTCCAGCTTTAACCAGATGGTCAGTGCGCTGGAGCGGATGATGACCGGTCAGCAACGTCTGTTATCAGATATCAGCCATGAACTTCGTACCCCGCTCACCCGTCTGCAACTGGCTACCGCGCTGCTGCGTCGGCGTCAGGGTGAAGGCAAAGAACTGGGCCGCATTGAGATGGAAGCACAGCGTCTTGATGGCATGATTAACGATCTGCTGGTGCTGTCCCGCACCCAGCATAAAAATGCGCTGGTCAGCGAAGCGATGAAGGCGAATCAGTTGTGGAATGGGGTGCTGGAAGATGCCCGCTTCGAAGCGGAGCAGATGGGCAAGAAGATGGATATTCCCTATCCGCCTGGCCCGTGGCCGCTTTATGGTAATCCCCATGCGCTGGAGAGTGCGCTGGAAAATATCGTACGCAATGCGCTGCGCTATTCCCACACCCATATCAGCGTCAGCTTCTCCGTCGATATTTCCGGCATCACGGTACACGTTGATGACGATGGTCCTGGCGTGAGTCCGGAAGATCGTGAACAGATTTTCCGGCCGTTCTACCGTACCGATGAAGCACGCGATCGCGAATCAGGCGGCACCGGTCTTGGCCTGGCGATTGTTGAAACGGCAGTGCAGCAACACCGCGGCTGGGTTAAAGCGGATGACAGCCCATTGGGCGGCCTGCGTCTGACCCTCTGGTTGCCGCTCTACTCCTCCGCTCGTCAATAATTTGTTATGCTTCGGCCCCTGTCATCGGGGGCCTTATGCTTAACATTGTCTTGTTTGAACCAGAAATTCCGCCGAATACCGGCAATATCATCCGCCTGTGTGCCAATACTGGCTTTCAGCTTCATCTGATTCAGCCGCTTGGTTTTGCCTGGGATGACAAGCGTTTACGCCGCGCCGGGCTGGATTACCACGAATTCACTGCCATTAAATTCCATGCCGACTATCAGGCGTTTATCGCCTCAGAGTCGCCTGAGCGTCTGTTTGCGCTGACGACCAAAGGTACGCCCGCACACAGTGCCGTAGCGTATCAGGCTGGCGATTATCTGCTGTTTGGCCCGGAGAGCCGTGGACTTCCGGCTGAGATCTTAGCGGCGTTACCGGCTCAGCAGAAAATCCGTATCCCGATGAAAGCGGAAAGCCGCAGTATGAATTTGTCGAACGCCGTATCGGTGGTGGTCTATGAAGCGTGGCGCCAGCTTGATTATGCGGGCGCGCTGATTAAAGACTAGATGCCGTCGCCAAACTGAAAACCCGCCAGGCTGCCATTAAAGTGCTGATCCATATCCATCGACGGCTTTTCACTGCCTGGCTTACCAACGATTCGCGCGGGTACGCCTGCTGCAGTGGTGTGCGGCGGCACGGGCTGTAACACCACGGAACCGGCACCGATTTTGGCTCCCTTGCCAACTTCAATATTGCCCAGGACTTTCGCACCGGCACCAATCATCACCCCTTCACGGATTTTCGGGTGACGATCGCCGCTGGTTTTGCCGGTTCCGCCCAGCGTAACCGATTGCAGGATCGAGACATCATTCTCAACCACGGCGGTTTCACCAATCACAATGCCTGTGGCATGGTCGAGCATGATGCCGTGGCCGATGTTGGCGGCGGGATGAATATCGACGGCAAAGGAGACGGAAATTTCATTCTGCAGATAAACCGCCAGCGCGCGCCGGCCTTCATTCCACAGCCAGTGACCAATGCGGTAGGCCTGTAAGGCGTGAAAACCTTTGAGGTAGAGCAGCGGCGTGGAGTATTTATCGACTGCCGGGTCACGCTGGCGCACCGCCTGAATATCGTACGCCGCTGACATAATCATCGACGGATCTTCACGGTAGGCTTCTTCAACGATTTCACGAATGGCGATGGCGGGCATAATCGGGTTAGCCAGCTTGTTGGCCAGCATATAACTCAGTGCACTACCGAGATTTTCATGCTTGAGCAATGTCGCGTGGAAGAAGCTGGCCAGCATCGGCTCACAATCAGCCAGGGCGCGCGCTTCTGCTTTGATATTATTCCAGACCAGTTCTAACTCATCAGACGACATTGCTGTTTTCTCCCGATAAAAAAAGCGCCTGAATGGGCGCTGCAGGTGATGATGCTACGCGTCCTGCGTTAGCCAGTGCTGTTTTCGTCCTTCCTTGTTCGTCCCAGCAGACTCAATGCTGCATCTCTCGCCGGTTTTTCGCAATACAGCACCTGATAAATCTGCTCGGTGATCGGCATTTCCACACCAAAACGGGCAGCCAATGCTTTGACTTCTTTGGTGTTTCTGTAGCCTTCTACAACTTGTCCGATAATGCGTTGCGCGCTATCTACATCCTGGCCCTGGCCCAGCATCATGCCAAAACGACGGTTACGCGACTGATTATCGGTACAGGTCAGCACCAGATCGCCCAGACCCGCCATCCCCATAAAGGTGGTGGGATCGGCACCCAGCGCGGCGCCCAGCCGGCTCATTTCAGCCAGACCACGGGTGATCAGTGCGGTACGTGCATTCGCGCCAAAACCAATCCCGTCAGAGATCCCGGCCCCGATAGCAATCACGTTTTTTACCGCGCCGCCCAGCTGTACGCCGATGAAGTCAGGGTTGTTATAAACGCGGAAGCTCTTACCGCAGTGCAGCTTCTGCTGCAGATCCTCAGCAAACTGCGCATCCGTTGCGGCCAGCGCGATAGCCGTCGGTAATCCGGCTGCCAGCTCTTTCGCAAAGGTCGGTCCGGAGATTACTGCCAGCGGAATGTCATCGCCGACAATTTCCCGCGCCACATCCTGCAGCAGACGTCCGGTCTCTTTTTCCAGCCCTTTGGTCGCCCAGACAATACGCGAGTCTGACCGCAGATGAGGCTTGATCTGCTGCAGCACCTCGCCAAACACATGACTCGGCACCACGATCAATAAATCGCGGCTGGCAGCAATAGCTTTGGTCAGATCAGGTTCAAGAGAAAGATGGTCGGGGAACGGGACATCAGGCAGGAAAGCGGTGTTGCAACGGTCAGTCTGAAGCTGCGCCAGATGCGCCGGGTTATGTCCCCACAACAGCACCGGATGGCCGTTGCGGGCCAGCGTAATCGCCAAAGCGGTGCCGTATGAACCGGCACCGATGACGCTAATCGAAGCGTGAGTTGTCATCAGGCATCCTGATGTGGTTCAGCACCTTCTTCACCTTGCTGCTGCTGCAGGTAGTTCATGAACAGCGCATCAAAGTTAACCGGTGCCAGGTTCAGCTGCGGGAAGGTACCACGTGATACCAGGCTGGTAATGCATTCGCGTGCGTACGGGAACAGGATGTTCGGGCAGTATGCGCCCAGGCAGTGTGCCATCTGCGTTCCTTCAATACCGCTGATGGTGAAAATACCGGCCTGCTGAACTTCACACAGGAAAGCGGTCTCTTCGCCCACGGTGGCGGTTACAGTCACACGAAGTACCACTTCGTAAACTTCGTCAGCCAGCTGAGAAGATGCAGTGTCCAGATCCAGTTTAACGTCCGGTTCCCACTCTTTCTGGAAAACCTGCGGTGCATTTGGCGCTTCAAAAGAGATGTCTTTGGTGAATACGCGCTGAATCTGGAATTGCATTTCGTTGGTGTTATGTTCTGACATGTGACCAAATCCTATGTATGAGATTGTCCGGCGTAAAATTACGCCTGCAGTAAGGGATCTAAACCTTCGCGATTATCGAGTGCGAATAAGTCGTCGCAGCCACCAATGTGCTGCGCATCAATAAAAATCTGAGGCACGGTGGTGCGGCCGCTACGCTTGATCATCTCTTCGCGTTTCGCCATGTCTCC
The DNA here is from genome assembly GCF_902706165.1 of Pantoea sp. 18059. Taxonomy (NCBI): domain Bacteria; kingdom Pseudomonadati; phylum Pseudomonadota; class Gammaproteobacteria; order Enterobacterales; family Erwiniaceae; genus Pantoea; species Pantoea sp. 18059. The sequence goes on from NZ_CACSJS010000010.1 coordinate 50,114, forward strand.
ATCAATGGGGATCTCCTGAAACGATACGCCTTTTTGCGTTAACAGCGCCTTCGCCCGATGGCAGTAAGGACAGGTCGCCTTGGTATACACTTCAACATTTGCCATGATCAGCACCTCTGTAAGATTATTTGCCGCGAACTAACGGCAGATTTTCGCCGCTCCAGCCACTGATACCATCTTTCAGCACTGAAACCCGCTCAAAGCCGGCCGCGCTGAGATGCGCAGCAGAATCACCCGCGCTTTGTCCGGTTGCACACACCACAATTATGGGCTGCGCTTTATGCTTTGCCAGTTCGTCGATGTTGCCTTTTTTAATCTCAGCGGCTGCGACATTCAGCGCACCTGAAATATGGCCTCTGCGGAAATCGTCGCGCGAACGCACGTCTACAACTACCGCGTCCTCTTTGTTAATCAGGCGGGTTGCTTCACCGCGGCTGATCGTTTTTACCTTAGAGAACATTCCTTTAACGGTAGTCACAATCACCAGAACGAGTAAAACGACCCATGCCAGACTCAGGATGGGGTGATTGCTTGCAAACTGCATAATTTCTTGCATGAGGGGTAACGACTCCAGACCGGGCTAATAAGCTAAAACAAGGGTTCTGAGTATACCTGCGCCACTTCGCATGTACAGATGCTATGCGGCCAGAGTATCGATTTGTGCTTCATTTTCCAAAAAAAGTGGCTGAATAGCAAAAATGGCGTAAGGCTTAATCCATGTCATTGTGAAAGTGGACATAACTGGAAAAGCAAATGCCAGTGGGGAGCACTGGTAAGCGGCGGTTCATCGTGGAATAATCATTGGCCTATGAAGGGAAAAACAACCGTTTCGCACACAAGGACCCGTTCCAACGGCGATAACCTGCCGTTGTTCACACACTTGTCCAGCCTCTCCCTTAGCCTGCTTTGTGCGGGGGCACTGTTATTGCCTGCCGCCGCCGTTAGTGCAGAAGACAGCAAATCTCAGCTGCAATCTATTCAGCAAAACATCGCTGAAAAAGAGAAAAGCGTTAAAGCGCAAAAGTTGCAGCGCAGCAAATTACTGGATCAGTTGCAGAGCCAGGAAAAAATCATCGCTCAGGCGAGCCGTCAGTTGCGTGACACCCGCAATAGCCTCAACGCCCTGAATGATGAAATCAAACAGCTTGCCACCTCCATCGCCCGCCTTGAAAAACAGCAAACCCAACAGGAAAACCTGCTTTCAGAGCAGCTTGATGCGGCGTTTCGTCAGGGTAAGCACAACGGTGTACAGCTGTTGATGGGCGGTGAAGAGAGTCAGCGCAGCGAGCGTATTCTGGCCTATTTCGGCTATCTGAATGCGGCGCGCCAGAAAAGTATCGAATCGCTGCAACAGACGCGTCAGGATTTGGCTCAGCAACGCGCCACGCTGGAGCAGAAGCAACAGCAGCAGAAAGGCTTATTAGCGCAGCAGCAGGGCCAGCAGCAGAAGCTGCAACAGGCGAGCGAAGCGCGGAAAAAAACCCTGACGACACTGGAAAGCGCGCTGGAAAAAGATCAGGCCGATCTGGTCGAGATGCGTCAGAACGAAAGCCGTCTGCAGGATAAGATCGCCCGTGCGGAACGCGAGGCGCGCGAGCGCGCCGCCCGTGAAGCGCGTGAGGCGGAAAAAGTGCGTCAGCGTCAGGCGCAGGCGAAAGCCAAAGGCTCCAGCTATCAGCCGACCCAGAGCGAACGCGAACTGGTGGCGCGCACCGGTGGACTTGGTCGCGCGGGCGGGCAGGCCTTGTGGCCGGTACGCGGACGCATTGAACATCGTTTTGGTGAACAGCTGCAGGGTGAACTGCGCTGGAAAGGACTGGTGATTGATGCGCGCGAAGGTACCGAGGTGAAAGCTATCGCCGATGGCCGCGTGCTGATGGCCGACTGGTTACAGGGCTACGGCCTGGTGGTCGTGCTGGAACATGGTAAAGGCGATATGAGCTTGTATGGCTATAACCAAAGTGCGCTGGTGAGCGTGGGTACGCAGGTGAAGGCAGGACAGCCTATCGCACTGGTGGGCACCAGTGGTGGCCGCGGTACTCCGTCGCTCTATTTTGAAATCCGACGTCAGGGACAGGCCGTCAATCCACTCCCGTGGTTAGGAAAATAGGTTTTGCTGCAACTTCGAAAAATCCCCGTTCTGTTGAGCGCCCTGCTGTTCAGCTACGCTGCGCAGGCGGGCAAACTGGCCATTGTCATCGATGACGTAGGCTATCGCCCTGCCGAAGAGAACAAGGTCCTGCAGATGCCGCAGGCCATTTCAGTGGCGGTTTTGCCCAACGCGCCACATGCCCGTGAAATGGCCACCAAAGCGCACCAGAGTGGTCACGAAGTGTTGATCCATCTGCCCATGGCGCCGCTGAGCAAGCAGCCGCTGGAAAAAGATACCTTAACGCCGGAGATGAGCAGCGAAGAAGTTACCCGCATCATGCGCAATGCGGTTAACAACGTGCCTTATGCCGTAGGTCTGAACAACCATATGGGCAGCAGGATGACCTCCAGCCTGCCTGGCATGCAGAAAGTGATGCAGGCGCTGAACCACTACAATCTCTACTTTCTGGATAGCATGACCATCGCTAACAGTCAGGCTGTTCCTGCCGCACAGGGCACCCAGGTCAGGGTATTAAAACGCCGGGTATTTCTGGATGACAGCCAGGATATTAATGCCATCCGCCAGCAGTTCAGTCGGGCGGTGAAACTGGCGCAGCGCGACGGTTACGCCATTGCCATTGGTCATCCCCACCCTAACACCGTGCGGGTGCTGCAGCAGATGTTACCTACATTGCCAGCCGACGTTACGCTGGTTCGCCCCAGTCAGCTGCTGAACGAATCACTCCGCAGCAACTCACGGCCGCCTGTGGCGCCGACAAAACCGGTGACACCGCGCTTCCAGCCTGCAGACCTGTGTAAACCGAAACAGCCTCTGGCGTCGGTTCCTGCCACCCGAGCCTTAACGGTAATAGCTGAAAGTGTGAATAACAGCCCGCTGTTTAACACGCTAAAAAATCTGTTCTGAATTTGCTATGAATGCTAAGTGTTCAGCTTAGCGTTCATTTATACGCAGAAATTACTATAATCCTGGGTCGGGCGATAACGTGCTGTGCGGGAACAGTGATAGGGATGACGATTATTAAACAAAAAATCCTGCTGCTGGATAACGGCAGAGAGTGGGGCGGCGGCACCAACAGTATGCTGGAGCTGTTGAAGCGTATCGATCGTCAAAAGTTTGATATCACCTGCTGCTTCTATCACAACTACAGCCGTGGCAACGACGAAACCATTGAGGCCACGCTGAATGCGCTGGCTATCCCGGTCTTTTTTATTCCGCAAATCAGGCAGCCACGCTGGGCAAAGTTTGTTAAAGAAGTCGCGCGGGCACTGCTGTTTTTTAATAAAAAGCTCAAGAAGCGCGCCATCGATCAGATTGATACTCACTGGCGCATTATGCCCAATGCCAGCAAAATCAATTCACTGCTGCAGCTGGGAAAGTTTGACACGCTCTATATGAATAACCAGCCCAGCACCAATGTGGAAGGTTATCTGGCGGCGCGCAGCCTGGATGTTGCGGTAGTGCAACACTGCCGTATCGATCCGGTACTGGAACCGCGGCTGGTCAGCATGGTCAATCAGGATTGCCAGGCGATCATTGCCGTGTCACAGGGCGTGAATAACACCCTGCGCAGCCACGGTGTTGATGCGGAACGCTGTTTTACCGTCAATAATGCTATCGACATCCACCAGCCTCTGCCCGACCGCCTTGAAGTACGCCAGCGCTTTAAACTCTCCCCTTCGACCTTTGTGTTCGGCACGATTGGCTCGCTGATATTGCGTAAATCTAATCACCATATTCTGCAGGCACTGGGCCGTTTTAAACGTGCTAATCCCGATGCCGACTGGAAGATGGTGGTGGTCGGAGCAGGTCCGGAACTTCAGCATCTGCTGCAACTCGCTACCGCAGAGAACATCCAGCAGCATGTGGTCTTTACGGGCTTTCAGAACAACGCGCTGGATTACCTCACCGCCTTTGATGCGTTTATTCTTGCCTCACGCAGTGAGGGCTTACCAAGGGTTGTGCTGGAGGCGATGCTGGTGAATACCGCCGTAGTGGGATCCCGCGTGGTCGGCACTGCCGAATTGATCAGTCATGACGAAACCGGGCTGCTGTTTGACTATGGCAACGTGGTGCAACTGACCCAGCATCTGACCGCGCTGTGGCAGGATGCGGATTTACGTCAACGCCTGATCAATGCGGCAGCGAAACGCGTACGTGAACAGTACGCTATTGAAACTTATATCAGCGGCGTCGAGAATATTTTGCAAAGCGTCGTGAAAAAGAAACCTCATGCTTAATTTTTTAAATCCCCGTTATCGCCATATCAGGGCGAGTCATAACCTGCCTTATTCGCATAAAGAGGTTCAGGGCACTGTACCGGTCACTTCTGTCGTGATCCCCTGCACCGGCGCGGACTATATCGAAGAAGCCCTGCTCAGTGCCGATTTTGCGGCGCGCTTTGCGACAGAGGCTGAAGAGATCGTAATTGTCAGCGATCAGCCGGCTCACGCCTTTGGCAGCCTGCCAGTAAAAACCCGCGTGGCAACGCTGGATGTCCCGCATCGGGAAGAGAGCTATCGCTACAAGCAGATCTATCGCAGTCGTTTGATTAAATTGCAGGCGCCCTTACAGGCTAAAGGCGACGGCATTCTGATGATCGATTCCGACCTCAATCTGCTTAAGATGCCCGAGATTATGATGAAGCCCGGCCATCTCTATTCCAGTTTTCGTCAGGGGAAAATGATTGCCAAGCTGGCTGATGCGCCGGAAGAGGCGATCCCCGCCTACTACCCGCACAGTATCCGGCCCTGGCTGGTGGATCACGTGAATGGGGCTTACCTGGCTGCCACCCGTGAAGTCTGGCAGCGCATTTCGCCGCTGTGGCTGACGCTGTTTAATGATACCTGGAATTTAATGAACGACAGCCAGCCGCCTACTGACCAGCTGCCGCTCGCGGTGTTGCTGGACATGCTGGATATTAAAACCGTCAATCTGGGCGAATGGGCTAACTGGCCGGTCTCAAAGAAAATTGGCGGTCAGTCGGCGGTGATCCCGCCTGAAGTGGTAGGCGCACATGGCGGCTTTCCGCTGTCGGAATGGCAAAAATACCTCGCCGATCCGCAACAGCCGCTGAACTTTAAAGGTCAGGACTACACGCGCAAAGTGCGCTACCTGACCGATGAAGAGAAAAAACAAAGCTAATCATGCGGCCGCCCTGGCGGCCGTTGTTTTAATCCCAGCTCAGTATCACTTTTCCCGAGCGTCCTGAACGCATCTCATCAAAGCCCTGCTGGAAATCGTCGATTCCATAGCGATGGGTAATAACCGGCGTTAAATCAAGCCCGGACTGGATCAGCGCCGCCATTTTATACCAGGTTTCAAACATCTCCCGGCCATAAATGCCCTTGATAAAAAGCCCTTTGAAGATCACCTGATTCCAGTCGATCGCCATTTCACCCGGCGGGATGCCCAGCAGTGCAATCCGCCCTCCGTGATTCATTACCTCCAGCAATGAACGGAAGGCAGGCGGTGCACCAGACATCTCCAGTCCGACATCGAATCCCTCCGTCATGCCCAGCGAGTGCATCACGTCTCGCAGATCCTCATTCGCCACATTGACCGCGCGCGTGACGCCCATTTTGCGCGCCAGTGACAGACGATACTCATTGATGTCTGTGATCACCACGTTACGTGCGCCGACATGGCGACAGACCGCGGCGGCCATGATGCCGATAGGACCCGCGCCGGAGATCAGCACATCCTCACCCACCAGATCGAACGATAGCGCGGTATGCACGGCGTTGCCGAACGGATCAAAGATTGCCGCCAGCTCATCGGAAATGTTGTCGGGAATTTTGAACGCATTGAAGGCCGGGATAACCAGATACTCCGCAAAGCAGCCCTGGCGGTTAACGCCTACACCCATTGTGTTACGGCATAAATGCGTTCGCCCGGCACGGCAATTACGGCAATGTCCGCAGGTGATGTGCCCTTCGCCCGAGACCCGATCGCCAATCGTAAAGCCTTTCACTTCCTGTCCTATCGCAACCACTTCCCCCACATATTCATGACCGACAATCATCGGTACCGGAATGGTTTTGCGCGACCAGTCATCCCAGTTGTAGATATGGACATCGGTACCGCAGATAGCGGTTTTGCGAATCTTAATCAGCAAATCGTTGTGACCCGGTTCCGGAACCGGCGCATCGGTCACCATCCAGATGCCCGTTTCCTTCTTCAGTTTGGCGAGTGCTTTCATGACGGACTCCTCAGGCGATAACGCCCAGTTGTTTGCCGATCCGGGTAAAGGCCGCCACCGCACGTTCCAGCTGTTGCTGGGTATGCGCCGCAGAGATTTGGGTGCGAATGCGTGCCTGACCTTTTGGCACCACCGGATAGAAGAAGCCGGTCACGTAGATGCCTTCCTGTTGCAGCAGGCGGGCGAACTCCTGGGCGACGCTGGCTTCACCCAGCATCACCGGGATAATGGCGTGATCGGCTCCCGCCAGCGTAAAGCCCGCCGCCGTCATCTGCTCCCGGAAGTAACGGGCGTTGTCCCACAGACGCTGACGCAGCCCGTCGCCTTCACTGAGCAGATCCAGCACCCGCAGCGAGGCGGCAACAATGGCCGGGGCCAGCGAGTTAGAGAACAGATAGGGACGGGAACGCTGGCGCAGCCACTCCACCACTTCTGCTTTTGCGGCGGTGTAGCCACCGGAGGCGCCACCCAGCGCTTTACCCAGCGTGCCGGTAATGATGTCGACCCGGCCCATCACATCGCAATATTCATGGGTTCCGCGTCCGGCGTTCCCGACAAAGCCCACCGCATGGGAATCATCCACCATCACCAGCGCAGAGAACTCGTCGGCCAGATCGCAGATAGCGGGCAGATTCGCAATCACCCCATCCATTGAGAAGACCCCATCGGTGGCGATCAGAATATGACGCGCGCCTTTATCGCGCGCTTCCTGCAAGCAGGCGCGCAGCTGCGCCATATCGTTATTGGCATAGCGGTAACGCTGCGCTTTGCACAGCCGGACGCCATCGATAATGGAAGCGTGGTTCAGTGCATCAGAGATGACGGCATCCTGCGCATCGAGCAGGGTTTCAAACAGACCGCCATTGGCATCGAAACAGGAGGAGTAAAGAATGGCATCCTCCATGCCGAGAAAGTCTGCCAGCCGCTTTTCCAGCTGCTTATGACTATCCTGCGTGCCGCAAATAAAGCGCACCGACGCCATACCAAAACCATGCGAATCCATCCCCTCTTTCGCCGCCTGAATCAGCGCCGGATGGTTCGCTAAACCTAAGTAGTTATTGGCACAGAAGTTAATCACCGCCGGGTTATCGCCAACCGCGATCTCCGTCTGCTGGGCAGAGGTGATGATCCGCTCCTGTTTAAACAGTCCTTCCTGACGTGCATCATCAAGTTGCTGACGAAGTTGTTGATAAAATTGCGCAGGCATCATTGCTCTCCTCAGATGGCAAAAATCTGGCATATCTTACTGAACAGGCCGCTTCTTCACGATAAATCGCCCAACAGAATGTCATTTTTGCAGCATAGTTCACGCCACAAGGATGTACGCACAAAGCGTTACAGAGTCATCTGGCTGTCTGCACCCTGATGAAATGTTATGATGTGAGGTATTCGTGTGTGAAACCTCCTGTTTCACCCCACAACGTTGAAGGTAACAACATGATTATCGTAACTGGCGGCGCAGGAATGATTGGCAGCAACATCGTCAAAGCGCTGAACGATCGCGGTCACACCGACATTCTGGTGGTGGATAATCTGAAGGATGGCACCAAGTTTGCCAATTTAGTCGACCTGGATATCGTCGATTACATGGACAAAGAAGAGTTCCTGATGAGCGTGATGGCGGGCGATGATTTAGGCCCGATCGAAGCGGTGTTCCATCAGGGCGCCTGCTCCTCCACCACCGAGTGGGATGGCAAGTACATGATGGAGAACAACTATCAGTACTCCAAAGAGCTGCTGCACTTCTGTCTTGAGCGCGAGATCCCGTTCCTCTACGCCTCTTCCGCAGCGACCTACGGCGGACGCAACGAGAATTTCATTGAAGAGCGTCAGTATGAGCAGCCGCTTAATGTGTATGGCTACTCCAAGATGCTGTTCGACCATTACGTCCGTCAGATGCTGCCGGAAGCGAACTCGCCGGTATGCGGCTTCCGCTATTTCAACGTCTATGGACCGCGTGAAGGCCACAAGGGCAGCATGGCAAGCGTGGCCTTCCATCTGAACACGCAGATCAGCAACGATGAAAATCCAAAACTGTTTGAAGGCAGCGACGGCTTTAAACGTGATTTCATCCACGTTGATGATGTTGCGGAAGTGAACCTGTGGTGCTGGGAAAATGGCGTCTCCGGGATTTACAACTGTGGCACAGGCCGCGCCGAGTCCTTCCAGGAAGTGGCTGACGCAGTACTGAAGTTCCACCAGAAAGGTCAGATCGAGTACATCCCGTTCCCGGAAAAACTCAAAGGACGGTACCAGGCCTATACTCAGGCCGATCTCACTAAGCTGCGTGCCGCCGGCTACGACAAGCCATTTAAAACGGTGGCGCAGGGCGTCGCTGACTATATGGTCTGGCTGAACCGTAACGCATAAAGGAAGCTGCTCCGGCGATGAAAATTCTGGTAATCGGCCCGTCGTGGGTCGGCGATATGATGATGTCGCAAAGTCTCTATCGCACCCTCAAGGCCGAACATCCCGATGCGGTGATTGACGTGATGGCACCTGCATGGTGCCGTCCGTTGTTGTCACGCATGCCGGAGGTGAATCAGGCGCTGGCGATGCCGCTTGGGCATGGCGCACTGGAAATCGGTGAGCGTCGCCGGTTGGGCAAAGTGCTGCGCGCCAGTCACTACGACCGCGCTTATGTGCTGCCTAACTCCTTCAAGTCGGCGCTGGTCCCCTTCTTTGCCGGAATAAAACGCCGCGTCGGCTGGCGCGGTGAAATGCGCTATGGCCTGCTGAATGATTTGCGCGTGCTGGATAAAGCCGCATTTCCACTGATGGTTGAGCGCTACGTTGCGCTGGGCTACGACACACCTGTTGCGTCGGCGGCGCAGCTGCCCCAGCCGCTGTTGTGGCCAAAACTGCAGGTTGAAGAGCAGGAAAAAATTGAAACGGCCGCACAGTTTCAGCTCGCCGCGACCCGTCCGGTCATCGGTTTTTGTCCGGGCGCTGAATTTGGTCCGGCCAAACGCTGGCCGCACTATCACTACGCCACGCTGGCCCGCCAGTTGATTGCTGAAGGCTTTCAGATCGTGCTGTTTGGCTCCGCCAAAGATCGCCCGACCGGCGAAGAGATTATCGCGGCGCTGCCCGAAGAGGCTCGCGGCCACTGCCGTAATCTGGCGGGTGAAACCCAGCTGGAACAGGCGGTGATTCTGCTGGCACAATGCCGTGCCGTGGTCAGCAACGACTCCGGCCTGATGCATATCGCCGCGGCGCTGGATCGTCCACTGGTGGCGCTCTATGGACCAAGCAGTCCTGACTTTACGCCGCCGCTGGCAAAGCAGGCGCGAATTATTCGCCTGATTACCGGCTATCACAAAGTGCGCAAAGGCGATGCCGAACAGGGCTATCACCAGAGCCTGATCGATATTCAGCCTGAACGTGTACATCAGACGCTGAGCGAACTGCTCGCGCCACAGGAGGTGCCATGCACGTCCTGATTGTTAAAACTTCGTCAATGGGCGATGTGCTGCATTCGCTCCCGGCACTGACCGATGCAATGCATGCCATTCCCGGCATCCGTTTCGACTGGGTAGTGGAAGAGAATTTCGCACAGATTCCTGGCTGGCATCCCGCAGTAGATAAGGTGTTACCGGTTGCGATTCGCCGCTGGCGCAAACACTGGTTTGGCAGTCAGCAGCGTGAAGAGCGCGTGCTGTTTAAGCGCGCGTTACAGTCACGTGAGTACGATATCGTGATTGATGCACAGGGCCTGATCAAAAGTGCCGCGCTGGTCACCCGCTTATCGAAAGGGGTGAAACATGGGCAGGACAGCCGTAGCGCGCGTGAGCCGTTCGCCAGCTGGTGGTATGACATCCGCCATGAGGTCAGTAAGCGACAGCACGCGGTTGAGCGGACGCGCGAACTGTTCGCCAAAAGCCTGGGCTATGAAAAGCCGCAAAGTCAGGGTGACTACGCGATTGCCGGACACTTTCTGCATCATCTGCCCGCTGACGCACATCATTACCTGGTCTTTCTGCATGCCACAACGCGTGACAACAAGCACTGGCCGGAATCACACTGGCGACAGCTGATTGAGCAGATGCAGCCCAGCGGGTTGCGGGTGAAATTGCCCTGGGGTGCTGAACATGAGCATCAGCGTGCGCAGCGCCTTGCAGAAGGATTTGAGCATGTCGATGTACTGCCTAAGCTGACGCTGGAAGCGATAGCACAACAGCTGGCGGGCGCACGCGCGGTGGTCTCAGTGGACACCGGATTGAGCCATCTGACGGCGGCACTGGATCGCCCCAACCTCACGCTGTATGGTCCGACCGATCCTGGATTGATTGGCGGTTACGGGCAGAACCAACAGGCACTGAGCGCCTCGAATCATAATCTGGCAGAGCTGACTGCTGACACGGTGGCAGAGAAACTGCGGGCCGTTATTACGGAAAACATGCCATGAACTATGTGCTGATCTACCTGCTGTTGCTGCCTTTCCGGGCCATAATGCGGCTGTTTTACCGGCCAACCGGACGCAGCCTGATCATCCAGACGGCAAAGATTGGTGATTTTATTAATATCACCCCGATGCTGCGCGCACTGGGTCAGTCTGAGTTGCTGATCAGCAAAGCGGTGGAGCCGCTGGCGCGTCACGATGACACGGTCAGCCGCTATTTCCTGATTGAAGAGGCGAAGCGCAGCTTTTTTGCCAAACTGAAGCTCGCGTTCACTCTGATGAACCGCTATGACAACGTCTATCTGGTGCAGCCAAACAGCGTGAACCTGTTTTTCGCCGCGCTCTGCAACGCACCGAACAAGCAGTTTCTGCGCACCTATGTGCGTAAGTCCTACCATAAGACCTTCTATCGCAGCGCCAGCGGTATTGTCGACCACACCAAAACGGATTTAACGCTCGACAGCTACCTGAAGCTGATTAATCGTGACTACCGCTACACCGATTTCCCTAAGCATGCGACCTCACCGCTCTGGCAGCCGCCTGCGCCGCCCGCCGCGCTGCTTAATCCGCGCAGCGGTATTAAAATTGGCATCAGTATTTCTGCCGGTAACCGGGCTAAAACCATTCCTGCCAGCATCTGGCAGCAGCTGATGGCGTCGCTGGCTGACCTGCCCTGCACCTTTTATGTGTTTGGCCCACCGGCTGAGCAGCCGTGGCTGGATGAGTTACTGAGCCTGACCGGCCCGAAAGACAATATCGTCAGTCTGATTGGTGAGCTAAAACTGGAAGAGGTTCCGTGGGCCATTGCACAGATGGATTTCTACATCTCCTCTGACTCTGGCAATGCTTATATTGCGGATGCGCAGCAGATACCGGTGATCATGCTTTATGGCCCGTGTGAAGTCCGGGAACAGCGTCCGGTCAATAACGTTTTGTTTATCGGACCGGATAATATTGCTGCGTCGACGTTCGTTTTTGCCACCCGTTTTCAGTTTGATCAGCCTGCTGAAAAATTATTCGGGCTGGATCACGATAAACTGACTAGAATACAAACGTTTATTACTCATAATCTGGAATAGTGAAGCGTAATGGCAATTACCCCTCTTGCTGAGGCCGTTCAGCAAAGTCAGCTGCTGGTTAACACGCTTGCTGACACGGATGATAATCCGGTTCATGTTGCGTTTGGCATCAACTACGCCTACGCGCGTGGCCTGGGCATTACGTTGTTTTCACTTCTCAGCCATCATCCTGATACCGCTTTCCACGCCCATGTTTTTTCAGACTCGCTTTGCGAAGAGGATGTGGAAAAACTGCGTTCACTGGCCACGGGTCATCGTCTGGCGATCACGCTGCATATCTTTAACCGTGCCTGGGTTGATCAGTTGCCTGCAGTCGGACGCTATCCCAAAAGTATCCACTACCGTTTCCTGATCCCGGAAACCGTGGCGAGCTACAGCGATCGGGTGATCTATATTGATGCTGACACCCTGGTGGTGGGCGACTACTCTCCCCTGTTCACGCTGGATATCACTGATTACACGCTGGCGGCCTGTAATGACACACCGCGAGCGCGACATAACCAGTGCGCAAGGCTGGGGCTGAAGCATCACCACTATTTCAACTCCGGTTTTATGCTGATTAATATTCCACGCTGGCTCGAAAGGCAGACCACCGCGCGCATTACCGACGTGCTGGTAACGCGGGGCGCAGAGTTTGGTTTTCCCGATCAGGATGCGCTGAATATCGTGCTGGAGGATGAGGTCCTGATCCTGCCAGACCGCTATAACCACATTTATGACATCATCGCCAATAAAGTCTGGGATCACTCGGACGTGCCTGAAGAGACGGTGATGATTCACTACACCGGTAAATGCAAACCCTGGCATGCATGGGCTGGCAGCGATCTTTCCCAGCGCTACTACAGCTATTACCAGCGCTCCCCCTGGGCTTCACAACCGCTTGATACGCCAAAGCATTATAAAGAGATGAAGCGATTCGCCCGCGTAAAGTGGCATCAGAAACAGTATGCTGAAAGCCTGAGCTGGATGATGAAGTATGTCAGTCTCAAGTTTTTTAAGCAGAGTGAGCAATAGCACACTCAGGTTTATCAGATTGATACGGGCGCTGTTATTTCAGCGCCTGACTTTCCCGCCATTTATCCCGCCAGCTGTTTGCCACGACCTCTGTAATAACGGCGCTGACAGCAAGCCAGCATAATAATCTGTTTACCTGCACGGCCACATTGCGTAAAAAAAGCGCATATAGCGCATTATTATTGTCGGGCGTGGTTTTTAGTAAAGCAGGGATGCAACATCGTTTTATAATTGTGAACTCCCTGATTTCACTCTGCTGATTTGGAAATGATTTATGACGAGGCAACGCCTTTTCGCAGTGAATACAATGCTGGTGCAGATATTGTCATGAGTACTTCTCCTCTGCTGAGTATCATTACCCCGATGTACAATGCGGGCAGCATGTTTGATGAGTTCATGCAGTCACTGCTGGCGCAGACGCTGACTCTGCTTGAGATCATTATCGTCGATGACGGTTCAACCGATGGCTCAGGCGAGCGCGCCGATCAGTATGCACAGCAGCATTCTCACATTCGTGTGATACATCAGGAAAATGGCGGCGTCTCGCGCGCCCGCAACGCCGGACTGGCGATTGCCCGCGGGAAATATGTCACCTTCCCTGATGCGGATGACACCATGCAACCCGATATGTATCAGACGCTGGTGACGCTGGCGGAGGCAGATAATCTGGATGCGGCACAGTGCAACGCCGAGTGGTTTTTCAAACACAGCCAGCGGGTAAAGCCGCTGATTCCGCTGGATCGCCTGCGCAGCACGCCGGTGCTGAGCGGTGCCGACTGGCTGAATACCGCGCTAAAAACCCATCGTTATATGCATGTGGTCTGGCTGGGCATCTATCGCCGGGAACTGATTGAGCAGCATCAGTTGCAGTTTGAACCCGGCCTGCATCATCAGGATATTCCCTGGACCACCGAGTTTATGCTGCTGGCAAAACGCGTGCGTTATACCGAAGCGGTACTCTATCGCTACTATATGCACGACGCCTCAATCAGCAATCGCAAACGTACCGGCGAGCGCAACGTAGAGTATCAGCGTCACTACATGAAGATTGCGCGACTGCTGGAAGAGCTCAATGACCGCTATCGTGACCGCGTGAAGATCTACCCGTCGTTTCACTATCAGGTGACCCATGAAGCGCTCAGCGTTTGCCACAGTGTAAGACGTGAGCCTGACGCCCGCGCACGCCAGGCAATCATTGCCGAGCTGTTCGCCACCCGGACACACCTGCGCATGTTACGCAACGCCCGGGGAATTAAGCAGTGGTATCAGTTGCTGTTGTGGCTGGCCCGGCTCTATCGCTGGCGTGATAAATAACCTTTGAGGCTGGCTTTATCCTAAAAAGGGTTTGCCCTACAATCGGTTCACTGAATTCTGAGAACTCTTGTTTATGGCCAGCCTGACTCCAGCAAACATCTCTCCAAAAAATATATTACTGATTAAGCTGCGCCATCATGGTGACATGCTGCTCACAACACCCGCCATCAATGCGCTTCATGAGCGTTATCCGCAGGCCAGCATCGACGTGTTGCTCTATCAGGAGACGCGTCCGATGCTGGAAGCGCATCCGGCTATCCGCCATTTGCACGTCATCGATCGTAAATGGAAGCAGGAGGGCACCTGGCGCAAGCTGGGCCATGAGCGTGCATTAATTCGCGCCATACGTGACGCACATTATGATCTGGTGATTAATCTGGCCGATCAGTGGCGGGCTGCCCTGATTACGCGGCTCTCTGCGGCACCCGTTCGCATCGGTTTTGCCTATAAAAAACGTGATAACGTCCTGTGGCGATGGTGTCACAATCAGCTGGTCTCCACACACAATCACAGCAAGCTGCATACCGTTGAGCAGAATATGTCGGCGCTGGCACCCCTCGGCATCAGCAGCGACGGCGCACGTGTCTCAATGCACTACAGCGACGCTGACCAGCAAATTGTGCTGACCCGACTGGCAGAACACCAGGTAACCGCGCCCTATATTGTGGTGCAGCCGACCTCACGCTGGGGCTTTAAATGCTGGGAAGAGGAGAGCGTTGCTGCCACGCTCGATCAGCTGGCGCAGCCGGGCCGCAAAGTGGTGCTGACCGCCGGGCCGGACAAACAGGAGCTGGCAATGATCAACCGCATTCGGGCACTGTGTGCGTCGCCGGATGTGGTTTCGCTGGCCGGTCAGTTTACTCTGCCGCAGCTGGCGGCGCTTATCGATCATGCCCGGCTGTTTATTGGTGTCGACTCTGCACCAATGCACATGGCCGCCGCACTTGAAACGCCCTGTATTGCGCTGTTTGGCCCGACCAAGCTGCAGCACTGGCGGCCATGGGGCGACAATAATCATGTCATCTGGGCGGGGGATTATGGCCCGCTGCCCTCACCCGATTCCATCGACACCAAAACAGACCAGCGTTATCTGTCGGCCATTCCGGTGAAGGATGTGGTCGCGGCAGCGAGGAGCTATCTGAATGAGTAAGTTACGGCTGGCGATTGTCCGGCAGAAATATCGTCCGGATGGCGGTGCCGAGCGTTTTATCTCGCGCGCGCTGGAAGCGCTGGGCAGCGAGCAGCTCGATCTCAACATCATTACCCGCAGCTGGCAGGGCACACCCAATCCTGACTGGCATCTGCATATCTGTAATCCTGCAAAGCTGGGCCGGGTATCCCGTGAGCGCGGTTTTGCCCTTGCAGCACGCGCCTGCTGGGAGCGCGAAAAGTTCGATATTGTGCAAAGCCACGAGCGCATCGCGGGCTGTGATATTTTTCGCGCGGGTGATGGTGTTCATCGCGTCTGGCTGGAACAGCGCGCCCGCATCGTCTCATCGTGGCAACGACTGAGTGCTGTGCTCAGCCCTTATCATCGCTATGTCCTGCAGGCGGAAGCGGAGATGTTTAACTCTCCGACGCTGAAAGCGGTGATCTGTAATTCTGAGATGGTAAAGCGCGATATCCTGCGCTGTTTCTCGCTCGACGCCGGAAAAATCCACGTTATTCATAATGCTATCGACGCCAGCCGTTTCCAGCCCGCCACGGAAGCAGCACGTCGCGCCACCCGTCAGCAGCTGGCGCTGCCCGATGCGGCCACCGTACTGATTTATGTCGGCTCCGGCTTCGAACGCAAGGGCTTGAAAGCGGCGATACAGGCGCTGGCTGCCAGCGACCGTTATCTGATTGTGGTGGGTCAGGATAAGCAACTGCAGCGTTATCAGCAGCTGGCAAATCAGCTTAACTGTCTGGACCGCCTGCGCTTTGTCGGCGTACAGCAGGATGTGCAGCCGTTCTATCACGCGGCTGATGGCCTGCTGCTGCCCACCCTCTACGATCCTTTTCCTAATGTGGTACTGGAGGCGATGGCCTGCGGCTTACCGGTGATTACCAGCACTGGCTGCGGTGGCGCAGAATTTATTACCGCTGGTCAGGAAGGCTTCGTCTGTGATGCGTTGGATATCAACGGGTTAAATCAGGCTGTTAATGCATTACCGGCGCTTTCCGTCGATTCACGAATGGGTGACGCGGCGCGGCGCAAAATTGAACCTTATGGTCCACAACGGCTGGCGCAGGCGCTGACTTCGCTTTATCAGCAGGTCCTGAGCAGCAACTGACAATGTGGGATGAGTGCATGCGGGGTTTCTGATAACATGCCGCCATCTGATTTTAATCTGCTTTTAGACGCGAATTTGCTGTAACGGTAACTATGACGACCTTTTACACCGCATTGCTCTACTTAATTCAGCCACTGATTTGGCTGCGCCTGTGGCTGCGCGGTCGTAAAGCGCCTGCCTATCGCAAACGCTGGGCAGAACGCTATGGCTATTGTGTCGGCAAAGTTAAGCCCGACGGCATTGTGCTGCACTCGGTCTCTGTGGGTGAAACCCTGGCCGCGATCCCGCTGGTGCGTGCTCTGCGTCATCGTTACCCGACCCTGCCGATTACCGTCACCACCATGACGCCTACCGGCTCTGAACGCGCGCAATCTGCATTTGGCAAAGATGTGCATCACGTCTATCTGCCTTATGATCTGCCGGGTTCGATTAATCGTTTTCTGGATACGGTCAACCCACGCCTGGTGATCATCATGGAAACCGAGCTGTGGCCGAATATTATCCGCATTCTGCACCAGCGTAATATTCCGCTGGTGATCGCCAATGCCCGCCTCTCGGCCCGATCGGCCAAAGGCTACCGCAAGCTGGGTAAATTCATGCGCCAGCTGTTGCAGAGCATCACGCTTATCGCGGCGCAGAATGCGGAAGATGGCGACCGTTTCCTGAGCCTGGGCCTGAAACGTTCTCAACTAACGATTACCGGCAGCCTGAAGTTTGATATTTCCGTGACGCCAGAACTGGCCGCCAGAGCGGTGACGCTGCGTCGTCAGTGGGCGCCGCGCCGTCCGGTGTGGATCGCCACCAGCACGCACGAAGGTGAAGAGGCCATTGTGCTGGATGCCCATCGCCGCCTGCTGCAGACCTTCCCGGATCTGCTGCTGATTCTGGTGCCCCGCCATCCCGAGCGTTTTAACGATGCCCGTGAACTGACGCAGGAACGCGGCTTCAGTTTTATCCTGCGCAGCAGCGGCGAGATCCCGTCTGGCTCAACGCAGGTGGTCATCGGAGATTCAATGGGCGAACTGATGCTGCTATACGGCATTGCCGATCTGGCCTTTGTCGGCGGCAGCCTGGTTGAACGGGGTGGACACAACCCGCTGGAGCCTGCTGCCCATGCGCTTCCGGTTCTGATGGGACCCCATATCTGGAACTTCAAAGATATCTGCAGCAAGTTGCAGGAAGGCCAGGGGCTGATCACCGTCACCGACGTGATTTCGCTGGAAAAAGAGGTCACCAACCTGTTACAGGATGATGATTACCGCCGTTATTACGGACGTCATGCGGTAGACGTGCTGCACCAGAATCAGGGTGCGCTACAGCGTCTGCTACAGTTACTCGAACCGCATCTGCCACCACGGGCCCACTAATGTCAGCACGCCAACGTCTTTCCGTGGTGATGATCGCCAAAAACGAAGCGGAACTGCTGCCTGAATGCCTGGCCTCGGTCAGCTGGGCCGATGAAATTATCGTGCTGGACTCAGGCAGCCATGACAACAGTGTCGAGATCGCCACGCAGGCTGGGGCGAAGGTCTACCTCAATGATGACTGGCAGGGCTATGGTATCCAGCGCCAGCGCGCGCAGCACTATGCCACCGGCGACATGATTCTGATGATCGATGCGGATGAACGCGTGACACCTGAACTGCGCGCCGCGATTGAGCAGGTGCTGGTCGCGCCACCCAGCCGTACGGTTTATAGCCTGGGCCGCAGTAATCTGTTTCTCGGCCGCTTTATGCGCCATAGCGGCTGGTATCCTGACCGCGTCATGCGACTCTACCCACGCACCTTCCGCTACAATGACAATCTGGTGCATGAATCACTGCAAAGTGACGGCGCGCCGGTGGTGGCATTACCCGGCGATCTGCAGCATCTGACCTGCCGCGATTTAATCGCCTTTCAGCGCAAGCAGCTGGCTTATGCCGAAGCCTGGGCTACGGAACGCCATCGGCGCGGTAAGCGTTGCAGCCTGTTTTCTCTGTTCAGCCATACGCTGGGCGCGTTTATGAAAACCCTGCTGCTGCGTGCCGGTTTTCTCGACGGAAAGCAGGGCTGGATTCTGGCGGTGGTCAATGCGCAATATACCTTCAATAAATATTCAGCCCTCTGGGCGCTGAATCATGCTTCGGCAAAAGGGCGAGTATGATCACGAAAGCCATCTATCCCGGAACGTTCGATCCTGTGACGCTCGGCCATCTCGACATCGTGACGCGGGCAGCGCAGATGTTTGATCAGGTCATTCTGGCCGTTGCCGCCAGCCCCAGCAAAAAACCAATGTTCAGCCTGGATGAGCGCGTGGCGCTGGCCGGTGAAGTGATAGCCCATCTGCCCAACGTTGAGGTGGTCGGATTCAGCGACCTGATGGCGAATTTCGCCCGTGACCAGCAGGCGAATGTGCTGGTTCGTGGCTTGCGTGCGGTGTCAGACTTTGAATATGAAATGCAGCTGGCGCAGATGAATCGTCACCTGCTGCCAACGCTGGAGAGTGTTTTCCTGATGCCGTCTGAAGGCTTCTCGTTTATCTCATCTTCGCTGGTCAAAGAGGTGGCGCGTCACGGCGGCGATGTTACCGCCTTCCTGCCCGCGCCGGTGCATCAGGCATTGCTGGCTAAACTGGCTTAATGCTGGCAGTTCGGGCACCAGTAGGTGCTGCGCTGCCCGTGTCTGCCGCTGACAATCGGCGTACCGCATGCCCGGCAGGGTTCGCCTGCCCGCCCATAAACCTGTAACTGCTGTGCAAAATAGCCGGGTTTACCGTCGCTCTGTAAGAAGTCACGCAGTGTGGTTCCGCCCTGCTCAATGGAGCGTAACAGCACCGCTTTGATGGTATTGACCAGCAGTTCCGCTTCGGCCTGCGACAGACTGCCGGCAGCACGATCGGGAATGATCCCGGCGGTAAACAGTGACTCGCTGGCGTAAATGTTGCCCACGCCCACCACCACTTTGTTATCCATCAGCCACTGCTTGATGAGCGTCCGCTTGCCGCGTGACTTCTCAAACAGGTAAGCGCCGTCAAACTCCTCGCTAAGCGGCTCCGGCCCGAGATGTGCCAGCACGCTGCTGCCCGCCAGATCGCTGCTCCAGAGCCATGCACCAAAGCGGCGCGGGTCGGTGTAGCGCAGCACTTTGCCGTTGCTCATGACCAGATCAACATGGTCATGCTTCGCCGCTGGCAGCTCTTCTGACAGCACGCGCAGGCTACCGGACATGCCAAGGTGGATAATGATCCAGCCATGCGGCAGCTCCAGCAGCAGATATTTCGCCCGGCGCTGCACACTGAGCACCGGCTGATCGCTCAGCGCCAGGATCTCCTGCGAAACAGGCCAGCGCAAACGTGAATTACGCACCACGGCGTGAAGGATGGTTTCACCGACCAAATGCGGTTCGATACCGCGACGGCTGGTTTCAACCTCTGGCAACTCTGGCATACCCTCTCCTCAGCGTTTTACACAAACAAAAAACCCGGCCGGAGCCGGGTTTTTAGCAGAACACTAAAATTACTTAATTTTAGCTTCTTTGTAGAGCACATGCTGACGTACAACCGGATCGAACTTTTTCAGTTCCAGCTTCTCTGGTTTAGTACGTTTGTTCTTCGTGGTGGTATAGAAGTGACCTGTACCAGCAGAGGAAACCAGCTTGATCTTCTCACGAATACCTTTAGCCATGATTCAGTTCCTTAGTACCTTAGTACTTCTCACCACGGGCACGCATATCGGCTAACACCGTATCAATGCCCTTTTTATCAATAATACGCATACCTTTAACAGATACACGCAGAGTAACGAAGCGCTTCTCGCTCTCAACCCAAAAACGGTGTGAGTGCAGGTTCGGAAGGAAACGGCGTTTCGTCGCGTTCATTGCGTGGGAACGGTTGTTACCCGTCACCGGACGCTTTCCAGTTACCTGGCAGACTCGTGACATGTCAATATCTCCAAAAATCAAATCAGCTCGAGCTTTAAAAATTAGGTTTGGGCCGCCTCGTCAGGCTTGCAGCCCGCCAGGCGAATTCCATGGAACCCGCTAAGCTGGCCTAACCGCCAAACCCGAGATTCTCAAAGGTGGCGTAGTATACGCCGCTCAGCCCAAGTGCTCAAGTCCCGAACAGATAAAGATCCCGAATGATCGGGCAAAAAGCCGCCACCTGGCGTGAAATTCCCCCCTGTCAGAGCCATCCCCGCTCGGCAAAGGAGACATATTCGCCATGCCCAATCACCAGATGATCGAGCAGACGGATGTCGAGTAGCTGGCAGGCTTCGCTGACTTTATGGGTCACTTCACGGTCTGCACGGCTCGGCTCCGCCATGCCCGACGGGTGATTATGCGCCAGTATCAGAGCGGCAGCATTGAGCTTCAGCGCTTCCCGGACGATCTCGCGGGGGTGAACTTCCACGCTGTTAATGGAACCAGAGAACATATTTTGTGCCCGTAGCACCCGATGCTGATTATCCAGAAACAGTGCCATAAAGATCTCACGCTCCTGATGGGCTAACAGACTTTGCAGATACTGGCGCGTGATTTGTGGATTTTCCATTGCGCTTTCGCGGGCCAGCTTACTGGCGAAAAAACGCTTCGCCAGTTCGGCAATCGCATGAAGTTGTGCCAGCTTGGCATCGCCGACCCCTTTAATTTCACCGAATGCCGCTTTGTCTGACGTCATGAGCTGATAAAGCGAGCCAAAACCGTCCAGCATCTGTCCGGCCAGCTCCAGGACGTTCTGTCCAGGCGATCCGGTACGGAGAAAAATGGCCAGTAGTTCGGTATCGCTGAGGGCATGCGCACCCAGCTTCCGGAGTTTTTCCCGTGGTCCCTTTATTTTCATGTCCGCTCTCCCTGAGATGAGCCTCAGCATGGCCCATCATGAAGAGTGCAGCTATCAGTGAAGCTGCAATCTACGAGACGGCTCGCAAACGCAGTCAGTGAAAAGGCGCATCCGCGCTTTTGTGATAAAGTCCGTGCATTCGCCGCCGCGAGCGGCAGAGAGCTTAGTGAGGCCAACATCATGATGGGATTAGCCGGCAAAAAAATTCTTCTTGGCGTGAGCGGCGGTATTGCTGCTTATAAAGCACCTGAGCTGGTGCGCCGCCTGCGCGATCGCGGTGCTGATGTCCGCGTGATGATGACAGAGGGTGCGAAAGCATTTATTACTCCGCTCAGCCTGCAGGCTGTCTCCGGCTATCCGGTATTTGACGATCTGCTTGATCCGGCAGCGGAGGCGGCGATGGGTCATATTGAACTGGCAAAATGGGCCGACCTTATTGTGCTGGCACCGGCCACTGCTGACCTGATTGCCCGTATTACTGCCGGTATGGCAAACGATCTGGTGACGACCGCCGTGTTAGCGACGGCCTCACCCGTGGCAGTGGTGCCCGCTATGAATCAGCAGATGTATCGTGCGGCGGTGACCCAGCATAACCTGCAGAGCCTGCAGGCGCGTGGCGTGCTGATTTGGGGACCGGACAGCGGCAGCCAGGCCTGCGGCGATGTCGGGCCGGGCCGGATGCTCGACCCGCTGGTGATTGTTGACCATGCGGTGCAGTGGGCCACGCCCGTCAACGATCTGCAACATCTCAACATTATGATTACCGCCGGCCCTACCCGTGAGGCGCTGGACCCGGTGCGCTACATCACTAACCACAGCTCCGGCAAAATGGGCTTTGCTATTGCCGACGCCGCCGCCAGACGCGGTGCACAGGTCACGCTGGTCAGCGGCCCGGTCAACCTGTCTGCGCCAGCGGGTGTGCGGCGAATTGATGTGACCAGCGCGCTGGAGATGCAGGCCGCCGTCATGAGTGAGATAGATAAACAACATATTTTCATTGCAAGCGCAGCCGTGGCAGACTACCGGGCAGCCGATATTGCGGCCGATAAAATCAAGAAACAGGGCGGCGATGATAACGTCACGCTGAACCTGGTAAAGAATCCCGATATTGTTGCCGGCGTCGCTGCACTTCAGGAAAACCGGCCGTTCGTCGTTGGATTTGCTGCTGAAACACAGAATGTGGAAGAATACGCCCGGCAAAAACGGGTGCGCAAGAATCTGGATCTGATCTGCGCTAACGACGTCGCTAAAGCCGGACAGGGGTTTAATAGCGACACCAATGCTCTTCACCTTTTTTGGCAGGATGGAGAAAAACGCTTACCGCTCAGCGATAAGTCTCTCCTTGGCCAACAATTAATAGACGAGATTGTCAGCCGTTATGATGAAAAAAATAGACGTTAAAATTCTGGATCCGCGCGTCGGCAAAGAGTTTCCACTGCCGACCTACGCGACTTCAGGTTCCGCTGGGTTAGATTTACGCGCCTGCATTGATGATGTTCTCGACATCGCACCAGGCATCACAACGCTGGTTCCGACCGGCCTGGCGATTCATATTGCCGACCCCGACCTGGCCGCTGTGATCCTGCCGCGCTCAGGCCTTGGCCATAAACATGGCATCGTGCTGGGCAACCTGGTGGGTCTGATTGACTCCGACTATCAGGGACAGCTGATGGTCTCGGTCTGGAATCGCGGCCAGGAAAGCTTCTCGCTGCAACCCGGCGATCGCATGGCACAACTGGTCTTTGTACCGGTGGTGCAGGCGGAATTTAACCTGGTCGAAGATTTCGACGCCAGCCTGCGCGGCGAAGGCGGCTTCGGCCACTCCGGTCGCCAGTAACCCGCATTACCGACTTTCACTTACGCCCGTTATTTTTTCCTCATCGCCACAGGACGCGTTCCTGTGGCAGATGCGTAGGTGTTGCCTGTTTTTAGGTGAATTTCAGGGGTCTTTAAGGTCATGGCAGAAAAAAAAGTCGCGAAGCGGAATCGTCGCGAAGAGATTTTGCAGGCGCTGGCGCAGATGCTGGAGTCGGGTGATGGCAGCCAGCGCATTACCACAGCCAAACTGGCAGCCACGGTGGGCGTTTCCGAAGCGGCGCTGTATCGTCACTTCCCGAGTAAGACACGAATGTTCGATAGCCTGATTGAGTTTATCGAAGACAGTCTGATTACCCGCATCAATCTGATCCTCAAGGATGAAAAAGAGACCATGACGCGTCTGCGTCTGATCGTGCAACTGATTCTGGGATTTGGTGAGCGTAATCCGGGACTGACGCGCATTCTGACCGGCCATGCATTGATGTTTGAGCAGGACCGACTGCAGGGACGCATCAATCAGCTGTTTGAGCGGATTGAAGTGCAGCTGCGACAGGTGATGCGGGAACGGAAAATGCGCGAGGGCGAAGCCTTTCAGGCTGATGAGGCGCTGCTGGCAAGTCAGTTGCTGGCTTTCTGTGAGGGTTTACTGTCACGGTATGTTCGTTCTGAATTTCGTTTCAGTCCTACCGCAGACTTTGAGGCTCGCTGGCCGCTGATTGCCGCCCAGCTGGCGTAAAGCGTAAAAGAAGGCGGGCATTGCGCCCGCCTCTGTTAAATCCCGTACGCTTTCTGATAGGCACGTACCTGGGCCAGATGATCAGCCATCTCAGGCTTCTCTTCCAGCCAGGCAATCAGATCTGCCAGCGTTATAATCGCGGTCACTTTGCAGCCGTAATCACGTTCCACTTCCTGAATCGCCGACATTTCTCCGCGTCCACGCTCCTGACGATCAAGCGAGACCAGCACGCCTGCCAGAGTGGCGTTGTGCGCACCGATAATATCCATCGACTCACGAATCGCGGTGCCTGCGGTGATCACATCGTCCACCAGCATCACTTTGCCCTGCAGCGGACTGCCAACCAGCAGGCCACCTTCGCCGTGATCTTTCGCTTCTTTACGGTTAAAGCAGTAAGGCACATCGCGGTCATGATGATCCGCCAGCGCCACCGCCGTGGTGGTGGCAATCGGAATGCCTTTATAGGCCGGGCCGAACAGCAGATCAAAATCAACAGCGCCATCCACCAGCGCCTGCGCGTAGAAGCGTCCCAGCAGCGCTAAATCCCGTCCGCTGTTAAACAGACCAGCATTAAAGAAATAGGGGCTTTTACGCCCGGACTTCAAAGTGAACTCACCGAACTTCAGCACCTGCTTGTTCAGGGCAAATTCAATAAACTGACGCTGCCAGGCTTTCATTTCTCACTCCTCAAATAAAGAAAAGGCGACTCTGAGGTCGCCTGTTACATCAATTTTCCAGCGCTGCTTTCTGCGCCTGAATTAATTCCTCAATTCCGCCCCGAGCCAGCGCCAGTAGCGTCAGCAACTCTTCATGGCTGAACGGTTCGCCTTCGGCAGTGCCCTGCACCTCGATCATGCGGCCATCTTCCAGCATCACGACGTTCATGTCGGTTTCTGCGGCTGAGTCTTCAACATACTCCAGATCGCACAGCGCTTCGCCTTTGACGATGCCCACTGAAATCGCCGCGACCATGCCCTTCATCGGGTTCGCTTTCAGTTTGCCGCTGGCCACCAGCTTGTTCAGCGCATCAGCCAGCGCCACGCAGGCTCCGGTGATTGATGCGGTGCGAGTGCCGCCATCGGCCTGGATCACGTCACAGTCGAGCGTAATAGTAAATTCACCCAGCGCTTTAAGATCAACCGCGGCGCGCAGTGAACGGGCGATCAGACGCTGAATCTCCAGCGTACGGCCGCCCTGCTTGCCTTTTGCGGCTTCACGCGCCATACGGCTGTGGGTCGAACGCGGCAGCATGCCATATTCGGCCGTTACCCAACCCTGGCCCTGGCCTTTGAGGAAACGCGGAACCCCTTCGTCTACCGAGGCAGTGCAAAGCACTTTCGTTTCGCCGAATTCCACCAGAACGGAACCCTCTGCGTGTTTGGTGTAATTGCGGGTCAATGTGACTGGACGCACCTGTTGTGCGCTACGGCCTGCTGGACGCATGGGTATTCTCCGGCTTGCTAATGATTGGCTGCGCATTATACGGACTTCCTTGTCCGCTGTCTCTTACGCTGGTCTGACGCAGGCATCAGATGAAATTCCCCGCCAGCTGTGGCTAAATGCGCGTTCCTTTCTCTCTGATAAAAAAGACATATGGCCACCATTCTTCATTTCCTGCTGGCGCTGGTGGTGATCTTCGCCCTTGCGCTGCTGGTCAGTCATGACCGTAAACAGATTCGTCTGCGCTTTATTGTTCAACTGATTGTGGTGGAAGCCGCGCTGGGTTGGTTCTTCCTTCACTCTGCCGGGGGTCTGGCGCTGGTCGGCTCGTTCGCCGGTTTCTTTGAGACGCTGCTGGGTTTTGCCGCACAAGGCACGGAGTTCGTGTTTGGCGGAATGAGTAAGCAGGGGCTGGCATTTATCTTCCTTGGCGTGCTCTGCCCGATTGTCTTTATTTCGGCACTGATCGGCATATTGCAGCACTGGCGCATCCTGCCGCTGCTGATCCGTATTTTCGGGACGCTGCTGTCGAAGATTAACGGCATGGGCAAACTGGAGTCGTTCAACGCCGTCAGCACGCTGATTCTTGGGCAGTCGGAAAACTTCATCGCTTATAAAGGGATTCTGGGTGATATCCCGCCGCGCCGGCTCTACACCATGGCGGCGACCGCGATGTCTACCGTTTCGCTGTCGATTGTCGGTGCTTATATGTCGATGATCGAACCGAAGTATGTGGTTGCGGCACTACTGCTTAACATGTTCAGCACCTTTATTATCCTGTCGATCATCAACCCGATGAAAAGCCAGGATGAGCAGCCTATCGCGCTGGATAAACTGCATGAAGAGCAGAGCTTCTTTGAGATGCTGGGTGAGTACATCCTGGCAGGCTTCAAAGTCGCGATGATTATTCTGGCCATGCTGATTGGCTTTATTGCCCTGATTGCTGCCGTCAACGCGCTGTTTGCGGCGGTGTTCGGCTACAGCTTCCAGCAGCTGCTCGGCTACCTGTTCTATCCTCTGGCCTGGCTGATTGGCATTCCCAAAGCCGATGCCCTGCAGGCGGCCAGCATCATGGCAACCAAACTGGTGGCGAATGAGTTTGTGGCGATGATTGAACTGCAGAAAGTCGCGGCGGGCATGAGTGCGCGTGGGCTGGGTATTCTGTCGGTGTTCCTGGTCTCGTTCGCTAACTTTGCCTCTATCGGCATTGTGGCGGGCGCAATAAAAGGACTGAATGAGAAACAGGGAAATGTAGTTTCCCGTTTTGGCTGGAAGCTGGTCTATGGCTCCACGCTGGTCAGTCTGCTCTCCGCAGCCTTTGCCGGTCTGTTTATCTGATTATTCAACGGGCGGCAGTTCTGCCGCCCGCTTTCGCCTTAGAATCCGACGCAGACGGGTGCATCCACCCGCATAACCGACTCCTGACCAAACCGTTTTTTATAGAGGCTGCGTAACGCCTCAATATCAACGTTGGTGGCGGGGTCGATCCCGTGGATCAGCATCAACGCCTTACTGTTCTCCCGTGCCAGCTGACCGTTCTCGCCCAGCCATTGCCCTTTGGCATCATAGACCGACAGGCCCGCTTTAAACCGTGGCGTGACCTCATTATCCACGAAGTTCATCCAGTCGAGTGAACTCACCCTGCCGCCATCAGGCTTGCTCAGTCCAAACCACAACGTGGTCTGCATCATCATGTCGCCACCCGCACAGATGGGTTGCGGTTTAGTGGGCGGCGAGTGGCGTGCCTGGCAACCTGCCAGCAGCAGAGCCATCACAACAGGAAGGGCAATAACGCGAGACATAGATCAGTCATCCTCACAAAGGGTCAATGGTCATCATAAGTGGCTGTCGCTGAAAGCGGAAATGGTTCGTTATTTTCCTGTGCGACGCTTATGCCTGTTATGCCGTGGCTCGCCTCGCTATACTTCACCCATCTTTCCGCAAATGAGTACCGCTTATGATCCGCAGTATGACCGCTTATGCCCGCAGCGAAGCCAAAGGCGAATGGGGCAGCGCCGCCTGGGAGCTGCGTTCCGTGAACCAGCGTTATCTGGAAACCTACATCCGCCTGCCGGAACAGTTTCGTGGGCTGGAGCCGGTTATCCGCGAGCGCATTCGCCAGCGTCTGACGCGCGGTAAAATTGAGTGCAACCTCCGTTATGATGCCGATCCCAGCGCACAGGGCGAACTGATGCTCAACGAAACGCTGGCGAAACAGCTGGTGCAGGCTGCCAACTGGGTAAAAATGCAGAGCGACGAAGGCGCGATTAATCCGCTGGATATTCTGCGCTGGCCGGGTGTGATGTCTGCGCAGGAACAGGATCTGGATGCCATCAACACCCAGTTGTTGCAGGCACTGGATGGTGCGCTTGATGACTTTATTGCGGCACGTGAAAGCGAAGGTACCGCCCTGAAAGCGATGATTGAGCAGCGTCTGGAAGGCGTCTCGCAGGAAGTCAGCAAAGTGCGCGCGCAGATGCCTGAGGTGATCAAATGGCAGCGTGAGCGGCTGGTCGCCAAACTGGAAGATGCTGAAGTCCAGCTGGAAAACAATCG
The DNA here is from genome assembly GCF_902706165.1 of Pantoea sp. 18059. Taxonomy (NCBI): domain Bacteria; kingdom Pseudomonadati; phylum Pseudomonadota; class Gammaproteobacteria; order Enterobacterales; family Erwiniaceae; genus Pantoea; species Pantoea sp. 18059. The sequence continues at coordinate 77,876 of NZ_CACSJS010000010.1, forward strand.
CCTTGAGCAGGAACTGGTGATGATGGCGCAGCGTGTTGACGTTTCTGAAGAGCTGGATCGTCTGGATGCGCACGTTAAAGAGACTTACAACATCCTGAAAAAGAAAGAAGCAGTTGGCCGCCGTCTCGACTTTATGATGCAGGAGTTCAATCGTGAGTCGAACACGCTGGCTTCGAAGTCGATCAACGCCGAAATCACTACGTCAGCTATTGAACTGAAGGTGCTGATTGAGCAGATGCGCGAGCAGATTCAGAATATCGAGTAATTTCCACTCAACAAAGCGCTCGCAGTAGCGCTTTGTTCCCCTCTCAGGCGCTGTCAGCACTTAAAGAGTTAGCTCCTTCCGCGAATTGATCGCTTTTTCAGCGCGGCCAGCATCAGAATCAGGTAAAGATAAATAAATAATCATTTCCAGACTGTTCCTGAAACGGCCTCGCTTACAATTAAAGCTGCTTTCAGGCTTAGATTAAGCAGTTGAAAAATAATGATTTTATATGATTAATGTACTTTTATAGCCGGTATTAACTCCTCTCCATGAAACAGGTCAATCCTGTAGATGCCGGAGTTTCCCTTTCTTTGAAGGCACTTTTTGATAAAATGTTGGTCGAAATCAGTACAGCTGTACCGCCTTAAGACTCATGGAAGTGCTCTTTGTGCGATGCATCCCTCTATCCCATGAAGGTTGTTAATGAAAAACACCGGAAAATTTAGCAGTTCGCTGCTGCATCCGCGTTATTGGTTTACCTGGTTTGGCCTTGGCGTACTCTGGCTGCTGGTCCAGCTCCCCTATCCTGTTCTTATGCGTCTCGGTGCCGGTGCCGGCAAAATCTCTCGCCATTTCCTGCAGCGCCGCGAGCGTATTACCCGTCGTAACATCGAACTCTGCTTTCCGGGCATCAGCGAAGAAAAAACAGAACATATGATTGCCGGCAATTTTGCGTCGCTCGGGATGGCGCTGGCTGAAACCGGTGTTGCCTGGTTCTGGTCTGACCGTGCGGTAAGACGTCTGTTTAAAGTGTCGGGAATGGAAAACCTGCATGCCGCGCAGAAAGAAAAGCGAGGCGTGATGCTGATTGGTGTGCATTTCATGTCACTGGAGCTGGGCGGCCGCATCAGCGGACTCTGTCAGCCAATGATGGCGATGTATCGCCCACACAATAACCAGGCGATGGAGTATGTGCAGACCAAAGGGCGGATGCGCTCAAATAAAGCGATGATCGACCGTCGTGATCTACGCGGTATGGTTAATGCCCTGAAACAGGGTGAATCGGTCTGGTTTGCGCCTGACCAGGATTACGGCCCTAAAGGCAGCACCTTTGCGCCGCTGTTTGCGGTGGAAAAAGCCGCCACGACTAACGGGACTTTTGTTTTGTCGCGTCTGGCGAAGCCAGCGATGGTGCCGATTATGCTGATTCGTAATCCAGGAAATGATGGCTACCATTTGATCATCGAACCGATGCTGGAAAATTATCCTCATACGGACGAGGCTGCTGCTGCAGCTTATATGAACAAAGTGATCGAAAATCAGATCCTTCGCGCACCCGAACAGTACCTTTGGCTGCATCGTCGCTTCAAAACCCGGCCACCGGGTGAAAAGTCGCTCTACGTCTGAGTTAACTGATAAAGCAGGCCTCGTGCCTGCTTTGTTGTTTTAATCTGCTGAACGACATCTGCTTTACGTCCACTCTCTCATTCTCGTTTGCTATGCTCTTATACTGCCTCTGCCGTTATAGCTACCTCTACAGTTTCTGCTGTTCAGCACACCTGTCTGCGTCCGGCAGGCTGGTATCAAAGAGATAATTAAGGAATGATGAATCCTCTTACCTCGTCAATGCCGGACAATCTTATGGATATCAACGATACACAGCAGTGGCAGCGTCCGCTGATTGATGATCGCCTTACGCCCTATATTGAAGTGGATGCAGAGCGCCTGGAGCAGAACCTGCAGCATATGCAGCGCAAAGCCAGTGCGGCAGGCGTCGCGTTGCGACCCCATATCAAAACGCATAAAAGCGTCTGGATTGCGCAGCGTCAGATCGCGTCCGGTGCCCAGGGTGTTACCGTCTCTAAGCCCAGCGAAGGCATCAGCTTTATTCAGGGCGGTGTTCGTGATCTGCTATTAGCCTACCCGATTGTGCAACCGCAAAGCGTGGCTGAATTGCTGCGCCACGCCGTGCTTCATCAGGCAAAGCTCACCCTGATTGCGGACAGGCTGCAGGGCGTGGCGGCTATTGCTGATGCCTGCCAGCAGCAACCGGAATGCGACCTGGCGGTAGCGATTAAGGTGGATGTTGGATTACATCGGATAGGTGTCAATCCTGATACAGATGAAGCGGTGCTGATTGCTCAGGCGCTGCAGGACAAAGGGTTACGCTTTGCCGGATTAGTGTCACATGCTGGCCACGCTTATGGTGCCGGGAATGCCGCGGCCATTGCGGATGTCGCCCGGCAGGAAACGGCATTGATGCAGCGAGTACAGGCAAAACTGCAGGCGGCTGGTTTTACCGACTGCCCTCTCTCTGTAGGTTCAACGCCTACGGCGCTGGCAGCAGAGATTGCACCCTGCATTAATGAAATCCGGCCCGGAAACTATGCACTACTGGACCTTACCGCCTGCCGTCTCGGATTAAGTCACGTCGATCAGCTGGCAATGAGCGTCATTACCCGTGTCGTGGCGGTGAACGATCATTTCGCGATTGTGGATGCCGGGTCAAAAATGCTGAGTTCGGATAAAGGGCCACACGGCACCAATGCCAGCGGCTTTGGTGTGGCAGCCGACGAAGCGGGTCAGACTTATGAAGTGACAAAATTATCTGAGGAGCACGGTTTTCTGCTTTATCAGGATCGCCGCCCTGAAGTCGGCACGCTGCTGCGTATCTTCCCTAATCACAGTTGTGCCGTGATGGCGCAGTCGGACGGATTTGTTCTGCGGCACGCTAACGGCCATAGCGAAGATCATGTGGTTTCTGCGCGCGGCAATTTCATCTGAGTCAGTGGCAGACAGCATCATCCGTTGTCTGCCATTTGTACGAAACCCTTTCAACACCACACTTCTGCTGTTACAGCGTTTTAACAAGCCTGGCCTCATGCTTTAATGCTTTTTTAGCTTATTCACTGGAGGTTACATGCTCTCCTCTCGCACTCTGAGCCTGACGATTCCACGTCACTGGTTAGATCTTTATGAAACCATCTGGAAGCCAGAGTTTTTCCCAAAGTGGGCTTCCGGGCTGACGCACAGTGCGTTAGAACCCGATGGCAATCGCTGGCGTGCTAAAGGCCCCCAGGGCAATGTGAAGATCCGGTTCTCGCCACATAATCCGTTTGGGGTAATGGATCACTGGATTGATAGCGGCTCGGGAAAGGAGATCTACGTACCGATGCGCGTGATAGCAAACGAACAGGGCGCCGAGGTGATGGTAACGGTTTATCGCCAGCCATTTACTTCAGATGAGAAATTTAAGCAGGATATTGAATGGGTTAGCAACGATCTTGAGAAACTCAACCAGCTTCTTACACAATAAATCAATGACTTAGCGCGCCTTTTTCTCTGCATTTATCACTGGCCGTTAATGAAAAAAAATAGAAAAACTTTCGACGATAAAGCATAAAGCGCTTATCTGATTACTCATCATCCTTACGCATTTATCACCAACCCTGCTTAAGCATCGCTGCCAGGAAAAATCCTGGCAAAATCCTCTGAAAGGCAGGCGCCCCCCTCTGATTTCGGGCCTCCTTGTTTGCCGCACAAACAATTTCTGACTGACCCATACATTAATCATTAACAATCGTTTATTAGCAATCTGCTGAGGATTTAATATTTATCATGCATAAAGTGAAACCATTTATTTCTGCGGTCGCGTAATCAGACTTTTCTTATGGTGTTAAATTAAATAAAACAATGTATAAATCATTCCACACACAGCAATACCCATAATGATAAAGCAGGAAAAAAGTCATGGACCGCTCAACGTATCCTTTGTTATCAGAAAAAGAATGCGTTGAGATTGCCGCAAGGATGCTGGCAGGAGAATATAAAACTACAACAGGATTTATTCGTGATCTGGCGGAATTCTTATTCGCTGAAGGGAATTCCGCCATGACACGAAACAGCGATTTTACCAGGGATATCTTTTTTATCCAGGCATCATTTGATTGAATCCATAATAACATGGCAAGCCTGTAAAGCGTTTTCAGGACTTCGGCCGGAAAAATTGCACTAACTAACGGTGTTACAGCAACCTCTCCTTGCCGTTACACAACTATTTAATTCTCACAGAGTCGATGGACTCTAACGAGTATATTATGGCAATACGTGAAAGCAGTCTGAATGGCGCAAAATGGTCTCTGCTCTCTTCAATCAAAATTATTGGCATCGGCGTATTACAACTCTCGTTGCTGGCGCAGATTCTGCAGGCGAATGAGCTCAATCTGCTGGCGATCGCCGTGATAGCTTTACTGGCTATCGATACTCTGGCCGATCGGGGCTTCTCAAATACGCTGATCCGCCGCTCGATTCTCTCTATCAATGACCTCTCCACGATCTACTGGGGTAATATGTTGATGGGGGTCGCGGTGTTTGGTCTGTTATTTACTGGCAGCCACCTGCTGACCAGCCTTTTTGATCAACCTGAACTGGCATTAATGCTGCAGATGGTCTCAGTGGTGTTTATTATCATCCCACAGGGTCAGCATTACCGTGCGATATTACAGCGCGAAAAACAATATACCCGTATCGCTTTTGCTGAAACCTCCTCGGTATTAGCCGGACTTGCCGTCACCTTATTTACCGTCTGGCTGACCCCTTCAGTATTGTGTGCGATCTGGGGTTACCTGGCGATGGCATCCATTCGTATGCTGATTTACTGCTACTACGGTCGTTCATGGTTCCAGCCGGAATACCGTTTTAGCCTGAATGCATTTTCTAAAATTCGTGCAAGAAACAAATAATAAAATAAGTCTGTATGGTGGGCTCTGAGCATCCGAAACGATGCGTTGGCGTGCTGTTAACCAGCACGCCTTTTCTTTTTATTTAGTCTGTCGCAATATTTACCTGATCGATTCTTTTCCCGCAGCATCCAGCCCTTTTTTATCTCCTGTATAAACTGGTTTTCGACCAGCGGCTATCTGGCGATCGTCGTCAGTTCACCGCCCGCCCTGAGTGGGAAAACCCCACGCCGGAACGCGCAAACCCTCTGTACGTTGTTTCCTCTCAACTTTTTCAATCACCTGCCGCAGTCCCTTCGCAAAAAAGTCTTTCTATGATGACGCCAGCGCTGGCTGGTATAAACTGCGCTCATCCCGGACGCCGATCGCCAGAAAATCTTCGGCGCCGTCTCTCAAGCAATGCCGTAGTCTTGCCGCCGTCTTACTGGAGTCTGCTATGTTACTGACCGTTCTCTACATTATTGGTATTACTGCTGAAGCCATGACGGGTGCGCTGGCGGCGGGGCGTCGCAAAATGGATCTGTTCGGTGTCATCATTATCGCGTCCGTGACCGCCATTGGTGGCGGTTCGGTGCGCGACATCCTGCTGGGTCACTATCCGCTGGGCTGGGTGAAACATCCCGAATACATCATGATTGTTGCAGCGGCGGCGGTAGTGACCACTTTCCTGGCACCCCTGATGACGCATCTGCGCAAAGTGTTTCTGGTGCTCGATGCGTTAGGACTGGTGGTCTTTTCTATTATCGGCGCGCAGGTTGCGCTCGATTCAGGACACGCCATGATTATTGCCGCGATAAGTGCGGTCATTACCGGCGTCTTTGGCGGCGTACTGCGTGACATGTTCTGTAATCGCATTCCGCTGGTGTTTCAGAAGGAACTCTACGCCGGTATCGCTTTCGCCTCTGGCTGGATGTATATCCTGCTGCTGAAAACCACACTGGCGCATGAAGCGGTGATTATCATTACCCTGCTGTTCGGATTCTTCGCGCGTTTACTGGCGCTGCGCTTCCGTCTTGGTTTGCCGATTTTCAACTATCCCCATCCCGAGCATTGAGGATGCGGGAATTCCCTGCTGTCTCAGGAAAGCGATCAGCGCCTGCAGGCGGTCATCATGGAACTGCGTAACCAGGCGCTTTGCCAGCGCCGCCCCGACACCCGGTAAAGCTTGCCAGTCCCTGACATCCCGCTGCGTTAAGCTCTCCCACTGCTGATCGGGCAGCGCATTGAGGGCCTTCCGCGGCAGTGAAACACCTAAGGCATCCACCCAGCGACGAAGCGGCTGCTGACGGGTGAGATTAAAACGGTGCCAGAGCTGACCCGCCCGCTCCCGAGAGAGGCCCGTTGCGGCGGCGATCTGTTCCGGTGTTAACGTCAGCCAGCCGAACAGGTGCGTCATACTGCCGGTTTCCAGTAAGTGCAGCCAGGTGCTGCGCTCAACGCCAGGAATATTCAGCACCGTTTTCTGACTGAGCCAGCGTAATTTTGCCAGTAGCTGCTTCTGGCATTCAGCGCTGAAGGTGTAACAACTCAGCGGCGTGTAGCGCGACGCGTCGGGAGGCTGAGGATAGTGCCGCTCTGCCACGCGCCAGATCACCCGCTCCAGCCGGGGAATGCCCTGGCCTGCCAGACTCAGTGTGATGACATCTCCCGCCACGATATCGCTCTCCTGCCAGCGGCGCAGCGATCCAACATTGACCCGCCTGACCGTCTTATCATCCAGCTGTACCGGCTGCAGATTAAGTACCGCGGCTATCTTCCCGGTTCGGCCGACTGGAAAATCGACGGAGAGCACTTCAGCGCTGACTTCCGGAGGCTGATATTTCCAGGCAACGGCCCATGTTCCCTCTCCAGGCAGCCAGTTTTTGCCCACAGGTCGCAGGCTCTGATGAACGACGACACCGTCAGTGACAAAGGGCAGCTCAGCATGAAACCAGCGCTCCCGCCACGCTGCAACCTCCTCTTCGTCTTTAACGCTGTGGCTCCATTTTGCGGCAACGCCCAGTCCCCAGCGGCTGAGTTGCTGAAGGCGTTCCGTCATCGTGGCGGGGCCATCTGGCCAGGCCCAGATAAAAATATCGAGCGAGTCCAGCAGAGGAACCCGCTGCTTGCTCATCATGGCGCCTGCTACCTGTGAGCGCGCATTCCTGCCGCCATCAACCGCCTGCTGATGACCGGTCATCGACAGAAACAGCTCACCCTGTAGCACAACCTCTTCAAGTCCGGTCTCGATCTGCAGCGGAATCGCAGGGATCCAGGCGGCTTTAGCCAGCCACTCTTCACCGCGTAATCCATCACCACGACTCAACAGTGAAACCAGTCTGCCGTGGCGATAAACCAGGGAAATGGCAATGCCATCCACTTTCGGCTGCACCCAGAGATCGTGCCGCCCCTGCATCCAGTAAGCCAGGGCCAGCTTGTCGCGCATCTTTTTTACGCCCGTGTGGGCGACCGGATGCAGGTGCTCACCCTCACCCGGCAGTTGCGGTGCGTAAGCGGGCTGCAGAAGGTTAAAGCAGTGCTGCCAGTGATTCAGTCGCTGCTGCAGACTGTCATAATCGGCATCAGCCACCGGACTCTGCCCCTGACGATAGTAAGCATCATCCCAGTGCTGCAGCTGCTGTTGCAGACGACGGATCTCTTCTGACGCCCGGGTGGGAGTCCAGACCGGACAAAGGGCGCTATGCGCAGGCCATAGGACGATCCACAGAGCAGCCGCAAACAGCGGCCAGCCGAATCCTTTCATGATCTCTCTCCTGACGTTTTGCAGCATTCAATACCGGTGCTTCAGCGTCAGCCAGAGGTGATGTTCAGCTATGGAAGGGATGCCGTCGCAATCAGGGAATAATTACAGTCGTCCGACAGAGATTTGCGCGAAGATGCGCAAAAGTTGGGTGTTGCCGCTGCGCAAACGCTGCGTGGCGGCGGGAAGCTGTGTATACTGTGCAGGAAATCGACTCCGCTTTTAATCAATTCAAGAAAACCATGGCTCAAGGCACGCTCTATATTGTTTCTGCTCCCAGCGGCGCAGGTAAATCCAGCCTGATTCAGGCGCTGTTAAAGACCCAGCCGTTGTATGATACGCAGGTCTCTGTTTCGCACACGACGCGCGGTATGCGTCCGGGTGAAACCCATGGCGAACATTACTTTTTTGTTGAGAAGCATGAATTTGAGCAGATGATCGCGGAAGAGGCTTTCCTCGAACATGCCAAAGTTTTCGACAACTATTACGGTACCTCGCGCCATGCTATTGAGCAGGTGCTGGCAACCGGCGTTGACGTGTTTCTCGACATCGACTGGCAGGGTGCGCAGCAAATTCGCACCAAAATGCCTGGCGCACGCAGCATCTTTGTTTTGCCGCCTTCGAAAGAAGAGCTCGATCGCCGTCTGCGCGGTCGTGGCCAGGACAGCGAAGAGGTGATCACGCGTCGCATGGCTCAGGCGGTAGCGGAAATGAGCCACTACGCCGAGTATGACTATTTAATTGTGAATGATGATTTCGATCTGGCGCTGTCCGATCTGAAAACCATTATTCGCGCAGAACGTCTGCGTATGGCGCGTCAGAAGGCGCGTCACGATGCTTTAATCAGCAAACTGTTGGCAGTCTGAATACAGTTTCAGTATGATGCGCAGTCATTTCTTCATCTGTGGAGTAGCACACCTATGGCACGCGTAACCGTTCAGGACGCAGTAGAAAAAGTTGGTAATCGTTTTGACCTGGTGTTGGTCGCTGCACGTCGTGCACGTCAGATGCAGGTAGGCGGCAAAGATCCACTGGTTCCGGAAGAGAACGATAAACCTACCGTTATCGCCCTGCGCGAAATCGAAGAAGGTTTGGTCACCAATCAGATTTTAGATGTGCGTGATCGTCAGGAACAGCAAGAGCAGGAAGCCGCTGAGTTACAGGCCGTTACCGCTATCGCTGAAGGTCGTCGTTAACAGCCACCTGCAGGTCGCCCTTGTATCTGTTTGAAAGCCTCAATCAACTGATTGAAAAATACTTGCCAGAGGAGCAGATCAAGCGCCTCCAGCAAGCCTACCTTGTCGCACGTGATGCCCACGAGGGACAGACACGCTCCAGCGGTGAGCCTTATATCACCCATCCGGTTGCCGTGGCCTGTATTCTGGCGGAAATGAAGCTCGACCATGAAACTCTCATGGCCGCGCTGCTGCATGACGTGATCGAAGATACGCCTGCCACTTACCAGGACATGGAACAACTGTTCGGTAAAAGCGTGGCGGAACTGGTCGAAGGCGTTTCCAAGCTGGATAAGCTGAAATTCCGCGACAAGAAAGAAGCGCAGGCAGAGAACTTCCGCAAGATGATTATGGCGATGGTGCAGGATATCCGCGTCATTCTCATCAAGCTGGCTGACCGCACCCACAATATGCGCACTCTCGGCGCATTACGCCCGGACAAACGTCGCCGCATCGCGCTGGAAACGTTAGAGATTTACAGTCCGCTGGCGCACCGCCTGGGTATTCATCATCTTAAAACAGAGCTGGAAGAACTCGGTTTTGAGGCCCTCTATCCGAACCGTTATCGGGTCATTAAAGAGGTGGTGAAAGCCGCGCGCGGTAATCGTAAAGAGATGATCCAGAAGATTCTTTCTGAGATCGACGGCCGTTTGCAGGAAGCGGGCATTCCCTGCCGCGTCAGCGGGCGTGAAAAGCATCTTTACTCGATTTACCGCAAAATGACGCTGAAAGAGCAGCGTTTTCACTCGATCATGGATATCTATGCCTTTCGCGTCATCGTGAAAGATCTGGATACCTGCTATCGCGTTCTGGGCCAGATGCACAGTTTGTATAAACCGCGTCCGGGCCGCGTCAAAGATTATATCGCCATCCCCAAAGCGAACGGCTATCAATCGCTCCATACCTCAATGATTGGTCCGCATGGCGTGCCGGTCGAAGTACAGATTCGCACCGAGGATATGGATCAGATGGCGGAAATGGGGGTCGCTGCGCACTGGGCTTATAAACAGGCGGGCGAAAGTGGCACCACCGCACAGATTCGCGCTCAGCGCTGGCTGCAAAGCCTGCTGGAGCTGCAACAGAGTGCGGGCAGTTCGTTTGAATTTATTGAAAGCGTGAAGTCCGATCTCTTTCCCGATGAGATCTACGTCTTTACACCTGAAGGCCGTATTGTTGAACTGCCAACCGGTGCGACGCCGGTGGACTTCGCTTATGCGGTCCACACCGATATCGGCCATGCCTGCGTTGGCGCACGCGTTGACCGCCAGCCTTATCCGCTGTCGCAAACCCTGACCAGCGGTCAGACGATTGAGATCATCACCGCGCCTGGCGCCCGTCCTAACGCCGCCTGGCTCAACTTTGTCGTCAGCTCCAAAGCCCGCGCAAAAATTCGTCAGCTGCTGAAAAACCTCAAGCGCGAAGACTCCGTCAATCTGGGTCGCCGCCTGCTCAGCCATGCGCTGGGCGGCAGCCGTAAACTGGCTGAGATTCCGCCTGAGAATATCAGGCAGGAGCTGGATCGTATGAAGCTGACCTCGCTTGACGATCTGCTGGCAGAAATCGGTCTGGGCAATGCGATGAGCGTGGTGGTGGCGAAGAACCTGTTGCAGGCTGACAGCAACGCCATCAGCAGCAACAGCAAGCGCGGTAAACTGCCGATCAAAGGTGCAGATGGCGTGTTGATTACCTTCGCCAAATGCTGCCGTCCGATTCCCGGTGACCCGATTGTTGCCCATGTCAGTCCCGGCAAAGGGCTGGTGGTGCATCATGAATCCTGTCGGAATATTCGCGGCTACCAGAAAGAGCCTGAAAAATTCATGCCGGTCGAGTGGGATAAAGTCACCGAGCAGGAGTTCGTGGCGGAAATCAAAGTCGACATGTTTAACCATCAGGGCGCACTGGCTAACCTGACGGCGGCAATCAACACGGCCGGTTCCAATATTCAGAGCCTGAATACCGAAGAGCGTGATGGCCGCGTTTACAGCGCCTTTATCCGCCTGACCGCACGTGATCGCGTACATTTGGCGAATATCATGCGTAAAATTCGCGTGATGCCGGATGTGATCAAAGTCCATCGTAACCGTAATTAGGCATGAACGATCAACGATTTGCCCGGATTCAGGCGATGCTGGCACTGCGCCAGCACGATCTCACGGTCTGTATGGAGCAGGTGCATAAACCGCACAATGTTTCCGCAGTGATCCGCACGGCGGACGCCGTCGGCATCCACGAAGTGCACGCCGTCTGGCCGAGCCAGCGAATGCGCACTCAGGCTTCCGCATCTGCCGGAAGCAACAGTTGGGTTAAAGTGGTCACCCATCCCACCATCGGCGATGCTGTAAAAAAGCTCAAACAACAGAAGATGCAGGTTTTAGCGACCCATCTCTCTGCCGATGCCGTGGATTTCCGTGAGATCGATTATACCCTTCCGACCTGCATCCTGATGGGCCAGGAAAAAACCGGCATCACCGAAGAAGCGCTGGCGCTGGCCGATCGGCAGATCGTGATTCCTATGGTGGGTATGGTGCAGTCGCTGAATGTCTCTGTCGCCTGCGCGCTAATCCTCTATGAAGCCCAGCGGCAGCGACAGAACGCCGGTCTTTACCTGCGTGATTACAGCCTGCTGGATGAAGATGAACAGCAACGTCTGCTGTTCGAAGGCGGATTCCCGGTGCTGGCGCGGGTCGCAAAACAGAAAGGTCTGCCTTATCCGCGCATCAATGCGCAGGGTGAAGTCGAGGCCGATCCCAGCTGGTGGGCAACCATGCAGTCGACCGGTAAAAGAAGATGAAAGGCCGTCTGCTGGATGCCATCCCGCTCAGTACCCTGACCGGCGTCGGTGCCAGCCAGGCAGCTAAACTGGCCAAAATTGACCTGCACACCATTCAGGATCTCCTGCTCCATCTCCCGCTACGCTACGAAGATCGCACCCAACTCTATGCCATTGATGATCTGCTGCCCGGTATCTGGGCCACCGTAGAAGGCGAAGTGCTGCACACAGATATCACCTTTGGTCGCCGCCGGATGATGGTGTGCCAGATCAGCGATGGCAGCGGTGTGCTGACGATGCGCTTCTTCAATTTCAATGCCGGGATGAAGAACAACCTGTCGCCGGGCCGCCGCGTCACCGCCTATGGTGAGATTAAGCGCGGTCAGCGTGGCGCCGAGATTATTCATCCCGAATACCGCATCCAGGGCGAACAGAGCAATGTGACGCTGGAAGAGACCTTAACGCCGGTTTATCCCACCACCGAAGGCATCCGACAGGCCACGCTGCGTAATCTCACCGACCAGGCGCTGACGCTGCTGGAAAGCTGCCCGATTGCCGAGCTGCTGCCGAAGGAACTGAGCGGCGGCTTGATCAGCCTGCCTGATGCGCTGCGCACACTGCATCGTCCGCCGCCCGATCTCCGGCTCAGCGAGCTGGAAAGTGGCCGTCATCCTGCTCAACGCAGGCTGATTCTGGAAGAGCTGCTGGCGCACAACCTCAGCATGCTGGCGGTGCGCGCCGGTGCGCAGCGCTATTACGCGTTACCGATGCCGCCGCGACACAATCTCAGTGATCAACTGCTGGCCGCGCTGCCCTTCTCGCCAACGAATGCGCAGAAACGCGTGGTGGCGGAGATAGAGAAAGATCTGGCCAATGATTTCCCGATGATGCGGCTGGTGCAGGGCGACGTCGGCTCGGGCAAAACACTGGTTGCTGCGCTCTCTGCGCTGAACGTTATCGCCCATGGCAAACAGGTTGCGCTGATGGCGCCGACCGAACTGCTGGCTGAACAGCACGCCAGTAACTTCCGCCAGTGGTTTGCGCCACTGGGCATTGAAGTAGGCTGGCTGGCCGGGAAACAGAAAGGCAAAGCCCGCCAGGCCCAGCAGGAAGCGATAGCCAGCGGTCAGGTGGCGATGGTCGTGGGCACACACGCTCTGTTTCAGGAGCAGGTGCAGTTCAACGGCCTGGCGCTGGTCATTATTGATGAGCAGCACCGGTTCGGCGTCCACCAGCGACTGGCCTTGTGGGAAAAAGGCGAGGAGCAGGGTTTCCATCCGCATCAGCTGATCATGACCGCCACACCGATTCCGCGCACCCTGGCGATGACCGCGTATGCCGATCTCGATACCTCAACCATCGATGAGCTGCCGCCGGGTCGAACACCGGTGACGACCGTCGCCATCCCCGATACGCGACGCGAGGAAATTGTGGCGCGGGTTGAGCATGCCTGCCGCGAAGGTCGTCAGGCCTACTGGGTCTGCACGCTGATTGAAGAGTCGGAACTGCTGGAAGCCCAGGCGGCAGAAGCCAGCTGGGAATCCCTGAAAACCGCGCTGCCCGACTTAAATATCGGACTGGTGCATGGCCGTATGAAACCCGCGGAAAAACAGGCGGTGATGCAGGCGTTTAAAGCCAATGAACTGCAGCTGCTGGTAGCGACGACCGTGATTGAGGTCGGCGTGGACGTGCCGAATGCCAGCCTGATGATCATCGAAAACCCGGAGCGGTTAGGGCTGGCGCAGCTGCATCAGCTGCGGGGCCGTGTGGGTCGTGGTGCCGTGGCATCACACTGTGTACTGCTCTACAAAGCGCCGCTGAGCAAGACGGCGCAGAAGCGTTTACAGGTACTGCGCGACAGCAATGACGGCTTCGTCATTGCCCAGTTCGATCTGGAGATTCGCGGGCCGGGTGAACTACTGGGCACGCGTCAGACCGGCAATGCCGAATTTAAAGTGGCCGACCTGCTGCGCGATGCGGCGATGGTGCCCGAAGTTCAGCGTGTGGCGCGCCACATCCACCAGCACTATCCCGAACAGGCCAGCGCATTGATTGAACGCTGGCTGCCAGAGAACACCCGTTATACCAACGTCTGAACGCCCCCCTCTGATTCGGCTTTTTTATCCCTGCCGGGCAAACGATTGCTTTTAGCCTGCGGATGATTACAATCGCCACATTATTTTTTGGGAAGAACAGAAGATGTCCACTAATCCGCAGCCAGAACAGCCTTCCGCCACGCAAAGCGAACTGATTTATCGTCTTGAAGATCGTCCTCCCCTGCCACAAACGCTGTTTGCCGCCGGTCAGCATCTGCTGGCGATGTTTGTCGCGGTCATTACCCCCGCGATTCTGATTTGTCAGGCGTTAGGGCTGCCCGCAGAGGATACCCGGCACGTGATCAGCATGTCGCTGTTTGCATCGGGTGTGGCATCACTGCTGCAAATCAAAACATGGGGACCGGTGGGTTCGGGCCTGCTGTCGATTCAGGGCACCAGCTTCAACTTCGTTACGCCCTTGATTATGGGCGGCATGGCGCTAAAAAATGGCGGCGCTGACGTGCCCACCATGATGGCGGCGCTGTTTGGTACGCTGATGCTCGCCTCCTGTACCGAAATGGTGCTGTCACGCGTATTGCACCTGGCGCGCCGGATTATTACGCCGCTGGTTTCCGGTATCGTGGTGATGATTATCGGCCTGTCGCTGATTCAGGTAGGGCTGACCTCCATTGGCGGCGGTTTCAGCGCAATTAACGATCATACTTTTGGTGCGCCGAAAAATCTGATGCTGGCAGGAGCTGTGCTACTGGTGATCGTACTACTTAACCGGCAGAAGAACCCCTACCTGCGCGTTGCCTCCCTGGTCATTGCCATGGCGGTGGGCTATCTGCTGGCCTGGGCGATGGGCATGCTGCCTGCCGCCGGCATCCCCACCGATCAGCCGCTAATCGTGGTGCCGACCCCGCTCTATTACGGGCTGGGCTTCGACTGGAATCTGCTCATCCCGCTGATGCTGGTGTTTATGGTGACCTCTCTGGAGACCATCGGCGATATCACCGCCACCTCGGATGTGTCAGAGCAGCCGGTCAGCGGACCCCTCTATATGAAACGCCTGAAAGGCGGCGTGCTGGCGAATGGCCTCAACTCCTTTGTCTCCGCGCTGTTTAATACTTTCCCGAACTCCTGCTTCGGTCAGAACAATGGCGTGATCCAGTTGACCGGTGTTGCCAGCCGCTACGTCGGCTTTGTTGTCGCGCTGATGCTGATTGTGCTGGGGCTGTTCCCGGCGGTCAGCGGACTGGTGCAGATGATCCCTGAACCGGTACTCGGCGGCGCCACCATTGTGATGTTCGGCACCATCGCCGCTTCGGGTGTCCGCATTGTGTCACGCGAGCCGCTTAACCGCCGCGCCATCATGATTATTGCGTTGTCGCTGGCGGTGGGCCTGGGCGTTTCCCAGCAGCCGCTGATCCTGCAGTTTGCGCCTGACTGGCTGAAAACCCTGCTCTCTTCCGGTATTGCGGCGGGCGGCATTACCGCTATCGTACTCAACCTGATTTTTCCGCCAGAGAAGTAAGGCCAGAGGCAGGCTTCGGCCTGCCTGCTAATTATTCGGATTTACATCCAGGCTGTTGAGCTGTAACGGTAATTCAGGCATAACAACCTCTCACCGGATTTAACTCGGGAAGGATGCTATGAAATTTATTGGAAAGTTTTTCCTCACCTTACTTTTGCTGCTGCTTTTCACCCTGGTCGTGATCTATGTTCTGTTGCAGACACAGTGGGGTGCAGGCTGGTTTAGCCGTTGGGTGAGTGACAAAACCGAATGGCATCTCTCCCTGAGTAAAATTGAACACAATTTCTCCTCTCCCTCTCACATCATTCTGGATGACTTCAGCTTTGGTCACGATGGACAGCCTGCAGTTCTGGTGGCGAAACGGGTCGATCTCGGTCTGGCACTGATTCAGTTCAGCGATCCGCTGCATTTCAGCAGCCTTGAGCTGCGCGACGGAGAAGTGAATCTGGCCAATCTGGCGCCAGGCAGCGCGCTACCGATTCAGGCCGATCGCCTGCAACTCAACAATATGCGTATCGACAGTCCCAACAGCGCGTTACCGCTGTTTGCTCAGCAGGTTAATGGCGGCATTTTGCCGTGGAAACCCACTGCCCTTGATATGCTGGGTCGCGATGCCCGCTTCCAGATGAGCGCAGGCAGCATGACACTGAATAATGTGCCGGGTGAAAACGTACTGATCCAGGGCAGTGTTGCCCAGGGTCGGATGCGCTTTGACAATATTGGTGCCGACCTGGCGCGTGGCTCTATGACCGGCAACGGTGAGCGCGATGCCCAGGGCAACTGGAAAATTAATCAGCTGCGACTGAACGACATCCGTCTGCAGACCACCAGTAGCCTGAAAGATTTCCTGCATAGCCTGCAGGTTGTCCCCTCGATCGCCATTACGCGGCTCGACATGACCGATGCCCGCCTGCAGGGGCCTGACTGGGCGGTAACGGATCTGGATCTGACGCTGAGAAACGTTAACTGGCAGGGTGATGACTGGCAGAGTAACGATGGTTCGCTGGCGCTGAATGCCAGCAATTTTATCAACGGTGGATTCGAACTAAATGACCCCATCGTTAACCTGGACTTCTCACCGCAGGGCGTGGCGCTGACGCAGTTCAGTTCACGCTGGGCAAATGGGGTAATTCGGGCTGACGGTGACTGGTCGCGTAGCGATAAGCGCCTGACACTGAAAAACCTGGCGGTGGCGGGACTGGAATACACTCTGCCGCAGGACTGGCGCGATCGCTGGCAGGCGACACTGCCCGCGTGGCTGGATAGCGTAGAGGTGACGCGCTTCACCTCTAACCGAAACCTGATTATCGACATCAATCCGGCTTTTCCCTTCCAGCTGACCTCACTGGATGGATCCGGTGAAAACCTGCTGCTGGCGCAGCAGCACCAGTGGGGGATCTGGTCGGGTAAGCTCAGCCTGAACGCGGCAGAATCAACCTTTAATCGCACCGACCTGCGTCATCCGTCGATTGCGCTGAGCGCTGACCAGCAGCAGATTCAGGTTACGGAGCTGAGTGCGTTCAGTAATAAGGGTCTGCTCGAAGGGACGGCCACCGTAGGCCAGCAGCCAGCCCGTCCGCTGACGCTGCAACTGACAGGTCGTGCTGTACCGGTGAATGTGTTGCAGAACTGGGGATGGCCCGCGTTGCCGTTAACCGGTGACAGTAATATGCAGCTGCAGCTGAACGGTGCATTAACCGCAAATCAGCCGCTGCGCCCGACGGTTAATGGCAGTTTGTCGGTGACAACCGACAGTCAGCAACTGCAGCAGACCATGCAGGCTGGCGAGGTACGTTAACAACAGATCAGGGCCGCTGAAGCGGCCCTGATGATTAGTTGATACGCGCGCCGGACCCCCCCTCTTCCAGCGGCCCATCAGGATCGGCGGGCAGGACGATATAGACCCCTTCAAACACAGCGCCACACTCATCATTGCCAAACAGCTCAACTTCGAGCTGCACACGCGCTTTACGTCCGCGCGCCAGGCGGTCGAGATCGCCGCTTAATGAGCCCAGATCGGCAATCGCGCCAGGCCGTCCGCTGATGGGGTGGCTATAGCGAATGTGCGCATCCGCCAGAATAATGGTGCCACCCAGATGACGCTCGCGCAGCAGCAACCAGATCAACCCCCAGCCGGTCAGCGTTGCCAGCGAAAACAGGCTGCCAGCGAACAGCGTCTGGTGTGGATTCTGGTTGCCCGCTTCCGGCATGGTGGTGATAAATTTTTGCCCGGTAAACTGCAGAATACGGACGCCCATCTTTTCGCTGAGCGGGATATGATCATACCAGGCCTGTTGCAGCTGACCGCACCAGTCGGCGCGATGCAGGATATCGTCAAGCGTGACGACCGGTTTGATCATCAGAAAGTGACGAACCGGCGTCGTCTGCGGCGCGGTAATCTCGCCCTGATTGATGTAGCCGAGTTTAGCGAAGAAAGCGACAGCATCTTCGCGGGCGCTGCAGGTGACCCGCTTAGCCCCTTCCTGACGCGCCACGGATTCCAGCGTCATCGCCACCAGAGTACCCAGTCCCTTGCCCTGAACCGAGGGATGAACGGCCATGAAGCGGATAGCGGCCTCATTGTCGGCATTAATATAGAGACGCCCGATGGCGACCGGATTTCCCTGCTCATCAACCACCATCTGATGATGCGCCAGCGCATCCCAGGCGTCACGTTCCGACCCCTGCGGCTGACGCAGAGGTTTACGCAACATCTCCCAGCGGAACTGATAATAGATATCCAGCTCTTCCGCCGTCTGTGGCACGCGAAGGTGATACATGTAATGTTTCTCCCGCTCGGATGTGTGGCCAGTTCCCTGCCGCTCAGCTGAAGTTCTCACACCTGTAACCAGAACGTCACAGGACCATCATTCACCAGCGAGACCTGCATATCCGCAGCAAAACGGCCATTAGCCGTGGTGATGCCCTGCTTGCGACAGCAGTCGCTGAAATATTCATACAGCCGCTCGGCTTCAGCGGGCTCGGCGCCACCCGAAAAGGAGGGACGCATCCCTTTTTGGGTATCTGCGGCCAGCGTAAACTGTGACACCACCAGCACGCTTCCGCCCGCCTGGCGAACACTCAGGTTCATTTTGCCCTGCTCATCACTAAAGATGCGATAGCCCAATACGCGTTCTGCGAGACGTTCCGCACGCGCGTTGTCATCGCCCTTTTCCACGCCCAGCAAAACCAGTAAACCGGCATCGATTTCACCGACCACTTCCTGATTGACGCTGACGCTGGCGCGCTGTACGCGTTGAATCAATGCAATCATGTTTCCTCGCGTTGCTCCTCTTTGTGTTGCTGCTTTAACTGCCGATAGTCGGCTAACGCAACGGTGATTTCAGCGCCTAACAACACAATACACCAGGTCCAGTAGACCCAGAGAAACAGAATGGGGATCACGGCCAGTACGCCGTAGATCAGCTGATAAGAGGGAAACATAGTAACATAGAGCGCAAAGCCCTTTTTGCCCAGCTCAAACAGCGCACCGGCAACCAGCGCGCCAATCAGCGCATCGCGCGGCGGCACTCGCTGGGTAGGAACGATGCTGTAGAGCAACCAGAAGGCGAGCCACGACAGCAGGAGCGGGAAAATTCGCAGCATCTGATCGACCAGGCTGGTGACGCCTGTCGCGTTAATCCAGCGCAGCGACAGCAGATAAGAGCTGATTGCCAGACTGGCACCGGCCAGTAACGGGCCTAGTGTCAGGATCATCCAGTAGACCGCAAAGGAATAGACCATCGGCCGCTTCTTGTTGCTGCGCCAGATGGTGTTTAACGCGGTATCGACGGAATGCATCAGCAGTAAGGCGGTAACGATCAGGCCGACCGCTCCGACCGCCGTCATCCGGTTTACGTTAGCCACAAACTGCTCAAGATAGCGTTGCAGCGTGTTACCTGCAGCCGGCATCAGATTGGTAAAGACAAAGTGCTTTAACTGCACGCTGATATCTGAAAAGACCGGAAACGCCGCAAACAGGGCAAACACCACCGCAATCAGCGGCACCAGCGCCAGCAATGAGACATAAGCCAGATTACCGGCCTGGGTCGTCATGCCATCCTCATCAATGCGTTTCCACAACAGTTTGAGCCACAACCAGAACGCATGCAGCCCGGGACGAAATTTACGTGACATCATGAATTACTGTTGACCTGCAAACCAGTTGGGTACCGTTTTACTGTCAGTAACCAGTACACTTTCAATACCCAGGGCGCGGGCCGCCTCAATGTTTTGTGGATTATCGTCAAAAAATACCGCCTGATCGGCAGCCACACCTTCTGCGTCCAGCACATGCTGATAAATCCGGGCTTCCGGTTTACGCATGCCCAGCTCCTGGGAGAGGTAGAGCTTGTCGGCTGCCTGCTGCACGTCCGGATACTGTGTTGGCCAGAATTCGCAATGCAGTTTGTTGGTGTTAGAGAGGATCACCACCCGATGGCCCTCCAGCCGCAGCCGGTTCATCAGCGGCAGGATTTCCGGACGCACGTCAACGAATACCGCCTGCCAGCCAGCGGCAAACTGTTCATAGCTCAGCGCGATTTCCAGCTTTTCACACAGCGCCAGCGCGAAATCTTCATCGCTGATCTCGCCACGTTCGTGTTGTTCAAACGCCTCATCCATCTGGAAATGGCTTTGCAGCGAGGCCAGCGGCACACGACTAAGGTCACTCCAGACACCCAGCACGCGGTTAAAGTCGATATCGATAATCACATTGCCCAAATCAAAGATATACAGCATGGTGTGTCTCCTTCTGTTCCCTGGAGTATTCACTCTAGCGGCAAAAGGGCAGGCTGAACAGGCACTCGCGGAGAGAAAAGCGTAAACGGCAGCGGGCAGGTAAAAAGCGCGACATATCCCACAAATAATCGCTGGCCCGGCTGAAGAGGCAGGAATTTCAGGCAAAAAAAAAGCCCCGCAGGCGGGGCTCTTTATCAGTTAAAGGCGCAATTATGCGTCTTTAGGACCACGTGATGCACGTTTACGGTCATTTTCAGTCAGGTGACGTTTACGGATACGCACTGACTGTGGTGTAACTTCTACCAGTTCGTCATCATCGATGAACTCGATCGCCTGCTCAAGGGTCATCTTGATTGGCGGAACCAGCGTCGTGGCTTCATCAGTACCTGAAGCACGCATGTTGGTCAGTTTCTTACCGGTCAGGCAGTTAACTGTCAGGTCGTTAGAACGGCTGTGAATACCGATGATCTGGCCTTCATAGACTTCTGCACCGTGACCCAGGAACAGCTTACCGCGGTCCTGCAGGCTGAACAGTGCAAACGCAACTGCTTTACCCTGACCGTTGGAGATCAGTACGCCGTTCTGACGCTGGCCCACTTCGCCCGCACGAATGTCATCGTAGTGGCTGAAGGTAGAGTAGAGCAGACCGGTACCGGAAGTCATGGTCATGAATTCGTTACGGAAGCCGATCAGGCCACGGCTTGGGATCACGTAGTCGAGACGTACGCGGCCTTTGCCATCCGGATCCATGTTTTTCAGATCGCCCTTACGCTCACCCATGGCTTGCATGACTGAACCCTGGTTGTTCTCTTCGATATCCAGCGTAACGTTCTCGAATGGCTCCTGTTTACGGCCATCGATTTCGCGGAAGATAACTTTCGGACGGGATACTGCCAGTTCGAAACCTTCACGACGCATGTTTTCGATCAGAACTGACAGGTGAAGCTCACCACGACCTGATACGCGGAACGCGTCAGCATCTTCAGTTTCTTCAACGCGCAGTGCCACGTTGTGAACCAGTTCTTTGTTCAGACGCTCAAGGATCTGACGTGAAGTCACGTACTTACCTTCTTTACCGCAGAACGGTGAGGTGTTGACGTTAAAGAACATGGTAACTGTTGGCTCATCGACACTCAGTGCTGGCAGCGCCTGCACGTTCTGTGGATCACAGATGGTGTCAGAGATGTTCAGCTCGCCCAGACCGGTGATAGCAATGATATCGCCCGCTTCTGCCAGGTCGCTGTCGATACGCTCAAGACCCAGGTGAGTCAGGACTTTACCGACTTTACCGTTACGGGTTTTGCCTTCGCTATCGATGATAGTGACTTGCTGGTTAGGCTTAACTTTACCGCGCTTGATACGGCCGATGCCGATCACGCCCAGGTAGTTGTTGTAGTCCAGCTGAGAGATTTGCATCTGCAGTGGGGCGTCAGCCTCAACCTGCGGAGGTGCAACGTGGTCGACGATCGCCTGATACAGCGGGGTCATATCGTCAGCCATGTCGGTGTGCTCAAGACCAGCAATACCATTCAGCGCAGAGGCGAAAATGATAGGGAAGTCGAGCTGCTCATCAGTAGCATCCAGGTTAACGAACAGGTCAAAGACCTGATCAACAACCCAATCCGGACGCGCACCAGGGCGGTCTACTTTGTTGATAACCACAATCGGCTTCAGACCATGCGCGAACGCTTTTTTGGTCACGAAGCGGGTTTGCGGCATAGGGCCATCCATCGCATCTACAACCAGCAGCACCGAGTCCACCATGGACATGACGCGCTCAACTTCACCACCGAAGTCGGCGTGTCCCGGGGTATCAACGATGTTGATACGGTAGTCATTCCACTTAATGGCGGTGTTTTTTGCGAGGATGGTAATCCCACGCTCTTTCTCCAAATCATTGGAGTCCATCACGCGCTCTGTTGCTTCGGTACGGGCATCAAAAGTACCGGATTGTTGCAGCAGTTTGTCAACCAGGGTGGTCTTTCCATGGTCAACGTGCGCGATGATGGCGATGTTACGCAAATTTTCGATCACAGCTTTGCCTCAGGCATTAGAAATAGCGCGTTATTGTACACTGATTAAGCGGAAGACTGAACACGATCACACTTTTCACTGAAAGTTTATTGCATGGAGGCCAATTTGCCCTGTTACCGGTGCAGAAAATGCACTAAGTTGGTCTGATGCACCAAAATAGTGCCACCAGATGACCGCTAAGCACCACAATGGTGCAATAAAACGATCGTGGTGCAGCCGCTTTATGACAAAAAGGTGCACCACAAGGCGATTTAAGCATCATCAAAAAAGTTGGCACAGAATTCGCTTTATCTAAATCAAGCGTAAACGCCAGACAGATGTCGGTTGAAGAGCGTGCCGGAAGAGGTTGGTCAGGGAGTTGTTTTCCCGCAACGTATTCCGGAAACGACGTTTCCTCGCCATGTAGATAATGAAAGACCATTTCCAGGAGAGTTGAGTATGTCCGCTGAACACGTTCTCTCGATGATGAACGAGCATGAAGTTAAGTTTGTTGACCTGCGTTTTACCGATACCAAAGGTAAAGAACAGCACGTTACGATCCCTGCTCACCAGGTTAACGCTGACTTCTTCGAAGAAGGCAAAATGTTCGATGGTTCGTCTATCGGCGGCTGGAAAGGCATTAACGAATCAGACATGGTGCTGATGCCTGACGCCACCACGGCGGTCATGGATCCTTTCTTCGAAGATTCTACGCTGATCATCCGTTGTGACATCCTCGAGCCAGGCACCATGCAGGGCTACGACCGCGATCCACGCTCTATCGCTAAGCGCGCTGAAGATTTCCTGCGCTCTTCCGGCATCGCTGATACCGTACTGTTTGGACCAGAACCAGAATTCTTCCTGTTCGATGACATCCGTTTCGGCTCATCGACGTCCGGTTCACACGTTGCTATCGACGATATAGAAGCGGCATGGAACACCGGTAAAGAGTACGTAGGCGGTAACAAAGGTCACCGTCCAGGTCTGAAAGGCGGCTACTTCCCGGTTCCACCAGTTGACTCATCACAGGACATTCGTTCTGCCATGTGTCTGACCATGGAGCAGATGGGCCTGGTTGTTGAAGCGCATCACCACGAAGTGGCGACCGCGGGTCAGAACGAAGTGGCAACCCGCTTCAATACCATGACCAAAAAAGCGGACGAAATTCAGATCTACAAATATGTGGTTCACAACGTTGCGCACGCTTACGGCAAAACCGCGACCTTTATGCCGAAGCCTATGTTTGGCGACAACGGTTCAGGCATGCACTGCCATATGTCACTCTCCAAAGGTGGCCAGAACCTGTTTGCCGGCGATAAGTACGGCGGCCTGTCTGAAATGGCGCTGTTCTACATCGGCGGTATCATCAAGCACGCTAAAGCGATCAACGCCCTGGCGAACCCGACCACCAACTCTTACAAGCGTCTGGTCCCGGGTTACGAAGCACCGGTTATGCTGGCTTACTCTGCCCGTAACCGTTCAGCCTCAATCCGTATTCCGGTTGTTGCCAGCCCGAAAGCGCGTCGTATCGAAGCGCGCTTCCCGGATCCAGCGGCTAACCCATACCTGGCGTTCACCGCACTGCTGATGGCTGGCCTGGATGGCATCATCAACAAAATCCATCCTGGCGATGCGATGGACAAAAACCTGTATGACCTGCCACCGGAAGAAGAAGCTGAGATTCCAAAAGTTGCAGGCTCTCTGGAAGAAGCGCTGAATGCACTGAACGAAGACCGCGAGTTCCTGACCCGCGGCGGAGTATTCACTGACGAATCGATCGATGCTTACATCGAACTGCGTAAAGCAGAGATGGATCGCGTTCGCATGACGCCACACCCGGTTGAGTTCGAGCTCTACTACAGCGTTTAACTGGTCAGACGTTTTTTGTTGCCGTGGAAACTTTTAGCCCATCTTCGGATGGGCTTTTTTCTCCGCGAATTCACCGTTCATTCGCCCTCTTTTCGGCTTAAAGACTAAAATGCACCTCTTTAGTGCAGAGGAACGTTGTATGGCAACTGGCTCTCTGCCCGATGCAGGGCAGATTCTCAACGCGTTAATCAACAGTATTTTGTTGGTGGATAACGATCTGGTTATTCATTACGCCAACCCGGCGGCGCAGCAATTACTGGCGCAAAGCTCACGCAAATTGTTCGGCACGCCGTTACCGGAGTTAACCGGCTACTTTTCGCTGAATATCGAGGTGATGCGCGAGAGTCTTGAGGCTGGCCAGGGATTTACTGACAGTGAGGTCACGCTGGTGGTAGATGGTCGCGCGCACATTATGTCGCTGACCGCCCAGCGGTTACCCGATGGCTTAATCCTGATGGAAATGGCGCCGATGGATAATCAGCGTCGTCTCAGTCAGGAGCAGTTACAGCACGCCCAGCAGGTGGCCGCTCGCGATCTGGTTCGCGGCCTGGCCCATGAGATTAAAAATCCGCTGGGAGGATTGCGCGGCGCGGCACAGCTTTTATCCCGCGCCCTGCCCGATCCCTCGCTGAATGAATATACCAAAGTGATTATTGAACAGGCCGACCGGTTGCGGAATCTGGTTGATCGTCTGCTGGGGCCGCAGCAGCCGGGCATGCACATCACGCAGAGCATTCATCAGGTGGCCGAACGGGTGGTCAATCTGGTGTCAATGGAGCTGCCGGAGAATGTTTCGCTGGTACGGGATTATGATCCCAGCCTGCCGGAACTGCCGCACGATCCCGATCAGATTGAACAGGTGCTGCTTAACGTGGTGCGCAATGCGCTTCAGGCGCTGGGCGACGATGGCGGCACCATTATTATCCGCACCCGCACGGCTTTCCAGCTGACGCTGCACGGCACGCGTTATCGGCTGGTGGCACGTATTGATATTGAAGATGATGGCCCCGGCATTCCGGCCCAGCTGCAGGATACGCTGTTTTATCCGATGGTCAGCGGACGCGAAGGCGGTACCGGTTTAGGCCTCTCCATCGCCCGTAGCCTGATTGATCAACATTCAGGAAAAATAGAATTTAACAGTTGGCCGGGACACACCGAATTCTCGGTTTACCTGCCTATTCGCCAGTGAGGTTTCTATGCAACGAGGGATAGTCTGGATCGTCGATGACGATAGCTCCATCCGCTGGGTGCTTGAACGCGCGCTCACTGGAGCCGGTTTGAGCTGTGCGACTTTTGACAGCGCAAGCGAGGTGCTGGATGCCCTCTCAACCAAGACCCCGGACGTTTTACTGTCAGACATTCGCATGCCCGGTATGGATGGCCTGGCGCTGCTGAAACAGATTAAACAGCGTCATCCGATGCTTCCGGTCATCATAATGACGGCGCATTCAGATCTGGACGCTGCCGTCAGCGCCTATCAGCAGGGTGCCTTTGATTACCTGCCTAAGCCGTTCGATATCGATGAAGCGGTTGCGCTGGTCGAGCGTGCTATCAGCCACTATCAGGAGCAGCAGCAGCCACGTAATCAGCCGGTCAGCGGACCCACCACCGATATCATCGGTGAAGCGCCCGCGATGCAGGATGTGTTCCGCATCATCGGACGATTATCGCGCTCGTCGATCAGTGTGCTGATCAACGGCGAGTCCGGTACCGGTAAAGAGCTGGTGGCCCATGCGCTGCATCGCCACAGCCCGCGCACCAAAGCGCCCTTTATCGCGCTCAACATGGCGGCGATCCCCAAAGATTTAATTGAATCAGAACTGTTTGGTCACGAAAAAGGCGCCTTTACCGGGGCGAACCAGATCCGTCAGGGCCGTTTTGAGCAGGCGGATGGCGGCACGCTGTTTCTGGATGAGATCGGTGATATGCCGCTGGATGTGCAGACCCGTCTGCTGCGCGTGCTGGCCGATGGCCAGTTCTATCGCGTTGGTGGCTATGCGCCGGTCAAAGTGGATGTACGTATTATCGCGGCGACCCATCAGAATCTGGAATTACGCGTACAGGAAGGCAAGTTCCGTGAGGATCTGTTTCACCGCCTGAATGTGATTCGTGTGCATCTGCCACCGCTGCGTGAGCGTCGTGAGGATATCCCGCGTCTGGCGCGTTATTTCCTCCAGGTAGCGGCGCGTGAGCTGGGTGTGGAAGCGAAGATTCTGCATCCGGAAACCGAGACAGCGTTAACCCGACTGCACTGGTCAGGTAATGTGCGTCAGCTGGAGAACACCTGTCGCTGGCTGACCGTGATGGCTGCGGGTCAGGAAGTCCTGATTCAGGACCTGCCCGGAGAACTGTTTGAATCCAGTACGCCGGAGAATCCGGTGCAGTCGCTGCCTGACAGCTGGGCAACGCTGCTGGCACAGTGGGCCGATCGCGCTCTGCGTTCCGGTCATCAGAATCTGCTTTCAGAAGCCCAGCCGGAGATGGAGCGCACGCTGCTCACCACTGCGCTGCGTCATACGCAGGGCCACAAACAGGAAGCGGCACGTTTGCTGGGCTGGGGACGAAACACGCTGACGCGCAAGCTCAAAGAGCTGGGCATGGAATAAGCGGTTCAGTACGGGCTGGTGGTGAAGTCTGCCAGCCCGTTTCTTCAGATAACGCGGGAGAACTGCTGCTGACGTGCTTTCTGACGCAGATAGCGATCAAAGCACATGCAGATATTGCGGATCAGTAACCGGCCAATTCCCGTCACCTCCAGCCCCGTAGCGGTTTGTTCCACCAGCCCATCAGCTATCAACGGCTTCAGCAGCGCCAGGTCCTCAGCAAAATAGTCGCTGAAGCGAATGCCCCATTGCGCTTCTGTCGCGGCAAAATTCAGCGAGAAGTTACAAATCAGCGTTTTTATCACGTCCCGACGCAGGCAATCATCGTCGGTTAAGGCGATGCCACGCCACAGGCCATTTCCCTGCTGTTCCACACAATTGTACCAGGTATTAAGGTCTTTCTGGTTCTGCGCATAACTGTCGCCAATCATGCTGATGGCAGAGACGCCAAGCCCCAGCAAATCGCTGTCGCCCTGCGTCGTGTATCCCTGGAAATTGCGATGCAGCTGGCCTTTGCGCTGCGCGATAGCCAGTTCATCCTGCGGCTTCGCAAAGTGATCCATTCCAATGAACTGGTAGCCCTGCTGAGTCAGGGTTGCGATGGTCTGCTGTAAAATATCCAGCTTTTGCTGAGCCGATGGCAGTTCACCCTCTTTGATTTTACGCTGTGCCGCGAACATCGCCGGCAGATGCGCATAGTTAAAGACGCTAAGACGATCCGGGCTCAGCGCCAGTACCCGCTCCAGCGTCCAGGCGAAGCTGGCGGGCGTCTGCAGGGGTAAACCATAGATGAGGTCAATGCTGGTCGAGCTGAACCCCTGTTCACGGGCACGCGCCATCAGCCCGAAAATCACCTCTTCATCCTGTACCCGGTTAACCCGCTCCTGCACCGATTTGTTGAAGTCCTGCACCCCCATGCTCAGCCGGTTGAATCCCAGCGATCGCAGGTGATCAATCACATCCAGCGCAATTTCCCGGGGATCCACTTCAATCGACATTTCGGCATCATCGGCCACGCTGAAATGCTGCTTCAGTAAACCCACCAGCCGGGAAATCTGCGCATTGTCGAGGAAGGTTGGCGTGCCGCCGCCCCAGTGAAGCTGCGTGACCTGACGCTGACGAAACAGCGGCGCACGCTGAATAATCTCCTGCTCAAGCACATCCAGATAGCGATCCGCTTTGTGGCGCTGACGCGTCACTATCTTATTGCAGCCGCAGAAGTAGCAGAGACGATGGCAGAAGGGAATATGGACATAGAGCGACAGCGGACGATCAGGGTAACGCGCCACGGCACGCTGGAAGTCGTTTTCCGCGTACTGCTCGCTGAACTCCAGCGCAGTGGGATAGGAGGTGTAACGCGGGCCGGCATAATTGTATTTTTCAATTAACGCCTGATCCCACTCAATCTGCTGCGATGGCATGCTCACTCCTTCCGGGAACGTCGTCTGAGAGAAGGTCGCGAAGAAGAGGAGACAAAAGGTGAGCGGGATGAGACCCGACGTAAACGTTGCTTCAGACGCGACAGGCGTCGTAGTTTAAACAATAACCACAGCAGATAACATGTCGCCAGCAGCGCGAAAATTGATCCAGGCCAAAACATTGTCGTTTACCTGTTAAGCGCGGCATGCGGATAGCGCATGCCGATCAAATTTGCTTAGTTGCCTTTCAGCAGACGGTACATATCTTCTTCAGCCTGCTCATCTTCGGCATCATCCATCACAATGCCTAACTGCTCCATCAGTTCGTCGATACGATCCAGCGAGGCATCCAGCCAGCCCTGATCTTCAGCCGACAGCGTTTCGCCATTTTCCAGCCGATCCAGCAGCGCATCCAGACGTTCGTCATTTTCCAGCTTCGCCAGCTCTTCTTCTGGTGTCAGACGCACTTTCTTCTCTGCTGCCGGTTTTTCTGCGCTTTTCTTTGGTTTAACGGCGGCGGTTTTTCCTTCAGCGATCAGGGCCACCGGTTTTTTACTCCCGATGCGCGGATCTTTGACGCTGTCCGCCTGACGTCCGCCATTGTTTTCGGACGCCGCCGGATTAGCACGGCTGCCAGATGCATGTCCGCGATGCTTTTTATCACGTTTGCGATCGCGTGCTTCATGGTTGATATCGTCACGCGATTTGCGTTTGGCTTTGACGGCAGGTTTGCCGTTAGCAGCTCGTGCAGGTTGCTTCATAGTATTCGGTCCCGGCTTTTTTTATTCAGTATAGAATTGCGGCGAAATCTAGCAGAAAGTAGACAAAGAAAAAAGGCGACAGCTCAAGCTGTCGCCTTATTTCATACCTTCATAAGAAGGAATCATGTTTTAAATCCTTTTCGGCTCGTAACATCCCGGTTAATCCCGCGCCTGCTCAACTCCTGAGCTATTCCTTATCCCTGTCTGGCCGCATCCCTGACCCTGTTCCATTCCATCGCTCATAACCCTCCTGGTATCCCTGAGCGCATCATCCTGATGTGTGCTGCCGTGCACTGCACACTAATGTAGACCAACTGGTAAAAGCCTCAAGTCAGTGTCAAAAATAGTTAGTTCAAAAAAAGAACGTTTTAAGATAATTGGTTGAATTACATATTTTTTTATTTTTAGTAATTAAAGTAAAAAGCGAAATAACCCGCACCGTGAATGGCAAATCTCTTACAAAGTTTGTTACCGAGATGCGATTGAGCACTTTCGCGTCATAACGCGTATAATCGCCCGCATTGCCTTAATGCGTTTTCTGGAGTGTCACCTTGTCTGAATTGAATTACCACGTTACCCACTTTGTCATGAGCGCGCCGGATATCCGCCATCTGCCTGCCGATACCGGAATTGAGGTGGCTTTCGCTGGCCGCTCGAACGCGGGAAAATCGAGTGCGCTGAATACGTTAACCAATCAGAAGGGTCTGGCGCGTACCAGTAAAACGCCGGGACGTACGCAGCTGATTAACCTGTTTGAAGTGAAAGAAGGTAAGCGTCTGGTCGACCTGCCCGGTTACGGTTATGCCGAAGTCCCGGAAGAGATGAAGCTGAAGTGGCAGCGCGCGTTAGGTGAATACCTGCAAAAACGTCAGGCGCTGAAAGGACTGGTTATCCTGATGGATATCCGTCATCCGCTGAAAGATCTCGACCGGCAGATGATTCAGTGGTCAGTGGAAAGTGGCATTCCGGTGCTGTTGCTTCTCACTAAAGCAGACAAACTGGCCTCAGGTGCCCGTAAAGCGCAGCTCAATGTCGTGCGTGAAGCCGCACTCGAATTTGTTGGTGATGTGCAGGTAGAGCTCTTCTCATCGCTGAAGAAAATCGGCGTGGATAAGGTTCGTCAGAAGCTGGACAGCTGGTTTAATACGCTTGAACCTGCGGTTGAAGATCAGGACGCGGAAGAGTGAGTGGCAACCTTGTGCCGGTGATGCTGACGGTACAAAAAGCCCAATAAAAAACGCCCCAGTCACAGAATGACTGGGGCGGCTAAATTCAGCCAAATCCGATTACGTGAAGTAAAAGGTCTGAAAGATAGAACATCTTACCTCTGTACCCTACGCGACGAACTTTACCTGATTTTCTGTGCGTGACAAAGGCTTTTTTGTTGCTTACTTACATGAAACAGGACTTTTTTTACCATGCACGTCACAAAAATAGCGTTGCGATGTAGTTTAATGACGAAAAAAGTGTTTAGACCATAAGCAGTTAGAAAAGCGTTTTCTCTCAGTGCCAGCGTTAACCACGCTAAACCGGTCAACTAAACGATTTTCTTATACCTGATTCAGGGCCGGTTCTGTTCTTCAGAACCGACCACACGCATCGAATCAGTGGGCTTCATCCCAGTTGTCACCCACACCGACTTCAACCAGTAAAGGTACGTCGAGTTGCACGCTACCTTCCATCAGCGCACGGATTTTCTGGCTCGCCTCTTCAACCGCCCCGGCTTTGACTTCGAACACCAGTTCATCGTGAACCTGCATGATCATTCTGACGGCATTGTCGTTTTGCTGTTCCAGCCAGTTATCCACGGCAATCATTGCCCGCTTAATGATATCCGCTGCCGTTCCCTGCATCGGCGCATTGATCGCGGCACGTTCAGCGGCTTTCCGGCGAATGGCGTTACCGGATTTAATATCGGGCAGCCACAGCCGACGGCCTTCCAGCGTTTCGACATAGCCTTTACTCGCCGCCAGCTGGCGTGTGTTCTCCATATAGCGCAGGACGCCCGGATAGCGTTCAAAGTAGAGATCCATATACTTTTTCGCTTCACCCGCACCGATATTCAACTGACGTGACAGACCAAAGGCGCTCATGCCATAAATCAGACCAAAGTTGATCGCTTTGGCGCTGCGACGCTGTTCGCCGCTGACCTTATCCAGCGCCACGCCAAACACTTCGGATGCCGTCGCGCGGTGGATATCTTCGCCCTGGGCAAAAGCGTCCAGCAATCCTTTGTCCTGAGAGAGATGCGCCATGATACGCAGTTCGATTTGTGAATAGTCTGCCGCCACAATGCGATGGCCTTTGGCCGCTACAAATGCCTGACGGATTCGGCGTCCTTCATCATTACGCACCGGAATGTTTTGCAGATTCGGATCGGCAGAGGATAAGCGTCCGGTTGCGGTGACGGCCTGATGATAAGAGGTATGTACCCTGCCACTGATCGGATTGATCATCAGCGGTAATTTATCCGTATAAGTAGACTTAAGTTTGGATAAGCCGCGATGCTCCAGAATCACTTTGGGTAACGGATAATCAAGTGCCAGCTCGGCTAACACCTCTTCGCTGGTTGAAGGCGCGCCGCCTGGTGTTTTCTTCGTGGGCTTGATGCCCTGTTTTTCAAACAGGATCACCTGAAGCTGCTTGGTGGATGAGAGGTTGAAGGGTTCCCCCGCCAGCTCATGCGCTTTCAACTCAAGCTCAGCCAGTCGGGCCGTCAGCTCTTTCGAATGCTGCGCCAGAATAGACTGATCGATCAACACACCGTTGCGCTCTATGCGCGAAATCACCGTCAGTAACGGCATCTCAATCTGTTCGAAGACTTTTTTCGGGCCCGCTTCTTTCTCCAGCTCTGGCCACATCTTCAGATGCAACTGCAGGGTCACATCTGCATCTTCGGCAGCGTAATGGGATGCCTGCTCTAACGCGATTTGATTGAACGTCAGCTGATTTTTGCCTTTACCGGCGATCTCCTGGAAGGTCACGGTTTTATGGTTAAGCCAGCGAGCGGCCAGGCTATCCATGTCATGTTTGCCCACCACGCTGTTGAGGATATAGGACTCAAGCATGGTGTCGAATTTGATACCGGCCAGTTCAATGTCGTAGTTTTTCAGCACGCCGCGATCGTATTTCAGGTTCTGGCCAACTTTCCATGCGCTCTCATCTTCCAGCAAGGGCTTGAGCTGTGCCAGAACGGTAGCGCGATCCAGTTGATCAGGCGCATCAAGATAGTCATGGGCAACCGGCAGATAGGCGGCTTCACCGGGCGCCACCGCGAAGCTGATGCCGACGATATTAGCGCTTAGGGTATCCAGCGCGTCGGTCTCCAGATCAAACGCAAAGACTTCGCTGTTTTTCAGCTTCTCCAGCCAGCTATCAAAGAGATCCTGATCCAGAATGGTGACATAACCCTCGGTCGGTAACACGCTGCTGGTTTCAACCACCGGGGCCGGTTCATCGGCCTGCGCTTTTTGCGCCTGCGTAGTGCTCTTTTTACCCTGCAGCCATTTACCGTCCTGCAGGTCACTCAGCCAGCGTTTGAACTCGTAACGACTGAACAGGGCCTGCAATGCCTCTGTATCGGGTTCAGTGACTGTGAGCTCTTCACAGGGCAGCGCCAGCTCAACGTCTGTCTTAATGGTCGCCAGCTGATAAGAGAGAAACGCCACATCACGATTCTGCTCAAGTTTGGTCGCCATGGTTTTGGCACCACGAAAGCCGAGATCGGCCACTTTGTCCAGATTGTCATAGATCGTCTGCATGCTGCCCAGCCCCTGCAGCAACGCCTGTGCCGTTTTCTCACCGACGCCTGGCACGCCAGGAATGTTATCAGAGCTATCACCCATCATGGCAAGGAAATCGATGATCAATGCGGGTGGAACACCATATTTCTGCTCAACCTCTTCTGGTCCCAGAATGGTGTTGCTCATAGTGTTAATCAGCGTGATGGCGGGCGTGACCAGCTGCGCCATATCTTTGTCGCCGGTGCTGATCAGCACTGAGAGACCCTTTTTCTCCGCTTCCAGCGCCAGCGTACCGATGACATCATCAGCCTCGACGCCGCTCACAGCCAGCAACGGCAGCCCCATCGCCCGCACCATCTCATGCAGTGGTTCAATTTGTGCACGGAGCTCGTCAGGCATCGGGGGACGATGAGATTTGTAATGCTCAAACAGCTCGTCCCTGAAGGTTTTGCCTTTGGCATCGAACACCACAGCAACGTGACTCGGATTGTATTGCGCCAGCAGGCTTTTCAGCATGTTGAGCACGCCGTACATGGCACCAGTGGGTTCACCTGCACTATTGGTCAGCGGCGGAAACGCGTGATACGCGCGATAAAGGTAGGATGAGCCATCGACCAGAATCAGGGGATTTTCTGCTATTTGCGCCATAAGTCTGTGTAGTCTTCGTTGCTATGAGTTGGGCTATAAGGATGCCACAACCAGGCAGAAATGGTGAACTAAGGCGTGCCACGTCTGGAGTTTTTCACGCTTTTGGGGACAGGATCGCAACGATCGTTCTGTGGATAACTTTGTGCGTAAAAATTATAACGCGCTGTTTTTCAGGAAAATAAATAATCGACACTTGAATAAAAACCATAAATTTCATTGGCTTATTTAATTTCCGTGACCCGATCGCTATTTTTAATAGCGCGATCCCTTGTGTGGATATTAAATTTATGCCCTGGAGATGGACAAAAATTGGCCCGTTGTTCAAAGGCATAAAAAAAACGCCAGCAGAGCTGGCGTTTAACGGGGGTGTGAGGCTGATTACTTCTGGCTTACCAGGAATTTAACCACGTTCGCATAGTCTGCGACGAAATTATCCATAGTGCTGGTATCAAGACCGCCGTTGTTAACCATGTATTTGCCATTCACGAAAATAGCAGGCACACCACGCAGATCAACATCAGCAGCGGCTTTTTGCTGCTGCG
This sequence comes from Pantoea sp. 18059, assembly GCF_902706165.1. Taxonomy (NCBI): domain Bacteria; kingdom Pseudomonadati; phylum Pseudomonadota; class Gammaproteobacteria; order Enterobacterales; family Erwiniaceae; genus Pantoea; species Pantoea sp. 18059. Next base: position 111,475 of record NZ_CACSJS010000010.1, read on the forward strand.
CAACCAGCGCTTTTACGGCGAAGCTGTTCCAGGCTGCATCATAGTCCGCCGCAGAGATACCGGCCGCTTTGACAAAGGTCTCTTTCAGACTGGCAGGATCGGTGATGGTCTGCGTTTTCTGAATGCCATCGAAGATCGGTGCTGTCACTTTATCTTCAACGCCCAGCGCCATCGCGACAGCCCAGGCCTGGGTCACGACCGGCCCCAGCTCTCCACCGAGAAAATCGACGTGGTATTTCACCATCTTAGTGTCAGCAGGCAGATTCTTTTTCACCGCGTCATTGACGTGATAAATACGTTCAAACTGATAGCAGTGCGGGCAGAAGAAGGAGAAGAACTCCATCACCTGAGGTTCGCCGGCCACAGGTTTAGGCAGACTCACATATTGTTTACCTTCAGTGAACTGGGCAGCAGATGCGCTGAATGCCAGCACTAAACCCATCAGTGCAAACCAAATTTTTTTCATCGTGAAAAATTCTCCTGACTACGTCATTAATATTGCGGTGTCAGCTGCAGAGGAGGTTCCTGCAACAGCTTCTCCTGCTCGGTAAAGAGTGAAATTTGCCTGCGCCAGAAATCTTCATCTGTCATCCAGGGGAAAGCGCGCGGAAAAGCGGGATCCTGCCAGCGTCGGACAACCCAGGCCAGATAATAAACCATGCGCATGGCGCGTAAAGGTTCAATCAGTGACAATTCATTAATATCAAAATCACTGAACTCACTGTACGCCTCCAGCAGTATATCCCATTGAATACGCTGTTCCTGACGATCGCCGCTGACCAGCATCCAGAGATCCTGCACGGCCGGGCCATTACGGGCATCATCCAGATCGACAAACAGCGGTCCGTCACGCCACAGGATATTACCCGGATGGCAGTCGCCATGTAATCGTAGCGGCTGCCACGTGGTGTGCCACTGTTGTTGCAGCGTGTTTCCCAGCTTATCGATAGCCTGTAGCAGTGCGACTTTAAGCGATGCAGGCACTAACAGAGAGTGCTCCAGCACCTGCCGGGGTTCATGCAGATATTCATCCAGACCGATGGCAGGCCGATGCCTGAACAGCGCTTTACGCCCGGTCTGATGAATGCGGCCCAGGAAGCGGCCTACCCACTCCATCTGATCTTCGTTGTCTGTCTCATATTGCCGTCCGCCCAGGCTGGGGAATACGGCAAAGAAGAAGCCAGCGTGACTGTGCAATGTCTCACCCTTTAACCGCAGCGGCGCCGCGATGGGCACTTCGTCAGCCAGCAGATCAAGTGCGTACTGATGTTCTTCAGCAATCTGTTCGGCACGCCAGCGCTGTGGGCGATAAAACTTCGCAACATAGCGGCGTTTTTCGTCGTCGCTGAATTGATAAACCCTGTTCTCATAGCTGTTCAGGGCTGTCAGACCCGATTCGACGCGAATTCCTGTTTCCCAGAGCGCATCAAGCAACACGTCGGGATTCAATGTCTGGAAGTTAAAAGCAGCGTCGCTCATCATGTTACCTGTAGTTGCCCTTGCAAATAGCAGCCAAGGATAACACTACTCGTCCTGTTTAATGACACCCCGTGCGCGGAGCAGTGCTGTTTTGAAATCAACTTCATAGTCTTTTTTCAGGCCTGGGATCTCATCATCGCTGGCTGAATCACGCATCTTGAGATGGTAAATTAATACATCATCGGTTAATTCACTTAACGGGCCACGGAAACCAGATTCCTGAGCCAGTTTCTGCAAAAATGTGACCAGATTAAGATCAGGCTCTTTTTGCCAGGCGGGTTGCAGCAACGCGATTAACTCGTTTAAACGATGGCATTTCATTCAGATTTCTCCTTTCACAGTGCGTCATCAGCGAGGGCACAGTCATGACAATATTAACCGGCATCATTCTGGCCGGTGGTCAGGGCCGCCGTATGGGTGGTCAGGACAAAGGGCTAGTACAGCTGGATGGCAGGCCGCTTTATCAGCATGTCCTTGAACGGCTCAGGCCACAAGTCGACATTGTCATGATTAATGCGAATCGTAATATTGATCGCTATCAGTTAAGCGGATGTCGGGTTATTCAGGATGTTTTTGATGATTATCCCGGTCCGCTGGCCGGTATCTACAGTGGGTTGCGTGAGATTGAAGGGGAATGGGCGGTATTCAGCGCCTGCGACACCCCCGCTATCCCGCTCAACTTCGTGGAGCGGCTGATGCAACAACGAGGCGATGCCCCCGCAGTGTGGGTGCGCTCACAAACCCGGGATCATCCTACTCTGGCGCTTATTCATCGCGATCTCCGTACGCCACTCGGTGAATACTTGCAGGCTGGTGAGCGTCGCCTGATGCAGTTCCTGCGCGATCAGGGTGGACATGCGGTGCTGCTGGATGATGATGAATCGCTATTCCTGAATGTGAATACGCCTGATGACCTTAGGGACTATCCTGCCGGCAATATGCCGGACGGAAATGGTCGTCAGCCAGCATAATGTAAAGTCCAGTAGCAGAAGATCCAGCCCGATAGTAACAATTAACGGGACGTCCTTATTTTTGCAAAAAAAAGAGCTTTTTTATCTCTGGATGACGATGGCTACAGTTATTCGTGGAATAAGAGTCGCTGAGCATTCTCAGCCATTGCAACATCGGATGACTGATTACCAGTAAAATAGCTTCAGACAGGGATAGAGAAAAAAGGGGCAGCACGCCTGATATTTAAAATGGCAGGTGATGCCCCGGACGATCAGAGCATTATCAGCCAGCGTTCAAAATATTTGTCCAGACTGAATCTGCGCGTGCCATTGAATCAGCAGTACCTTCCGCAGCACCGACTACCAGACCAAAAACAACGCCCCAAATGCCACCAAACAGGCCGCCTAAAACACCCTGTGCTGGAGCCAGGATTCCACTGGTTACGCCATTAGTATTAGCAGAGATGTTCCAGCCCGCCCATGCAACGCCCATTCCGCCAGCAAACATTCCGATAACTGCACCACCGATGCTGTCTAAGATCCCAGTAGAGGCGGCACCTGATACTAATTCTGTTTCAGCAACAGTTAGTTCTTTCATTTTAATCTTCCTTAAATTAGTTAATGCTCAATAGAAATCCATCGGAGACATTTAATTAAATGTCGAAATTAGTTTCAATCAAGCACTAAAAAATGTAAATAGAATAAAATCCATTCATTCTAAATGCTATGCGTTAGCCCTGTTAGCAGGTTTATTATCATATTAGCTTAATAAGTTGGTAACTTATTAAGCTATAAATTTCAAAAACTTTGTATCTGCTAGTCTTTATTTTATATTTTGATCTAATGATCATTATAGTTTCCGGTGTTTATCAGGCTACTGGTAATTCAAAAAGGAAATGGAGGAACCTGGAGGCTACCGGAGCAGGCTTACAGGTCAAGTTTTCAACTTAACGTGGCAAAGTGCAGACGTAAAAAAGCCCCGCACTTTCGTGCGGGGCTTCTTCACTTATTTAATGCCTGGCAGTTCCCTACTCTCGCATGGGGAGACCCCACACTACCATCGGCGCTACGGCGTTTCACTTCTGAGTTCGGCATGGGGTCAGGTGGGACCACCGCGCTAAAGCCGCCAGGCAAATTCTTTGTGCTCTGTCCTGTGTCTTTTGTGCTGATGCTGCGTTGGCCGCCCTCGCGCTACTCCGTCACATACTTCAGTATGCTCCTTCGTATCGCTCGGTTGCCGCCTTGCCTCAGCGCAAAATCCTTCGGACTTCAGTCCGCAGGACACAACTGTATCCGGTTAACAAGCTGAAAATCTGTCTCTCAAAAACGCCTCTGGCGTTGTAAGGTTAAGCCTCACGGGTCATTAGTACCGGTTAGCTCAACGCATCGCTGCGCTTACACACCCGGCCTATCAACGTCGTAGTCTTCAACGTCCCTTCAG
>NZ_CACSJS010000011.1:0-89320 GCF_902706165.1 Pantoea sp. 18059
CGGGCCAGAAGTCCACGCCGGGAAGCGTGGACAGTTCGGGGCCGGCCAGGGAGGGCCGATCCCCGAACGGTTCGTCGGCACGACGTCAAAGCCGAAGGTACCGCGTGAGCGGCGCGAGGACGGCCCGGCAGCAGCAGAGGCGCGCTGGCCCGCACTGCGGCTGGCTCGCCCGGAAAAAAAGCTGCCACGTTTGACCGTGGCAGCTTTTACAAATCTAATCTTAACTGACCAGCATTACCGCTAAGCGGCCATGTTTTTAATCTTTCAGGTAACGGCAGAGATAGGAACTTGGCTCGCCAACCTGCAGATGAAATTCGCTGTGACCCGGCACGTTAAACACCGAACCCGCTTCAAACCATTTCCACTCGGTTTCACCTGGCAGTAATACCTTAAGCGAGCCGCTGACCACGGTCATCTCCTCCGGCTGGCCGGTACCGAATGTGTATTCGCCTTCAGCCATTACGCCCACGCTGGCACGTCCGGTGCTCGCACTGTCAAAACCGATAGACTTAACTTTTCCGTCAAAATACTCACTAACGTTGAGCATAATAGTTCTCCAGAGCACATGTTGTGTGTCTGGCAGTGTAGAAGGGAACCCGCTGATCTGTCACGCGAAATGATGGCCGTTTGTGATCTCTTCACTCAGGGAAGCAACTCCGCCGCCAGGCGCGCCACCAGCTGATTAGAGAGCAGAACCGGTACGCCCAGCCGCTGCTGTAACCCTATCCGATGCTGCTGGTGATAACCCATACAGTCGAGCACCACCAGCGCTGCGCCCTGCGCTTTCAGACTGTTTGCAGCATCGGCGAAGGTTGCCTGATCGCCCTGATAGGGACTGGCGACCGCAAAGCAGGGCTGCGCGGGCAGTTGCTGCCACTTACCTGCCTGCTCAACAATCTGCTCCTCAACCGGCACGACAATGCCGACCCGCTGCTGCTGCACCATGGCGCAGATGAGCGGTGGAATCAGGCGATCCGGCTCTAGCAGTAGCGCACGCTGGGTGCGGAGCCTGCTGAATTCACCGGTGCAGAGCAGCAGAATGGTCGCATAGCCCGCCTGTTCCAGCGCACTGATTTTGCGCTGCAATCCCTGCTCCACTTTCGAGGCCGCCAGCCGCACCTGTTCACCACTCTGCAGCCGCGACACCAGAACCCGGTCGCCCGCTGCTGGCGCGAAGCGTGCGGCAATCTCTGCCGCGCTGAGTCCATCCAGTAAACCGGCGTGATCGGTCAGCGCATCCGGCAGATGCTGCCGCAGCAGCGGCAGAATATCGCTGCGCGGAGACTGGCCGATAGTCAGCGTTACCAGTGGTTTCGTCATCTTAGTGATTCCGGTGACGCAGATGCGCCAGGCTGCCATAGAGCGAAATCAGCCGCGCATACTCTTCGGCGTCGTAGAAGTGACAGGTTCCACGACCAAACTCCTTGGCCACCTCAATGGCAAACTTCGCCGCTGCCGCAATGTCCACTTCATGGCTGGCGCCGGTTCCGCAGCCCGGCACCACCGACTCGGCAGTGATCGCCACCCCCACCACCGGCACATCCGTGGCGGTAGAAGGTTGCAGAATGCTGTTGAGGTGATAAACCCCATTGCCGTAAGGTGTAATATCCTGCGTGGTGATGGGAAAGGTCACCGCCGGACGGCCGCTGGTCATCTCCATGATGCGCAGCAGATCCTCCGAAACCCGCAGGATGTAGCCCTCTTTCACCGTCGGCGACAGGGCAAAGCCTTTGTGGTTGATAATGCGGTTACCTTTGGTGGTGTCGATTGACAGAATCGCATCCACACCCGCCACCACTTCATTATCATTCATGGTGACATCGTCAATCGGCGAGTCCATGAAATCGACCGGCAGATGCGGCCGCGTTGGCGCATCCGGGCAGATATGGGTGGTAATGATGACGTCGCCATCGAGCCTGTCGCCTTTGCTCTGCATCTGCGCCAGTTTAAGCGCGCTGGCAACGGCCGCGATCGCGCCATCCGCATCTGACACCATGCCGATACGACCAGGACGAGCGCCGATGCCACCAAGGCGACCAATAATCCCCAGCGTCGGTGCACTGCCGCCGCCTGATTTGCCCTGCGTCCCCGGAATATCAATGCGCACAAAATCGGTGCGGCCTTTGGGACCGGAGACACGGGTAAAGCGGGCATCAACATCAGGATACGCCGCGAAGAGATCCACCACCTGCTGTCCGTCAATGTGGGCGCTATCCAGTAACTCAAAAACCGCTAGGGTCTGCTGCAAACTCATGCTTTATCCTTTTATTTCTTGCTGCTGCTGGCAAACAGCGAATGAAAGAAGCTGTAGAGGGCATCACCGGCAATAAAGCCTGCCGCCATCACCTCCATAGGCGACCGGCCCCGCTCGCCCCAGATCCGGATGATTACAATGCGTAAGGCGATCCCTACCACCACTGCCCAGCCCGCCATGGCGTTATTAATTAATAAACCGGTGGCGAGTAGCACGCCCAGCTGGCGTTTCGGCCCGCCGATCAACTGAATAATCGCACCCGGAATCGCCCACATCAGCAGATTCCCGGCGATACCTGGCTCGGCACCCGCCTGAATGGTTTTGGCATACACCCGCGCTACAGGCGGCAGCAGGTTGTCAGCAAAAAAGAAGGTATGGGCGTACCAGACCAGCGGAATCGACACAACAAAGGCGATCATAGCTGCGATGAGCTGAATACGACGTCCCCAGAGCTCCTGCTGCAGATCGGCACCGTTGCCGCGCAGGATAAAGCCCGCCTTCAGGTCATAACCCATATCGGCGAACGCCGGACCGGTGGCGGCGGTAAAGCCGCACAGCAGGCAGAGCGCCAGCGGTGGGAAGCCGATCAGAATGCCGATAATCAGCGTAATCAGCGCCACGGCAAAGGCCGGGAACCAGCCGGAGTGCATAGCGGCAATGCCGACAATCAGTTCATGGGCGAAAGCAGCAAACGCGGCATAAAGAACAAACAGCAGCAGCATCGCGATGCCCATCTCACTCCACAGGCCGCCCGCCAGCGCCAGCAGCGCCGAAATCACGATGTAACCCACGCTGCCGAAACCCAGCGCCCGCTGCACCTCATTGCCATTGCGGCTCACCACCAGCGCATCATTTTTGCGGCTGCGAATCACCATCACGACCTGAATCAGCGCTACCAGACCGGCACCGACCATCACGCCATGCGGAATATAGAGCGCATTAATATCAATACCGGCCACCGGCTGCGCATAGGCACGCAGCAGAAAACCGATGCCGAGCATCGACAGCGCCCAGATATTGCCGATAAACGCGGTGCCGAAGGCGGACATCGGGATCTTCAGCATGGCACCGACGACGCCACCCACGATGCCCAGCACCAGCAGCCACGCCTGGCGTCCGCCTTTATCACCCGCTTTGATCGCTTCTGCTGCCGCAACGCCCGGTGGCCAGGCATTACTGGCCGGAAAGACGCGGGTATCAAACAGCCGATAGAGCAGCCAGGCATCCAACAGCATCGCGGCGCTGACGCCACAGAACAGCGGCAGGACCAGTTGCGGTTCACCCAGCGCCCAGGGCACGGCAATCGGCATCAACAGACTGTTCGCCGCCCCAAAGGTGGCTGAAGAGATGGCGGTCTGCGCCAGGTTCTGGATTTCAATTGAACGATAACGGCGAAATGCCTGCAGCGGAATACGCGCCAGCAGCATGGCAAACAGCGCGCCGATAATAGAGGTGTTAGGCGTTACGCCAATGGTGGTAATCAGCTGAATGCCAATAATGGCACCCGCGATGGAGAGAAGAATTAAAACCAGTGCCACGCCAACGTGCTTAATCGGATTTACCCGTTCCATATGTCCCCGCCAGTCCTTGTCCAGAAGAAATGAAATAACGTCTACCCGCCTGCTGGCCGGTTTACGCCGGTTATCAGTTTCACTGCTCTGATGCGCACAGAGATTGCAACAGCCACTACAGATGGTCGTCCCTCCGCATGCTGAACCGATACAGGAGGCAATGAGAGACGGACACAGGCAACCGGAGTGCTGCGTAAAGCGTGGCGATCAGATTTAAAGAAAAAGGCCCGAAGGCCTTTGTTTTCCCTGGTGTGGCGAAAGTACTACGCCGATAAAAACGGTGTGAAGTTACGCGCCATATTTTTCGGTCATCTCAGTGGCCGTTGCGCGTAATGCTTCAAGGAGCTCTGACGGGAAACCCGGTTCAGACTCCATAGACGGAAACGACAGGCAGAGTGCCACCGTTTCGCCATGATGTTTGTTATGAACAATAACTGACAGCGAACTGATGCCTGGCAGCGATTCATTTCGGGCCAGTGACCAGCCCTGCTGGCGGATCTCAGCCAGTCTGGCACAGAGTGCCTCAGGACTTTGCGGCGAGTTCGCTGATGCGACCTGCCATTGATCATGGAAGCGCGCCAGCACCTCTTCATCACTTAACTGCGCTAACAGCGCCCGGCCGGTCGAGGTCGCGGCAGCCGGCATCCGACTGCCCGGTGGCGTGACCATCTGCGTAAAGTGACGCCCATGAAACATACGCATCACTAATACTTCCCGCCCGTCGAGCTTCGACACGTAACCCATGCAGCCGGTCTTCGCAGCCAGCCTGACCATCGCCGCTGAAACGCTGTCAACCAGCGGTGCCGAAAGATAATGTCCGGCGGCAGCCAGCAATACGCGACCAATGTGATAACCGCGCGTATCCGCATTCCGCTCCAGCAGCCCCTGACTTTCCATGGTGGCCAGCAGACGCGAAACGGTGCTTTTTGGCAGGTTTAACGCCTCAACCACCTCACTGAATGAGAGACCAACATGCCCCTGCGTCACACCTTTGTGCTGAAACAATCGAAGTACGGCGGCAGCATTTTCAAGTGTGGTCATGTTACGTGTTCCACTATATGGAACTAAGTTCCTCTGTTGGTTTGATGAAAATAAAGCGTGGCGCTGAATCGGTCAAGCGACAATTTGACTCACACAGAGATCGGCAGCAGAGAAAATAAGGGGATAAAAATGATTAGCGGGGCTTTATCTGGTGAGACAAGGAGAGTGCAGAACAGAAGCATACGCAGAGAGCATTCGACAGTAAATCTGCGTCAATTTCGCTTCTTAAATAACCTGATCGACTTCAGGGGGGGAGAAAAAAAGAGGCGTCGTTCAGGCACAGCGTCAGGCGGGTCAGTAATAAGCAGTTATCCGGTGTAACAGGCTGGCGTCCCTGCCAGCAGTGAAGCTTTACTCTTTTTCAACGTCTTCGTAGCGCGCTTTAGCGTCACGCGCTTCTTCTTCCGTTTCGTGCTCACTGATTAATGAATTCGGTTTGGGATGATCAGCACGCAATTCGTAAGAGGTTACTTTATTACCTTCAGTGCCCTTTTCAACTGGCACAACTTTCGCTTCACGTGGATACGGTGGTCTGGTCGGCATACTGTGTCCCTCTTGTCTGAATAACATTCCACAGGACAGGCCGCTGCCTGTCATAGGATAAGTATAGACAATGCCGTCTGAAGCGGGATCAAAGCGGGAAAAATCTGAGGGTTAGCTGGCGCGCGCCAGAGAGAGTGACAGCAAAATTTCCTCTACCACGCACTCGGGCGATTGCATCGCATTCACCTGATGATGGGCCGCAGCCTGATAGAGATGCGCACGTTCACGCAGCACATCACTCATCTCATCAGCAATCGGACGGCCGGTTAAGGTCGGACGCTGGGCCGCTTCAGGTTCACTTTCCAGCCGCTCTGCCAGCACCTCGGGGGACGCGCTAAGCCAGATCACCTGGCCCTGCTCCTGCATAAAACGACAGTTCTCTTCAGCCAGAATCATGCCGCCGCCGGTGGCAATGACGGTTCCGGGTGCCGTCACCGCTTTAAGCGATTCCGTTTCACGGGCGCGGAAACCTTCCCAGCCTTCCTCCGCCACAATCTCCGTCACGCTCCGCTGCGTGCTGAGTTGCAGATGGTGATCGGTATCCGTAAAGGCGTAGCCCAGCGCCCGCGACAACGCCTCGCCGACCGTGGTTTTGCCGCAACCGCGAGCGCCAATCAAAAAGATGGGTAGTGACATCAGGGCCGTTCCTCCGCCTGACCGCGCGATGCGGCTGCATGGTGAGCTTATTAATGCGACGCATAATAACTGGAAATTATTATGGCCTCTACCTGTCAGGCACGATTTACGCATTTTCGTCCCCTGAACAGCGACAATCTTTGTGTTTTCAAGGGGAAATGCATGCACGTTTTGTGCATCAGGGCCGTAACAGAGCGATAAAAACTCCGCAAAAGAGCGGCTAAAATGCGTCGGCAATATTTGCTTACTGCCCCGATTTTACTTTTCACGCTGGCGCCCACATATACTGGTAACAATCGCCACAGGAGAGTCATCATGCAACGCGAAGAACAACAACTGATCGAAGGGCTGTTCAGCCGTCTGAAACAGGCTGAAAGCCAGACCGTGGCACGCGATGCCGCTGCCGAACAACTGATTAACCAGCATCTGCAGGTGCAGCCGGGCGCGCCTTACTACATGGCACAGGCGATCCTGATTCAGGAAGCGGCGCTGAAAAAACTCAATGAGAAAGTATCGGCGCTGGAAAGCCAGCTGGCCCAGCAACAGCAGCAGCAACCTGCACAGAGCAGCGGCGGCTTTCTGTCCGGGCTGTTTGGCAGCGGTTCGCGTCAGCAGCCGCCTGTGCAGCAGCAACAGCAATCGTCACCGTGGAACAGTGCGCCACAGCAACCGGCTCAGCCGCAATATGCGCCTGCACAAGCGCCTGCACCACGCGGCACCGGTTTCCTCGGCGGCGCACTGCAGACAGCTGTGGGTGTGGCGGGCGGTGTGGTGATGGCCGATATGCTGACCAGCATGTTCCACCATTCACAGCCGGAAGAGATTGTGAACATCATCAATGAGCCACCCCTGCCCGATGTGAATGACAATCTCAACACCTTCAACGGTGGCGATGACAATGCCGATACCTTTAACGGCGGTAACGACAACGCCTTCCTCGACCAGAATACGGGCTGGGACAGTAATTATGCCGACAACAGCGATCTCAATGATTTTGGCGGCAACGATTACGACGACGACAGCTTCGTTTAACTTCAGCGTTTCTGCTGGGTGAGCCAGCTATCCAGCTCATTTGCAAACTGCTGGCGGTCACGCGGACTCATCGCCGCGGGGCCGCCGGTCTGCACCCCACTTGACCGCAGGGTATCCATAAAATCCCGCATCGTCAGGCGTTCACGTATCGTCGCCGGTGAGTAACGCTCGCCGCGCGGATTCAGCGCCGCCGCACCCTTCTCAATCACCTCTGCTGCCAGCGGGATATCGGCGGTGATCACCAGATCGCCTGGCTGACAACGTCTGACGATCTCATTGTCCGCCACATCAAATCCGGCAGGCACCTGCAGGGTGCGCAGATACGGTGAGGGCGGCACACGCAGAAACTGGTTCGCCACAAAAGTGATGGTAGTTGCGGTGCGGTCGGCTGCGCGGTAGAGCACCTCTTTGATTACATTCGGACAGGCATCGGCATCGACCCAGATAAACATCATGATTCCTTACAGTCAGAGAAGAGTAAGATCTTGCCGGGTTCCCCTTAAATGGCAAATTTTATTTGCGGCGTGCTTTCCAGCCTGCGCCCGGCTGACTTGTTATTCAGGCTGGCTGAAGTAAGCTAGCTCACTGAGAAAAACGAATAATGTCCTAAGGAGATGGCGATGCTGGCAAAGAAAATCGGGTTTATCGGCGGGGGAAATATGGCGAAAGCCATTATCGGCGGACTGGTCAACAGCGGCAAAATCGCCCCGTCTGATATCTTCGTTTACGATCGCAAAGCAGAGACCAACCAGGCGATGGCAGAGCAGTATGGTATCAACGCAGCGGAGAGCGCTGAAGCGCTGGCGCGTGAAGTGGACATCCTGTTCGGCGCGGTCAAACCCAATGTCATTCTGAAAGTCTTAAAAGAGCTGACAGGCAGCCTGAAAAAAGAGGCGCTGGTGGTATCGATTGCGGCTGGGGTGACGCTCGATTCGCTCTCATCAGTGCTGGGTTACGATCGTAAAATTGTCCGTGCGATGCCGAATACTCCCTCGCTGGTCAGCGAAGGCATGACCTCGGTCACGCCCAACGTGCTGGTTGAGCAGGCGGAAATCGACGAGGTGATAGCGATTTTTGAGAGCTTCGGCAAAGCGGCCGTGGTGGATGAATATCTGATTCACTCCGTGGTCGGCGTCAGCGGTTCTGCGCCGGCCTACGTGTTTATGTTTATCGAAGCGATGGCCGATGCGGCCGTACTGGGCGGCATGCCACGCGCTCAGGCCTATCAGTTTGCTGCACAGGCGGTGAAAGGGGCGGCGCAGATGGTGCTGACCACCGGAAAACATCCGGCTGAACTCAAAGATATGGTCTGCTCTCCGGGCGGCACCACCATCGAAGCGGTGAAAGTGCTGGAAGAGAAAGGCATGCGCTCGGCGGTGATGGAAGCGATGCTGCAGTGCATGGCGAAGTCAGAGAAACTGAGCCGCAGCTAACCGCTCAACAAAGGATGTGCAAGGCGGCCCCGCACGCTGGCCCGCCTTGCCTCCAGCTTAACAGATATTAACGGATCTGTTCCTGACAGAGCGCCACCGCGTCGGCAAACGTCATCGGCTGCTGCATCCGCTCCACCAGCTCAGCGGTCAGCGTATACACGCCGCATGAGCAGATTGCCGCCAGCCTCCCCTGCTGGCCATAAAACGCCATAAACTTTTTATCCTCCAGCGAGCCGAGCAGCTGGAATGAATCCCATTCTTTGGCATGGCCCAGATACTCATAACGGGTGCCATACTGCGTAGTCCAGAAGAACGGCACACGATCAAACGCGACGGTCTGGTCCAGCATATTCCATGCGGCGGTTTGTCCCTGCTGATGCGCGACGCGATAGTGCTCAATGCGCAGCGGCCCCTGTGCCGACGGATACGTGGCGATATCTCCCGCCACCCAGATATTGTCAGCGACCCGTAACTGCTCATCCGCCTGCAGGCTGCCATCCTCTGCCAGCGGGAGATCGTGGATAAAGTCGGTAGCCGGTTCGACCCCGGTGGCAAACAGCACCACCGTCGCGTCCAGCAACCGTCCGCCCTTGAGCTGCACGCCACTCACCTGCTGGTCGCCCTGCAGTGCTTCGATCTCGCCCTGCACCCACTTCACGCCGTTCTGCTCATGCAGCTGATAGAAATAGCGGCCAATCTGATCGCCAAACTGTTTAGCAAAGGGCAACGCCTGGCGGGCGATTACCGTCACGTCAATGTCACGATTACGCAGCGCCGACGCCAGTTCGGTGCCGATAAAACTGTTGCCGATAATCACGATCTTATGACTGGCATCCACCGCCTGAAGCAGCTCATCGGTCTGCGCTTTGCTGCGCAGCAGATGGACCCCATCAAGATCGCTGCCCGGCAAATCGGGGCGGACTGGCGACGCGCCGCTGGCGATCAGCAGTTTGTCGAAGGCGAGCGTCTCGCCATCCTCAAAGATCAGCCGTTGCTGCTGAGCATCCAGGCGACTCACGGTAGCCTGAAGTCGTTCAACGTGATCCATCACATCCGCTTTCAGCAGCTGCGGCACCTCGCTGATATCCATTTTGCCCGACGGCACAAATTTGGTCAGCGCGGTGCGGTCGTAAGGCGCATCCGCTTCCCGCTCAACCAGAATCACGCGGCCTTTGAAGCCTTCATGGCGCAGACGCCACAGCGCTGCGCTGCCCGCCGCTCCACCACCCAGCACCACATAGACCGGTGCGGCTGCTCCACTGCCAATCGGCGCCGCGGGCGACATCGCTTTAGGATTCACCAGCACCCGACCCTCTTCAATGCGCAGCGGATACTGTTTGAGATCGGCTAACGCCAGCGGTTCACACATTTTTCCACTGGCCAGATTAAACGCGGCTTTGTGCCACGGACAGACCAGCCGATCGCCGCAAATCGCGCCCTGCTCCAGCGGCGCGCCTGCGTGCGGGCATTTCGCCTGATAAGCACGTACATTGTCGCCTTCGCGGATCAGCAACACTTCCACCTCGCCGAGCGTTTTTTTAACCGGCTGGCGCTGGGGCAGATCGTTCAGGTCGACGGTAAATTGATAGTTCACGACATGGCTCCTTTAACGGTTCTTGTCTTGTGCTGCGCGGCAAAACAGAGTGCTGCGCAAATCCCCACAAACAGTAAGTGTGGCAAAAGAACCGGGAAGCCTGGCGATGAATGCTTATCAGAAGTTTAACATGCTGTTATAGAAGGGAATTTAATCAGCATTGCGCGGAAAGGAGAAGCGGCCACCTGCGTGACCGTGGGGATAATCAGCTTTTTTTCAGGCACTGGCTCATAAAGGTTTTACGCGCATCGCCCGCCAGTTTTTTATCACCAGCTTCGCCGTTACAGCTTTTCATTTTCATCTGCTGCGGTGACATCTGCGACAGCTTGCTGTCCTTTTTCAGGCATTCACTCATAAAGGTTTTGCGCGCATCCCCTTTAAGATCCTGTGATTTAGCATGCTGGTTACACATCGTCATCTTCTCCTGCTGCGGGGTCTTTTCCGCCGCACCGGCCAGTCCACTGACCAGCAGGCCCGCCATCATCATCGCCATTAAACCGACTTTCATCTTGGTATCTCCACAGTGGATTGTCCTTTGTTATTCTGGCAGCGAATAAGCAAAGCGGAAAATGTTTCAGGTCAAAGTGATGTGAAGATCCCATTCCAGTCTGGCACTGGGATTGTTACTGACGAGGATGGCGGAGTAACTTTTCGATGTAATTGCGCAGCAGTTGCGCATTTTCATCTTCGGCATCGGCCACATTGTCTATTGCGGTCTCAATACTGGTGGTTATAGCCAGATGTTGTTGCGGCTCCAGCTTGCGAACCAGCGCGGTAACAACAATCTCCAGCGCTTCGATTTGCGCCATCTGCTCTTTGGCTGTCGCCTCTTTTTCAGCCAGCTTTACCAGCAATTCAGCAATCAGGTTTTTCATGCTGTTATCTCAGCGGTGGAGAAAAGCTGAAATTATCACCACGCTGGTTAAAAAAACAGAGGGTAACCGCTACTTTTTTCAGTGAGTTAGCCCGCATTCCTCACCGTCTGCTCAGACGATTCCGGCTAACCTTGCGAGCGAAACGTTTTCCCTGCAATCAACGCTATGGTCAAACGTTTCGCCCGCCCGAAATCGGTCTTTCGCTTAGCGAGGATCGACAAATCCGCGGCCTGGTCCGCCGCCGTGTCCGCCCCAGCCACCGCCACCGCCGCCTGGAGGCGGGAAAATACATCCGCTTAATGCAGTAACCAATGCCACAACGGCAGCCAGCTTAAAGATTCGTACCATATCTACCTCAGGGTGATGAAATCGGGCTGAGTGTATGGAGCCACCTGCATGGCGACAAGTGAGATTCTTCCGCATCCGGCGACTATTCATCTTTGCTGACCAGACTTAACGATTTACCACCATTAAGGCGGCACAATCTCAACATCCCGGCTGGATTACAGCACAAATTATTTGTGCAAATCGGGAGGGTGAACACTTTACAGGCGGCGTAATTTTGCGCATTGTGAGCGCATTACATTTACAGGATATAAACATGACTCTCTCTCAGGCTGCTTTTAGTGACATCCTCTCCCGGCGCGACTGGGAAAATCCGGTCGTGACCTCGCTGCATCGGCTGGATGCGCACCCGCCATTCGCCAGCTGGCGAGATGTAGCAGCCGCGCGGGATGACAGCCCCTCGGCGTCACTTCAGAGCCTCAACGGAGAGTGGGGTTTCCGTTATTTTACGCAGCCTGAAGCGGTTCCGGCCAGCTGGTTACTGCAGGATCTGCCGGACACTACGACCCTTCCGGTTCCGGCCAACTGGCAGATGCACGGCTTCGATGCGCCCATTTATACCAACGTGCAGTATCCGATTCCGGTTACTCCTCCACTGGTCCCCGCAGAGAATCCAACCGGATGTTACTCGCTCACATTCAGCGCTGACGCAGCCTGGCTGCATAATGGGCAGACACGCATCATTTTTGACGGCGTAAACTCGGCCTTTCACCTGTGGTGCAACGGACACTGGATTGGCTACTCTCAGGACAGTCGTCTGCCCGCTGAATTCGACCTGACGCCTTATCTGCGGCCGGGCAAAAACCGGCTGGCAGTAATGGTGCTGCGCTGGAGCGACGGCAGTTATCTGGAAGATCAGGATATGTGGCGAATGAGCGGCATTTTCCGCGACGTCACGTTAATGCATAAACCGCAGGTGCATCTGGCCGATGTTCAGCTGGAAACCCGGCTCAGCCCGGAGTTTTACCGTGCCGAATTGCGTGCCCGGGTTCGTGTTGCTCTGCCAGCTGACGTCAGCTCGCGCTATCAGCTGCGCCTGACACTGTGGCAGGGTGAACAGCAGATTGCTCAGTGTCAGCAGCCGCTGGGCAGTGCCATTATTGACGAGCGGGGTCACTATCCCGAACGCGCCCTGCTCAGCCTGCCGGTGGAACAGCCTGCGCTGTGGAGTGCCGAAACACCCCATCTCTATCGCGCCACGCTGGCGCTGCTGGATGAGAATCAACAGCTGATCGAGGTGGAAGCCTATGATGTCGGCTTCCGTCAGGTCACCATCGATAACGGCCTGCTCTGCCTGAACGGCAAACCGCTGCTGATCCGTGGCACCAACCGTCATGAACATCATCCGGAGCGCGGTCAGGTGGTGGATGAGGCGACGATGCGCCGCGACATTGAGCTGATGAAGCAGCACAATTTTAATGCGGTGCGCTGTTCACACTATCCTAATCATCCGCTCTGGTACCGGTTGTGCGATCAGTATGGGCTTTATGTGGTGGATGAGGCCAATATCGAAACCCACGGCATGCAGCCGATGAACCGGCTCTCCGATGATCCCCGCTGGTTCGCTGCCTATAGCGAACGCGTGACGCGCATGGTGCAGCGCGATCGTAATCACTGCAGCATTATTATCTGGTCGCTGGGCAATGAGTCAGGACATGGTGCCACGCACGATGCGCTCTACCGCTGGGTAAAAAGCAGCGATCCAACGCGTCCGGTTCAGTATGAAGGCGGCGGTGCGGATACCGCTGCTACCGATATCATCTGCCCGATGTATGCCAGGGTTGATGAAGATCAGCCCTTCCCGGCGGTGCCGAAATGGTCGCTGAAAAAGTGGATCGGTCTGCCGGGTGAGACGCGTCCGCTCATCCTGTGTGAGTACGCGCATGCCATGGGCAACAGCCTTGGCGGTTTTGCTAAGTACTGGCAGGCCTTCCGCCAGTTTCCGCGTCTGCAGGGCGGCTTCGTCTGGGACTGGGTTGATCAGAGCCTGACCCGCTATGACGATCAGGGCGAACCCTGGCAGGCCTACGGCGGCGATTTTGGCGATAAACCCAACGATCGACAGTTCTGTATGAACGGGCTGGTATTTGCCGATCGCACGCCGCATCCGGCGCTTTATGAGGCGCAGTGCGCCCAGCAGTTCTGGCAGTTTGACGTCGATCCCGGCGATCCGCTGAGCTTTACGGTCAGCAGCGACTATTTGTTCCGCCACAGTGACAACGAAGTGCTGCGCTGGCGCATCGAACAGGCGGGTCGTGTAGTAACGGAAGGAGAAGTGCCGCTGGATATCGTTCCACAGGGCCAGCAGCGGATCACGCTGCCGTCACCGCCAGCATTACAGGGCGAATGCTGGCTGAACGTCGCGGTTCATCAGATTCAACCGACCCAATGGAGCGAAGCTGGCTGGCGTGTCGCCTGGCACCAATGGGCGCTGCCATCATCGCTGGCGCTGCCATCAAAGCCGGAGAGCGGCCACGCACCGGGCCTGCACGATGATACCCGTGAGATTGTCATCACCCATCAGCAGCAACGCTGGCATTTTTCACGCCACAGCGGCGAACTGACGCAGTGGTTTGTGGATGAACAGCCCACACTGCTTTCACCGCTTCAGGACTGCTTTATTCGCGCCCCGCTGGACAATGACATCGGCACCAGCGAAGCGGAACGGGTTGATCCCAATGCCTGGGTCGAGCGCTGGAAAGCAGCGGGTTATGACCAGATGAGCAGCCAGCTGGTGTCGATGACGGCGAATGCGTTGCCACAGGCGGTGCAGATTGAGACGCTGCACAGCTGGCTCGCCCATGGCCAGATCGCCTTTATCAGCCGTAAACGTTATCTGATCAATGCGCAGGGTGAGTTGCAGTTGCAGCTTTCCGTTGAGCAGTCGCGTGGATTGCCGCCGCCCGCGCGCATCGGATTACGCTGTGAGCTGACGCAGATACCACAACAGGTGAGCTGGCTCGGCCTGGGTCCGCATGAAAACTATCCCGATCGCCAGCTGGCCGCGCAGTTTTCCCGCTGGGAGCTGCCGCTGGATCAGCTCTCAACGCCTTATGTTTTCCCGGGTGAGAACGGTCTGCGCTGCGGCACCCGTCAGCTCGACAGCGGCAGCTGGCAGGTCAGCGGCGATTTCGCTTTCTCACTGAGCCGTTTTAGCCTGGAGCAGTTGCGGGAGGCATCACACCGCCACCATCTGCGTCCGGAAGCGGGCTGCTGGCTGCATCTGGATGCCTGCCACATGGGTGTCGGCGGCGATGACTCCTGGAGCCCCAGCGTCAGTCCTGAGTTTTTACTGACTCAGCAGCGCTGGCAGGCTGAACTGACGATTTGCCAGCCGACGCGGGCAGATCTGTCTTCGGACGCCGGTAAAAGCGCTTCAGAAACAGCACGTTAATCAGCACGACCACGGCGGTGGCAAAAAAGACCCAGCGGAAACCGGCCACCGCCGACACCGCGGCGCCCAGCAGCGGACCCGCGACATTGCCGAGATACATAAAGGACTGGTTATAGCCGAAGATCCGGCCGGTGATGTTGTCACGCGAGTGACGCACCAGCAGCGTCTGCACCGCGGGCATCATCGCGCCATCGGCAAAGCCCAGCAGAAAACGTAATACCCCCAGCTGTGTCGTGCTGGTGACAAACGACATGGCGATAAACAGCAGCAGCGAGATGACCATCGTTGCCAGCAGGATACGCTGCGTACCGATGCGATCGCCGAGTCGTCCCAGACGAGGCGCGGCCAGCAGTGCAGAGACGCCAGGCAGCGCGGCAATGACCCCGCTAAGAAAAGCGATATTCTCAGCGGTGGGTGCCAGTTCCCGCACAAAGAGCGTCAGGATCGGGTTCACCGATCCGTTGCACATCTGGATCACCATGGTGGTGAAAAAGAGGCAGAGCATCAGTTTTGGATTATCCAGCGAGCGGAAAACCTCGCGTCCGCTGAGCTTCTCCTTTTTACTCACCGGGGTGTAACCGGTCTCCTTGATCAGGAACAGCGTCACCAGAAAGCTTACCATCAGCAGCGCTGCGGTGACAATAAACACCGTACGCAAACCGACCCAGTCTGCCAGCAGCCCGCCCAGCATCGGTCCCAGAATCACCCCGCCAATCTGACCGGTTGAGACACAGCTCAGCGCCCAGCCGCTGCGTTCACGCGGCACCTGAGCGGCCACCAGCGCCATGGCGTTGGGAATATATCCGGAGGTCAGCCCCATCAGGGCACGCAGCAGCAACAACTGCCAGGCTTCGGTGACAAAAGCCTGTAGCAGAATTACCACGCCCATGCCAAAAGCGGCGCGCAGCAGCATCAGCTTACGGCCTTTGCGATCGGCAAGACTGCCCCACAGCGGGGCTACGGCCGCCGAAACCACAAAGGTGATACTGAAGGTAAGACCCGACCAGAGGCTCAGTGATTCGCCACCGGTTACGCCAAGCTGCTCAAGGTAGAGCGGCAGAAACGGGATGATCTGACTGATGGCCAGGCCGGTAAAAAAGCAGCCAAACCAGACCGAGATCAGGTTTATCTTCCAGGGTTCTATAGTGCGTGGCATGAGCAGATATTTTAAAGAGAGGGAATGTTCAGTCTAACGCGGCTATTCTCAGCGTGACCGACAAAACATGGCACAAATGGCAAAAGACCGGTTTCCTCTTTGATTCAGCGCAATCACCGGCGCAAATTTTCCAGCCCACCGGGTTTTTAGCGCGAAGCACGCGGGCGATGGTCTGGCCAGACCCGATCTCCCTCAATCCGGCCCGTCAATATAGAAAAATATGTCATTCTGTTACTGACAACTCTTCACCCCGCTTCTATGTTTAAAAAACCGCCAGCCGCGGCGGTATAGCAATCTTTTTAATCGGCGCGACATCCTCCGCAAAAAACGGTGCAGACCGTCCGGCTACGCTGAGGCGAACCAGCTTATTTCATGGTTAAACGCCCTTATGCTCAGGTGTAAGGGAGGGGGTCTTGTTTTAGCGGAGGTGGGTAATGAGAGTACAACCTGACAGCGCCAGCCGTGCTATCAGCGACTATTTTAACAGCCCGGACTGGCGGATACCGCCTGAGTCCGATCTGCTGGCGGTGATTCTGCGTGAAATAATGGAAGCGGGAGAACCCGCCACCAATAAAGCCCTTATTGCGCGGGTTATCGATAAACTGGAAGTGGAAGGCGACGAGACGCAGTTGCAGCGTTATCGCACCCTGCTGGCGCAGTTAATCGACACGCAGCCGGAGGCGTAAACCCACCACCTACTTCACCCAGCGCAATTTATCCGCTTCGCTGATACTGGCCCGTCCGCTGCTGCGCTGAAACAGGCACAGCTCCCGTCCACGCTTATTTTTCATCTGCGGCTGGGGATAGCGTCCTTCCAGCAACAGTGCGCTGTAGCCCGTGTTGTCGTCATACTCGATCGCCTCGCCCAGCACCTTTACTTTGCTCAGATGACTGGCGTTAATGCAGGCCTGCACCATCACCTGACGGCTCTTTTGCCAGGCCTCTTCACTGGAAGCCTGCGCCAGTGTGCTGCTGAGTAACAATGCGGGCAGAAGTGCCCCGATTATGCGTTTCATCTTCTCTGCTCCTGTTACGGCCCGAAGCCGCTAAAAAAATTCCCGCCGGGCGGGAATAAACAAGACGAGCACTATCTATTGTGTGACGAGGAAGTTTCTTAAACGCGCTGCTATCCTCGCCTGCCGTTATGACAAACCTATGACATCTTTGCCGTTAACCACAATAAACTGAGCTGATATTGCCATTTTTGTCAGCCAGGAAGTTCAGCCGATTAAGGTTGAAGTCCATGGTGACGGCAGAATTATAGGGAATGGCGCGGACCTTCTGTTCGAAGTGCTGACCCTGCAGCGCGGTTAACGGTTTACCGACATAATTCTGAAACTGAGAGGCACCACAGCGGTCAGCTTCCGGATCCTGCGCCACACTGGCGGTATCGGGCTTAGAGGCAGATTGACAGGCGGTTAATGCAAACAGCCCCATTACCAGCAGCCCTTTTCCATAAAATTTCACGTTTATTCTCCTGTTGGACGTGTAAAACCCTGCCCCAAGAGTAGCAAAGCGCACCTGCTGACCTGAACCCCTAAAAAGTAAAGTTGTTACAGCAGCATTAAACGGGTCGCAGCACAGGTCATCTTTTAAGATTAATCGCACTCATTGCCTAAAAAAAGCACAGCGGACCACTACAATATTAAGAATAGTCTTAGCCCTGTGGAGGTCATGATGGAACTGATTATTTTTGTCGTCTGCGCAATGCTGATGACCGCCGTGGCGGTTAAAGTCCGTTAAACGGGTTCAGCCTGGTTCTGCGCGGTTCTTTCCAGAAGCGTACTGAATGCAGCCAGCGGCATCGGTCGACCGAGGAAGTAGCCTTGCCCCTCTTCGCACGAGAGCTGTTTTAGCTGGTTCAGTTGCGCTTCTGTCTCAATCCCCTCAGCCGTAATTGTCAGGGCAAAGGCGCGTGCCAGCGCAATAATCCCCGCGACCACCGATTGTGCCTGCTGCGACTCCGGGAAATCTTTCATCCAGGAGCGATCGATCTTCAGCCCATTAAACGGGAAGGTCTTCAGGTAGCCCAGGGCCGCATAGCCGGTGCCGAAATCATCAACGGTTAACCTTACCCCGAGTGACCGTAAACCCTGCATCACCTCCAGCGCATGCTGCGGATGTTCAAAGGTCACGTTCTCCGTGATCTCCAGCTCCAGCCGCGTAGCCGGCAGGCCACTTTTCGCCAGCACATCCGCAACCCGCTGCACTAAATCGCTGGTGCGGAACTCCATGGGCGAAATATTAACCGAAACATAGCGATCGCCCCCCCATCCCAGCGCATCCTCACACGCGCGCATCAACACCCAGTCGCTGATGGTGGCGATGAGACCGCTCTCTTCCGCCAGCGGAATAAAGTGATCGGGGGTAATCCACTCATCCGGCGCAATCTGCCAGCGAATCAGCGCCTCAGCACCTGCCAGCTGACCCGTCAGCAGTTGATAGCGGGGCTGGTAGTGCAGGCGAAATTCATTGTTCTTCAGCGCTTTCTCAATCCGCCGCGCCATTTCACGCTTATCCTCACGCTGACTGGCCATCTCATTGGCATACCAGACCCACTGATTGCGTCCCGCTTCGCGCGCTTCATTCAGCGCGATATCAGCCATTTGCAGCAGCGCTTCCGGATGGCTGGCATCCTGCGGTACACAGGCAATCCCCATGCTGACGGTGAGATAGTGGACATGCTGGCCGGTGCTGATGGGCTGCTGAACCTCGTGCACCAGCTGTGCGCAACGCTGATCGACCCGCTCACGGTTCGTTTCACGCAATACCAGCACAAACTCATCGCCACTCAGCCGCGCCACCAGCTCCTGCGGGCCGATACAGCGCTTCAGACGCTGCGCTATCTGGCTCAGCACCTCATCGCCCGCCGCATGGCCCCAGGTTTCATTAATCGGCCTGAACTGATCGAGATCGAGGGTAATCAGCGTCAGCGGCGCAGCGCCATCAGGCAGCTCAAGGTGGAGCGTCAGAAACTCCTGCAGCTGTACGCGGTTCGACAGGCCGGTTAAGACGTCGTGACGCGACAAAAAATGAATGCGCGCCTCGGCTTCCATGCTCTGAGTGATGTCCGATACCGTGCCGCGAAACCCGATACGTCGCGCCTCATGCCAGATTGTTTTCGCGACCAGCTGGCCGATACGGCGGTTGCCGTGCGCCGACATAAACTGACAGCGCAGTGGCATCTGTTGCCCCTCCTCCTCCTGACGCTGCAGCCAGGCGACCAGCGAATGGCTGGGATGCGTCAGGAGGTGATCGATGTGACGGCCCAGCCAGTGTGTAATATCGTGGCCGGTCACGGTTTGAAAGCGCGCTGACAGGTAGATGAGGCGACCCTCTTCGTCCGTTTCCCAGATCCAGTCTGACGCTGCCTCAGCGAGATCGCGAAACCGCGCTTCGCTGTTGGCCAGCTCCTGCTGACTGATCGCCAGCAGGGCAAAGCGCCGGTCAGAGAGAATCGCATTAGAGAGCGCATGGCGGCTGACGCGATGGGTGATTATGCCAATGATGATCGCCATGAGCATCAGCAGTGGCAACAGAAACCAGACCAGGCCCATGCCAGGCATCTTTGGCGTCCAGCGCAGCACAATCAGATCGCCACCGGGTAATGGTTGCACCATCCGCGGTTCACGCAGGGCATCCCCTGCACTGACGGGCAGGCGCAGTTCGCGCACATCCAGCGTGGCGCCCAGCGCCTGTAATTTGGCAGGGGTGAACTGATTCACAAACACCATGACTGACGCCGGCCCCGCTATCGGCGGCATATTCGTCAGTTTGCCGCTGCCGATGGGGGCGGCAACCACAATGGCGGGCAGATGATTAATCAGCGCATCACGGGTTATCGCCGCGTCGTTGCGCTGACGTGCCGCCGCAATCAGCGCTGGAGCCTCTTTTCCCAGCCAGGCTTCCAGCGGCGTATCCACCAGTTGCCCATTAATGACGCTGTACGTGGTGTGACCGTTGCCGTCGACCACGAACACCCCCTCATAGTGATACTCTTCGTAGAGGCCCGGACCAAAGTTCTCTTCGTCATAAGCCCAGACTTTGTTGACCCTGACATGGAGATTGCGCCAGGCTTCGCCCCAGAATGCATAGTCCCGGATATCCGTGACCATCGCCTCCTGACGATTTTTCCACGCCTGCTGCATCAGCAACTGGTCATGCTCAACCGATACGCTGTTTTGCCGCTGCGCAATTGTCAGCACCATCAGCATCGAGAGCACCAGCACGCCAAACAGCAGCAGCGAAAGCGTGCGCAGGCTGCGCCGCGTAAAGCGGACAGTGCGGTCTTCAGCGGCATGACTGAATGGAGGCGAGGGTGGCGCCGGAGGGTTAGAAGTCATTAAGAGTGCTCACTACACAGTCAGAGTTTGAGATGACGGGCCTGCAATACAACATGCAGTGCTGACCAGATTAGTTTCCTCAGTTATCGGCTCACGCGCGCGGGTGTTTAGTCTGCGGTAAACATTTTGCGCTTAAATATTGTGTTACAGGCTGACTCGACAGCGATCTGGTGCATTGCTACTATGCGCTAACCTTCGCTGGCAGAGTCGCCTATGAATACCAATTCCGACAGAGTGACACTGACGCTGTTCTACGTCGGCAGCTTTGTGGTCTATTACCTGGTTACCATGCTGATCACGCTGTTCCCTAATTACAGCGTGCTGCGTAATGACGGCCTGCTGGTGCCGGTGCTCTGCCTGTTTGAATTTGCTGTTATCTATCCGCTTTACCGCTTTTACTGCCAGCGCCGCACCGACCTGCCGCTGGGTGAACTCTGCACGCTGCAAACTCTGCTGTTTACTGGCGCGCTATTTGTTCTGATGGCCGCACAGATGCAGTTCATGCAGCCGGAAGGATGGCTGGTGATGCAGGCCCAACAGGGACGCAATTCGCTGCTGATTCTGCTGCTCACCGCCGTGCTGCTCGCTCCGGTGTTTGAAGAGGTGCTGTTCCGCGGTTTTCTGTTGCAGGGCTTTCTGCTGTGGGCGCCACGGAGCCGCTTTGCCTGTATGCTGCTGACCTCACTGCTGTTTGCGGTGATGCATACGCAGTATGTGCACTGGCAGACCCTTATCGCCCTGACGCTGTTTTCGCTACTGCTCTGTTACGCCCGGCTGCGGAGTAACAGTCTGGCGCTGCCCATCTTCCTGCACACGCTGAATAACCTGATTGCGCTGCTGCCCGCCTGGTATTTCGCAGGCTAGCGCCAGGCCCGCCCCTTCTGACACACCTTACAGGCCGCCGCATCACACCCTGGCTGGCGGACCATAGCTCACACTGACAATGCCGCCCCGGCACGTTTGTCTATACTGGATGTTAAAAAGGGATAAAAAGCACCACAGTCCGGACCACCAGACCGTGTAAAGGAGAGGATCTATGTTGATAGGATTTGTGTTGTTAGTGAGCGCATGCGGCTACGATGCCTGCGAGGCGCTGCCGGTATCAGAGCGCATCTATCCGACGAAGGTCGACTGTGAAACGATGGCGAACCGCATTCATAAAGTCAGACCGAATGTGGTACTGCTGTGCGGTGAAGTACATCGCTAATTCAGGGCCAGGTTCAATAAAGCAGGGCTGTAACGTTGCAAGCTGACGCTTTAGCGTACAAAATATAAGCTGTTGTTAACCATTATCGTTGTGAATCCCATGAAAACATCACGCCCCCGTCGTCCTGGTGGACGCTGGGTTTACTATCTTTTGTATGATGGCATTCTGTGGCCCTGCCCCGTCCGTTGGGAGTGGGAGAGCAGCTATGGCGGCTGGCTGCCATTTTACTACACGCCAACCTTTGAGTTTGTGGTAGGCGATCCGCGCAAGGCTTATCGCATTGCGCGCAGCGATGTGCGGTCTAAAAGGCGCGAGGATGCCTTTGTCTGAGCGCGTTTATCGCCACGGCAGCCATGAGGCAGTAAGCAGATAGTGAACCGCTTCCAGCACAATAATCACCATTAATAATATGCCCAGCGTGTGGCGGCCAATCCCCTTCATCTGTTCAGGCCCAGATCATGGCAGCCCAGCGAATCAGCAGCAGCGCGCCACAGATGCACAACAGAACCAGCACCATCTTCCAGTACTTTTTGGCTGCCCGGTATCTCGTCACCTCAGTTTCCTCTGGTCAGAAAGCGAAGATGCGCCAGAAGGCGCATCTGTTCCGGTCAGCAACAGGACCGGTGAGGCATAGCATAACGCCCGGGCCGCCAAAAGGCGACCCGTTACCGGCATCAGTTGTTCAGGGTGTAATCCAGCGTAATTTCCGCGTTCAGTACCTGAGAAACCGGGCAGCCCGCTTTGGCTTTATTGATGATCTCGTCGAAGGTCGACTCATCAATGCCTGGCAGAGAGATGGTGCTGGTCAGTGCCACTTTGGTGATGGCAAAGCCATCGCCTTTTTTGTCCAGCGACACGTCGGCCGTGGTGTCAATGCTTTCCGGCGGATGACCTGCGTTGCCCAGCATCAGCGACAGCGCCATAGAGAAACAGGCTGCATGCGCTGCACCAATCAGTTCTTCCGGGTTGGTGCCTTTGGCGCCTTCAAAACGGGTGTTAAAGCCATAAGGCTGCTGGCTCAGCACGCCGCTCTCGGTGCTGACGGTGCCTTTGCCTTTGATATCGCCTTCCCAATGCGCCGAACCTTTCTTATGAATTGTCATGTCGTTCCTCCTGTTGGTAAAGAAGCTAAGTATAGACAATACATTCATTTTCGCAGGCTCAACTCACCGCGCGGGGACGTGGCGATGTGCTCTGCGGTGCCAGTAACGCTTCCGCCTGCACCAGCGAATCGCGGGTAATTTCACCGATCGACTTCGCGCCGGTCAGGGTCATGGCAACGCGCATCTCTTTTTCAATCAGCGTCAGCAGGTTTTCTACGCCGCGCTGACCGTGGGTTGCCAGCGCATAGATAAATGCCCGTCCCAGCAGCACGCTGTCTGCGCCCAGCGCAATCATCCGCACCACATCCAGCCCGTTGCGAATGCCACTGTCCGCCAGAATGGCGATGTCACCTTTTACCGCATCGGCAATGGCCGGTAGCGCACGCGCCGAGGAGAGCACGCCATCCAGCTGGCGTCCGCCGTGATTAGAGACCACGATGCCATCGGCGCCAAAGCGCACCGCATCACGCGCATCTTCCGGATCGAGAATGCCCTTGATCACCATCGGTCCATCCCAGAACTCGCGGATCCACTCCAGATCGCGCCACGAGATAGAGGGATCGAAATTATTCGCCAGCCAGCCGATGTAATCTTCCAGCCCGGTAGGCTTGCCCAGATACGTGGAGATATTCCCCAGATCGTGAGGACGCCCCTGCAGACCCACATCCAGCGCCCACTGTGGATGGGTGACCGCCTGCCAGTAACGACGCAGCGCCGCGTGATTGCCGCTCATACCGGAGTGCGCATCGCGATAGCGCGCGCCCGGCGTGGGCATATCCACGGTAAACACCAGCGTAGAGCAACCGGCGGCTTTGGCGCGCTCCAGCGCATTGCGCATAAAGCCGCGGTCACGCAGCACATAGAGCTGGAACCACATGGGACGCTTAATCTGCGGGGCCACCTCTTCGATCGGGCAGACCGAGACGGTCGACAGGGTAAACGGAATGCCTTTCAGGTCTGCCGCGCGCGCCGCCTGTACTTCACCCCGGCGGGCATACATGCCGCACAGGCCGACCGGTGCCAGCGCAACCGGCATCGACAGGGTTTCATTGAACAGTTTGGTTTCAAGACTCAGTTCCGACATATTTTTCAGAATTCGCTGGCGCAGCGCCACATCCGAGAGATCCTCTACGTTGCGACGCAGGGTGTGCTCGGCATAGGCACCGCCATCAAGATAGTGAAACAGGAACGGCGGCAGGATACGTTGCGCGGCCGCGCGATAGTCACTGGCAGCGGAGATAATCATCAGTCAGATTCCTTTGGGTTGCGTGTGTCGTTATCCGGTAAGCGGGTGATGCGCGCCTGACGCGCTTCATCTTCATGCAGGCTTTTCATGGTGGTGTGCACAAATCCCAGATGCTGCATCGCCGCCTGGCGCGCAGCGTCGGCATCGCCCGTGAGGATCGCATCGAGCAGCGCCTGATGCTGTTCAGTCAGGCGGGCGAAAATCGCGGGCTGGGTATACATGCGCTGACGGCTCTGCATCACCGACGATTGCAGCAGCTCAAAAAAACCACGCATGGTCTGCAGCAGCACCACGTTGTGCGACGCCTCGGCAATCGCCAGATGGAAGCGCACATCCGCCTGGGCGGCGAGATCGGGATCGTCACTCTCTTTCAGCTTCAGGGTGGCGTCGAAAGCGTACTGCAGCTTCTCTTTGTCGGCGTCGGTGGCGCGCAGTGCGGCATGCCAGGCGGTGCTGGCCTCGATGGCATGGCGCGCTTCCAGAATGTCGTAGCGGTAGTCGGGATCGTCGCGCAGTAGCTGGCGAATCGGCTCGACGATGCGCTGTTCCGACCAGGGCGCCAGCTGCTGACGGATCCAGGTGCCGCCGCCGCGTCGGCTAATCAGCATGCCGTTGCTGATCAACTGTTGTATGGCTTCACGCAGCGAGGAGCGCGAGACGCCAAGCTCCGCAGAGAGCTGCCGCTCGGCGGGCAGGCGCATGCCCGGCTCGAGCTGATGTTCGGTGATATAGGCCCGCAGGCGCGTCACCAGCGGATCGGCATTGCTGCTCATGGGATCATCCAGGGGAAGACGTAGGCCTGAAGCGTGGTTATCACACCGACCATACAGGTGAAAATCAGGCTGTGTTTAACGGTAAACCGGAACAGGTCGGACTCTTTACCCACCAGCCCGACCGCCGCACAGGCGATAGCGATCGACTGCGGCGAGATCATCTTACCGGTCACGCCACCGGTGGTGTTGGCCGCCACCAGCAGAATATCGGAGACGCCAATCTGCTGCGCGGTCGTGGCCTGTAAAGCAGCAAACAGCGCATTCGATGAGGTGTCTGATCCGGTCAGGAAGACGCCCAGCCAGCCCAGGAACGGTGAGAAGAAGGTAAAAGCGTGGCCGGTGTGCGCCAGCGCCAGTGCCAGCGTCGCAGACAGCCCGGAGTAATTCGAGATAAAGGCAAAGGCCAGTACCATCCCGATAGAGTAGATCGGCAGCGCCAGCTCTTTCAGCGTTTCACCAAAAGTCTGCAATGCCGCCTTTGGCTTCATGCGCAGGAAAATCATCGCCATGATCGCTGCAATTAAAATGGCGGTGCCGGTGGCGGACACCAGATCCAGCTTAAAGATGGCCGGATAAGGGGTTGCAGTGCCGACCACGGGCGGCATCCGCGCCACCAGTTCATTCAGCATCGGCACCGGCATAGCCAGCACCCACTCATAGAGCGCACCGCCTTTGGCGAACAGCGCTTTAAACGGCGGGATACTCCAGAGCGTGACGGTGGCGGTGAGAAACAGGAACGGCATCCAGGCGCGGATCACCTGCCCCAGCCGATACTTCTGCGGTGGCAGCAACGGATCGCCCTGTTTCGCCTCTGCATCCGCAAAGCGGAAGATGCGAACCGGCTTCCAGACCCGCAGGAACAGCGTCAGCGAAATCAGCGAGGCGAGCGACGAGATAATATCGGGCAGCTCCGGACCCAGGAAGTTGGAGCTGAGGAACTGGGCAATGGCAAACGATCCCCCTGCCACTACCACCGCCGGCCAGGTCTCTTTCACTCCGCGCCAGCCATCCATGATCGCCATAATCCAGAACAGCACAATCAGGGTCAGCAGCGGCAGCTGGCGTCCGGCCATCTGGCCGATGGCAAAACTGTCCAGCCCGGTCACCTGCCCCGCCACAATAATCGGGATGCCCATCGCGCCAAAGGCCACCGGCGCGGTATTTACAATCAGGCAGAGACCGGCGGCGTAGAGCGGATTAAAGCCGAGTCCCACCAGCAGCGCGGCGGTAATCGCCACCGGCGCACCAAAGCCCGCAGCCCCTTCCAGAAACGCTCCGAACGAGAAGCCGACAATCAGCATCTGCAGACGCTGATCGGGAGTAATCGACAGGATAGAGGCGCGGATAATGTCGAACTGGCCGGTTTTGACCGAAATTTTGTAGACGAACACCGCGGCGACAATAATCCAGGCAATCGGCCACAAGCCATAGAGAAAGCCATACACCACGGCGGCCAGCGCCTGTGCAACCGGCATCTGATAGAGAAACAGCGCCACCAGCAGCGCCAGCACCACGGTGGTGGTGGCCGCCAGGTAGCCTTTCATCTTCAGCTTAATCAGCGCAAAGAAGAAAAAGAGAATCGGGATCAGTGCGATCAGGCTTGAAAGCCAGATATTACCCAGCGGATCGTAGTTTTGTTGCCAGATCTGCATGCCAGTATCTCCAGAGGAAAAGGTGACGTGGCACGCAGCCGCAGCGCTGGTGCCATCTGCCCCGGATTGGTCAGACCAAACCGCTCTGTCGGGGCTTATGGCAACAGATAGTTAACGCATTGTTAACCTGTGGCAACAGAAGATGCGCGAATTTTCCCGGAGTGTGAACCAGAGAAAAATATTGCCGGGATTGGTCGGACCAAAATCAGCGATTCACCTCAGGAAAGGCGTGCTGATAGCTGCGCGGATGGAAACGCAGATTAAGCACGATTAACAGCAGCGTGACCGCCGCCTGCAATAACCAGACGCTGGTGAAGTGACCGGTGAGCGCATGCAACTGCCCCGCGATAAACGGCATGCTGCCTGCGATAATAAAGCCGACGCCCTGCATAAAAGCCACCAGCCGCGCGCCAGCCTGCGGCTGCTCCAGATGATCCAGCGCCAGCACCAGCGCCAGCGGAAATGCCCCGCCCAGCCCGAAGCCCGCAATCCCCGCCCAGAGCCACGGTGCCAGTTGTGGCGCAAACAGGAAACCGAGCATGCCGCTGAACTGCATCGCCAGTGTCAGCAGCAGCAGCGGACGGCGATCGCGGCCCCGCGCCAGCAAGGGCAGCAGCAGCGCACCTGTGACCTGACAGCCGATCATCATGCCAAGCAGTGACCCGCCCGCCTGCGCGCTCCAGCCGAGTTGATGATAAAAATCGGGCAGCCAGGCGACACAGATGGCATATCCGCCGTTCACCAGACCGAAGCTCAACGCCAGCGTCCAGGCGCGGGTTTTCCGCCACAGCGAAGGCAGAGCGGCGGCCTCTGTCCGGGTTGCACGTGGGGTGGTGATAAACAGCCAGAGCAGGATGGCCAGCACCACCGGCAGCGCCCAGCTGCTCAGCGCGCCCTGCCAGCCAAGCTGCCCATTCAGCCACGGCGAGATCGCCGCGCCAATCCCACCGCCGCCCATCAGCGCCGCTGCCCACAGTCCGGTCACGCCGGCACTGCGGCTGCCAAATCGCTGACGGATCAATCCCGGCATCGCCATCTGCACAATGCCAATGCCCGCCCCTCCCGGCACAGTACTCAGCACCAGCCAGCCTCCGTCAGCCACAAACAGCCGACTCACCAGCGCCAGCAACAGCAGCACCAGGCCACCCAGCAGCAGTTTACGTACCGCAAAGCGCTGCATCAGCGGGGCGCTGACTAACGCAATGGCACCCATCATCATCATCGGCACCGCAGGCAACAGCGATGCCGCCAGCGGCGACAGACCGATGCTCTGCCGCAGCTCGCCGAGTAACGGACTGACCGAGGTCATCAGCGGTCGCATATTGAGCC
The DNA here is from genome assembly GCF_902706165.1 of Pantoea sp. 18059. NCBI lineage: Bacteria > Pseudomonadati > Pseudomonadota > Gammaproteobacteria > Enterobacterales > Erwiniaceae > Pantoea > Pantoea sp. 18059. The sequence goes on from NZ_CACSJS010000011.1 coordinate 27,528, forward strand.
CGGCCAGCACCAGCGCCGCCAGCAGCAGGTTGTTCTCTCTCTTCATCTGAGATCCACACAGTTAAAAGTTGCCAGCCTGGCAGCAGTCGCTACTATCTGGAAATGAAATATTACTCTGCCAGGTAGTGGAAATATGAATCGTCAGCCGATGTTTACTCCGCAGCAGCTGCTCAGCTTTGTCGCGGTGTGCGAAACCGCCAGCTTTACCCGCGCCGCTGACCGGGTGCACCTGTCGCAGTCCACCGTCAGCCAGCAGGTGCGACGGCTGGAGGAAATGGTCGGCAAAGAGCTGCTGAACCGCTCCTCGCATCAGGTGCAGATCACCGAAGAGGGCGAGAAGCTTTTAGGCTACGCCCGGCGGATCATCGCCCTGAATGGGGAAGCGCACGATGTGCTGAGTGACCAGTGGCGCGACGGTGTGCTGCGTCTTGGCGTGCCGGAAGATTTCGCCGCGCCCACGGCCGGTTTGCTGGCGCACTTCAGTCGCGACCATCCGCAACTTCGGCTGGACGTGATGAGCGGCATGCAGGTGGAGCTGCGTCGCGCCTGGCAGCGTGAAGAGCTCGACATCATGCTGATTAAACAGCCCGCTGGCGAGCGTCCGCTGGCGTCGCGTCCTGAACCCCTGCTGTGGCTCGATAGCGCAGAGTGGCCCTGCTTTGAGCAGACGCCGGTACCGCTGGTGCTGTTTCCCCAGCAGGGGCTCTATCGCGATGAGGTGTGTCAGACGCTCGACGCACTGGGCCGTAGCTGGCGCATTAGTTACAGCAGCGCCAGCCTGGTCGCGCTGGCCGCCGCCAGTGCGCAGGGTCTGGGGCTGACATTACTGCCCGCCAGCTGCCGCCTGCCGCAACATCGGGTACTGGGCCCGGAACAGGGTCTGCCGGTGATTGATACCTTCGAACTGGCGCTGTTCTGTCGTCATCCGCAGGATCCGCTGCAGCGCGAGCTGGCGGAATCCCTGGCAACCTTCAGCCAGCTGCGCTGGCAGTGAGATATCGAATAGTCGTCAGTGGAAAATAACGCAGCAGGGTGGAGCGTCGTTTGTCAGATTAAGACCTTGTTCACTTTGCAGGAGCCTCTGATGCCTATTTCCTCTTCGCCGAGCCGCCGTGATTTCCTTGGGCAGAGCCGCCGTGATTTCCTTGGGCAGAGCGTCCGCTGGACCGCCGCAGGCGGCTTGCTGGCCGCCGGTCTCGGCCAGGCCAGTGCCGCCACGCCATCACCTTTGTCCTCCATCAATCCCGACCAGCCCGCCGCCCTGCCCCGGCAGGATCACTATCTGCTGCGCAATGTGCGGCTGGAGGAGGGCTTTATCCGTGAGGATGATGAGATCGTTGCGACCCGCACCGGGCGTTACGACATCAGCGTGCGCGACGGTAAAATTGACCAGCTGACACCCGCCGGTCAGGGTGACAGCACCCTGCCGTCGTGGGATGCACAGGATGCCCTGCTGCTGCCCGCCACCCAGGATATGCATATCCACCTTGATAAAACCTTCTACGGCGGCCCGTGGCAGGCTCCGCGTCCCCGTCAGGGCAAAACTATCATGGACATGATTGCGCGTGAACAGGTGCTGATTCCGCAACTGCTGCCGCACTCTCAGGCGCGCGCCGAAGGGTTGATCGCTCTGCTGCACGCCAAAGGCACCACCCGCGCCCGCAGCCATTGCAATATCGATCCGGTCAGCGGCCTGCAAAGTCTGGAGCATCTGCAGGCGGCATTAGCCCGTCACCCCGCCTTTCCCTGCGAGATTGTGGCCTTTCCCCAACATGGCCTGCTGCACTCGCAGGTTGATGGGCTGATGCGCGAGGCGATGCAGCACGGCGTTGAGTATGTCGGCGGCCTGGACCCCACCAATGTCGATGGTGCCATGGAGAAGTCACTGGATGCGATGTTCCAGATTGCGCTCGACTATCAGCGCGGCGTGGATATACATCTGCATGAAACCTCACCTGCTGGCGTGGCGGCGATTCAGTACATGATTGACACCGTGGCAAAGAATCCGGCGCTGAAGGGCAAAGTGACGCTGAGCCACGGTTTTGCGCTGGCGACCCTGACCGGCAGTACGCTGGATAAGATGATCGCAGGGCTGGCGGAGCAGCAGTTCAGCGTCGCCTCTACGCTGCCGATCGGCAAGCTGACCATGCCGATTCCGCAATTACAGGCAGCGGGCGTGAAGGTGATGACCGGCACCGACAGCGTTATCGATCACTGGTCACCGTTTGGCACCGGCAGCATGCTGGAAAAAGCGAATCTCTATGCGCAGCTCTATCGGGGATCGGATGAGTTCTCGCTGTCGCGGGCGCTGGCGATCGCCACAGACGATCGGCTGCCGCTGACAGCCCAGGGTGACCGCCAGTGGCCAGTACCGGGCGATGAAGCGAGCATGATGCTGGTAGCGGCGAGCTGTTCCGCCGAAGCCGTGGCACGGATTTCGCCGGTCGTCGCGACCTTCTCGCGCGGTAAACCGGTGTTTGCGCTGGCCCCGGCCTGAAACAGCAGGGCTGCGGACAAAAACGCCGGGAGCGTTTCTGAACAACGCAACGCGTTGGCCCGGCTACGGGCGCACCTCAGGGATGAGGTGCGTAATCGCCCGCGCTGAGCCTTCTCAGCAAATGCAGAGAGATCGAGCTGGCTCCGGCCCGGTTACAGACGACCACCTTACCTAAAGCGCCGGGAGCCAGTACCTGCCCCACAACGCAAACCCACTCCCCCCAAAAACAACAGAGCCTCCACAAGGGAGGCTCTGCATTTACCTGAGCGGAGTGCGGGTTACGCGCTTTTGGCCCATTTATCATTCGACATTAGTTCCATTGCCAGCGCGTATAAGCGACGATCTTCCTGATCACAGGGCTCATCTTCCGCATAACACGCAATCATCGAAGCGATCTTATCAGCCGATAAGCTCTCTCCATGAACATGCAGTGTCAGTACGGCGCGGCCTACTATTTTAAGCACATTTTCATGTGGTCCCTGGATGCGATTACTCAATGCAAATACCCTCTACCGGTCGTTGTACCAGGAATATGGCGCGCTAAATATAAAGCAATTAGCTCAGGATTTTTATCGGCACTAGTGGTGATATTTTTTAATGATTAATTCTATTACTGGAGTAGTAGTTAAGGATTTATCTGATTAACAATGAAATAAATATTTAAAAACGGCTACTTATCAAATAATCGCTGGCCTCAAAAGATCCTCATCCTGGAACAATCACATTGAGTCGGGGTTAATCTATAAAAATAAACCACCTTTCTCCCGTAAACTTCAGTCTATTCCTAAGCCCTCTGACAGATATAGTTTCATACTGCTAACCATCGAGGTTCCCGTTGCTGTCAGGCGTGCTTTCTGCCAGACTTGCCCCGCAATAATGCCCTACACTTTCAGCCTCAGAGGCCGCGCCCGTGACCGCTTTTTCTACCCTCAATTCGCTTCCCGACAGCCAGCTCGAAAACCTGCGCGAGATGGGCTACACCAGCATGACGCCCGTGCAGGCCGCTACGCTGCCCGCCATTCTGCAGGGACGCGACGTGCGCGCGCAGGCGAAAACCGGCAGCGGTAAAACGGCTGCCTTTGGTATTGGTTTACTGCACCATATCGACAGCGCCCGCTTTCAGACCCAGGCACTCATTCTCTGTCCGACCCGTGAACTGGCGGATCAGGTAGGCAATGTGCTGCGCCAGCTGGCGCGCTTCACCCGCAACATCAAAGTTCTCACTCTGTGTGGCGGACAGCCGATGAGCGCACAGCGTGATTCGCTGGTGCATCCGCCCCATATCGTGGTCGGCACGCCGGGTCGTATCCTCGACCACATTAACCGCGAAAACCTCAAGCTGGACCAGCTCAGCACGCTGGTCCTGGATGAAGCCGATCGGATGCTGGAGATGGGTTTCCTGAATGATATGGAAACGATCATTGAAGCGACGCCCGCTTCGCGCCAGACGCTGCTCTTTTCCGCCACCTGGCCAGACGGCATTACGGCTATCAGCACCCGCTTTCAGCGTGATGCGCTGAGCGTGGTGACAGAAGATGTCAGCGAACTGCCTTCAATCGATCAGCAGTTTTTCGAAGCCAGCCACAATGAAAAACTGGGTCTGCTGATAGCCCTGCTCAGCGATCGTCAGCCCTCATCCTGTGTGGTCTTCTGCAACACCAAACGTGAATGTGATGATGTCGCCGCGGCACTTAACGCGCGTGATATCAGCGCCCTGCCTTTGCATGGCGATCTGGAGCAGCGCGATCGCGAACGCGTGTTGATCCGCTTCGCTAACGGCAGTGGTCGCGTGCTGGTCGCCACCGACGTCGCTGCACGCGGACTCGACATCAAATCGCTGGCGATGGTGGTTAACTATCAGCTCGCCTGGGATCCTGAAATCCACCTGCACCGCATTGGTCGTACGGCGCGTGCGGGCGAACATGGCGTTGCGGTCAGCCTGGTTGCTGCCGATGAGATGGCTCGCGCGCATGCGCTGGAAGATTTCCTGCAGCAGAAGCTGCCGTGGGTCTCTGCCAGCACGCTGAAAAAGGGCAGCAGCAAGCCGCTGCCTGCAGCTATGATGACTTTGTGCATTGATGGTGGCCGTAAAGCCAAGATACGTCCGGGAGATATTCTGGGCGCGCTGACGGGTGAAGCGGGTTATCGTGCCGAGCAGATCGGCAAAATTGTCCTGACGCCGACCCACGCCTATGTGGCGATTGAGGCGAATCAGGCCAAAAATGCGCTGGTTAAACTCAAGCAGGGCAAAATCAAAGGCAAAACCTGCCGGGCGATTCTGCTGAAAGACTAAATAAAACGGGCGAGGAGATTACCTCGCCCGGTTTGTTACGGCTCTTCGATTTGGGTCACATGCAGCGTGGTTTTATCCCCTTTGCCCTGTACCTTGCCACTGACGCGTACTTTGTCTTCTGCGGTGTAGGTTTTACCATCAAAGGTCTTCTTCGGCGCGATAATCGGTAAGGTGCCGGTGTTGTCGCGGAACTGATACCGTTCGCCCTGCTCTTTCTTCACAATGTAACCTTCCAGCGTCACATATCCGCCCTGACGGAAATCGCGGATCTGATCAATATGCGTCTGACCGGTATCTTCTGAACCTTTATAGCCGGCATCCTGCTTGTGTTGCGGTGGTGGCGTATCGCCTGCTTTGTATCCGCCCTCTTCGGCCGAAACACCCGCACTCATCATCACCAGCAACGACGCCAGAATCACTTTTTTCATTTCACACTCCTTTATTGGAAAGGTGTCCATGTTGAACCTTCAGGGTTAATCCTGGCACATTAATTGGCGTCCGTTTTATTTCACCCTTCTCTTCTCACCTTTTTCCGTTTGCTGCCGATAACCTGTTCACACCCTATTTCACCAGCTGCGTTAATGCAGAGGCAACCATGGATAATTTTCAGAAAGAGATCGATGAGAGAGCGAACCTCGCGTTATCGAACAAGTTTGAGCTGCTGCTGTTTCGCTTAGGTTCCGATCAGCTGAAAGGCAAGTCTGAACTGTTTGGCATTAACGTCTTCAAGCTGCGTGAAATTGTGCCGATGCCAACTATCACCAAAGCCGCAGGCATGCGTTCGCCGCTGCTGGGTATGGCAAGTATTCGTGGCCAGTTCATTCCGGTCATCGACCTGCCTGCCGTGGCGGGTTGTGTGCCGGAAACCGGTCTTAACCTGCTGCTGGTTACCGAGTATGCCCGTAACACCCAGGCGTTTGCCGTAGAGTCAGTCGAGAACATTGTGCGTCTCGACTGGAGCCAGGTGCATACCGCCGAAGCCGGTATCGGCGGCCGCAACATTACCAGCATCGCCTGCCTGGACAGTGACAAGCAGAGCAACGAGCTGGCGATGGTGCTGGACGTTGAGCAAATCCTGTATGACATCATCCCATCGGTGCGCGGCGTCGAACCGGAAGCAGCCAGACCGCGTGCCTTCAACTACCGCCCAGGTGCGGTGGCGATTGTGGCAGAAGATTCCAAAGTCGCGCGTCAGCTGCTGGAGCAGGGTCTGAAGAGTATGGGCATTCCGGCGCTGATGTTTAACACCGGTCTGGATGCCTGGGAAAAAATTAAATTGATGAGCCAGGAAGCGCAGGCTGCCGGCGAATCGATTCACGACAAAATCGCCCTGGTGCTGACCGATCTGGAAATGCCAGAGATGGATGGTTTTACGCTGACCCGCAACATCAAGCGTGACCCGATCCTCAAGGCTCTGCCGGTCGTCATTCACTCCTCACTCTCTGGCAGCGCCAACGAAGATCACGTGCGCAAAGTGGGTGCCGATGGCTATGTGGCAAAGTTTGAGTTGAATGAGCTGTCAGACGTGATTTTCAACGTTCTCGACACTGCCCGCTAAGCGAATGCGGGCCGCTAAGAATGCCCGGCGCGCTTTTACTTTTTAGCCAGCAGAATGGCTGACCTGATCAGGAACCGACTATGCACATTGAAACTTTACCCGTTACGCCTGCACCTGCTACGCCTTCCCGTCAAAAGGTGCTGCGTGGCCGTTTACGCCAGCTGGCCTGGATTAGCGCCGTCACATTAAGCGTCGCGTTCTGGACAGGCCTCTACTTCTTAGTTTTCTGAATCCATTCATCCTTGTCTGGATCGGGCTGTCAGCATCAATGCTGACAGCCCTTTTTTTTGTCTGAATTTCCTCTGGTTATTACTTAACCATTTCTGATGATTTTTACTGACTATTTATTCACCCGGCGTTATTACTTAAAAATTATTAAAGGTACAACTTCGTGCTCCGATAACAGTATGCGCGAGATCACCTTTTTGCCTGAGGCTGTGACCACAGACATCAGCAAGGCACTGCGCACAACAGCAGGAAACCTGAGTGTTGCTAACAAATTGATTAATAATAAAATGGGGAAGAGAACATGTTCAGTATCAAGAATATGAAGGTGGGAATGCGGCTCGCAGCAGCCTTCGGTATTATTGTGACGTTACTGATAGTGATTGGCGTGACATCCATAACCAGGATTAACAGCATTAATACGGCGATCGCCTCGATCGTTGACGATCGTTATGTGAAAGTACGACTGGCATTTGATGTGCGCGATGGCGTCAACGATCAGATCAAATACCTGCGCGGCATGGTGATCGACACGACACGTCCGGAAATGAATGTGAAGCGTTATGGTCAGCTGGATGAAGCCACGCAACGCACCAACAGCGCAATGAAAAGGATCGAAGATATTCAGGTCACGCCGGTCGGCAAGAAAAAGATCGCCGGTCTGCTGGCCTCTTCGCAGGCTTTTGAGAAAGTTAAAGCAGAGCTGATCACCCTGGTGAAGGCGGGCGATTTTGAGGCTGCCAGCACCTATGTCCTGAAATCGATGACCGCCACCCAGAACAAATTCCTTCAGGATGCCGTGGATTTTGCCAACTCTCAGGACGCACAGTTGCGCAGTGAAGGTCAGGGTATTGTGGAAAATGGTCAGTCGGCTATCTCCATTACGCTGATTTTCTCCGCGCTGGCGATTCTGGCGTCTATTCTGCTGGGCTACTTCCTGACCCGTTCTATTGTGCGTCCGCTGGTTGCAGCGGTTGACGTTGCTGAACGCGTTGCCGCAGGCGATCTGAGTTCACAGATGCAGGTGACCTCACGCGATGAAACCGGCGTCCTGATGCAGGCGCTGCAACGAATGAACGATAATCTGCTGTCGATTGTGACCGAAGTGCGTACCGGTTCCGACACTATTGCGGTGGCCTCTAATCAGATCTCCAGCGGGAACCTTGATCTTTCGACCCGAACCGAACAGCAGGCCAGTTCGCTGGAAGAGACCGCCTCTGCCATGGAGCAGATGACGTCGACCGTGAAACACAATGCCGACAACGCGCGTGAAGCCAATCACCTGGTTTCAACCACTTCCAGCGTGGCGCGTGAAGGTGGCGTGGTAATGGAGCAGGTCATTGAGAAGATGGAAGCGATCGCCCTCTCCTCACGAAAAATTGTCGATATCATCAGCGTTATCGACTCCATCGCCTTCCAGACCAATATTCTCTCCCTCAACGCCGCGGTTGAAGCGGCACGCGCGGGTGAACAGGGTCGTGGCTTTGCGGTGGTGGCGAGTGAGGTGCGTAATCTGGCGCAGCGCTCAGCCTCAGCGGCCAAAGAGATTAAGGTACTGATTGAAGATTCCGTCGCTAAAGTCGATGAAGGTAGCAAGCTGGTGACACACGCCGGTTCAACTATCGGCGAAGTGGTGAACAGCGTGCAGAGCGTGGCAAACATCATGAGCGAAATCACCATTGCCAGCAGCGAGCAGAGCAGCGGCATCAATGAAATCAATCAGGCGATTACCCAGATGGAAGCGGTGACGCAGCAGAACGCCGCGCTGGTACAGGAAGCGTCAGCCGCCTCACAAGCGCTGCAGGATCAGGCAGAGCGTATGGCACAGGCGATGAGCGTATTTAATACCGGCAAGCTCTCACTGCAACCCGTACTGCGTTAATCCCTCTCAACGGCCTGCTTCGGCGGGCCAGTTTAAGAATGGTGACGATAAGGGCGGATAGGTTACAGGCAACAGAGCGGTTAGCGGTTAGCGGTTAGCGGTTAGCGGTTAGCGGTTAGCGGTTAGCGGTTAGCGGTTAGCGGTTAGCGGTTAGCGGTTAGCGGTTAGCGGTTAGCGGTTAGCGGTTAGCGGTTAGCGGTTAGCGGTAAAAGTTAAACAGGGAAAGTGAAAGTAAACAGGAAGGTAAAGAGGCAAAGGTTTGAGGTTTGAGGTTTGAGGTTTAAGAAGGAGGAAACGCACAAACAAAAAAGGCTGCCAGAGGCAGCCTTTTATTACTGTAAATGCAACAACGCTATAAAGCTCACTAGCCTTAATCAGAGGGCGCGAAGCTGGCTCTGAATTGCAATCCTTGCCAGGTTCACCTGAACCACGACAGATTTGCAGAAAATGCATTTCGCTCCATGCGGGTTGGCTCTTGTAACATCAAAATGTGATGTACGAAACTGTGAGCCACTACAGTGAGGACATTTAAAAGTAATTTTCAGTCCTTAGAGACCAACAACGTTCGCAGCAGCTGGGCCTTTGGCGCCATTTTCTACTGTGAATTCAACTTGCTGACCTTCATCTAATGAACGGAAATCGGTGCCCTGGATTGCAGAGAAATGTACGAATACATCTTTGCTGCCGTCTGCAGGAGAAATGAAACCGAAGCCTTTCTCTGCGTTAAACCATTTAACGGTACCGCGAATTTTGTTAGACATGCTTAAATCCTTAATATATCGAGCCTTCCGGCATACATAATGGCCTGAGAACAGATTTTAATCAGAACGTAAGAGAAGACTCAAAAAGAAGGGATGTCTCGCGACAAACTTAGAGATGAGAACTGCTTTGGTTACTTACTTTGATAGTGTCTGTTAATCAAACCGACGATTCATTAGGCCACACTTCTTAAAGTGACGCAAGCCGTAATTCAAATTAATCGCAATCAGCCCGCTGACGAGGATGAAGGCGAAAGGCTGTGTCAGGGAGACTGTCTGGCTTCACAATGCAACTGTGACTTTCCCGGCGACGTAAAAAGAAGCGGAGATAATGTCAGATCAAAAAAGGGCGAGGCCGGAGCCTCGCCCAAAACATGCCGATCATCAATCGTAGTAAGGAACCTTACGGTCAACGCCGTTGATATTGATCAGCACAAAACCGGTCGGAGCGGTCTTATTAGTCGGCGTACCCGCAGCAGTAGCCAGCGTAACCACCCCTTTTTCGTTGGCCCCGATGCCCGCCAGCCCGTTGTGCATGCCAAAACGTGCAGCGGGTTTCAGGTTGCTGATTTTGGTGATGTCCGTAACCACCGACATATCAGCCTGGAACAGCGAGCAGGAACCGGTATCGAAGCGGGTCGGACCGGTCGTCTTCAGGTTGAACATGGTCTCGCCGCTGTTCGCTCTCAGCTTGACCCAGATTACGGCATAGGTGGTCCCTACCCGGCCATAACGAATGTCCAGCACGGAAGGCTGCCCCATATGGTAAGCATCGGCCCAGACCGTCTCCAGTCGCTGGAGGTTGATCAGGGTTTTACCGGTGCCCACCACATTAACCGGCGAACCGGCGGTGCCGGAGGGCGTGGTCGCATCCGCTTTCCCGATCAGCTCCATTACCCATTGCTGGTTAGGCGCCGGGAAATAGAGCTGCCCCAGCCGATACCAGTTGTCGGTATCAGTGTTGTTCACCACTTTATAGCCGCTGTAGTAGCCGGCACGCAGCGAACCGGTCATGAACGTGCCGTAGTTCTCATCCCGACGATAGCCATATTCGAAGGTCGATAACCACTTACTTCCGGCCAGATCATTGGTGATTTTCGCCCCCGCCTGCAGGTTGATATGACGCATCACCACGCGGGCATTATTGAGATTGAGCGGCGTGGCGCAATCTTCAATGTTGAGCGTTTCGATGTTCCAGCCGCCATCCGACAGATCCCCCGGGTTAGTCGTGTGCTCAATCCAGACGTTACGCATGAGCCCCTGAGTGACGCGCGGCATATAGAGCGTGGCGTCGCCATAGCCCGACTGGAAGTTGGCATTACACAGCTCAATGGCGGTTGAGTGGTCCCAGTTCCCCTTCGGCGTGTTTGACCAGCCGACATCAAATACCCGTGAAAAGGTATTGGAGCTGTAAATCTGATCGAACTTACTGTCGAGCGTATCCTGCAGCTTAAAGACGGTTCCCCCGGTACTTTGCGCCTTGAAGCAGAAGATATTGACGATCTGGCCTCCGACAATGGTATTTTCAAAGAACGGCTGCGTGTTACTGCACTGTTCAGGCGTGACGGTGACTTTGGCCGTGGTGTCGACAGTCCCGGCGTTAGCCTGTCCATGCCAGCAGATGCCTTTAATGACGATTCGACGCGCATTAACCTTAAACACGGTTTTCGCGCTTTTATCAGAAACAATGGTGGTACGCGGTGCCGAGCCGAGCTCGATATCATCGCCTGCCAGACCAAAAAACGACAACTCCGTATCGCTGATATCGATGGGTGAAATCAGGAAGCGGCCCCCCGGAAAACGCACCGGAATGGCTTTCGCGTAGGCGTTGTAGGATTGTGTCCATGCCAGCATCCGCTTAAAGGCTTCAGTGTCATCGGTCACGCCATCCCCTTTCGCGCCAAAGTGCAGAATGTTCACTTCGGCGGGATCGTTGATGGTGCGCTTCCAGTAGAAACCGTTACCCACCGCCACCGTACCGCCATCATCTTTCAGCGGAGTGGTGCTGAGAAAACCGACAAAGTCTGCGCCGCCACGGAAGCTGGAGTCCTTATCGTAATAGCGTTTAAGGCTCGCGACTTCACCTGATTTTGGTGGAACAGTGGTACGCAGTTCAGCAAAAGAGTTAACTTCGATCATAGAATCCTCCTCAGGATCATAGAGATATCGCGCTGAAATCAGCGCACTACTTAGCCGCAGCCGGATGGCCGCAAAGGGAGTCCCACATGTCGTTGTGGGTGTTGATGGCGCGCACCGTACGAACGTCCATTTTTTGCGCGTCATCGCCGTAGGTATAAAGAGGGGAAAAAAGTACGCAGGCAGAGTCGGTGATCGCCACCGGCTCAGGGTTTGTGGTATTTCGACTGCTGCAGCTTGTCGCGAGCAGCAGCGTCATCAAGGCTATGGTTGTCAGTCGCCACACGGTTAGCCTCCTCGCGGTTATGTTGTTGCTGTTGCGCTACCGCGGTGACGCGGGACGCCTCCTGTTGCGCGTTATCGACGTCAGAACGCGCTTTTTGCTGCACTTTGCCGATTTTCTTGCCGCCGAAATAACTGGCGCCCAGCGCCGCGATGACCGCAGCCAGCGCGGCGATCCAGTGCCAGCTGCCGCCCAGTAAGGTGGTAATCAGAGTCATGGCTTCGCTCCTTCAGACTGCTCCTTCGCATTGAGCAGGTTTTTCTGACGAACAAATTGTGCAATCACCCCCATCGCCACCATGAAGGCGCCCACCAGCCCGAGGTAGTTGTGCGGCAGAATCGCTTTAACGTCTTCGGGCAGTGCACTCCAGGCATCAACCGCGGCAGAAGGAAACGACTGCGCCCAGGCGCTGAGCATGGAACCCAGCGACGCAAGCCAGACAGACCAGGTTTTGAAAAGCAGACGGGCATGAGAGACAAACTGGAGGGTGGTAAAGCGCTGCAGCAGCAGCAGAATGATGATTGCCGTCAGCACGGCGGTGAGAAACATGAGCCATCTCATAGCAACCCCCTGTAAACCGCATAGGTTCCGCTGCGCATCATCTCCGCGTGACGTCTGGCGCGGCCCGGCGTCTGACGGGCCCAGAGGCTGTTCATCATCGCGTCAGCCGCATCATTAAACTGTTCAGCCACGATCGCGCTGAGCATGTTTTTGAACTGCAGGACGCCCTCGACGCCCAGCTGATAAGCCATGCTCAGCAGCACGTCGGTGCGGGCGTCGTTGCACTTCGCCAGCGCATTACGCAGCAGCTCCCTGCCCTGCATCTCCTGAATTTTGTTTTCAAGAATGCACTGCTTCCAGACATCACCGACGCGCCGTGGCACGCGGAAAGCGTAATTACTCAGAGACGCCCCCTTGGGTCCAATGCGAATGCCGCCGGCCACCGTGGGAAAGCCCAGCGTGTCGAGATAGGGCGTGTCGACATACCCCTCTTCAAAATTCAGTACTGCGATTATCTGGCTCATAACGACTCCTCAATGACGGGTTAAAGCAATTCAGCCTTGTGAAAAGAAATACATAACGCTCGCTGATCATTACTCAGCACGGCGCAGCAGAAGGCCTTACTGACCCTGCAGCAAAACTGAACAGTAATTCAGCAAATTGCGCCCAGTGAGAACTGGAGAAAGCGAAGAGTTAGCCGGAACGGAAAAATGCGTTTTCTGCGCGTTTCAGCTCACGGCGTAGAGATGAACGTGCGGAAGACAGCAATTGTCGAAACTGGGTGTTTCCTGACTGGTGACGCGGGGTGCAGTAATTGCGCGGTCAACGCGCGGGGCGACCTGACGCTGGCAGATTTGCTCTGCACGTCTCAGGGGGGGTGTTTCAGTTGGGAAGTTCAGGGCCTCGTCGATGCTCTGTGTCAGGCTGCTGAGAGGTTGGCGCCGCCGGTGGCGACGAGTACGTGCGTTGCCTATAAAAACGCTTTTGCCATAGTGAATTATCGCCATAACTCCTCCTGTGAATGAGTCTTTGGCGATGGGGTGGCAGGCGCGAGCTTTCGGCGAACCGAACGGGCCCGAATGTCGCGTATCACGGTCGCACGCTTGCCGCCCGGCTGCATCAGCAGTCAGGTGGAAAGTAAGCGAGGGGAAATAAACGGCATCTGACGACGCTGCATTTTGCGCATCCACCCCATCCCAAAGTTCACTAACTTTGTGGTGGTATGATTCGCGCTTGTGCAGCGCCTCAATTGTTTAAGAGCGGCTCGTCCCTGAAAGAACTGCTTCGTTCATCCATATCCAAATTATTAACAGGTTCTTATGCTTTATCAAACACTGTTGGTTAATTTTTTATTTACCGCTGGTTAAATTTATGAATTTATGCCGATTATTTTTTTTTCAGCCTTCCTGAAAAAACCGGCAGAAGTGGCCTTAACCGAGGATTTGATAATGTCGCGCCTGGCTCATGATCACTTTGGCCAGTACCTTCAGGCTGGTGACGTCATCATGATTGAGATACCAGGTTTCATAGCGCTTATTGTCTGATATTACAGCGATTTTCTTATGCTGCAGCTGCAGGCGCTTGAGATAGAGCTGCTCATCGAGGGTGAAAATATAGATGCCGTCGCCGTCGAACATCCGCACGCTGATATCCACAAACAGCTGATCGCGCGGCGCAAAGGTGTCAGCCATGGAGTCACTGTTGATAGCGATTAACCGGATGTTTTCCGCCGGGCGCCCGTTGAACAGCACCCGCGCCTCATCCAGACCATATTCGATCGCCTGGATAGTCTCGACAAACTCATCACGCGCGGGCAGGCCTGCAGCACTTCGCTGACCAATGTCGAGGCTATCAATCCGAAACACATTCTTCTGACCGGTGAGCGCACTTAGCGTCACCGGTTCAGCAGGTTGTTCCATACCGTATTGCAGCCACTCAACCCTGACGCCCAGCAGCTGGCTGAGAGCCAGTAAATTGCCGCCATCCGGCACTGACTGCGCGTTAAACCACTTCCACACTCCCGGCGTTGAAATCTTACAGCCTTGCTGCTGCAGAGCCCTGGCAACCTGTTTGTTTCGTCCATGTCCGGCAATGCCGGCACTCTCACAGGCCGCTATCAGCCTGGCGGTGAAAGCTTGTCTTGTACTTTCTTTTTTAACCATTAGTTAATAATCAGCCATAGAAGAGATACTGGATGTTATTTTCATTATTGCTACCAGTTCATTTTATATTACCGCTCGTTTACTACCTAACCGCTTTATCAAGCATTCCTGATAATCATTATCCGCTTCAGCCCGCGGCTGGACAAAAAATATTGCCTCAGGCCGCGTACAGCCCCGGCTTTCAGGAATGTTCCGTAAAAAATTGCGTGAATATCAGCCAGAATAATGGCCAGTAGTGACGAGACCGGAACGGAAATTAAGCTGATGCGCAGAAAACTCTATCTTTCACTGGACCGGAAAATGGAGCTAAAAAAAACGGGAGTCTCTGAAAGACTCCCGCTTTGTTAAAAATTATGGCAGTTATGGCCGGAGCGTATCGTCGCCCCATGCTATCCATTTATAGGTCGTCAGCGCCTCTAATCCCATCGGACCACGGGCATGCAGTTTCTGGGTACTGACCGCCACTTCGGCACCCAGGCCAAACTGTCCGCCATCGGTGAAGCGGGTGCTTGCGTTGACATAGACCGCTGAGGAGTCGACCTGACGGACAAAACGCGCGGCGTTGCGGGTATTACGGGTCAGGATGGCATCCGAGTGCTGCGTGCCGTGCGTACGGATGTGATCGATCGCCTCATCCATATCCGCCACTAATTTGACGTTAAGATCCAGCGACAGCCACTCATCATTGTACTGCTGCGGATTCACCTGCGTGACCGATGCCGGGCCTTGCTGCAGTTGCGCCAGCACGTTGCTGTCAGCATGCAACGCGATCGCTTCCTGTGCCATACGCGCGCTGAAGGCGGGCAGGAAACGATCGGCAATCGCCTGATCCACCAGCAGCGTCTCCAGTGAGTTACAGGCGCTGGGACGCTGTTTCTTGGCGTTGACGATCAGATCAAGTGCCGGTTCGATCTCCATCGTCTCATCAATGTAGATGTGACAGACGCCGATGCCGCCGGTGATCACCGGAATAGTCGAATTTTCCCGGCACAGCTTATGCAGCCCGGCTCCGCCACGCGGGATCAGCATATCGACGTAGCGATCCAGCTTCAGTAGCTGATTCACCAGCTCGCGATCCGGATTTTCGATCGCCTGAACGATCGCCGCAGGCAGACCGTGCTGTTTGAGCGCGTTCTGGATCACTCGTACCGTGGCCGCATTGGTGCGCCAGGTCTCTTTACCGCCGCGCAGAATGGCGGCGTTGCCGGTTTTCAGGCACAGAGTGGCGACGTCCACCGTGACATTGGGACGCGCCTCGTAGATTACGGCCACCACGCCCAGCGGCACGCGACGACGCTCAATGCGCAGCCCGCTGTCGAGCTGACCGCCGTCAATTAATTGCCCCACCGGATCGGCCAGCTGGCAGACCTGGCGCACATCGCTGGCGATGCTGCCGAGGCGTTGCGGATTGAGTGTCAGCCGGTCCAGCAGCGCGGCGCTCATGCCGTTCTGACGCGCATCGGCTAAATCCAGCTCATTGGCCGCCAGAATGTCTGCGCTTTCCGCCTCCAGACGGTCGGCAATAGTCATCAGAACCTGATTTTTCTCTGCCGTCGACAGATCGGCCACGGTGTAAGCTGCGGCGCGCGCCGCTTTTCCCATCTCTTCAAGCATTGTCCGCTCCTTAACTGACGATCATGTCGTCGCGGTGAACCGCCACCGGGCCATATTCATAGCCCAGGATTTCGCTGATCTGCTGGCTGTGATGACCGGCAATCATCCGCATCGCGTCGCTGTTGTAGCGTGAAACACCATGCGCGATATCCCTGCCCTGCAAACTGCGGATACGGATCACTTCTCCACGCGAGAAATTCCCCTGGATAGCACGGATCCCTTTCGGTAGCAGCGAACTGCCGCGTTCAATAATTGCTGCCAGCGCACCATCATCGACGGTGAGTTCACCTGCCGGAGGCGCACCGAAAATCCAGCGTTTACGATTTTCCAGCGGCGATTGCTGCGCATGAAAGCGCGTACCGACCGGCTTGCCGTCAATAACATCGCTGATCACGCCGCTGCGACTGCCTGAGGCGATGATCACATCGATACCGGCGCGGCAGGCGACATCCGCCGCCTGAAGCTTGGTCGACATGCCACCAGTGCCAAGACCCGATACGCTGTCGCCCGCCAGGGCACGCAACGCATCATCAATCACATGGACATCACTGATCAGCTCAGCCTCAGGATTGTTACGCGGATCGGCGGTGAACAGTCCCTGCTGGTCGGTCAGCAGCAGCAGCTTGTCGGCACCGCCGAGCATCGCCGCCAGCGCCGAGAGATTGTCGTTGTCACCCACTTTGATTTCAGCGGTGGCGACGGCATCGTTCTCATTGATCACCGGCACAATGTGGTTATCCAGCAGCGCGCGCAGCGTGTCGCGGGCATTCAGGAAGCGCTCGCGATCTTCCATGTCGGCACGGGTCAGCAACATCTGACCAATATGGATACCGTAGATTGAGAACAACTGTTCCCACAGCTGAATCAGACGGCTCTGCCCCACCGCAGCCAGCAGCTGCTTTGAGGCGATGGTGGGTGGCAGTTCGGGGTAACCCAGATGTTCGCGTCCGGCGGCCATCGCGCCAGAGGTCACAATCACAATGCGGTGGCCCGCCGCGTGCTGCTGCGCACACTGACGAACCAGTTCCACCATGTGCGCCCGATTCAGCCGGCGGGAGCCGCCGGTGAGAACGCTGGTACCCAACTTGACCACTAAGGTCTGACTGCCACTCATATTTCCTGCCGTAGTGAAAAATTTTTACGAAAGGACGTTTTAACAGGAGTCGATAAGGAAGCCAACAGCCAGCGGGGGAAAAGCACGAATTTACGCGGACAAGGACGTAGACCAAAAGTTCAGGGTTAACAAGAAATCATGAAAAGTGTCATAAAAAGTTCATCGCCGACGGGTAAAAAGTCCGTGCTTTACAAAAACTTTCATTTTTTTACGGCGTTCACATTGGGATTGATAGCAAATGAAGAAAAGCACACTGGCCATGATCCTCTCCACGCTGACGCTGGCATCTGCCGCGCAGGCTGCCGAAATCTATAACAAAGATGGCAACAAACTGGACTTATACGGCAAAGTTAAAGCTGAGCACTACATCAGCGATAATGCCAGCCAGGATGGAGACAAGTCCTATACCCGTATCGGCTTTAAGGGCCAGACACAGATTAACGACCTGATGACCGGTTATGGTCAGTGGGAATATCAGTACAACGTCAATAACTCCGAAGGCAGCGACGCCAACAATGGCAACAAAACCCGCCTTGGGTTTGCTGGTCTGAAATTCTCGCAGTATGGTTCGGTCGATTACGGTCGTAACTACGGTGTGCTGTATGACGTTGAGGCCTGGACCGACGTGTTCCCGGAATTCGGCGGTGACGGTACAGCCCGTTCCGATAACTTTATGACTCAGCGTGCAACCGGTGTGGCGACTTACCGTAACAACAACTTCTTTGGTCTGGTCGATGGGCTGAAGTTTGCGTTGCAGTATCAGGGTAAAAACGACGCCACCAGCGCCAACACCCGCACCGACATCAACCGTCAGAATGGCGACGGCTACGGTGCCTCACTGGGCTATGCGCTGGGTGATTCCGGTGTGAGCCTGATGAGTGCCATCACCTCTTCTGACCGTACCAACCAGCAGCAGGCACGTGCCTATGGCGGCGGTGACCGTGCGGATTCCTGGGGCGCAGGCGTGAAGTATGATGCCAACAGCGTCTACCTGGCGGCGATCTATACCGATACCCGCAACATGACACCAATCAGCGGCACCAACCGTAACACCGGTGCTACCGTCGCGGGCGCAGCCAACAAAGCGCAGAACATCGAACTGGTGGCGCAGTATCAGTTTGATTTCGGCCTGCGTCCTTCTATTGGCTATGTACAGACCAAGGGCAAAGATATCGAAAACGGTATCGGCGATGCGGATCTGGTGAAATATATCGACGTGGGCGCGACCTACTACTTCAACAAAAATATGTCCGCCTTCGTTGATTACAAAATCAACCAGCTGGATGATGACAACGCGCTGTCGATTAACAACGATGACGTGGTCGCGATGGGTGTGACTTACCAGTTCTGATTTCAGGCTAATGCCGCACAGCATAAGCTACAGAATGTGTGAGCATGAAAAAGGGCACGTTTTTCAACGCGCCCTTTGCTTGTTAACAGCATCTGGCCCGCTCTGCTATGAGATCGAGCTGGCGCAGGGAACACGGTCAGATCGGAAAGACGCAAAAGACGTCATCCTTGACAGGCTCGGCCCGCGCGATTACGCACCTCATCCCTGAGGTGCGCCCGTTGCCGGGCCAACGCTTTGCGTTGTTCAAAAACGCTCCCGGCGTTTTTGTCCCTGGCGCGGGACGCTTTCCTCTTCTGCCCATGTTCCCTGCGTGTTGAGCTTATTCGTTGCTGCCAGATTCACCCTACTTGAGATTTGTCAGCAGTTTGTGGGCAAACGTTTTAACTCACCCTTTAATCTCTAAACACCCAATCAGGCGCTCAGCTTCACCGGTTTCTCATCGAAATCGCTGGCCGGAATCAGATCCAGCTCGAACTCTTTCAGCATCGCTTTCAGACGGGTATGGAAATTCCGTAAGGTCTCTTCCACGCGCGCCGTATTCTCTTTGCCTTTGATGGTTGCCACCGACCAGTCACCCTCTTTATCGAACAGACCGATATGGTAGACATAGGTAAAGTGGTCAGCCTGCGCTTCCAGCTCCATCCACCAGCCCCAGAACTCACGCAGTTCCGGTGCCGGTTTCACATTAACGCAGGCAGCCAGGCAGTCGAAAAAGAACCGGGTTTCGCCACATTTCCCATCGCGAATATAAGGCCCAAGCTCCGTAAAGCGCTTAAGCAGGCGACTGCGGGGATGACCACTTGGTAACGTCATGCTGAATCTCCATAGATTTTGACCGCTATACAGCCTTGATTTTCCGGACGGCCAGGGGATGTCATGTTTCGCTTAACGGCAGCCCGGAAGAATTCCGCTACTAGTTGTAGCAAATACTGTAAATTTTGCCAGTTACCTTTTTAAACGCTTCTCCAGCCAGTCGCAAATTTCATTCAGCGCCTTGTCGAAACTGGCCATCATCGGCTTCACCGGAATCAGCAACGCTTTGCCATCTGACGAAGAGTTAGCGATCAGCTTGCTCTCCTCTTCCGGGCTGAAAAGATCGTTTTGCCAGTAGCCCGACAGCATGGGTGTCGGCGTCCGGCGGCCCAGCAATCCCTGAGTTTTCAGCGAATATCGATTGAGTTCGGTACGCAGCGCACTGTCAGAAGCGGTTGCCATGCCCAGCCGGCTCGCCAGCATATCCATATACATATCCGGGATCTCATCCTGCAACGCTGTCTGCGTCAGCAGCGCATGCACAATCGGGCCAAGACAGGCGACCCCACGCAGCCGCTGCGATTCCAGATAGGCCAGTCGTACGGCCACGTTAGCGCCAAAGCGATAACCAAACGCCGCCACGCGGGTATGGTCGATCCAGGGCACGTTTTTCAGATCGCGCAGCACCTGCTGATGCAGAAAGCTGGTGTCCTGACTCAGCGTCCATTTCACCGAGTTGCCTACCGACGGCACATCAATGGTCAGCATGGCGATGCCGCGCGGTGCAAGGTAATCATGGAACAGGCGATAGTGATCGCTCTGTAATGAGTCGAGCGCGCCACAGAACAGCACGGTGGGATAAGGCGCTTCAACGTCAGGCGGCATGTGCAGAAAGCCGTTAACCGGGCTGCCACCCTGAATGGCGAACGTCAGCGGTTTCAGCTCGCCCGGCAGGCGTTGAGTCGCCTCTTCATAGGCGCGGTTCGCCAGCGTCTGCGCCTGGTCGGCCAGCTCATCCCCTTTTATATAGGGATAGGCCGCAACGCTGTAGAGATGCGCCGCGTGTAGCCAGTAGTCGCCCGCCTCGCTGTCGTCGGTGGCCTCCAGCGCTTTCTGCTGCCAGATGCCCGCCTGTTTACACCATTCGAAATGCCAGTTGCCGCCGCGAAAACCGATTACAGTGTCGAGTAGCGTCTCATCCGTATGTTCAACATTGCTGATGGCAATACGTGCCAGTACTTCGCTGATCTCCTGCGGCGTCAGGCCACGCCATGTCCACATCAGCTTATTCAGCATACGATACCAGCCACGCTGGCTGTCACCATCCAGGGCTGAGTGGACATCCAAAGTAGCATGATGGTGGCGGCGAACCAGGGTTGAGGTTTCAGGATGTTTAAAGCGCGGTTTGAACAACTCCTCGCTGAGATTTTTGCTCGACATACTCACTTCTCCTGCAACAGAAACGGCGATGGCTAAGTGTACTGTACGGCAATTCGGGGTGCGAGGCACAGAAAGCACAACGCCCGGAAAACCGGGCGTTGTCTGATGCATATCAATCAGCTTTTAACAATCGGCGGGATGTAGACCACGCCCATATCCCACGGCTGCTCGATCCAGGTATCCTGCGGAATATCGACAATATAATCATCAACCAGTGAGCGACCGGCCGGTTTAGCGAAAATGGTGCAGAAACGCGCTTTCGGATACATCTCGCGAATCGCCTGGGCGGTGCCGCCGGTATCCACCAGGTCATCGATCACGATAAAGCCTTCACCGTCGCCTTCTGCGCGCTTCAGGACTTTCATTTCGCGCTGATGATCGTGGTCATAGCTGGAGATGCAGACGGTATCGACGTAGCGGATACCCAGTTCACGTGCCAGCAGCGAAGCCGGTACCAGACCGCCGCGGCTCACCGCGATAATGCCTTTCCACTGTTCAACAGGAAGCAGGCGCTGGGCCAGTTTACGGGCATGAATCTGAAGCATGTCCCAGGTAACGACGTATTTTTCGCTCATAGAATAGAAATCCCAGCCAACCGAGGTGGCGTAAAAATGTGCAACGGGGAAAAGGTTGCGCGAGATTATAAGGAGTTGACGCACTAAAAACCAGCACCCGCGCACTGGTTGCGGCTTTTTAGCGCGTCTGAGAGCGCACCCGGTAGAAAACAGTGATATTCTCGGGCCTGGCTCGTCAGATTCTCTGACGGCGATTTTTCACTGGAAACTCGCGATGTCCGGCCTCGCCGGTACACTGACACAGGAGACCTGTCGTGTCTGAATTGTCTCAACTCTCTCCACAGCCGCTGTGGGATATTTTCGCTAAGATCTGCTCTATTCCCCATCCCTCTTTTCACGAAGAAGCGCTGGCGAGTTACATCGTCGGCTGGGCCAAAGAGCAAGGCTTCTGGTGTGAGCGCGATCAGGTCGGCAACATCCTGATTCGTAAGCCCGCCACCGCAGGCATGGAAAACCGTACCCCGGTTGCGCTACAGGCGCATCTGGATATGGTGCCGCAGAAAAATAACGACACCGTTCATGACTTCACCAAAGATCCGATTCAGCCCTGGGTTGACGGCGAGTGGGTGAAAGCGCGCGGCACCACGCTGGGCGCGGACAACGGCATCGGTATGGCTTCTGCGCTGGCAGTACTGGCTGACAACAGCCTGACGCATGGCCCGCTGGAAGTGCTGCTGACCATGACTGAAGAGACCGGTATGGATGGCGCATTCGGTCTGCAACCCAACTGGCTGCAGGCAGAAATCCTGATCAACACCGACTCCGAAGAAGAAGGTGAGATCTACATGGGCTGCGCGGGCGGTATCGACTTCGTCACCACCCTGCCGCTGACCCGTGAAGCGGTGCCTGCTGAATTCCAGACCCTGAAGCTGACGCTGAAAGGATTGCGTGGCGGTCACTCCGGTGCCGATATTCATATGGGCCTCGGCAACGCCAACAAACTGCTGGCGCGCTTCCTGGCGGCACACGCTGCTGAACTGGATCTGCGTCTGCTGGCCTTCAGCGGCGGTACGCTGCGCAACGCGATCCCGCGTGAAGCCTTCGCTACCGTGGCGGTCGAGAGCCACAAAGCGGATGCGCTGAAATCAGCGGCGGCGCACTTCCTGAGCGCCATCAAAAATGAGCACGGCATCAAAGAGCCGAACATCGCCCTGGTCACTGAGCCGCTGGCGCATCAGGGTGATGCTCTGAACGCTGACAGCCGCGATCGCTTCCTGAACCTGCTCAACAGCATGCCAAACGGTGTGATCCGCAACTCCGACGTGGCGAAAGGCGTAGTAGAAACCTCACTGAATATCGGTGTGGTGACCATGGAAGCCGATCATGCAGAGATCAACTGCCTGATCCGTTCGCTGATCGACACCGGCCGCGATTATGTGGTGCAGATGCTGACCTCACTGGGCCAGCTGGCCGGTGCACAGACCAAAGCGAAAGGCGGCTACCCAGGCTGGCAGCCTGATGCGGACTCCGCCATTATGGCGCTGACCCGTCAGACCTATATCGCGCTGTTTGATAAGACCCCGAACATTCAGGTGATCCACGCCGGTCTGGAGTGTGGTCTGTTCAAAAAACCGTATCCGGAGATGGATATGGTATCGATTGGGCCGACCATCACCGGGCCGCACTCGCCGGATGAGCAGGTTCACATCGAAAGCGTTGGCCTTTACTGGAAACTGCTGACCACCCTGCTGAATGTGGTGCCAGAAAAGTAATTCTGTCACAAAAAAAGTAAACCAGGCTCCGGCCTGGTTTTTTTATGCCTGTGACTTTCCCCCAGCATAATTCGCTGCCTTTTCCGTCCTTTACCCCGTTATTCCGCCGCTTTCCCGCGCTTCGCTGGTCACAGCCGCCATTATGTCCAGATGTCTGGATGGCTAATAAGATTTCGTGCTAGCTTATGCGCTTTCGGCTGTTGCCGCGCCTGAAGGTTCAGGAAAAAATGCGGCCAGTGATTCTTCAGGAGAGTAATGACATGCCAGGGTTAAACTGCCTTGAGATGCGTAACATCTCCATCGCTTTTGGCGGGTTTGCCGCGCTATCGTCGGTGGATTTCCGCAGTGACGGCCATTCGGTACATGCACTGACCGGCGCTAACGGCGCGGGCAAGTCAACGCTGATGGCGATCCTTTCCGGTGCGCACAGCCACTACAGCGGCGAGATCCTGCTGGATGGTGAGCCGGTCTCCATCCGTACGCCGCGTGATGCGAAACGGCTGGGTATCCATCTGGTTCAGCAGGAAGTGGACGTGGCGCTGGTGCCGCAGCTCAGCGTAGCGGAAAACATTCTGCTGGATCGGCTGGCAGAGCCTGGCCACCGCTATCGCTGGGGCGAGGTTCGGCGTCAGGCGCGGGCGCTGCTGGCTCAGCTCGACGTGGCGCTGGACGTCAACCGGCTGGTGGAGCGCTGTACCCTGGCTGAAAAGCAGCAAATTCTGCTGGCGCGCGCGCTGTCACACCACTGCCGCTTTCTGATTCTGGATGAACCCACCGCCCCGCTGGATCAGCATGAAAGTGAGCGGCTGTTTGCTGTGGTGCGTCGCCTGCAGGCCAGCGGCATCGGCGTGGTGTTTATCTCTCACCGCATCCATGAACTGAAAGCAATCTGTGACCAGCTGACGGTGCTGCGTGATGGCCGGTTGATCGAAACCGGCCCGATGGCGGCACTGAGCGGTGAGCAGATCGTGGAGAAGATGCTGGGGCATCAGCTCACCGATATCTTCCCGGCCCGTCGTGCGCAGCAAACTCAGCCGCTGCTGCTGGCGATTGACGGTCTTCATGATGAGCAACTGCTGCAGGATATCTCGCTACGATTGCACAAAGGGGAAATTCTGGGCATTGCAGGCCTGGCCGGTGCCGGTAAAACCGAACTCTGTAAGGCGCTGTTTGGTGCCAGCAAAAGCCGCGTCAGTCGCGGTGAACTGCATGGCCAGCCGTGGCAGCCCCGTTCGCCGCATGACTCCGTCAGTCGCCGCATGGCGCTGGTGCCGGAGGAGCGGCGCAAAGAGGGGATCTTTATTGATGAGTCGGTGGCAATGAACCTCAGCGTCAGCGCAGACGACAGCTTTTCGCGCTGGAGCCTGTTTGGCCATCGCCAGGCGTGGCGCTGGGCGGAGCAGGTTATCCAGCAGTTGCAGGTGCGCACCACCGGTCCGGCACAGACGCTGCGCCGTCTCTCCGGCGGCAATCAGCAGAAAGTGGCGATAGGCAAATGGCTGCGCAACAACGCCGACGTGCTGATTTTCGATGAGCCGACGAAAGGCGTCGATATCAAAGCCAAAACCGAACTCTTCACCCTGATCGATAACCTGGCGCGCGAGGGGAAAGGCATCATTTACGCGTCGGGAGAGTTTTCTGAACTGGTCGGTTTATGCGACCGGATTTGCGTGCTCTGGGATGGACGCATTGTGGCCGAGCTGGCTGCACGCGACGTCACCGAAGAGACGCTTTTGCTCTATTCCACCGGAGGAACCCCTGCGTGAGCAGCAAAGAAACCAGCCTGAATCTGACAGCCTCGCCGTGGCGTCACCAGTTGTTCGACTTTCTCTATAAATGGGGCATGTTGCTCACGGTGGTGATCCTGATCGCCGCCTTTGGTCTCGCCTCCGACAGCTTCCTTGAACCCAACAACATCATCAATATTCTGCGCTCAATTGCCATTGTCACGGTGATTGCGATCGGCGTCTCGATCTCGCTGACCGTTGGCGGCTTTGATCTGTCGGTCGGATCGACCGCCTCGCTGGCCAATGCGCTGGTGATTTCTCTGTTTGTCTGGTACGGCTTCGGCACTACCACCGCCATCCTGCTCACCCTGGCGCTCTGCACCCTGGTCGGGCTGTTTAACGCCTTTCTGATTGTGATCCTGCGCATTCCCGACATGCTGGCAACGCTGGCGACACTGTTCGTGATTCAGGGTGTGGCGATGACCTACAGCTTTGGCGGATCGATCACCGAGAACATGGTGCTGCCGAGCGGTGATATGGCGGAAGGCACCATTCCGGCGGCGTTTGGCCTGCTCGGCCAGGTGCCCACCATCGTCATCATCATGCTGGTCGTCACCGTCGCCGCGCAGCTGGCGCTCTCACTGACTAAACATGGTCGCCGGATGTATGCGCTGGGCGGCAATCCGGAAGCGGCACGCCTCTCCGGCATCCGCACCACCCGCTATCGGGTGCTGGCTTATGTGATCGCCTCACTGCTGGCCGGTCTGGGCGGCATTCTGCTCGCCTCGCGTATCGGCTCCTCGCAGGTGAACGCCGGTAGCGGCTACCTGATGGACGCCGTCGCGGCGGCGTGGATTGGCTTCTCACTGGCGGGCTCCGGCAAGCCGAATGCGCTGGGCACGCTGGTCGGTGCGGTGATCCTCGGCGTGCTGCAGAACGGTCTGGTGATGCTCTCTGTTCCCTACTACGCCATGGACATTATTAAAGGGCTGGTGCTGGCTTTAGCACTGGCGATCACCTATATCCAGCGCCGCTGAGGCGCGTTTACCGGAGTTGATAACAATGCAAAAAATAACACTCTCGCTGCTGGCCCTGAGCCTGCTGAACGCCAGCGCCGCCTTCGCGGATACCGTCACGCCGGTGCCTGCGGCTATCGCCAGTCATGATGGCCCGATCCGTATTGCGGTGATCCGCAATCTCGGCTCCGATGACAACACCACCCAGTTTGTTGCCGGTGCCATTCAGCAGGGTCGCCAGCTTGGCTTCAAGGTCAGCACCTTCCTCAGCAATGGCGACGATGCGCGCTTCCAGGATTTCGTGAATCAGGCGATCAGCCAGAAATATGACGGCATCGTGCTGTCGCACGGTAAAGCGCCCTACGCCAGCGGACTGGTGAAGCGCATTGCCGATGCAGGCATTAAGCTGTCGGTGTTTGATACGCCGGTGGATAGCCCGATCCCGGGCGTCACCGTCACCGCGCAGGATGACGCTTCACTGGCGCAGCTGTCGCTGGGCCAGCTCATCCATGATTTCAACGGCAAGGCGAACATCGTCAAGCTATGGGTTGCCGGTTTCCCGCCGATGGAACGCCGTCAGGTGGTGTATGAAAAACTGCTGAAAGAGAATCCGGGCATTCATCAGCTTGAGTCGATTGGTGCGGTTTCAACTGACGTTCAGGGCGACACCGCCAATAAAATTGGCGCGATTCTGGCGAAATACCCGAAAGGCAAAATCGACGCCATCTGGGGTGCCTGGGATGCCTTCAGCCAGGGCGCTTACAAAGCGCTGCAGGAGAATGGCCGTACCGAGATCAAGCTCTACAGCATTGATGTCTCGAACCAGGATTTGCAGCTGATGCGCGAGAAAAACAGCCCGTGGGTGCAGACGGTAGCGGTGGATCCTAAAACTATTGGCGCGGTGAATATGCGTCTGGTGGCGAAGAAAATTGCCGGTGAAGAGACGCCAGCGACTTATCAGTTTAAAGCGGCATCGATCTCTCAGCAGCAGCTTAACAGCCAGCCTGGCGCGGTGAACGTCGCGTCGCTGAACAAGATCATTCCGGGCTGGGGCAGCAATGAGGATTTCGTCGCACCGTGGTTTGCGACCCTGGCGGCGAAATATAAGAAGTAATCGGATGTCAGCCTTGCCGGTCGGTGAGGCTGACGGTTACAGACCCAGCAGCAGCTGACGCTCCAGCTGGGGATCCACCATCGTCACATGTAATCCCACCAGCCGCACGCCGCGCCCGGCACGACGCTCATCCCAGGTTTTACGGGCGATGGAAATCATGTCCTCTTTATTCAGCACCGGCCAGATATGCTCCTGGGTCGTCTGCTGAAAATCACTGAACTTCAGTTTGACGCCCTGTCGCGCCACCTGCTTGTCAGGTCGGATCTGCGTCAGCCGGCGTTCCAGTTCGGCGTAGAGAAAATCGATAATTTCCAGGCAGGCATCCCAGTCGCTGATATCTTCCGCCAGCGTCCGTTCAACCCCCAGCGATTTACGTTCGCGCTCAACGATCACGCTGCGGTCATCAATGCCATTGCTGCGCTCCCACAGCACCCGGCCAAACTTACCAAAGCGCTTTAACAGCAGCGCTAAGTCCGCCTTCTGCACGTCGCCACAGGTCACCAGCCCCATCTCTTCCAGCTTTTTGGCCGAGACCTTGCCGACGCCAGGGATCTTCGCCAGCGGCAGAGTCAGCAGAAAACCGGACATCTCCGGCGGGGTAATCACGAACTGGCCGTCCGGCTTATTGAGGTCAGAGGCGATCTTCGCCAGAAATTTAATCGGGGCGATGCCCGCTGAGGCGGTAAGCCCGGTTTCACGGTAGATGGTGGCGCGGATCGCCTGCGCCATCAGTGTGGCAGAGCCGTGACAGTGGGGGCTGTCGGTGACATCCAGGTAAGCTTCATCAAGGGAGAGCGGTTCAATCAGCGGCGTATAGCGGGTAAAGATGTCGCGGATCTGCGCGGAGGCTTCTTTATAGGCGTCGAAGCGTCCTGGCAGCAGACGCAGATGCGGGCATAACTTGAGGGCCATGCCGGTTGGCATCGCGCTGCGCACGCCAAATTTGCGCGCCGGATAGTTGGCGGTGCTGATCACGCCGCGACGTTCGCGGCTGCCACCAATGGCGATCGGGATGTCGCGCAGCTGGGGATTATCACGCATCTCCACCGCGGCATAGAAGCAGTCCATATCGACATGAATGATTTTACGCATACCCCCTCCGGCACTGGATAAGTATACAGTTGGCAGGGGTAACTGCAATATTTGTCGCGCTGACGATTAAAGTTTACAAATTTCTGGTCGAATATCCTTCAGTAAATCGCGAATTTGGCTGACGCCGTCTTGCTAAAAAAACAGACAATGTTTAATGTTGCGCTGCGGTAGCGGACAGTTCCGATAATGCAAACAGAGACGCACATTTTGCGTCATGTTCTCTTCACCTCAAGGTACACACAGCATGGGCAAAATCGCACTCCTGTTTGCGATGATTTTACTGCCAGCCCTCAGCATGGCAATGACACCCGAACCCGTCTCAACGGCACCGGTCAGCAAAGAATTAAAGAAGCAGTTACTCGGCACCCCGGTCTATATCCAGATCTTCAAGGAAGAACGCACGCTCGAACTCTACGGCAAAATCGGTAACGAATACCGCCTGCTGGACACCTACCGCATCTGTAACTTTTCTGGCGGCCTCGGCCCGAAACGCCGTGAAGGCGATTTCAAAAGCCCGGAAGGTTTTTACAACGTGAAGCTGAATCAGCTGAAGCCGGATAGCCGGTTTTATCGCGCGATCAACATCGGCTTTCCGAATCAGTACGATCGTAATCAGGGCTACAGCGGCAATTACCTGATGATTCATGGCGACTGTAAGTCGATTGGCTGCTATGCCATGACTAACGCCTATATGGATGAGATTTTTACCTATGTGAATGCCGCGCTGCGTAACGGCCAGCAGGATATCAGCATCAGCATCTATCCATTCCGCATGACCGACAGCAATATGCAGCGTCACCGCTACTCCACCTATGCCAGTTTCTGGCAGCAGCTGCAGCCGGGATATGCTTACTTTGCTAAATATCATCAGCCGCCGATGGTCAATGTCGCCAGCGGTAAGTATGTGATGAACAGCAGCCCGGCACCGGTTTTAGCCAGTCCCGAAGCCGCTTCACGTTCATTCCTGGCGCTCTCCAAGGCAGAATAACGCCCATTCACCTGGCACGATCCGCTGCCAGGTTTCATTGGCCGTCAGTGGCTGCGTAGCAATCACCGTCACCACGTCATGCGGCGTGGTGTGCTGCTGAAAATCGACCTCCACATCCTGATCCAGTAACTGCGCCCGGCCAAAGGGTGCGCGACGGGTGATCCAGTAAAGATTGGTGGAGCAAAAGGCCATCAGATAACGGCCGTCTGACAGCAGCATGTTAAACACGCCCTTCTGCCGCAACGTGCCGGCAAGCTCCCCGATAAAACGAAATACCGCAGGCCAGTTGCCGGGCGTACGTGGATAGCGCGTCGCCAGCTGATGCAGGATCCAGCAGAACGCCTTCTCGCTGTCCGTTTCGCCCACCGGCCGGAATGTGCCGGTCTCCAGCTGCCGATAGCCCCTGAGCTGCCCGTTGTGCGCATAGGTCCAGTTACGGCCCCACAACTCACGGGTAAACGGGTGGGTATTTTCCAGCGACACCTGCCCGCGATTCGCCTGGCGGATGTGCGCCACCACCGAATGCGATTTGATCGGATACTCCTGCACCAGACGCGCAATCGGCGAGTTAAAGCTCGGCAGCGGATCTTTAAACGTACGACAACCTTTATCTTCGTAGAAGGTAATGCCCCAGCCATCTTTGTGAGGCCCGGTTCCACCGCCACGCTGAACCAGACCGGTAAAGCTGAAACAGATATCCGTGGGAACATTGGCGCTCATCCCGAGCAATTCGCACATAGCCACCGCCTTAGAGTAAGCGGCCTCCCGTCAGGCGGGAGGCCAGCGCAGTTACTTCACCATCTCTTTTTCGATCAGCAGCATCAGGATGTGGATCACTTTAATGTGGATCTCCTGGATGCGATCGGCATAACCAAAGTGTGGCACCCGGATTTCAATGTCGGCACTGCCTGCCATCTTACCGCCATCTTTACCGGTCAGGGTGATCACTTTCATCCCCTGCGCACGGGCAGCTTCAATCGCTTTAATGATATTGGCAGAGTTACCGGAAGTTGAGAGGCCCAGCAGCACATCGCCCGGACGCCCTACCGCTTCCACATAGCGTGAAAAGACATAGTCATAACCAAAATCATTACTGACGCAGGAGAGATGGCTGACATCAGAGATGGCAATCGCCGGATAGCCAGGACGATTTTCGCGGTAGCGACCGGTCAGCTCTTCAGCGAAATGCATCGCATCGCAATGTGAACCGCCGTTACCGCAGGAAAGCACCTTGCCGCCCGCCTTAAAGCTGTCAGCCAGCAGCACCGCCGCACGCTGGATCGCATGGATATTGGCCTCGTCGCTGAGGAATTTATTCAGCGTATCAGCAGCTTCATTAAGCTCAGAGCGGATAATGTCCTGGTACATAGGGATGTCCTTTTTTAGGAGAGGTTAATCGCAGCAAGTTTAACGGAATGGCCGGTCAGCGCAAAGCGTCATGCCATGGCTGGCCAGGCAGTGGCGGCGATTATCACTGCAGCGGGTGATGCAAAAATGGACAGAAATCGGTTTTTGTGAGGCAGGTTGTAATTGCGATGTAAACAAATTGATAAATCAACCCAACTGCTCTAAACCTCTCTACATAACAGGTCAGACCTCTTACTACTTGGAGCGGTTCATTATGATGGTTGTCTCGATACTTGCCACAGTGGCGCTGATTGGCGCCCTGTTCTATCACCGCCTGTCGTTGCGGCTCAGCAGCGCGATTCTGCTGCTGTGGACTGCTGCGATGGCTTTTGCTCACCTCTGGACGCCATGGTTACTGTTGCCGCTGGCGATCATCCTGCTGCCGTTCAACCTGCCGTCACTGCGCCGCAGCCTGTTTTCAAAGCCGATGTTTCAGCGCTTCCAGCAGGTGATGCCGCCGATGTCACGCACCGAAAAAGAAGCGATCGATGCGGGCACCACCTGGTGGGAAGGCGATCTGTTTCAGGGCAAACCAGACTGGCAGAAGCTGCACAACTATCCGCAGCCGCGCCTGACCGCCGACGAGCAGGCTTTTCTCAATGGTCCGGTTGAAGAAGCATGTCGCATGGCCAATGATTTCCAGATCACCCATGAGCTGGCCGATATGCCGCCGGAACTGTGGGCTTATCTGAAAGAGCATCGTTTCTTCGCGCTGATTATCAAAAAAGAGTATGGCGGACTCGATTTCTCCGCCTATGCGCAGGCCTGCGTGCTGCAAAAACTGTCGGGCGTCTCCGGGATTCTGGCGATTACCGTAGGCGTGCCTAACTCATTAGGTCCGGGCGAACTGCTGCAACACTACGGCACTGAAGAGCAGAAAAATCACTATTTACCCCGGCTGGCACGCGGCGATGAGATCCCCTGCTTTGCGCTGACCAGTCCGGAAGCGGGCTCAGATGCCGGAGCCATCCCCGATACCGGCGTGGTCTGCATGGGCGAGTGGCAGGGTCAGCAGGTGCTGGGCATGCGGCTGACCTGGAACAAGCGTTATATTACGCTGGCGCCGATCGCCACCGTGCTGGGGCTGGCATTTAAACTCTCCGATCCGGATCATCTGCTCAGCGATAACGAAAATCCTGGCATTACCTGTGCGCTGATCCCGACCAACACGCCCGGCGTGGAGATAGGTCATCGCCACTTCCCGCTTAACGTGCCGTTCCAGAACGGGCCGACACGCGGCAATAATATCTTTGTGCCGATTGATTATATTATCGGCGGCCCACAAATGGCCGGTCAGGGCTGGCGGATGCTGGTGGAGTGTCTGTCTGTGGGTCGCGGCATTACGCTGCCATCGAACTCAACCGGCAGCCTGAAAAGTGTGGCGCTGGCGACAGGCGCCTATGCCCATATCCGTCGTCAGTTCCGCGTCTCAATCGGTAAGATGGAAGGGATTGAAGAGCCGCTGGCGCGCATTGCCGGTAACGCCTACGTGATGGATGCGGCGGCCACGCTGATTACGGCCGGTATTATGCAGGGTGAAAAACCGGCTGTGCTGTCGGCGATTGTGAAATATCACTGCACCCATCGCGGTCAGCGCGCCATTATCGACGCCATGGATATTGCCGGCGGTAAAGGCATTATGCTGGGTAACAGTAACTTCCTGGCCCGCGCCTATCAGGGTGCGCCCATCGCCATCACGGTGGAAGGCGCTAATATTCTGACCCGCAGCATGATTATCTTCGGACAGGGTGCGATTCGCTGCCATCCTTATGTACTGCAGGAGATGGCGGCAGCAGCCAGCAACGATGTTAACGCGTTTGATCAGGCGCTGTTCAGCCACATCGGTCATGTCGGCAGCAGCACCATGCGCAGCCTGTGGCTGGGCTTAACCGCCGGACGCACCAGCGCCACCCCGACCCGCGATGGCACCCGTCGTTACTATCAGCATCTGAACCGCATCAGTGCCAACCTGGCGTTGCTCTCTGATGTGTCGATGGCGGTGCTGGGCGGCAGCCTGAAACGTCGTGAGCGTATTTCGGCGCGTCTGGGCGATGTGCTGAGCCAGCTCTATCTCGCTTCGGCGACGCTGAAACGCTATGACGATGAAGGCCGCAACGAAGCCGATCTGCCGCTGGTGCACTGGGGCGTGCAGGATGCGTTACATCAGGCGGAAGTCGCGATGGACGATCTGCTGCGTAACTTCCCGAACCGTCTGGTCGCGGGCGCATTGCGGATGACTATTTTTGCAGGCGGTCATCACTGCCCTGCTCCGTCTGACCGTCTGGACCATCAGCTGGCAAAACTGCTGCAACAGCCGTCAGCTACCCGCAGCCGTCTGGGCCGTGGCATGTACCTGACGCCCAGCGAGCACAACCCTGCCGGTCAGCTGGAACAGGCGTTGCAGGATGTGATGGCGGCAGAAGTGATCCATGACAGGCTGTGCAAACAGACGAAGCAGCACCTCTCCTTTACCCGGCTGGATGCGCTGGCGAAGCGCGCGCTGGAGCAGGGCTGGATTGATGCTAAAGAGGCTGAAGTGTTGCAGCGTGCTGAGGCCAGCCGCCTGCGTTCGATTAACGTCGATGAGTTTGAGGCGGATGCGCTGGCAGTGCCGGTGCCAGAGAAAGCCCCTCAGGCTGCGTCGCGGGCGAGTGAGGCAGCATAGGTTTAGCGTTAGCCTGCATCACCGGCGCAGGGAACAGGGTCAGAAGAGGAAAGCGTCCCGCGTCAGGACGACGCGCGCCGAGCGAGCCAGGGATGGCTTTAGCGACTTTCCGATCTGCCCCTGTTTCCGGCGCGGGCACACTCTTACAGCCAGCCTTTGATTTACCTGAAAGCCGACATCACGTCGGCTTTTTTTATCCCGCCTGACGGATGCGGGCAATCAGCGCATCCACATCTTCTACATGATCGGCCGCCAGAATCAGCGTGCGTCCCAGATTAATTGCATTACGGATGCAGTCGGTACGCATCGCCGGATCGGCAATCAGCTTCATATCCGCCACGTGTGACATCCCCACCGTGCGGCGAATTAGTTCGGTGCCGCAGTAACCAATGGTATCAGCCCATACTTTACGCAGAAACGCCTCCGCATAGCCTGGATAAGCCAGCGCCTCATCACGGGTTTTCTCTGCCGCCAGTGCCAGAAAGCCCGCGGCAAAGGTGGTCCAGAGGGTGTGCACATCGCTGAGACGCTGCTCGCGTGCATCGGCGGCCTCACGCGGTGGCAGCAGACCCGGCACGCCGCAGTAGTTAATCAGCAGGTTGCCAATGGCGGTGCCGACATCAAAACCGATAGGGCCAAAATAGCCAAATTCCGCATCAATCGCTTTCAGGCTGCCATCAGCAACGAAAATCGAGCCGCTGTGAATATCACCATGCAGCAGCGCTTCAGCGTGGGCAAAGAAACGATGCTTGAGACCGCCTACCGCAATGCGCAGTGCATCGTCATTACGCAGGCTGGCGACCAGCGGTTCAAGCGCTTCGGGATAGCTATTGCGCTCATGGTCGGTATAGGGATCGTTAAAGAAAAGATCTTCGGTGATTTCACACATTTCCGGATTAATGAAACGCGCCACTTCCGCTTTTTTCTGGTGCGGATGCAGGATGAAATCGGAGGTATGAAACAGGGTTTGTGCCAGATAGTCGCCTAACTGCTGAGCCGCTTCCGGGTAGTAAGCGCCCTTCACCAGCTCGCCGCGCCAGATGCGATGACTGGAGAGATCTTCCATTACCATCACCGCCAGCTCCGCATCGTAATGGGTGATCTTCACCGTGTGCTGCGGACAATATTTGTAGTGTTCGACCAGGGTCTGCGCTTCCAGCCGCGCCCGATCCAGCGTCAACGGCCAGGACTCACCCACACAGCGCACATAGGGCAGCGCCTGCTTGACCACTACCCGGCTGTTGCCCTGATCGTCATAAATTTTAAACACCAGGTTGAGGTTGCCATCACCAATCTCTTCTGCGCTGCTCAGCGCGGCAGGATTGTCCACGCCGCCAAATTGTCGGGCATATTCCACAGCATCAGCAGCAGTAAAGGTACGGTATTGCGACATTGCCTGTTCCTCATCAATCGAAGGGGGATAACCTGGGTGTAATAAGCCGTTCAGACGTCTATACATCCGTTCAGCATGTTGGCACAATAGGTATCATTAACGCAACATGGATTTCACCCACAATGCAGACACTTCAAACCACCAGCTTACAGGTTCGTGACAATCAGCTCTGGATTCTGGATCAGCAGGCACTGCCGCAGCAAAAGAACTGGCTGCCCGCGCACAGCGTGCCCCAGCTGATTGAACATATTCATGCGCTGCGGGTGCGCGGTGCGCCGCTGATCGGCCTTTCCGCCTCGCTGCTGCTGGCGTTGCTGGCAGAACAGGGGCAGACGCGCGCTGAACTGACGCAGGCACTGGCGACCCTGCGCGCCGCCCGCCCTACCGCTGTCAATCTGATGAACAATCTGGACCGGATGAAACTGGCGCTGGCGCAGCCGGACTTTGCCCCCGCACTGGCAGAGGAAGCCTGGCGGCTGGTGCAGGAAGATAAGCAGCTGTGTGACGCCATCGCTGACGCGGGTTGTACGCGGGTAAAACCCGGCAGCCAGCTGCTGACCCACTGTAATACCGGCGGACTTGCCACCGCCGGTGTGGGCACCGCCCTTGGCGTGATTGCCCGCGCCCATCAGAAGGGGCTGATTAAGAATGTCTGGGTTGATGAAACCCGTCCGCTGTTACAGGGCGGCCGGTTAACCGCCTGGGAGCTGGGTGAGCTGGCGATTCCTTACACCCTGATTACCGATTCCATGGCCGCCAGCCTGATGGCCCGTGGAGAGGTCGATGCCGTATGGGTAGGCGCTGACCGCATTGCCGCCAACGGCGATGTGGCGAATAAAATCGGCACCTACAGCCTGGCGGTGCTGGCCCATTATCATCAGATTCCGTTTTACGTGGCGGCCCCGCATACCACGCTGGATCGCAGCTGTCCGGACGGCGCAGCGATTCCTATTGAACAGCGCGCCGCCAGTGAAGTGACGGGCGTTGCCGGCAGTTTTGGCAGCGTGCAGTGGGCGCCGGAAGCGGCGAAGGTCTATAACCCGGCGTTTGATGTCACGCCCGCCACCCTGATCAGCGGCTGGGTACTGGACACCGGGGTAGTCACGCCTGACCAGGTTCAGGGTGGCATTTTCCAGCCACAATAACGGTCTGCAAGGCGTTTACCGTGAGCGACAAACGCCTTGCGAAAACAACGGGCGGTTTACGCCAGACGCGGATAGGCATCCGCAATCTTATCGCCGGTAAAGTTCGCTACCCAGCCTTCCTGATTATCGAAAATACGGATAGCCGTGAAGTGCGGTGACGATCCCATATCAAACCAGTGTGGTGTTCCCGCTGGTACCGAGATCAGATCGTTTTTTTCGCAGAGGATCTGCAGGATCTCGCCATCCAGGTGCAGACAGAAGAGTCCGGCACCCTCAACAAAGAAACGCACCTCATCTTCGCCGTGTGTATGTTCAGAGAGGAACTTCTCGCGCAGCACGGTTTTCTGCGGATTATCGGCGCGCATGCTGATCACATCCCAGCTCTGATAGCCCTTCTCTGCCACCAGCCGATCGATCGCATGCTGATAGGCGTTGATCACCGTTTCGGGATCCGGATTTTCACCCAGATCGCGATCGGCTTCCCAGCGCTCAAAACGGACGCCTTTGGTGCTCAGGCGTTCACGAATCTCTTTCGCGTCGGTGCTGTGCCACACCGGCTGGCTGGCTTCGCGGTCGGTAAAAATAGTCAGTGCGCTCATCCTAAATTGACTCCGGGTTAATCTGGGAAAAATCCGTCACCTGACGATGGCGGCTCTCGCCGTCCGCATCGCCACGCAGTAGTTGCAGCGTCTGCCAGCCCGCCTCAGCGGCGGCATCCAGCTCCTGATGAATATCGGAGAGAAACAGCAGCTGCTCCGCTGGCTGACCAATTTCAGCGGCGATAGCGCGATAGGCTGCGACTTCGCGTTTGGCACCCACGTGCGTATCAAAATAGCCGCTGAAGAGGTCAGTAATATCACCTTCGTCGCTGTAGCCAAATAACAATTTCTGCGCCGCAACCGAACCGGAGGAATATACATACAGTTCAATGCCCTGCGCCTTCCAGCGGGTCAGTGCTGGCAGGACGTCAGGATAGAGATGGCCGGTAAAACTGCCGTTAACATAGCCATCGCGCCAGATCATGCCCTGCAGCGCTTTCAGGCCCGTTGATTTGCGATCCTGGTCCATAAACCCCAGCAGAATCTCTGTCACCGCATCCAGGTCGGCCTGCGGCTGACCGGCCTCCTCACGTACCGAATGCAGCGCTGCGGCGACCTCGGGCTGATGCGCATTTTCACGCAGGAAGCTCGCCAGATGCTGACGGGCGTAGGGAAACAGGATGTTATGTACAAAACGGATATCGCTCGTGGTGCCTTCGATATCAGTAACAATGGCGCGAATCATGCTCTCTCCAGCAGACGACGTTGACGTTCACATTCAAATAAAAATTCCAGACCTTCCAGATGACGGCGTGCTTCGCTGACATCCCGGCCCCAGCAGGTTAAGCCGTGACCGCGCAGCAGAAAGCCGTAACGCAGCGGAAAGCGGGCAGCGTAATCTTCAATTTCTGACGCCAGCGCCGCAATGTCCTGGCTGTTGTCGAACACAGGAATGGCCAGCGTATCCAGATGGGTGTGCTGGCCACTTAACGATTTTTGCATCTCATAGCCGTGCAGCAGCAGCGCCGCGCCCTGCTCCACCCGCGACAGAACAGTCGCATTCACGGTGTGGGTATGCAGCACCGCGCCCGCCTCGGGAAAAAGTCGATAGATCATCGTGTGCAGACCGGTTTCTGCCGACGGCTTACGGCCAGAGAGCGACTGGCTGGTGGCAATATCGACCTCGATAAAGTCATCCCGCGTCAGCGTGCCTTTATCTTTGCCCGATTCACTCAGCAGGCAGACATGTTCATCGCGGCGCACCGACATATTTCCGCCGGTGGCCGGTGCCCAGCCTTTCTCGCCAATCCAGTGACAGGCGGCGACCAGCTGATCTAATGGAAGACTCTGCGACATAAAAGTTCCTTGCGGTGAAATGTGATCTCGGGTGGCTCAGCCCAGATAACGATAATGGCTATAAAATTACAACAGGTTGAAAATCTTAAACAGTTAGCAAACGTGCCCGACTGCTGAACCATACTCTCCGGGTCCTGCCAGATGATCCGCATCTCAGTAAGGCAGCAAGTGCGCGCATCCCCGGGAGCTGACACTTGTCAGTGACCGGGGTAAGTAAGTGCAGCCAACGCCGCTGACGCCCGGAGCATGACGCATGTAAATGCTAAATGATCCGCATCTCAGTAAGGCAGCAAGTGCGCGCATCCCCGGGAGCTGACACTTGTCAGTGACCGGGGTAAGCAAACGAAGCTAACGAAGCTGAGGTGTGGAGCATGACGCATTTAGCCATCTAAGCGTCTTGATTGCCAAATACTATCATCCTGTTTATAGTGGCACAAACACCGGGTGACACCGCATCAATCTTCGCGCTTAAGGCCTGACATCATGACGCAGCACAACCTGATCCCCGAGAGTAAACTCCCTTTGCTCGGCACCACCATTTTCAGCCAGATGAGTGCGCTGGCGCAGCAGCATAACGCTATCAATCTCTCTCAGGGCTTTCCTGATTTTAGCGGCCCGGACTATCTGCAGCAGCGGCTGGCGTATCATGTCAGCCAGGGCGCGAACCAGTATGCGCCGATGACCGGTGCGCTGCCGTTACGTGAGGCGATTGCAGAGAAAACCGCGCGGCTCTATGACTATCGTCCTGATGTCGAAACAGAGATTACGGTGACGGCGGGCGCAACCGAAGCGCTCTATGCGGCGATTACCGCGCTGGTGCGGCCAGGTGATGAGGTGATCTGCTTTGATCCCAGCTACGACAGCTATGCGCCTGCGGTAGAGTTGTCGGGCGGCGTGATGAAACGCATTACGCTGCAGCCGCCCGCTTTCCGGGTGGACTGGCAGGCGTTTGCTGCGCTGCTGAGTGATAAAACCCGGCTGGTGATCCTGAATACGCCGCACAATCCTTCCGCCACCGTCTGGCAGCAGCAGGATTTCACCGCGCTATGGCAGGCGATTGCTGCGCGACCGGTCTATGTACTGAGCGACGAAGTCTATGAGCACATCTGCTTCGATCAGGCAGGCCACGCCAGCGTGCTGGCACATCCCGAACTGCGCCAGCGCGCTATCGCGGTGTCGTCGTTTGGTAAGACCTTCCATATGACCGGCTGGAAAGTGGGCTACTGCATTGCCCCTGCCGCGATCAGCGCGGAACTGCGCAAGGTGCATCAGTATCTGACCTTCTCGGTGAATACGCCGGCGCAGCTGGCGATTGCCGATATGCTGCGTGAGCATCCGGAGCACTATCTTGAGCTGCCGGCGTTTTATCGCGACCGCCGCGATCGGCTGGCAACGGCGCTAAGCAGCAGCCGCTTTAAGGTGCTTCCCTGCGAAGGTACCTACTTTTTGCTGGTCGATTACAGCGCCATCTCCGATCTGGATGATGTCAGTTTCTGCCAGTGGCTGACCCGCGAAGTGGGCGTTGCCGCGATTCCTCTGTCGGTGTTCTGCGCCGATGCCTTTCCTCATAAACTGATCCGCCTCTGTTTTGCCAAACAGCCGGCGACATTAGATGCCGCCGCGGAGCGCTTATGTCAGCTTTAAAAATCACGTTACTGCAGGAGACGCTGAGCTGGATGGATGGCGAGGCCAACCTGCGCCATTTTGACGAGCAACTGGATGGACTCACCGGGCGCGATCTGATTTTACTGCCAGAGATGTTTACCACCGGCTTTGCAATGGAAGCGGCGAAAAGCTCGCTGCCTCAGGCGCAGGTGGTGGAGTGGCTGCATCAGCATGCCCGTCGCAACGATGCCCTGGTCGGCGGTAGCGCGGCGATTCAGACCGAACACGGCGCGGTAAACCGCTTTCTGCTGGTGGAGCCGGACGGCACGCTGCATCAGTATGACAAGCGCCACCTGTTCCGCATGGCGGACGAGCATCACCACTATCTGCCTGGCGAACAGCGTCAGGTGTTTGAGTGGCGCGGCTGGCGCATCCTGCCGCAAATCTGTTACGACCTGCGTTTCCCGGTCTTCTCGCGCAACCGCAACGATTACGATCTGGCGCTCTATGTCGCCAACTGGCCTGCACCGCGTGCACTGCACTGGCAGGCACTGCTGCTGGCGCGGGCAATTGAAAATCAGGCTTATGTAGCAGGCTGTAACCGCGTCGGCAGTGACGGCAATCAGCATGAATACAGCGGCGACAGCCAGATTATTTCACCGCAGGGCGAGATCCTCAGCGCGGCTGAGCCGCACCAGCGCGCCAGGCTGGACGCAGAGCTGTCGCTGAACGCACTGAATGCTTATCGCGAGCGCTTCCCGGCCTGGCAGGATGCGGATCGCTTTTCGCTGTGAATGGCGGGCGGGCAGTCAGCCCGCCCATTAACTGCCGCGATAAGTTGACCAGGACCAGGGCGAAATCAGAAACGGCAGATGAAAATGGCTGCCCGCTTCGGCAATCATAAAATCGATCTGCGCGCTGACGTAGAGTGCATCCCGACCGGCGGCGGCAAAATAGTCGCCGATTTCTGCCGTTAAACGGTAGTGGCCCGGCGTCAGCGGCTCGGGCGTGAGATCTTTCAGACGCCCGTCGCTGTCGGTTTCACCCTGTGAAATCGGAAACCACCCTTCCGTGCTGTTCTGCTCAAGTGAAATCGCTACACCGCTGGCCGGTTTGCCCAGCGCCGTGTCCAGAATATGGGTGGTAACAGTACTCATTGAATCGTCTCCTTCAGGCGTAACAGGGTAATCTCACGCAGCTGATCCAGCACCTCCTGCTGCTCGGCAGGATCGCTATTCTGCAACCGACGCTGCAACTCTGCCAGCATCTGCTCGCCGCTGCGCCCTTTAGCGCGAATCAGAAACACCCGGCCAAAACGGGCTTCATACGCCTGATTCCCCTGCTGCATTGCCTGCTGCAAAGCGCTGTCGGCCTGCTGCATGGCGGACTGCTCTCCGCGTGAAAGTGCCGCTTCTTTATCCGCGCCGTTCGCGCGTTCGCCAATGCGGGGATGCGCCGACAGTGCGGCCTCCAGCTCAGGCTGCTGCCACTGGCGGGCCAGCGCATCGGCGGTTTCCCGTAGCGCATCCAGGGTGTCAAAAGGCCGCGCCGCCACCAGCGACTGCTGCCAGTGCGGAATGGCAACACAATGCCGGATGGCCGCCTGCGCCTCATCAGCCGACAGCTGATTAAATGCGGCTAATTCCATGTTCAGCTCCGTTCAGCAATCAGCGAGACCGCCTGTAAATAAGCCTGCAGCGCGGGCGCCACATCAGCCACCGCCACGGACTCTGCCGGATGGTGGCTGATACCGCGATGGTTACGCACAAATAGCATGCCGACCGGCCAGCGTTCAGCGATAGCGATGGCGTCGTGCCCCGCACCGCTCGGCAGTGACAGGCTGCGCCCCTGCACCGTTTCCACCGCATGACTCAGCGCCTGTTGCAGCGCGGAGTCACAGGCGGTGGCACCGATGCGATAATATTCGTTCGACTCAAAGCGGAGTCCACGCCGCAGCGCAATCGCCTCCGCCTGGGTTAACAGACTGGAGAGCAGTGTCTCCAGCGGGTTGTCCAGCGGACCGCGCACGTCCAGCGACAGCGATACCTCGCCAGGGATTACATTGACCGCTCCCGGCGCGCAGTTAATCGTACCGACGGTAGCCACCAGTTGCGGATCCTGCTCACGGGTGGTCTGCTCAATAAACACCATCCACTCGGCAGCAGCAGCCAGCGCATCTTTGCGGTGGGTCATCGGCACCGTGCCCGCATGGCCCGCTTCACCGGTGAAACGGCAGTTGAGGCGGCGCGCACCGTTGATGGCCGTGAC
The DNA here is from genome assembly GCF_902706165.1 of Pantoea sp. 18059. Taxonomy (NCBI): domain Bacteria; kingdom Pseudomonadati; phylum Pseudomonadota; class Gammaproteobacteria; order Enterobacterales; family Erwiniaceae; genus Pantoea; species Pantoea sp. 18059. The sequence continues at coordinate 68,697 of NZ_CACSJS010000011.1, forward strand.
CACACCGAGCGCCAGATCCTCCTGCTCCAGGCAGGGGCCCTGCTCGATGTGCAGCTCAAGATAACCGACGATATCCTCAATCCGCCGCGCCGCAGATGCGATCCTGTCGCTGTCGAGCCCGACATCCGCCATCGCCTGCGCCACGGTAATGCCGTTGCCGTCAGGATGCGTCACCCAGCTTTGCGGCCAGCTGCCGGTAATGCCACGACTGCCGAGCAGCGTAATGCCAAAACGGGTGCCCTCTTCGTCACCAAAGCCAATGACTTCAATCGCCAGCGGTAAGCGGCGCTGATGTTCGTTAAGCCACTGTACGGTTTCAATGGCGCTGAGCACGCCCAGCATGCCGTCATAGCGACCGGCGTTGCGCACCGTGTCGAGATGCGAACCAAGCAATAACGCGGGTGCACCCGCTTCTGCCGCCTCGTAGCGCCCACAGATATTGCCCACTTCATCCTGCCACACCTGCATCCCCGCCGCCTGCATCCACTCACCGACACAGGCGTTGGCGCGCAGATGTTCGGGTGAGAGGTAGACGCGGGTCAGCCCCTCGGCCGTTTCGCTGATCGCCGCCAGCGCATCGCAGCGCGCCATAACGCGCTGTGCAGCGGCCTGGGCTTCGCTGGCGCTCATCATCATGCGTGGCTCCCGTAGTGATCCCAGGCGGCCTGCGCCGCGGCACCCTGCGGCGTGCGATAGCCGACATAGGTCAGCACCGTTTCCAGCGCGGAGAGAGTCTGCATCACGCAATCTTTACGCGCGTTGTAGCCCATGGTGCCGATGCGCCACACCTTGCCATGCAGCGGGCCAAACGAGGTGCCAATCTCAATGCCGAAATCTTCCAGCATCAGCTTGCGCACCTGATCGCCGTTTACGCCAGACGGGATCATCACGCCCAGCACGTTGTTCATTTTGTGTTTCAGGTCGCCGAAGGTCTCCAGCCCCATCCCCTGAATGCCTTTTAGCAATGCTTCACCGTGCAGCTTGTGGCGGGCGATGCCGTTGTCCAGCCCCTCCTGCAGGATCAGCCGGGCGCACTCGCGCGCGCCAAACAGCGCACTGGTCGCTTCGGTATGGTGGTTGAGCCGCTCCGGCCCCCAGTAATCCATGATCATGCCGAGATCAAAATAGTTGGAGTAGATCATCTCCTCTTCGCCATCCTGATGCGCCTCGGTGCGGATCCCCTGCTCTACGCATTTGCGTTTGCGGATCACCGCTTCCATCTCTGCACTCAGCGTGATCGGCGAGGTACCCGATGGACCGCCCAGGCATTTCTGCATCCCCGCGGATACGGCATCGAGTCCCCAGGCGTCCGTTTCCAGCGCGTTACCCGCCAGCGACGCGGTGGAATCGGTGTAGAACAGTACGCCATACTGTTTGCAGATCGCACCCAGTTGCTCAAGCGGCTGCAGCATGGTGGTTGAGGTGTCGCCCTGCACGGTCAGCAGCAGGCGCGGCCGCACTTTTTTGATCGCATCTTCAATCTGGTCGGGAGTAAAGACTTCGCCCCACGGCACTTCAATGGTGTGCACTTCCGCCCGACAGCGGCGGGCAATTTCGCACAGCAGATGACCAAAGCGGCCAAACACCGGTACCAGCACTTTGTCGCCAGGCCGGATCGATGACAGCAGAATCGATTCGATACCGGCGCGGGAGGTGCCGTCAATCAGCAGTGTCCAGCGGTTCTCTGTGCGAAACACGCCGCGATAGAGCGCCATCACTTCATTCATGTAGTGGGTCATCGCGGGATCGTACTGCCCCAGCAGCTGACTCGACATGGCGCGCAGCACACGTGGATCGGCATTGATCGGTCCAGGCCCCATCAGCAGACGCTGTGGCGGGTTAAGTTGCGGGTAGTGATTGATATCCATCGTAATTTCCTTTTTCAGAATCAGAGGCGAACCGAAGAGATAAACTGCTTCAGCTCCGGTGACTGCGGCTGAGCAAACAGCGTCTTACTGTCGCCCTGCTCCCAGACGCGCCCCTGATGCATAAAGACCACACGATCGCCCACGTCGCGGGCGAAGCTCATTTCATGCGTGACGAGGATCAGCGTCATCCCTTCTGACGCCAGCTGCTCCAGAACTTTGAGCACTTCGCCCACCAGCTCGGGATCGAGCGCGGAGGTGATCTCATCACAGAGTAAAACTTTCGGCGTCATCGCCAGTGCACGGGCGATCGCCACGCGCTGCTGCTGACCGCCGGAGAGGCTGGCAGGATAGTAGTTGAGACGCTCGCCCAGCCCGACCTTCTCCAGCATCTGCGCCGCCAGCGCCCGGCACTCGGCCTCGCTTTTTTTCAGCACCCGGCGCGGCGCCAGCATCACGTTCTCCAGTGCCGTCATGTGCGGGAACAGATTGAAGCTCTGAAACACCATCCCGACCGAGCGGCTGATTTCACGCGCCTGCGAGTCGCGATCGGTAATCGTCATACCGCCGAGCTTGATGCTGCCCTCCTGATAGCCTTCCAGCCCGTTCATGCAGCGCAGCAGCGTGCTTTTGCCCGATCCGCTGCGACCGATGATTGAGATCACCTCGCCCATGTCGATATCCAGATCCACGCCTTTCAACACATGGTTGTCGCCGTAATATTTTTGCACCTGATTAATGGTGATGAGCGGCATTGAATTTTTTCTCCAGATACTGGCTGTAGCGAGACAGCGGATAACACATCAGGAAGTAGCCCAGCGCCACCAGCCCAAAGACTTTAAACGGCTGATAGGTCACGTTGTTCAGAATGGTGCCCGCTTTGGTCAGCTCGATAAAACCGATAATTGACGCCAGCGCGGTGCCCTTGATCACCTGGACAGCAAACCCCACCGTCGGGGCAATACCGATGCGGATCGCCTGCGGCGCAATGACCCGCCACAGCGTCTGACCAAAGGTCAGGCCGAGACAGCGCGACGCTTCCCACTGGCCTTTTGGCAGGGCGCGGATGCTGCCGTACCAGATATCGACCAGAAAGGCGCTGGTGTAGAAGGTCAGCGCCAGCGAGGCTGCCGTCCAGGGTGCAACATCAATGCCGAACAGGCCGACGCCGAAAAACGCCAGGAACAGCTGCATCAGCAGCGGCGTGCCCTGAAACAGCGCGGTGTAACCGCGTACCAGCCGCGTTAACCATTTGCGTTGCAGCAGGCGCATAAACAGCAGCGGCAGCGTCACCAGCGTGCCGCCGACAAAGGCCACCAGCGACAGCAACAGGGTCCAGCGTGCCGCCAGCAGCAGGTTGCGCAGGATGTCCCAGTCGGTAAAGGTCGTCATCATGATGGCTGCACTCCAAACCATTTACGGCCAATCGCCAGCAGCAGATGGCGCATTGCAATCGACAACGCCAGGTAGATCAGCGTGGTCACCAGATAGACCTCAAAACTTAAGAAGGTGCGCGACTGGATCAGGTTGGCGGCGAAGGTCAGCTCCTCGTAGGAGACCTGCGACACCACCGACGAACCCAGCATCACGATGATGCACTGACTCACCAGGGCCGGGTAAATACGCTGCAGTGCGGGCGGCAAGACCACCCGCAGAAACGTCTGGCTGCGGGTTAATCCCAGCACCCGTCCCGCTTCCCACTGCCCTTTCGGTGTTACCTGTATTCCGGCACGAATGATCTCGGTGCTATATGCCCCGAGGTTGATCAGCATCGCCAGCAGCGCCGCCTCGCCAGCAGTGAGTTTCAGCCCCAGCGCAGGCAGACCGAAAACGATAAAGAACAGTTGCACCACAAACGGCGTGTTACGGATCAGCTCGACATAGATGCCCCACAGGCGGCTCATCCAGCTGGGTCTGCCACTGCGCAGCGCCGCGCCCGCAATGCCGAGCGCCACGCCACCGGTGGTCGCCAGCACCGTCAGCTGAATGGTGACCCACAGCCCGGAGAGCAGCTCCGGCCAGTAGGGCCACAGGGCGGGAAAGTTAAGTTGCCCGGTCATGAATCTTTCCTCAGGCGCCGAGGTTGGCGGGCAGCGGCGCTTTCAGCCACTCTTCTGATAGTTTATTCAGGGTGCCATCTTTGATGCCTTGCTCAATCAGCGCATTCACTTTCGCTTTCAGTGCAGGCTCATCTTTCTTCAGGCCGATATAGCAGGGAGAATCTTTCAGCATAAACTGCGCCACCGGCGCTTTGGCCGGATTCTGGCGGGCAATGGCGGCGACCACCAGGTTGCCGGTCGCCACATACTGCACCTGACCGGAGAGATACGCAGACAAGGTAGTGTTGTTATCTTCGTAGCGTTTCACCTGTGCATCTTTCGGCGCAACGTCACTGAGCACCATGTCCTCTACTGCACCACGTGTTACGCCAATCGATTTGCCGCTCAGGGCAGACGCCGCTTTGATTTCATCGCCTTTCGGCCCGAATACACCCAGGAAGAACGGCGCATAGGCGCGGGTGAAGTCAATCACTTTTTCCCGCTCGGCATTTTTACCCATGCTGGAGATGACCAGGTCGACCTTGTCGGTTTGCAGATAAGGCACGCGGTTGGCACTGCTGACCGGCACCAGCTGCAACTTAAGTTTCATCTGCTTTGCCAGGTATCTGGCCGTGTCGATGTCATACCCCTGCGGCTGCAGATCGGTGCCAACCGAGCCAAACGGCGGGAAATCCTGCGGCACGGCGATGCGAATGACGCCGCGTTTCTGGATGTCCTGCAGTTGATCGGCCAGCGCGCTTCCCGCTTGTGCCATCAGTAATGCCGCTGTCGCAACCGCCATCAAAACTTTTTTCATTATGCACCCCGGTGAGATTAACGTGAAACAAAAGATTCTTTGAGATGCAATCTGCAACTAATGTGCCAATCCGGACGGCCACAGAAAAAGAGTTAAGCGGCAAAGCATTCAGCTGAAATCTGGCGTAATCGGGGACGACTACGCCGGGGGAAGGTCTGTTCTGAAATGGGGCAAAGCACCAAAACGGTGCCTTTTAGCGGTGCTCCAGCTCGTCAAACTGCTGGTAAAGGTCGGCGATCTGATGAATGCGCTGACGTCCCTGTGCCAGCATTTCATGTAGCAGTGCATTGGCAATCAGGTTAACCAGACTCATGGCGGAGCCATAACTGTCGAAGGCGGAAACGCTGTCCAGCGGCGTACAGAGCTGCCAGCGCGCCAGCGCAATCACCGTCTGCGCCTGCGGCTCACACAGCGCCAGCAGCGGGATACCGGCCGCCTGCAACTGCTGCATCAGCGGGCGAATGATGCGGGGACGACGACGGAAGGCCATCACGACCACCATATCCTCCGGCGTAATATCCACCAGCTCCTCAGCCAGCGTCTGGCCCGGCTGCGGCAGGATATGTACCTGCGAACGCGCCTGCACCAGCTGCTGTCGCAGATGCAGTGCCACCGGATAGGCGTTGCGCATGCCGATGATAAAGACGCGTTTTGCCTGCGCCAGCTGCTGGATAACCTCATTAAAGTGCCGGGCATCCAGACTGTTCACCCACTGCGTCAGGTTAGCCATCTCCTGCTTGTAGTGTCGCGCCAGCAGCGTATTGCCCTGCACCGCATCACGATTATCGGTCAGCGGCATGCCGCTCTGGCGCAGGATGCGTAACTCATCACGCATATCCTTGTATTTTTCATAGCCCAGACGCTTAAACAGCCGGCTGACCGTGGCTTTCGACACGCCACTGAGCCGCGCCAGCTCGGCACTGTTGTAGCTGATCAGGTCATCGAAGTGGTCAAACACGAAGTCGGCAATACGCTGCTCCTGCGGGGAGAGCTGGGGATAGTGACTCCTGAGTCGTTCATCAAGCTGTTTCATAACCCGTCCTGTAACTTTTGTTTCAGCAGAAGCTAGCACAATTTGCGCCAGGTTAACCGGCGCATTGTCAGCTCAGGGTGAAAACTGGAACAGCTCTTGCTTTGTTATCGGTTCTGTCACCCGGATAACGAGAAAAAGATGATTCAAAGCAATATGGCCCCGCAGGGGATGGCGGTGACGCCACACCATCTGGCGAGTGAAAGCGCGCTCGCGGTACTGCGTGATGGCGGTAATGCCATTGAAGCGATGGTGGCCGCTGCCGCGACCATCGCCGTGGTCTACCCGCATATGAATGGACTGGGCGGTGATGGTTTCTGGCTGATTCTGCCGCCCGGCGGCGATCCTGTCGCTATCGACGCCAGCGGCGCAGCCGGTTCGCTGGCTCATCACGATTTCTACGCCGATCACCCTAAGATTCCGCATCGCGGGCCGAAAGCGGCGCTGACCGTGGCCGGTACGGTCAGCGGCTGGCAGGAGGCACTGAATCTCTCGGCTGAGATGGGCACCCCACCGCTGCCGCTGGCACGTCTGCTGCGCGATGCGATTCGCTACGCCGCTGACGGTATTCCGGTGACTGCCTCACAGAGCGCCGCCACCGCGACGTTCCGCAGTGAATTGCAGCATCAGCCCGGCTTCAGCGCCACCTTTATGCCTGACGGCAACGTGCCGCAGCCAGGCAGCCGTTTTACCCAGCCCGCCCTGGCAAACACCCTCAGCCAGCTTACTGAAGAGGGGCTCGACAGCTTTTATCGCGGCACGCTGGCTCACCATATGGCCGATGAGATGGCCACGCTGGGCATGCCGGTGACGCTGGCCGATCTGCAGCAGCATCGCGCCCGCCGCACGACGCCGCTGCATCTCTCCCACAGCGAAGGTGACATCTGGAATATCACCCCGCCAACGCAGGGCATGGTGTCGCTGGCGATCCTGGGCATCACCGATCGGCTGGAGATGGCGGAGGCTGACGATGCGCAGACGGTGCACCGTATCGTGGAAGCCACCAAAAAAGCGTTTGCACTGCGCGACAAACACATCACCGACCCGCGTCACGTCACGGAAGATTTGCAGGCGCTGCTGGACAGCGATCACCTTGCCACACTCGCCAGCCAGATCATCGATGGAGAGGCGGCAGCCTGGGGAAACGGATGCGGGCCGGGCGATACGGTCTGGATGGGCGTGATGGACAGCAGCGGCCTGGCCGTCTCCTTTATTCAGAGCATTTATCACGAATTTGGCAGTGGTGTGGTGCTGCCCGGCACGGGTATCACCTGGCAGAACCGCGGCGCCGCTTTCAGCCTCGATCCTGACCATCTGCTGGCCCTGGCACCCGGTAAGCAACCGTTTCATACCCTGAATCCCGCCGCCGCACGGCTGAAAGATGGCCGGACGCTGGTGTATGGCGCGATGGGTGGGGATGGACAGCCGCAGACTCAGGCGGCGATTTTTACCCGCCATGTGATTCAGGGCTTGCCGTTACAACAGGCGGTCAGTGCGCCGCGCTGGCTGCTGGGCCGGACCTGGGGGCAATCATCAGACTCGCTGAAACTGGAAGGCCGTTTTGACGACGAAACGGTATTGATGCTGCGTCTGTGGGGACATGAGGTGGAGCTGCTGCCGGACTTCAGCGAATCCGTGGGCCATGCGGGCGCCATTGTGCGCCACAGCAACGGCATGTTTGAGGGCGCAAGCGATCCACGCAGTAACGGCAGCGCCGCCGGTTTTTAACAGGAGCGAATCATGAATCAACACGACTGGGCCAGCTACATCGGCCATATGGAGCAGATACTGCAACTGGAACTGGATGACGCCCGCCGCGCTGAACTGCTGATCCAGCTGTCGCGTATCGCGGAGATGGCCGCGCCGCTGATGGCGTTTCCGCTGGATGACCGGCTTGAAGTGGCAGGAGTATACCAGGCATGAGATTAGGTGACGTTTCGATTCAGACCCTGCAGCGGGCGATTCAGCAGGGTGAAATCAGTGCGCTGGAAGTGGCAAAGCGCACGCTGCAGGCGGTTGAGCAGCATAATCCGGCGCTGAATGCCTGGACGGAAGTGACCGGGCCGCGCATGTTAAAAGAAGCGGCGGATGTTGATGCGCAGCGGCAGCGCGGCGAAACCCTGCCACCGCTGGCGGGCATCCCGTATGCGGTAAAAAACCTGTTTGATGTGGCGGGTCACACTACACTGGCCGGTGCCAGCCTGTTCAGCGACCGGCCGGCGGCACGTGCAGATGCGTTTGCTGTCGATAAACTGCGTCGCTCTGGTGCGCTGCTGTCTGGCATGCTGAACATGGATGCCTACGCGTATGGTTTTACCACCGAAAACAGCCACTACGGCGCGACGCACAATCCGCGCGATCTCAGCCGCGTGGCTGGCGGCTCGTCAGGCGGTTCGGCGGCTGCCGTGGCCGCCGGTCTGGTCCACTTTTCACTGGGCACCGACACCAACGGCTCGATTCGGGTGCCCGCGTCGCTGTGCGGTATTTTTGGTCTTAAGCCGACCTTTGGCCGGTTGTCACGCAGCGGCAGCCATCCGTTTGTCGCCAGCCTCGATCACATCGGTCCTCTGGCGCGGCGGGTTGAAGACCTGGCGCTGGTATATGATCTGTTGCAGGGCGCAGACCACACCGATGCGTTTCAGGCCGATCGCCCGCTGGCCGCGACGCTACCGGGGCTGTCACAGGGCAGCGAAGCCTTGCGCTGCGGCGTACTGGGTGGCTTTTTTGCCCGCTGGTGCGATGAGGATGCCCGCGCTGCCGTCGCGGTGGTCGCGGCAGCACTTGATGCACAGGAAGAGGTGCTGATGCCGGACGCTGAGCTGGCACGCTCGGCGGCGTTTATCATGACCGCGGCAGAAGGCGGCAATCACTATCTGCCCGCCCTGCGCCAGACGCCTGAGCAGTTTGAACCTAATTCACGCGAGCGTCTGCTGGCCGGTGCCATGATGCCAGGTGCCTGGTACGTGCAGGCGCAGCGTTTCCGCCGCCATTTCCAGCAGCAGGTGTTGCCGCTTTTTGATCGGTTTGATGTGCTGATAGCGCCGGCGACACCCTGCAGCGCGATCACCATCGGTCAGCAGACCCTGTCGATTCAGGGGGAATCGCTGCCCGCTAAGGCGAGCATGGGTATGCTGACGCAGCCGATCTCCTTCCTGGGATTGCCGGTCTGTACCGTGCCGCTGGCGACCCGAAGCGGTCTGCCGATTGGATTACAGCTTATCGCCCGTCCGTTTAATGAAGAGGCGGTGTTACGTGCCGCCTGGGCACTGGAACAACGCGGCATTACGATACCGCAAATCAATATGGCTGGAGCCTGATGAACAGAGAGATTAATTTACCGCAGGTGGTCACCGAGGTGACGGCGCAGTTTTACCGCTACGAGCAGGCGCTGGTCAGCAATGACGTGGCTGAACTGGATGCGTTGTTCTGGCACGACCCGCGAACCGTGCGCCTCGGCGCGGGTGAGAATCTGTATGGCATTGATGAGATTCGGGCCTTCCGCGCCGCGCGTCCTTCAGCCGGGCTGAACCGGACGCTGCGAAACACCGTGATCACCACCTTTGGCGAGGATTATGCGGTTTGCAGCACCGAATTTACCCGCACCGGCAGCGATAAAATTGGCCGTCAGCAGCAGACCTGGGTACGTATGCCCCACGGCTGGTGCATCGTGGCGGCGCAGGTCAGCCTGATGAGCTGACATCGTCCGGCGCTTCGCCCGATCAACGCGGGGCGAGCGCCGGAACCGGCTTAAGGTGCCGGGTGCGTGTTGATCCAGTGGTCAGCGATCTGCTGACGGGTGCAGATCCAGACATCCTCATGCTGCTGGATGTGATCGAGAAAATTCTGCAGCGCGCGGAATTTGCCAGGACGACCCAGCAGGCGGCAATGCATACCGATCGACATCATCTTCGGTGCGGTTTCGCCCTCTTCATACAGCACATCGAAGCTGTCGCGCAGATAGGTAAAGAACTGTTCCGCGGTATTAAATCCCTGCGGCGAGGCAAAGCGCATGTCATTGCACTCCAGGGTATAGGGGATAATCAGGTGCGGTTTAACCGTTCCATCCTGACAGGTGACCTGGGTCCAGAAAGGCAGATCGTCGCCGTAGTAGTCACTGTCATAGCTAAAACCGCCCTGCTCCACCACCAGCCGCCGGGTATTCGGGCTGTCGCGGCCGGTGTACCAGCCGGTCGGCGCTTTACCAAACAGATCAACCAGCACATCGACCGCCTGCTGCATATGCTGGCGTTCGGTTTTTGCATCCATGCCCTGATAGTGGATCCAGCGCCAGCCGTGACTGACCACATCGTAGTCAGCCTGTTTAATCGCCTCGACGACTTCCGGATGACGCGCCAGCGCCATCGCCACGCCGAAAACCGTTAACGGCAGACCGCGTTTCTGGAATTCGTTGTGGATACGCCAGAAACCGGCGCGTGAGCCGTACTCATACAGCGACTCCATCGACATGTGGCGATCGGGATAGCTGGCTGCCCCGATGATGTCGGAGAGGAACTGCTCTGAGCCGGTGTCGCCGTGCAGCACGCTGTTTTCTGCGCCCTCTTCGTAGTTCAGAACAAACTGCACCGCCACACGGGCGTTGTTGGGCCAGGCGGCGTGCGGCGGATGAGCGCCATAACCGATTAAATCGCGCGGATAGTTTTTGTTAAAGCTGTACTCTTTCTTCTCTGCAGCGTCAGTCATCACTCCACCTGTTTTGATTCGGGAAAGTTCCGTTAGTTTAGATGCTGAAACGCACCTGAGAGAGGTTTCTGCAAAGGCCAGGCCAGATCACCATGTTTGCTGGTGCCAAAACCAAGCGCCACCAGCGACTCCACCATCTTCACCGCCGCGCTGACGCCATCGATCACCGGCAGGCCGAGCTCCCGGGTCAGCTCCCCGGCCAGCGTCGCCATTCCGCCACAGCCCAGCACAATCGCCCCGCTGCCATCTTCCCGTTTAGCCTGAATGCAGCGCTGCCGCACTTTTTCCTGCGCCAGGCCGCTGCCATCTTCCAGCGCCAGTACCGGCAGATCGATGGCATGCAGCGCGGCACAGTGATGGGTAAAGCCATACTGCTGCAGCAGATGACGCGCAATCACCAGGGTGCGCGGCAGCGTGGTGACAATGGAGAAACGCGTCGCCAGCAGCGTGGCGGTATGCATCGCCGCTTCCGCAATGCCGATCACCGGTCCGCTGGCCAGCTCGCGTGCCGCCAGCAAACCCGGATCGCCAAAGCAGGCAATGACGTGGCCGCTAACGCCCTGCGCTCTGCCCAGTTTAATCTGCTCCAGTACGCCGATGGCGGCGATCGCCTCATCGAAGTGCCCTTCAATGGAAGGCACGCCCTGCGACGGCGAAACAGCCAGAATTTCGGTGCCCGGTGCGGCGACCGCACGCGCGGCCTGACCGATAGTTTCGGTCATCGCCAGGCTGGTGTTGGGGTTGATAACCTGAATCAGGCTCATGAGGCCGCTCCAGAGCCTGCGGCAAACAGTCGGGAAAAGTCGGGCAGCGTTTCCCCGCTGCGCTCAAAGTGCAGACTGGAGACGATGTGCTCGAAGTGATGCTGTAGCGCCTGCGTCAGCGGCTGCAGCGCACGCGCGCGCAGTAACTGAAGCAGATTCGCATGATCGTCACAGCGGCAGCCACGCTGCCAGGGTGCGCCATAGGCGGCAATCACCAGTGATGAGCGCTGCGTCAGGCTGGTCACCATGCCGGTGAGCACCTGATTCCCGGAGATCGCCTGCAACTGAATATGAAAGGCCGCTGACAGCCGGATGGCTGCCGGGCCATCATGATCGGCGTGCGCCTGATTCTCCTGCGCGATGAGCTGCTCCAGCGCCACCAGATGCGGGGGCTGCAGATGGGCCAGGACCGCTGGCAGATTAGCGCACTCCATTAAACTGCGGGTTGAGAAGATATCCCGCGCCTCTTCAACGCCGGGTGTTGAGACCTGCGCACCACGTTTGGGCGTCAGAGTGACCATTTGCACCGCCGCGAGGCGTTGCAGCACTTTGCGGATGCCGGTACGGCTCACGCCAAAGACCCCGGAAAGCGCCTCTTCCGGCAATTTACTGCCCGGCGGCAGCTGATGCTCAACAATGGCGTTCATCAATGCCTGGTAAATCCCTTCATCTTTATCCTGCAGCCTGGTGGCGTCTCGCTGTCCTGTTTTACTCGTCATTACCCGCTCCGGTCGCTTGCTGTACGCCACATATCGTATACGTGAAAAATAAATATTGTATACAAGAAAAGAGATCTGGCCTGGATCCTGCAATACCGCTTTACCAGATTATTCATTCCACTCTCGGGTAGAGGAGCAGGTTTCATGCCAAATCAATCAACGGTGGCCAGTACGGCCTCTGAAGCCAACGCCCGTTACAGCCCACGACTCTGTAACGACGACCTGGCACCGACTCGCGATCAGAACTGGTCGTGGTACAACATTTTTTCTTTCTGGATGTCGGATGTGCACAGCATGGGCGGCTATGTGGTGGCCGCCAGCTTCTTCACGCTGGGATTAGCCAGCTGGCAGGTGCTGCTCTGCCTGCTGGCGGGGATCTGCATCGTGCAGATCTGTGCGAATCTGGTGGCGAAACCGAGCCAGATGGCGGGCGTCCCCTATGCGGTGATCTGCCGTCAGGCGTTTGGGGTGTTTGGTGCCAATATCCCGGCGGTGATACGCGGCCTGATCGCGTTCGCCTGGTATGGCATCCAGACCTATCTGGCGGCGAATGCGCTGATGCTGGTGCTGCTGAAGTTCGCGCCGTCGCTGACGTCGATGACCGTGCCGCACTGGCTTGGTCTGTCGCTGCTGGGCTGGTGCTGCTTCGGCATTATGTGGTTACTACAGGCGATGGTGTTCTGGCATGGCATGAACACCATCAAACGATTTATTGATGTCGCCGGACCGGCAGTCTATGTGGTGATGGTGGCGCTGGCGGGCTGGATTGTATACAAGACCGGTTTCGATGGGATTTCGTTTACTCTCGCCAGCAAATCGCTTACCGCAGGCGAGCAGACGTGGCAGATGATTACGGCGACGGCGCTGGTGGTCTCTTACTTCTCCGGGCCGCTGCTGAACTTCGGTGACTTCTCACGCTACGGCAAAAGCATGTCAGAGATCCGTCGCGGCAACCGCTGGGGACTGCCGTTTAACTTTCTGCTGTTCTCGGTGGTGACGGTAGTGATTGTGTCGGGCACCCAGTCGCTGTTTGGCAAAATGATTACCGATCCCATCGAAACCGTAAGCATGGTCGGCAACGATCTGGCGGTCGCGATTGGATTGCTGACCATGATTACCGCCACCATCGGTATCAATATCGTGGCGAACTTCGTCTCGCCCGCTTTTGACTTCTCCAACTGTTCACCGCAGAAAATCAGTTTCCGTACCGGCGGGATGATCGCTGCGGTGGGGTCGGTGCTGTTAACGCCGTGGAATCTGTTCCAGTCTCCTGAGCTGATTCACTATACGCTGGATGTGCTGGGATCGTTTATCGGGCCGCTGTTCGGGATTCTGCTGACCGATTTCTATCTGATTAAACGTGGACGTATCTCGGTCGACGATCTGTTTAACGATACGCCGGCAGGCCGTTACTGGTATCGCGGTGGCTTTAACCCTAAAGCGATTGGCGCACTGCTGCCATCGGTGGCGATTTGCCTGGTGATTAGCTTTATCCCTTCCCTGCATCAGGTGGCGAATTTCAGCTGGTTTATTGGCGCCGGTCTGGCGGCAGGCTGCTATCGCTTTATCGCCCGTGAAGATCGTGAGGCGGAGGATGGTGCCCGCTGGCAAGGCGAGGTGATGCCGCAGAAGAACCAGGCCACCGCTGAATAGCAGACAGCAAAAAGCCGATTCATTTCTGAATCGGCTTTTTTAAAGAGATTGGCGGAACGGACGGGGCTCGAACCCGCGACCCCCTGCGTGACAGGCAGGTATTCTAACCAACTGAACTACCGCTCCGCGCTTTGTTCCCCGTCGGGAACGAGGCGCATAGTAATGGCAGCCTGTTGCGACGTCAACGCTTTTTCCAGGCGAACAAATCGTTTGCTGTTTTTTTCAGCTTGCCGTTGATTTTATCCACAAAAATGCGTAATTCAGCCGCGCCACAGGCAGCTGCCACCCTTTTTCATCACCAGATCCAGACGTGACTCATGGGCAACCACTTCTTCATCGCTGGCCGTGACCACGCGCAGTGCAGAGGTGGGACGCACGATGCGCTGGATGCTCTCTCCCTGCGCCTGTCGGGCGCTTTCACTTTCCGATAAAAAGGAGAGTGAAGTCTGTCCGCCGGTCATCGTCAGGAAGACTTCAGCCAGAATCTCGGCATCGAGCAGTGCGCCGTGCAGGGTTCGTTTGCTGTTGTCTATTTCGTAACGCGAGCAAAGCGCATCAAGGCTGTTGCGCTTGCCGGGAAACATACGGCGCGCCAGCGCCAGACTGTCGGTGATTTTGCAGAAGGTTTCGGTTTTCTCAATGCCGCGGTTCAGCTTTGCAAACTCGTAGTCCATAAAGCCGATATCAAACGGGGCGTTATGGATCACTAATTCAGCACCGCGAATGTAGTCGAGAAACTCATCGGCAATCTCGCTGAAGGCAGGCTTGTCGGCCAGGAACTCATCGGCAATGCCGTGTACGCCAAAGGCTTCGGGATCGACCAGCCGATCGGGCTTGAGATACATATGGAAATTGTTACCGGTCAGGCGACGGTTAATCACCTCTACCGCACCAATCTCAATGATGCGGTGCCCCTCATAATGTACCCCGATCATGTTCATGCCGGTGGTTTCAGTATCGAGAACGATCTGGCGGTTATTTGCAGTGCTCATAAGACCCGTTTTATGTCAGACTTAGCGTTTTTGAGAGGAAGTCTACCAGAGATGCGCAAACAGGTAGAAATATTCACCGATGGATCCTGTCTTGGAAATCCCGGTCCCGGCGGTTATGGGGCGATTTTACGCTACGGTCAGCATGAGAAAACCTTCAGCGCGGGCTATCACCTTACCACCAATAACCGGATGGAGCTGATGGCAGCGATTGTCTCACTGGAAGCGCTGACTCAGCCGTGCGATGTGGTGCTCAGTACCGACAGTCAGTATGTGCGTCAGGGAATTACCAGCTGGATCCATAACTGGAAAAAGCGTGGCTGGAAAACCGCCGACAAAAAGCCGGTGAAGAATGTCGATCTCTGGCAGCGTCTCGACTTAGCACTCAGCACCCATAAGATTCAGTGGGAGTGGGTTAAAGGCCATGCCGGACATCCGGAAAATGAGCGCTGCGACGTGCTGGCCCGCAGCGCGGCTGAAAATCCCGCTTTTGAGGATATCGGTTATAAAACCGAATCCTGATCCTCTGCCTGCCGGAACTGGCGTGTGGCATTGACCGTCTGGCGGATCTTGCTGGTGCTCATACTCTTCTTAGCCCGGGTCGGCAGCAGCGGGAAGGTGCGTTTACGTGCCACCACAATATTCAGACAGCCCAGCGCCGGTAAGTGGGCGCTGATCAGTTTTCCGCCCTGCCGATGCCACGGCAGCACCTGAAAGCGGGTGCGATAGACTACCTCATAATTCAACAGTCCCAGCCAGTCGACTAACCGCACCTGGCTGAACATCCGTCCGCTCCAGGGGGCTTTGCGGTTCAGGCCCGGCACCATCTTACTCACGCCGAGCAGGCTGAATGGATTGAAGCCGCTGATAATCATCCAGCCATCATCAATTAACACCCTATCTACTTCACGTAACACCCGGTGAGGATCCTGGCTCCAGGCGAGCGTATGGGCCAGCAAACAGGCATCGATCGACTTCGACTCAAACGGCAGTTGCATCGGGTCAGCCAGCACCTGTAACAGCTCACCTTCCCTGCCAACATTGACCTGATGTGAAATAGCACAGTTTTCGGTGTTGATTTCTGCGCTGAGGTTGCCAAGCTTAAGCATATGAAAGCCATAAAGCTTTCCAAGGTAAGGCTGAAGCTGCTGCGTTAGCGCGTCGCGGAAATAATCTCCCCACGGCATATCGCGCCATGACAGCGGTGCGTTCAGAATCTGGCGTGATTTAGCGGGCTTCATGCTTTACGCTCTTCCTTTTCCTACGACCTGCGAGAGGTGATGATGAATCTTACCAGTATTCCTGCGTTGCAGGACAACTACATCTGGACGCTGACTGATAATGACGGTAAATGCCTGATTGTCGATCCCGGCGAAGCCCAACCGGTGTTAGAAAAAATGGCCTCCAACGGCTGGCAGCCGGTCGCTATTCTGCTGACTCACCACCATAACGACCACACGGGCGGAGTGAAAACACTGTGCGAGCATTTCCCTCAACTTGAGGTCTATGGTCCCCAGGAAACTGCGGCTAAAGGGGCCAGAACGATAGTCAGCGAAGGCGATAAGGTCACGGTACTGGGCCTGACGTTTGAGGTGATCCACACCCCTGGTCACACTTTAGGACATATCTCATATTACAGCTCACCTTATCTTTTCTGTGGTGACACACTCTTTTCGGGCGGCTGCGGGCGCCTTTTTGAGGGCACGGCAGAGCAGATGTATGATTCCTTTCAAAAGCTTAACCAGCTTCCAGGTGAAACATTAGTCTGCTGCGCACATGAATATACTTTATCCAATCTGAAGTTTGCTGCGGCTATTCTGCCCCATGACCCACAAATAACGGCCGAATATCAGAAAATTAAGGACTTACGCGCTGAAAATGGCATTAGTTTGCCCACAAAACTGGCGCACGAACGGACAATAAATTTATTTCTTCGCACGCAAGACGTTGATTTAAAAAGGGCATTAAACGTTAACGTTACTGATGAACCCGTATGGCGTTCATTTGCCGTTCTACGCGAGAAGAAAGACGCTTTTTGATTTTTCGGGTTGTGTTGTGAAAAGTCGTCACGTATAGTTGCTCGTCTTTTAAGCGAACTATTGACACACACATGAAGGCTAAAGCGATCTTACTCGCCTCAGTCTTGCTGGTAGGATGTCAGGCGTCCAGGAACGATGCCAATATCCCGGTACAGCATGCACAGAGTCTGTCTTCAGCTGGTCAAGGTGAAAATGGAAAGTACGGAGACGAGTTTTTGTCGCCGCGATGGCAGGAAGATGGAACTGGCCTCGCAGCAGACGCAGATCTCTGGAGTTTCATTAGTGACGAGTTGAAGATGGGGATTCCGGAAAACCCGGCAATCCGCGAACAAAAAAGTAAATTTTTAAAAAATAAGAGCTATCTCCACGATGTAACATTACGGGCAGAGCCGTACATGTACTGGATAGTCGAGCAGATACAGAAACGTAAAATGCCGATGGAACTGGTACTGCTACCCATAGTGGAGAGCGCTTTTGACCCTCGGGCAACTTCATCCGCCAATGCCGCTGGTATCTGGCAGATTGTTGCTGCAACAGGTCGAAACTATGGTTTGAAACAGAACCAGTATTACGATGGGCGACGCGATGTGGTCGCATCCACGAAAGTTGCGCTGGATATGATGCAGCGTCTTAACACCATGTTTGACGGCGACTGGTTATTAACCATCGCAGCGTACAACAGTGGTGAAGGACGTGTACTCAAAGCGATAAAGCAGAACAAGGCGCGCGGTAAGCCGACTGACTTCTGGCATTTATCGCTGCCACGCGAAACGACCGTGTATGTGCCTAAAATGTTAGCTCTGAGTGAACTGCTCAAAAATAACAAGCGTTACGGTATCAAACTGCCGACACCTAATGAAAGTCGTGCTCTGGCGCGAGTGGAAGTGGGTCAGCAGATACAGCTGACGCAGGCTGCCGAAATGGCGGGTATGTCGCTCACGAAACTGAAGAGCTTCAATACCGGTTATAAAGGCGGTGCAACAGCGCCAAACGGCCCACACTATATTATGGTGCCGAAGTCGAACGTCGCGAAACTGCGTAACTCACTGGCTTCCGGTGACATCGCAGCGGTACAGCCTACTCAGCTTGCGAAAGCCAGTGCGAGTGGCGGGTACAAAGTGCGACGGGGTGATACGCTCTCTGGTATCGCCTCAAAACTTGGCGTTAGCGTCTCGACACTGAAGCAGGATAACAACCTGCGCGGTGCTGATATCCGACCGGGTCAGACTCTGACCATTGGTTCGAATGGCACCCGACTGGCTGATAACGGCAACAGCATCACCTATCGTGTTCGTAAGGGTGATTCTCTTGACAGTATTGCCCGTCATCACGGCGTTAATATCAAAGACGTGATGCGCTGGAACAGTGTGCTGGACAGTGCGAAAGATATTCAACCCGGCGATAACTTAACGCTGTTTGTGAATAATAACGCAACACCTGATACCTGATACGTTGAAAAGGCTGACATTTGTCAGCCTTTTTCTTTTATTCATCCGCCACCGTTTACTCATCTGCCGGACTTCCCTCCTCCTTCTACAGGCTCGCTTAATGCACCGGACTAGCTTCCTGAACTGAACTCCACCAGTAAGGGGTTATGGTCGGACGCGCGCGTCACCAGTACGGATGCCTCACTCACCCTGAGATCGCGATAGAAGACGAAATCCAGCGGGCGACCAAAGGCTTTACGGCGGTGATCGGCAGTGAACATCACCTCTTCCAGCTTCATTCGCTGTGCAAAACGGTAGAGGGCATTGATACGCTGACGGCTCCAGGCATTGAAATCCCCGGCCATAATCACCGGCCCCTGGTGATGCATGATCTGCTCCCCGATTGGCCCCAGCTGTTTACTGTAGACGTCGACGCCCAGGCTGAAATTTACCGCATGGATGTTCACGACCATCAGCATTTCCCCCGTGGGCAGCGGATACGCCGTGACCAGTGCCGATTTTGACAGCCTCAGCAGAGGCTCACGCTCACGCAACGGGCAGCAATAGACCGGGTGCGCAGAGGCGAGCGTCATCACCCCAGAGGGATGCTGAGGCAGCACAAAGGCAGGTACCTGATCGGCAGCAAGATAATTACTGGTGGCAAATTCCACCAGTTCTGGTGTGGTCTGCGCTTCCTGCAGTAATACCAGGTGCGCATCTTTACCAAATCCTTCCAGTACCGACATCCAGTCTGCGCGTTGCTGCTTGAAGATGTTCCACACCAGAACTTTGAGGTTTGGGTGCGCGGGCAAGGGTGCGCCGGGTGGCAGTGCCTGACCGAGATGGAGCATCGCGCCAGGTGGAAAGATCTGTTCCACTGGTTGTCCTGCTACATATCGCATTGCATAAGTTTTTTTGCGCACTTTCCCGCCTGGCTGATGATTCAAAATACAGTTAACACCTGTCTGTTATAGGGATTTTAGACCGGGGTTTCAATGGATGCAGGTGAATGTCAGAATTCATCACCTTTTCCAGAATAAAGCAGCCCTTTTACGTTCGCTAAGCAAAACGAGGCAGATCAGGCGGTGACATCCCCGATGTCATCGTTAACGGCTCCTGTACTGGTTATAACAGCATTATCAGTCATAAACTGGCTTAATGGCCATGTGACTGCAGGGAGGAAGAATGAAGGCATCTTCTGATGAACTAAAAGTGTTTGTCAGCGTAGTAGAAAGTGGAAGTTTCAGTCGCGCTGCTGAACAGCTGAAGATGGCTAACTCTGCCGTCAGCAGGACAGTTAAAAAGCTGGAGAGCAAGCTGGGTATTGCCCTGCTGACCCGCACAACACGGCAGCTGGCGCTTACGCAGGAGGGCGAACGCTATTTTCGCCATGTTCAACGTTTTTTGCAGGAGATGACCACGGCAGAAAGCGATTTGATCGAGAGTTTACAGGCGCCTAAAGGACTACTGCGCGTTGATGCCGCGACGCCGGTCATTCTGCATTTGCTGATGCCGATGATTAAACCCTTTCGTCTGCGCTATCCTGACGTGACTCTTTCTTTGATCTCCTCAGAGAGTTTTATCAATCTGATTGAGCGGAAAGTGGATATCGCCATTCGCGCCGGCAATCTCACCGACTCAACGCTGCGCGCCCGGCTGCTGTTCAGGAGCTTTCGCAAGATGGTTGCTTCACCCGCCTATCTCCGTGAGCATGGGACACCGCAAACGGTGGCTGAGCTGGATAACCACCACTGTCTCGGCTTTGATGATTCCCCACGACTCAATCGCTGGCCCGTCTCCCGTGAAAGCGGCGAACTCTATGATATTAGCTGGGCTATCTCCTCTAACAGCGGAGAGACGATTAAGCAGCTCTGTCTTACCGGTAATGGTATTGCCTGCCTGTCGGACTATATGATCGATCGTGAAGTTGCTGAGGGAAAACTGGTGGAAGTGTTGGCCGATCAGCGTCTGCCGGTCGAGATGCCCTTCCATGCTGTTTACTACAGTGATATTGGCGTAAGCCAGCGTGTGCGCGCTTTTATCGATTTTCTGAGTGAGTGGACAGCTGACCAGCCGTGGCGTACCTGAAGTCTACAGGGGCAGGCCTGATCGGGGTCTGCCCGCACACAATTTGGAAGGGGTGGGATCGATTGCGCGATTATCGCTTCAGATTCAAAGAATTAGCGATCGTTAAAATGATCCGGGAGATCGAAGAGAATCAGCGCGGTGTATTTTTCCGTGTTGAATTTGCTGCAATGGAAAAAGCCCTGACCGTTAAGTCAGGGCTTTCCAATTAAGTGGCGGAACGGACGGGGCTCGAACCCGCGACCCCCTGCGTGACAGGCAGGTATTCTAACCAACTGAACTACCGCTCCACCGATTCTTTCACAGCTGTCAGCAACTGGCTGATGGCCGTCTGTTCCTGTTATTTTCCTTGTCAGGGGAAAAGGAACGAATTTGATGCCTGGCAGTTCCCTACTCTCGCATGGGGAGACCCCACACTACCATCGGCGCTACGGCGTTTCACTTCTGAGTTCGGCATGGGGTCAGGTGGGACCACCGCGCTAAAGCCGCCAGGCAA
>NZ_CACSJS010000012.1:0-53463 GCF_902706165.1 Pantoea sp. 18059
CGGGCAGGGGCAGGCAATCCGCAGCGCTGAACAGAATGAGTCTGCCAGGAGAGCCCGCAGGACGCGGGCGAAAGGCGGGGCGGCACAGGATGTGCCATCCCCGGCGGTCCGTCAGGCAGGCGAATGAAGTGAAGGAACCGCGAAGCGGCGCGAGGACCGCCAGCCCCTGCCCGGCACCAGACTGCGTTATCACCTGTCGCTTAACTGGCTGGCATTAACGCTAAGCGGCCCTTTTTTTGGCAAATATCGTCTGTCAGGATGATTCTGCCGGTGGCTGATTAACGCTGGGCTTCGCCGCCCAACGCTTCTACCAGATTGCTGGTCAGTGCGGCCAGTTCGCTGGTCATCAGAATAAAGTCCGCATCAAAGCGCTGTGCAAAATCTTCGCGGTCAATATCGTCGTTCTGGTCGCGCAGGGTGTCGCTGAACTTCAGACGCTTCACTGAACCATCATCGGCCAGCACGAACTGAATGCGCTCCTGCCAGTCGAGCGCCAGTTTGGTTACCAGCTTACCCGCTTCGATGTGGTTGGCGATCTCATCGCACACCAGATCCTGTTTCTTGCAGCGGATAACGCCGCCATCTTCCAGCAGCGCTTTCAGCTCCGCTTCATCCATCAGGGCGAATCCGGCAGGCAGCTCGCCTGAACGTACCCATTCTGTCAGGGTCAGTTCAATCGGGCTTTCCAGCGTCAGCGGCACCACCGGCAGTGAGCCCAGGCTTTTACGCAGCAGCGCCAGGGTATCTTCCGCTTTTTTAGCGCTGGCACAGTCAACCATAATCAGGTTGTTGACCGTGTCGATCCACAGGTAGGTCTGGCTGAAACGGCTGAAGGCACGCGGCAGCAGGCTGTGAAGCACTTCATCTTTCAGCGAATCTTTTTCGGTCTTCCTGAGCTTGCGGCTCTGCTCAGATTCCAGCTTGTCGATTTTCGCTTCCAGCGCCTGTTTCACCACCGGCGAGGGCAGGATTTTCTCTTCTTTGCGGGCGCAAATCACAATCTGGCCTTTGTTTTCATGGGTCAGCGCATCGCTGCGGTTGCCCATCGGCGAGACCCAGCCGGTCTTGCTCATATCCTGACTGCCACACGGTGAAAACGTGAAGGCGTCGAGCTGCTTTTCCATCTCATCTGCGGACAGCGGAATGTCACGATTCAGACGATAAACCATCATATTTTTAAACCACAACATCGGGATTCCTTACCGTGGCGCGATCGGGCGCACAAGTCTGCGAGAGTCAGCGCGCATGATAGCGAAACATCGGAGTGGTTTCATTGCCTTTCCGGCAGACGCCTTTTACTGTATCTCTCACCTGAACGAATAACGAGGACGTAATCTTGCGCATAGGCATAGATCTGGGTGGCACCAAGACAGAAGTGATCGCATTGTCGGATAAGGGAGAGGAACTGTTCCGCCACCGGGTGAATACCCCGCGTGATGACTATCAGGCAACGGTGCAGGCGATTGTCGATCTGGTCACGCTGGCGGAGCAGAAAACCGGCGCAACCGGCACGGTCGGCCTCGGTATTCCCGGCACGCTTTCGCCCTACAGTAAGCGGGTAAAAAATGCCAACTCCACCTGGCTCAACGGTCAGCCGCTGGATAAAGATCTGGCGCAGGCGCTGAACCGGGAAGTGCGTATCGCCAACGACGCCAACTGCTTGGCGGTGTCGGAAGCGATCGACGGTGCCGGTGCCGGACAGTCGCTGGTGTTTGCCGTGATCATCGGCACCGGATCGGGCGCCGGTGTGGCGATCAACGGTGAGTCGCGTATCGGGGGTAACGGCAATGCCGGTGAGTGGGGCCACAATCCGCTGCCGTGGATGGATGAGGATGAGCTGCGCTACCGTCAGGAAGTGCCCTGTTATTGCGGTCAGCAGGGCTGCATAGAGACCTTTGTTTCAGGCACCGGTTTTGGTATCGACTATCAGCGGCTGAGCGGCGTGCATCGCAAAGGTGCGGAGATCGTCTCGCTGCTGGCGCAGCAGGATCCGATCGCCGAACTGGCGATGAGCCGCTATGAGCTGCGGCTGGCAAAATCGCTGGCGCAGGTAGTGAACCTGATCGATCCCGATGTGATTGTACTGGGCGGTGGGATGAGCAATGTGGATCGTCTCTATCAGACCGTGCCGGTGCTGATGAAGAAGTGGGTATTTGGCGGGGAGTGTGAAACGCCGGTGCTGAAGGCGCAGCATGGCGACTCCAGCGGCGTACGCGGTGCGGCGTGGCTCTGGCCGCTTAACGGCTGAGTTACCCGAGCATCCGCTGACGATTCAGCGCCGGAGAGACCCGGCGCTGAATCGTTAACCCACGGCACTCACCCGCGCCGCTTTTATTCGCCGACCAGCATACTGTCCTGCGGCGCCCGATCGCGCTGCGCTTTGGTGGCGAGGAAGTAGAGATAGCCTGCCAGCATGATGGCGAAAAACAGCGCGCCTATCACCGGATTAAACCACAGCATCGCCAGCAGACAGACCACCGACAGCAGCAGGGCGATGCCCGGAACAATCGGATAGCCCGGCGCGCGGAAACTGCGGACCATCTCCGGCGCGCTGCGGCGCAGTTTAAACAGGCTCAGCATACTCATGATGTACATCACAATCGCGCCAAATACCGCCATGGTGATCATCGCCGCCGTCAGCGTCATCCCCTGCAGATTAATCACACCATCGCTGTAAATTGCCGCGATACCCAGCACGCCGCCGAGAATAATCGCCCGATGCGGGGTCTGGAAACGCGAAAGTTTGGCCAGAGAAGGCGGCAGATAGCCCGCGCGTGCCAGGGCAAAAAACTGCCGCGAATAGCCGAGGATGATGCCGTGGAAGCTGGCAATCAGGCCAAACAGTCCAATCCACACCAGCATATGCATCCAGTTAGAGTGTTCGCCGACAATCATTTTCATCGCCTGCGGCAGCGGATCGTTAATGTCGGCGAGTTTGCGCCAGTCGCCCGCGCCGCCCGCCATCAGCATCACACCTATCGCCAGCACCACCAGCGTCAGAATTCCGCTGATGTAGGCGCGGGGAATGGTCCGGGTCGGATCTTTCGCCTCTTCGGCCGCCATCGCCGCGCCTTCAATGGCCAGGAAAAACCAGATGGCAAAAGGAATGGCGGCGAAAATGCCGGAGAAGGCGGGCAGTCCGAAGCTGTCACTGCCTGCCCAGCCGTGCGCGGCGAAGTTCGCCAGGCTGAAGCCGGGTGAAACCACACCCATAAACACCAGCAGTTCAATCACCGCCAGCACCGTCACAACCAGTTCGAACATCGCGGCCAGTTTTACGCCGAGAATATTCAGCGTCATAAACAGCAGGTAAGCCCCGACCGCCGCAGTCTTCGGGTTCAGTTCGGGATACTGCACGTTGAGATAAGCCCCAATCGCCATGGCAATCGCCGGTGGCGCAAAGACAAACTCAATCAGCGTCGCCAGACCGGCAATCAGTCCGCCGGTTTCGCCAAAGGCGCGGCGACTATAGGCAAATGGCCCGCCTGCATGGGGGATCGCGGTGGTCAGTTCGGTGAAGCTAAAAATAAAGCAGGTATAGAGTGTGGCGATCAATGCGGTGGTGACCAGAAATCCCAGCGTGCCCGCCACGGCCCAGCCGTAACTCCAGCCAAAATATTCGCCTGAAATGACCAGGCCAACCGCTATCCCCCACAGATGCAGGGTGCCCAGAGTGGGCTTGAGTCTGTTTGTCATACTGTTATCCCCGTCGTTGTTGGCTTCGCGCGGCGTTACACCGCCATTACGCTACAGTAAGGGGATAATGCCGTTGCATTACTCGCCACGACTTGACGCGGGCGCAGTGACTTCTGTCCTCCACGGTCAACTCACAGGCAACAACCGGGCCAGCTGCACGCTGCGGTCAACTTTGTCTCTTCCGGAGTCAAGCAGCTCACCTTCTGGCAACGCATGCTGAGATAACGCAAGTGACAAGGAGCCGGACTGATGAGCGCTAAACAATATGACAACCTGACTGATTCCCAACTCACCCTGATGGCGCAGCAGGCGCTGGCCTGTTATCCCGCCGCGCTGCAGGGCCAGCTCAGCCTGCTGTGCCGCTCAGAGAACGCCACGTTTCTGCTGCAGGCGGCAGGCCGGCGTTATGCGCTGCGGCTGCATCGCGGCGATTATCATCAAAAAGCCGACATCGTCAGCGAACTGCTGTGGCTCAATGCGCTGCGCGAAACCGGCATTATGGTGCCGGAAGCGGTGCCGGACAAAGAGGGCGAAACCGCGCTGACGCTGCGGCTGCCGGAGGGCGGTGAACGCTACGTGGTGCTGTTTCACTGGATCGACGGAGAGATGCCGACCACCGACGTCGATCCTCGCGCCTTTCAGCAGCTCGGCCAGATCACCGCGCGGCTGCATCAGCACAGTAAACAGTGGCAGCCGCCTGCGGGTTTCCAGCGCATCATCTGGGATCACCACACCATGACCAGCGCAGAGAGTCACTGGGGACGCTGGCAGGATGCGCCGAATCTGAATCCTGCCGATCACGGCGTGGTAGAGCAGGCTATAAGCCAGGTCGGCGCGGCGATGACGCAGTTCGGTAAAGGATCGGATCGCTATGGCCTGATCCACGCCGATCTGCGGCTGACCAATCTGCTGCTGCACAAGGGCGAAACGCGGGTGATCGATTTCGATGACTGCGGGCTCGGCTGGTATCTGCACGATCTGGCGGCGGCGATCAGTTTTGTTGAGCATCATCCGCGCGCGCCAGAGTGGATCGATCACTGGATCCGCGGCTATGAGCAGGTGGCGCATATCAGCGATGCGGAGATGGCCATGCTGCCCGCGCTGTTGATCCAGCGTCGTATCCAGCTCACCGCGTGGGTGGGATCACATGCCGAAACCGAAATGGCGCGCAGCCTGGGATCGGCGTGGGCCAGCCACTCGGTCCGCCTCTGCCGCCGCTATCTGGAAGGTGAGCAGCTGCCGGTCGGCGTCTGATGCACCAGCGGCGGGCGTCGCTGCGCCGCCGCAGTGCCCTGCGCGTAGCCCGCGCGCCGCCCGGACAGCCCGCAGGCGGCGCGTCGGGCATCAGGGACCTGGTATGGAAATTGCTCGGATAGGAGTAACGGGTGATCCACCTGAATTCTGACTGAGGCGACCATGAATCCGACACTGATAAAGCCCGATGCGTTTGCGGCCTGCTCGGCAGCGGCGGGGGCAGGCAATCACGGCGTGCTGGCAGCGGCGGCGACCGGCTTAGGCGACTTTATTCATACCCAGGGCGGCGATGTTGATCGTATCTTCGGCATCAGCGGCATCGATCCGGAGCGCCTGGCCAGTCCGACGCTCAGCCTGGGGCTGGTTAACTACTGTCGGGTGCTGGAAGAGGCGGCGCGTCACTCCGGTTTTGATAACTTCGGTTTGCACTACGGCAGGCAGTTTAAACCGCAGTCATTAGGCCTGATCGGCTACATCGGTTTGTGCTCCGCCACGCTGGAACAGGCGCTGCATAATGTGGTCAACGCGTTTCCCTGGCATCAGCACGACACCTTAACCCGGCTGGTGGATAAGGGAGAGTGCTGGCGGCTGGATTATCAGGTGCGACATGGCGCGATCCTGTCGCGCCGACAGGATGCAGAGCTGACGCTGGGGATGTTTATGAATCTGATCCGCCACGTGGCAGGCAGACACTGGGCACCGCGCGAAGTCCACTTTGAACATCCGCGTCCCGGCCAGTGGCACGATCACTGCAAAGTGTTTGATGCGCCGGTCTGGTTCGATCAGCCGTTTAACTCACTGGTGATCCCCAAGCGCGATCTGCTGCGCGCCATGCCGGAGAGCGATCCGATCCTGTTAATGGTGATGCAGGATGCG
This sequence comes from Pantoea sp. 18059, assembly GCF_902706165.1. Lineage (NCBI taxonomy): Bacteria > Pseudomonadati > Pseudomonadota > Gammaproteobacteria > Enterobacterales > Erwiniaceae > Pantoea > Pantoea sp. 18059. The sequence continues at coordinate 5,827 of NZ_CACSJS010000012.1, forward strand.
ATCCGGCGGCTTAACCGTGTGACGTCGCAGCAGAGCATGATTGAGCAGGCGCGTTCGCAGGTTAATTTATCGCTGATGCAGGGTGAGCCGGTGCTGGAAGAGGTGGCGGATAAGCTCGGACTGTCGAGCTGGTCACTGCAGCGGCGGCTACGCGAAGAGGGCAGCAGCTTTACCGCGCTGGTCGATCAGGTGCGCTGCGAAATGGCGACACACTATCTGCAGCAGAAGCAGCTGCCCATCTCTGAGATGGCGCTGCTGCTGGGCTACTCGGAAGTCAGCGCGTTTTCACGCGCCTTTCGCCGCTGGTTTGGCATCAGTCCGCGCCAGTGGCGTCAGGAAGGTCTGGCCAGCTAACCGCGCGGCGCAAAGCCGAACCACGCCGGTTGTCCAGGCTCCGGCGGCGGCGGCAGATCGCGGGTCTGCGCGACCAGTTGCCAGGCGCGCAGGCAGAGCGCTTCATCACCCTGCGTCTGGGTCACCGCATAATGTCTGCTGTGTGGTTGCCACTCCATCCGTACCAGACATTGCTGACCGGCGTAACGCGCCGCATCGCTGAACTGCCGGTTCAGTACTGGCTGCATTTGATTAGTCCAGTGACAGGATTGGCTGTCAGGATCTTTCGACGGCTGACAGAGGTTTGCCACGCTATCCCGTTGCTTTGTCACAGGTTGCTGACAGGCGCTGAGCGAAATTGCAATAATCACCCCCGGCAACATTCTCATCGTTATATTAATTAAATTCATTTAACTGGCCAACTTTCCTTAAAGATCTTCCGGTCTGCTGCCGACAGTCTACAGACCGGCATCATGAATGCTATGGCATTACTCCGACTGTCGTCAGAACCAGAATTTACCGCCCTGGCGCCCGCTATCCCTGCGGCAGTTCCAGCTGGCTGTAACCCAGCCCATTCATCTTGCGTACTTTAATCTGTACCGGAATGCGCTCCTTCATCGCTTCCACATGGCTGATCACCCCAATGGTTTTGCCGCTGGCGTTGAGTGCATCGAGTGCGTCCAGCGCGGTGTCGAGCGTCTGCGCATCCAGCGTGCCGAACCCCTCATCCAGAAACAGCGATTCGATGCGCGTTTTGTGGCTGACCAGATCCGACAACGCCAGCGCCAGCGCCAGACTCACCAGGAAGCTCTCGCCACCCGACAGCGTGCGGGTATCGCGCGCCGCATCGGCTTGCCAGGTATCGACCACATCCAGCTCCAGCAGATCCTGCGCCCGTCGCTGCAGCAGATAGCGGCCATGCAGCCGATCGAGCTGACGGTTAGCCAGGGCCACCAGGTGATCCAGCGTTAAGCCCTGGGCGAAGCGCCGGAATTTATCGCCGCTGGCGGAGCCAATCAGATCGTTGAGCAGGCTCCACTGCGCCAGCGTCACACCATCCTGTTCAATCTGCGTCATCAGGCTCTGCTGGCGCACACGAAGGCTGGCATCGCTCTGTAGCTGCTGCTGAATCTGACCCTGCTGGCTGGCGTTGTCGCGCAGTGCCAGCCGTAACTGCTCCAGCTGCTGCGCCAGCGCCTCGGCGGATTCCGGTATCGCAGCGGGTTTCGCCTGCTGATGGAGACTGAGCCGCTGACGCAGATCTGCCAGTCGCGCCTGCTGCTGCTGGCATTGCTGATCGAGCTGCTGCAACTGCTGACGCAGTTGCAATGCGGTCTGCTCATCCAGCAGCGCCGCGCGCAGGCTGGCTTCATCCGCGAATCCGGCGCTCTCCAGTGCCTGCTGCAGCGCGCTTTCCGCCTCTGCCAGTTTGCTATTGAGCGTCTGCCGCTGATTTTCCAGTCCCGAAAGCTCACCCTGCAGGCGACTGACCTCGGCCTGCGCCTGTTGCAGGGCCGTGAGCTGCTGTGCCAGTTGTTCATCAGCCTGCTGAACGCGGGCCTGTATCTGCTGACGGGCGTGGGTGACCTCGCGGTCGCCAAACAGCGCCTGACGGGCACGGCGCATCTCGCTGAGCTGCGTCTGGCGCTGGTTTTGCTGCTGCTGACGAGTGGTGAGCTGCTGCTGCTCCAGTTCTGCCTGCTGTTGCAGGGCAGTGAGCTGGGTTTCCCCCTTTAACAGCTGCGGTTGCAGGTTAGCGAGCAACCGCTCACTTTCCTGCCAGCGCTCCCAGCGCCGCTGCTGTTCTGTCAGCCATGCATCGCGATGGGCGGCGTCGGGCAGGGCAAGGTTGTGTGCACTGAACTGCTGCTCCAGACGACTCTGCAATTGCGCCATGGCCTGCTGGTCCTGCTGCTGACGCTGTTGCAGCGCATCCAGCGCCTGTTGCAGGCTGGACAGCGACTGCTGCGCCAGCTGTTCTGCCTGCAAATGCTGCTGCCAGGCCTGTGACTGCTGAAGATGGTAATCCTTTGCGGCCTGACGCGCCTGTTCGGCGGCTTCCTGCGCCTGTCGCTGTTGCTCAAGCTGGCTTTCACGTTCGCTTTGCTGCTGCTCCCACGCGGTTAAGGCATCCCGATCGGCGAGCGGGAAGGTAAGTGCCAGCTCACCGCTCAGCGCCTGCCATTGCTGCTCAAGCCGATCGAGCTGTTGCTGCATCTCCGCGATCTCATCGCGCAGGGTCTGCTGCTGCACGGCTGACTGTTTCAGCTGTTCGCTTTTTGCCGTGCCCGCTTCGCGCAATGCCTCGGTTTGTTGTTGCAGTGCAGCCCGGCGCTGCTGGTTAGCACTTACTTCCAGCGTGCTGTAGGCCTCAACGGCGGGATGCGTGCAGGAGCCGCACAGCGGACAGGGCTGATCGGCGGCGAGCCGGGCGCGGTAATCGCTGAGATCGACAATCTGCTGCTCCAGCGCGCAGATTTTTTCGACATCATCCAGCTGCTGTTTTTCGCGTTTCCACGTCTCGCGCAGGGCCTGGAGTTCCGCTTCACTCTGCTGATGCGCTTTTGCGAGCGCGATAAGCCGCTGCTGGCGCTGGCCCAGCTGCTGGTGCAGCGGCTGCCACTGGGTTGAAAGCAGCAGCAGTTGCTGACGAGCCGGACGGCTGTTCTGCAACTGGCTTAATGCCTGACGCAGTGCGGCAGGCGGATGCTGTTCCTGTAGCGAAGTTAGTACTTGCTCCGCCTGCGAGAGCGCCTGGCGGGCCTGTTGCTCCGCCTGCTGGCGCGGGAGCGCCTGTTCTGCCTGCTGCTGCTGTTCCGCCTGCTGGGCAGCGATCTGTCGCTGCTGCTGCTCGCGCTGTTGCGCCAGTCCGGCCAGGGTCGCTTCACGCTGCGCCAGCAGGGCAAAGTTCTCCTGCCACACCGGCAGCGAAGCGCCCCATTGGGCGAGATCGGCAAGCTGCTGGCGTAACTGATGCTGTTCGGCAATCGCCTGCTGCCATGTCTCAACCTGGCGCTTCTGCTCTGCCAGGCTGGCCTGTGTCTGATCAGCATGCTGCTGCTGTCGGGCATTTTCCTGCTGCTGCTCTGCAAGCTGCTGCTGCAGTGCGCTGATCCGCTGATCCAGCGGCAGAACCTGTTCTGTCAGCAGACTTTCCTGCTGCTGCTGTTCCTGCAGCGCCTGCTGGCGGGCACTTTGGGTCGTCGCGTAGTGCTGCTGATGCTGCTGCTGTTGGGTCTGCGCCTGCTGCTGCGCCGCCGTGAGTTGCTGACAGCGACTCACGACCTGCTGCTGTTCGGTGCGTAACGCGTCGCGCTGCTGCAGTTTTACCCGCAGCTTTTCAGCTGGTTCGCTGCGTGCCAGCCGCTGACGATCGGCCTCTGCCGCCTGGGATGCAGCCTGGGCCTGCTGCAGCGCGATGTCAGCCTGCGCATTTTCCTGCTGTAACTGCTGCGCCTGCTGTTGCCACTGCTGCTGTTGCTGCGCCTGCTGATAGTGCGCGCTGAGCTGCTGTTCCGCATCGGTCAGATCGGTGAGCTGCTGTTGCAGCGCGGCGCGTGCGTCGCTATCCAGCAGCGCCATCGCTCCCGCCTGGCTGCGCAGCAGATCCAGCTGGGTTTTTGCCTCTTTGTGGCGCTCGTAGATGGCGGCGGAAATCAGACCGTAAATTTCGGTGCCGGTCAGCTCCTCAAGCAGTTCCGCGCGCTCACTGGCTTTGGCGTTGAGAAAGGCGGCGAACTGGCCCTGTGACAGCATCATCGAGCGGGTAAACCTTTCGAAATCGAGCCCGGAGAGGGTTTCGATCAGCTTCAGCTTGTCACCGACTTTATCGGCAACAATAGTGTTGTCAGCGCAGCGTGCCAGCTCAACGCGCGGCGCCTGAAGTTTGCCGTCAGCAGTGCCGCGCGCGCGGTTCTGGCTCCAGAAGGCGCGCCAGGCTTCTCCTTTGATCTCAAACTCCACCTCGGCCAGACATTCGGCACAGTCGCGGGTCATCAGCGCATTCTGGCTCTGTGAAATCGCGCCCAGGCGCGGAGTCTGGTGATAGAGCGCCAGGCAGATGGCGTCCAGCAGGGTGGTTTTACCGGCGCCGGTGGCACCGGTAATGGCGAACAGGCCGTTGCTGGCGAAAGGTTCGGCGCGGAAGTCGATGAACCATTCACCGCGAAGGGCATTGAGGTTTTTGAACCGTAGCGTGAGGATCTTCATTGGGTCTCTTCCATGGCGGCCAGCGTCTGGCGGAACAGGGTGGTCATCTCGGCGATTTGCTCTGGTTGCAGCTCCTCATCCAGCGCCAGCCGGCGGGCAAAGACCTCCTCCACCTTCAGCTCACTCAGGGTTTCGTTGTCGAGCCGCGCCAGGCTCTGTTGCCGCTGTTCACGGCTGCGGCGGAGCAACAGGACTTCGACCGGCAGCGTGGCGGTCAGGGTTTCTACCTGACGCTGCAGATCGCTGAGGTACTCCTGGGTGGTGACTTCGATGTCGAGCCAGGTCGGCTTCTCCTGCTCTGCCGTGCTGAAGGCATTTAACTGCTCTGCAATCTGCGCCAGCGATCCTTTCAGCACCTGCATCGGCTGCGCCTGTGGCACCAACAGCGGCGTGACCGATTGCAGGCCGCTGGTGGTGAGTTCCAGCAGGAAGACGCTTTTTTCTGTGCCCAGCTCGTCAAAGCTCAGCGGAATCGGTGAGCCGCTGTAGCGGATATGCTCGCTGCCCGCGACGCGCTGAGCGCGATGAATATGCCCCAGTGCGATATAGTCAGCCGCGGGAAACGCGCTGGCCGGGAAGGCATCCAGCGTCCCGATATAGATGTCGCGCACCGAATCGCTCTGGCTGACGCCGACGGTGGTGAGATGGCCGGTGGCGATAATCGGCAGTGCATGGCCCAGCGCCTGGGCGGCGGTGAATCGCTGCTGATAGTGGTGGGCGATCGCTTCCAGCAGCGAGGTCTGCTTGTCGCGTCCCGACTGACCCGCCCGGCTGCGCAGGATATCGCGCGGCCGCAGATAGGGAATCGCACACAGCAGCGCGCCCGGCTCGCCCTGGCGGGTGTTGAGCAGCAGCACATCATCCTTCTCCTGCGGGGTGGCGATCACCCGGGTATTGAGACAGGCGAGCAGCTCACGCGACTCATTCAGCGTGGCAACGGAATCGTGGTTGCCCGCCAGCACAATCAGCTGACAGCCGCTGGGCTGCAGCGCCACCACAAAGCGGTTGAACATTTCGCGGGCGTAGCTGGGCGGTGTACCGGTATCAAACAGATCGCCTGCGATGATCAACGCATCCACCTGATGCTGTTCAATCTGGATCAACAGCCAGTCGAGAAATGCCTGATGTTCGGCTGCCCGACTTTTGTTGTAGAAGAACTGCCCCAGATGCCAGTCCGCAGTATGAATGATGCGCATGATGAGTCCCTGCCGTTGTGATTCGCCCGGCGATTATACTGGCTCTGCGGCCAAAGCAAAAAATTGTCGCTGCGCTGTCATAAATGATTACCAGTGAGGTTACAGGCAGGTTATGTTTTTCATAAAAGTGTCACAAATCTGACGCATAATGGCGCCGCGAATCTCAGTGACATCCGTCATAATCAGCAGGAGTAATAATGGCTAAGCGCATTTTGGTTGTGGAGGATGAAGCCCCCATCCGTGAAATGTTGTGTTTTGTTCTGGAGCAGAACGACTATCAGCCAATCGAGGCGGAAGATTATGACAGCGCCGTTGGCAAGCTGATTGAACCCTGGCCCGATCTGATTTTGCTGGACTGGATGTTACCCGGTGGCAGCGGTATTCAGTTTATCAAACATCTGAAACGCGAGGCGATGACACGCGATATCCCGGTGATGATGCTCACCGCGCGCGGCGAAGAGGAGGATCGGGTGCGCGGCCTGGAAGTGGGTGCCGATGATTACATTACCAAACCCTTTTCACCTAAAGAGCTGATGGCGAGGATCAAAGCGGTGATGCGCCGTATTTCGCCGATGGCCGTGGAAGAGGTGATTGAGATGCAGGGGCTGAGTCTGGATCCCTCCTCACATCGCGTGATGTCCGAAACCACGCCGCTGGAGATGGGTCCGACAGAATATAAGCTGCTGCACTTCTTTATGACCCACCCGGAACGCGTTTACAGCCGCGAACAGCTGCTGAACCACGTCTGGGGCACCAATGTGTATGTGGAAGATCGCACTGTCGATGTTCACATCCGTCGTTTACGTAAAGCGCTGGAAGTGTCCGGCCACGATCGCATGGTACAAACCGTTCGCGGAACAGGGTATCGTTTCTCTGCCCGCTACTAAACGGAGCCTTTACCGTGCTGGAACGCCTCTCCTGGAAGAGATTACTGACAGAACTGCTTCTGGTCTGTCTGCCCGCAGTGCTGCTGGGCCTGCTGTTCGGCGGTCTGCCCTGGTGGCTGCTGCTGAGCGTACTGACGGTGCTGTTGTGGCATTTTCACAATCTGATGCGGCTGTCGCACTGGCTGTGGCTCGACCGCACCATGACGCCACCAGCCGGGCGTGCCAGCTGGGAACCGCTGTTTTATGGTCTTTACCAGATGCAGCTCCGCAACCGGCGGCGGCGGCGTGAACTGGGCAATCTGATTAAGCGTTTCCGCAGCGGTGCCGAGTCGCTGCCGGATGCGGTGATCCTGACCACCGAAGAGGGCACCATTTTCTGGTGTAACGGCCTGGCGCAGCAGCACCTGGGTCTGCGCTGGCCGGAAGATAATGGCCAGAACATCCTCAATCTGCTCCGTTATCCGGAGTTCTCGCGCTATCTTCGCCAGCGCGATTTCGACAAGCCGCTGACGCTGGTGCTGAACAACAAACTTCACATGGAGTTCCGCGTCATGCCCTACAGCGAAGGGCAGTGGCTGCTGGTGGCGCGTGATGTCACGCAGATGCATCAGCTGGAAGGGGCGCGCCGCAACTTCTTTGCCAACGTCAGCCATGAATTGCGCACACCGCTCACGGTGCTGCAGGGCTATCTGGAGATGATGAACGACTCGGTGATGAGCGAGCCTTCGCGCAGCAAAGCGCTGCACACCATGTCGGAGCAGACGCGCCGCATGGACAGCCTGGTCAAACAGCTGCTGACGCTATCGCGCATTGAAGCCGCGCCCGCAATCGATCTGAAAGAGAAGGTCGATGTGCCGGTGATGCTGAAACTGCTGCAGCATGAGGCGGCAACGCTGAGTGGTGGCCGTCACGACATCCATTTCCATACCGATCCCCATCTGAAAGTGTTCGGCAACGATGAACAGCTGCGCAGCGCCATCTCCAATCTGGTTTACAACGCGGTAAACCACACACCGGATGGCACGCGAATTGATATCAGCTGGCTGCGCGGCAAACAGGGGGCCATTTTCCGGGTGTGCGATAACGGGCCGGGCATCGCCTCAGAACATATTCCGCGTCTTACCGAGCGTTTCTACCGGGTCGATAAAGCCCGTTCGCGTGCGACCGGCGGCAGCGGGCTGGGACTGGCGATAGTGAAACATGCTCTGAGCCACCATAACGCGCGGCTCGATATCACCAGCGTGCCGCACAAGGAGACCTGTTTTACCTTTACGCTGCCAGCGAGGTTGATTGTCAGCAGCGTGATGCAGGAGAATGCCGTTCATTAATTGCTGCCGGATCTCCCTGATGCGCATCCTTCTTTTGTTGATCGTTACTCTGCTGCCGGGCCTGGCACTGGCCCAGCCCGGCGCGCTCTCCGGCAATCTCAGCAGCGTCGGATCCGATACGCTGGGCTATCTGATGACGCTGTGGGGCGAAGATTTCAGTCGCCAGGCGCCGGGCGTCAATGTCCAGGTTCAGGCCTCCGGCTCTTCTACTGCGCCGACCGCGCTGGCGGCGGGTGCAGCACAACTCGGTCCGATGAGCCGCCCGATGCAGGCAGATGAACGCCAGGCCTTTGAGGCGCGCTACGGCTATCCGCCGCTGGCGGTTCCGGTGGCTATGGATGCGCTGGTGGTAGTGGTGAATCAGCGCAATCCGCTACAGCAGATTGAACCGCGACAGCTCGATGCCATCTTCTCGATTACCCGTCTGTGTGGCGCACACAGCGTGCCGCTGCGCTGGGGCGATCTCGGCTTAACCGGCGCGCAGTGGAGCAAACGGCCGATTCAGCGCTATGGACGTAACTCCGCCTCCGGCACATGGGGTTTCTTCAAGCAGCAGGCGCTGTGCAAAGGTGATTTTCGCAGCGACGTGGCGGAGTTTCCCGGCTCGGCCGCAGTGGTGCAGGCGGTGGCCGGTAATTCTCGCAGCATCGGCTACGCCAGTTTTGGCTTTCATCTCAGCGGCGTAAAAATGCTGGCGGTGATGAATGATCAGGGGCAGGCGATTACCCCGGATGCCGAGGCCATCCGCAGTGGCCGTTATCCCTGGGCGCGCCCGCTCTATCTCTATGTGAATAAAGCGCCCGGCAAACCTTTGCCGCCGCTGGTGGCCGCGTTTCTGGAGCAGGTACTTTCGGCGCAGGGACAGCGGCGGGTCAGCGAAGCGGGCTATCTGCCGCTCTCTGACAGTCAGATGACGCAGGCGCGCGCCGCGCTGCGCTAATCCCCCGAACGTGAATTTTTTTCATCATCACTGAATTTTCTTCAGTTGCAGAAGAAAGCCGCCCATGCCACTCTGTGTTCAGACATGTAGCCATCCAGATGGCTATTTATATCAGGATGCAACTATTTCCTGCCGTCATTACCGGCAGGGGAGACAGGAGTGATCATGCAAAGAGAAACCGCCCCGTTCCGTGCCGATACCGTTGGCAGCTTTCTGCGTCCCACCGCCATTAAGCAGGCGCGCGAACAGTTTGCAGCCGGAGAGATTGATGCGGCGGCCCTGCGCCAGGTTGAAGATGAGGCGATTCGCGATGTGGTGGCGAAACAGCGGGAAAATGGCCTGAAAGTGGTCACTGATGGCGAGTTTCGTCGCGGCTGGTGGCACTTCGACTTCTTCTATGGCCTGAATGGCGTAGAGCGCTATGAAGCGGAGCAGGGCATTCAGTTTAATGGCGTGCAGACCAAAGCGCATGGCGTGAAAGTGGTGAGCAAACTCGGTTTCCCGGCGGATCATCCGATGCTGGCGCATTTCCGCTTCCTGCAGAGTATTGCCGGTGATGCGGTGCCGAAGATGACCATTCCCAGCCCCAGCGTGCTGCACTTCCGTGGTGGCCGCAAGGTGATCGACGCGGAAGTCTATCCCGATCTGGCAGACTACTTCGACGATCTGGCGCAGACCTACAAAGCGGCTATTCAGGCGTTTTATGACGCGGGCTGCCGCTATCTGCAACTGGATGATACCGTCTGGGCTTACCTCTGTTCTGAGGATCAGAAGCGCGATATCCGTGCGCGTGGCGACGATCCTGACCAGCTGGCACAGACTTATGCTCAGGTGTTGAATAAAGCGCTGGAAGGTAAACCTGCCGATCTGACCGTGGGTCTGCATGTCTGTCGCGGCAACTTCCGCTCAACCTGGATCTCTGAAGGCGGCTATGGGCCGGTCGCAGAAATCCTGTTCGGCAGCGTCAACGTGGATGCCTTCTTCCTGGAGTATGACAACGCCCGTTCCGGCGGTTTTGAGCCACTGCGTTACATTAAGCCAGGTCATCAGCAGGTGGTGCTGGGTCTGATTACGACCAAAGTGGGAGAACTGGAAGATCCGGAGCAGGTGAAAAACCGGCTGGAAGAGGCGGCGCAGTATGTCAGTCTGGATCAGATCTGCCTCAGTCCGCAGTGTGGTTTTGCCTCAACCGAAGAGGGCAACAGCCTGACCGAGGCGCAGCAGTGGCAGAAGATTCGCTTAGTGGTCGATATCGCAAATCAGGTCTGGTAGTGCTGTAACGTTGTGCAGACAGGCGCGTAAAACGCGCCTTTTGTGTATCTTCAGGCCCGTTTATGCGGGGATTTCTCGCGCTCTGTCTATTATTTAGGCACATCATCTTGTGTGCCTGCTGCAAAAATTAACGCTATCCACTGCCTTTTGAAAAAATGGCGGCATAACCTTCTGGTTTTCCGATCCCGTATTGCCTTTCACCGCTATAAACGTTTTACTTAGCGCCGTTGTCGATCCATCCCTCTGTGAACAGAATAAAAGCAGCTTAAATCACCTGCGCTTTACCCTGCGACGAGCATAATGCGCTGACATTGTCAGCCTGGTCGCGGTTTACACGCAGCGAGGGGACAACACTAACCCAACTTCCACCGCAACATCAGTGACAGGCCGTATGACACATCGTTTAACTTCGAAGGACATTCTCGCGCTGGGCTTTATGACATTCGCCCTGTTTGTTGGCGCGGGCAACATCATTTTCCCGCCCATGGTCGGTATTCAGTCTGGCGAACACGTCTGGACTGCCGCGATTGGTTTTCTGATTACCGCAGTCGGTCTGCCCGTGATGACCGTGATCGCGCTGGCCCGCGTCGGCGGCGGCGTGGATGCGCTCAGCACCCCGATTGGCAAGGTCGCTGGCATCGTGCTGGCCACCGTTTGCTATCTGGCTGTCGGGCCGCTGTTTGCCACACCGCGTACGGCAACGGTCTCGTTTGAGATGGGTATTGCCCCGCTGACCGGTGATGGCGCGCTGCCGCTGTTTATCTATAGCCTGATTTACTTCACGCTGGTGATTGGCGTATCGCTCTATCCCGGCAAGCTACTCGACACGGTAGGGCACTTCCTTGCGCCATTAAAAATTATTGCGCTGACCGTGCTGGGCGTTGCTGCCCTGGTGTGGCCTGCTGGCGGCACGGTTCCGGCTACCGCTGATTATCAGCGTGCGGCCTTCTCCAGCGGTTTCGTCAATGGCTATCTGACCATGGATACGCTGGGCGCGCTGGTATTTGGCATCGTGATTGTCAACGCCGCCCGTTCGCGTGGCGTCGATAATGCCGCGTTGCTGACCCGTTACACCGTGCTGGCAGGGTTAATCGCCGGTCTGGGCCTGACGCTGGTCTACCTATGCCTGTTTAAGCTGGGCGCGGGCAGCGGTGCGCTGGTGGATCAAAACGCTAACGGCGCAGCGATTCTGCACGCGTATGTTCAGCACACCTTTGGCAACATGGGCAGCTTCTTCCTTGCCGCGCTGATCTTCGTCGCCTGTATGGTGACCGCCGTTGGCCTGACCTGTGCCTGTGCGGAATTTTTTGCGCAATACCTGCCGTTATCGTATAAAACGCTGGTGTTTATTTTGGGTCTGTTCTCCATGGTGGTGTCGAATCTCGGCCTGAGCCACCTGATTCAGATCTCCATCCCGGTACTGACGGCGATTTATCCGCCCTGTATCGTGCTGGTGGTGCTGAGTTTCACCCTCAACTGGTGGAATAAGAGCAGCCGGATTATCGCGCCAGCCATGCTGATTAGCCTGCTGTTTGGTATTGTTGATGCGATTAAAACCACCGGGTTTAAAGATTTGCTGCCCGCTTTCAGTCAGAATCTGCCGCTGGCCGATCAGGGTCTCGCCTGGTTGCCGCCGTCGCTGGTGATGCTGCTGATTGCCGCTGTTGTTGATCGGGTGAAAGGGCCGGAACAGGTGACCGTTCACTCGTAGCAGAGAGCACTGATTTTTCTTTAACCACGGGCCTGCCCGTGGTTTTTTCATTTCACAGGTACAGGTTGTTATGCAAGAAACCAACAAGCTCAAACGCGGACTGAGCACGCGCCACATCCGCTTTATGGCGCTGGGATCGGCGATTGGCACCGGGCTGTTCTACGGTTCCGCTGACGCGATAAAAATGGCCGGACCGAGCGTGCTGCTCGCCTATATCATCGGCGGGGCAGTGGCTTACATCATCATGCGCGCACTGGGTGAGATGTCCGTTAACAATCCTCAGGCCAGCTCCTTCTCACGTTACGCGCAGGACTATCTTGGGCCGATGGCAGGCTACATCACCGGCTGGACGTACTGTTTTGAAATCCTGATCGTGGCGATTGCGGATGTCACGGCGTTCGGCATCTATATGGGCGTCTGGTTCCCTGAGGTGCCACACTGGATTTGGGTGCTGAGCGTGGTGCTGATCATCGGTGCCGTCAATCTGATGAGCGTGAAGGTGTTCGGCGAAGTGGAGTTCTGGTTCTCCTTCTTCAAAGTCGCCACCATTATCGTGATGATTCTGGCCGGTTTCGGCATGATCATCTGGGGGCTCGGCAACGGCGGCCAGCCGACCGGCATCCACAATCTCTGGACTAACGGCGGCTTCTTTGCGCACGGCGTAGTCGGTATGCTGCTGTCGCTGCAGATGGTGATGTTTGCCTATGGCGGTATCGAAATCATCGGTATCACCGCCGGTGAAGCGAAAGATCCGGAGAAGTCGATTCCGCGCGCCATCAACTCGGTGCCGTGGCGCATTCTGGTGTTCTACGTCGGCACGCTGTTTGTGATTATGTCGATCTACCCGTGGAATCAGGTGGGCACCTCGGGCAGCCCGTTTGTGCTGACCTTCCAGCATCTGGGTATTGCGGCGGCTGCCTCTATCCTCAATTTTGTGGTGCTGACCGCGTCACTCTCGGCGATTAACAGCGATGTGTTTGGCGTGGGCCGCATGCTGCACGGGATGGCGCAGCAGGGACATGCGCCGAAGGTCTTTATGAAGGTCTCCTCGCGCGGGATTCCGTGGGTGACGGTGGTGGTGATGATGTTCGCCATGCTGATTGCGGTTTATCTCAACTACCTGATGCCGGAAAAAGTCTTCCTGGTGATCGCCTCGCTGGCGACCTTTGCAACGGTGTGGGTCTGGATCATGATTCTGCTGTCGCAGATCGCGTTCCGTCGCAAAATTGGCAAAGAGGCGGCCAGTAAGCTGCAGTTTGCGCTGCCAGGCGGCAGCTGGACTGCTGGCGTCGGCGTAGCCTTCCTCTGCTTTATTATCGGTCTGATTGGTTATTTCCCCGATACCCGCATTTCCCTCTATGTCGGTATGGTGTGGATAGTGGTGCTGCTGCTGGGCTATAAGCTGGTTCGTAAAGTCCGCTAAGGATGTTTTCCATGCTGGCTGGAGTGAGACTGTTGAAGCCCGGCTGCAGATAATGCTGCGGCTGGGGCTGTTTTTTTGGCCTCCCTGATCGGGTTTTGTCTGAAGGCGTTCGTCAGCGCCCGGAGGGGAATTCTGGCCGCGAGCCTGGCCACTGGCGCAGGGGAGTGAAAGTAATGGTCATCGGGCGTTAGCGGGACTATCGTTCAGGCGCGCAGACGGGCGTAACCGGCCGTCCATCTGTAGTGATCGATATCGATGTGGCGCTTATGACAGTCAATCCGCGCTTTATTTCGCTGGATTGACGCCTGCAAATGCGTCTCAGGCTCTATTCGTATCAACAATAATGCTGATTTACTAATTGCCTGACCGCCCCTATCTTGTTAACTGTCCGTGCCAGCATTAATTCGGCAACACAAATAACAAGTTATTCAGGGACAAACCATGTTCAACAAGCCCTCACTAAAGAGTCTGCTGTGCCTGCACTCTGTGTGCTGCATACTCCTTACAGCAATTCTGCTTTCCACAGTGACCGGCTTTGTGCTGAGGAACCAGGCAGAACAACGTCTCCTTGAATCCAGCACTGCATATGCACGTAAACTGGCCAACACTGCCGATAACATGTTCCGGACGGCCCAGAAGGAACTGGCTTTCAGCGCCGCACAGATAACCAGCTACAGGGATTTGCAGGTTCTGCAGCATGAAACCGACAGGCTACGTCTGCAGTCAGACATGTTCAGTTCCGTGCTGGCCCTGTCGCCCGAGGGGCGGGTCGTGGCCGCTTCTCCCTTAAATTTCATTCCATCCGGTACGTCGCTGAGTGTGGCGTCCGGGCAGCTGGAGGCCGTAAAAAAAGGCCCTTTTGTTTCTGACCCACTCACCCCCTATACGGGAAACTATCTCGTCTTTTTGTCGAACCCGGTCTATTCGCCGTCAGGCGAATATCTGGGGTATTTGGCAGGCTCAATCTATCTGACCAGGAGCAGTATGCTGAGCCGTCTTCTGAACCAGCACTTCTATGCTGATAAGACGACTGTCAGCATTGTTTCCGATACCGGTGAAGTGGTTTACTCCGCGGATGAGGCTCTGACCGGAAAAAGCATCAACCTGAGTGCGGATCTGTCGGCGCAACTGAAACAGAAAAAATATGGCGCAGTGAAAACCCTGTTTAATCAACAGAGTTGCCTGCTGGGTTATTCGGACGTTGTGAAAACGAACTGGCATGTATTCGTCTGCGTTTCATCTGACGTGACGAGCGCAATTCTCAACCGCATCGTAAGTGATGTGATCCTCTACGGGCTGGTGCTGGCGCTTCTGTTGGTCATTGTGAGTCTTTACATCTCCGCCAGAATTTCACAGCCACTCGAAAATCTGGCCCGCCTGACCAGCTCAGGCGCGATCGGGCGATTATCAGGAAAAATGGACGGAATTAAAACGTGGTACAAAGAAGCTGACAGGCTAAAAAAAGCATTTCAGGCTTATTCAGCAGCCATCAATAAAACATTTTCTATACTGCGCGATGATGCTCTGACGGATCATCTGACGAAATTACACAACCGGCGGGGCTTCGATCAACTCACGGCACCTTTTGTCGGGGGACAGGGTTCACACAGCCTGGCTCTGTTTGATATCGACCACTTTAAACAGGTTAATGATCAGTTCGGACACGATACAGGGGACGAGGTACTGGTGGCCGTATCAGATCTATTAAAAAAAGGATGCCGTACTCAGGACATCATCTGCCGGTTTGGCGGTGAAGAGTTTGTCATTTTTTTTCCAGACACAACGCTGACCGAAGCCGGATTGGTTGTAAACCGTATACGTGAAAACATTGCAAACGCGCAGTTTCCCGCAGTGAAGCACATTACGATTTCAGCAGGCGTTTGTGGGCTCGCTCACGATGGCGATGACAGAGAAAAAGCGCTGGTTGTGGCAGACCACCTTCTGTACAGGGCCAAGCATGAAGGCCGGAACCGGGTGGTGACCCAGGCACATTCGGTTCACTCACCCTGAGGTACGTTTTTATGATCCGCTTCAGTCGAATGCAGAGTCCGCGTGTAGTTACCCGTCAGCCTGGCCGTTAATTGCTTCTCTCACAGATGAAAAGCGGTGTGTTTTCGGCATAAAAAATCCAGGCATCTTTACCATAAGGCCTGATCTTGAGTACCAGCGGCATATTGTTATCTGTAAAAAAGTCGGGTAACCATTTCTTCTGATCGGAAAGGCTCATCGTCATCTGAGGGGAGTTCATGATCAGCTCAGACCTGAAGTAGTAAAAAAATTGGTTCTGTAAGTATGAAAATGAAATCGTTTTACTCAGATAAGATTTTGTTTCATTTTTATCATATAAGATCCCAGACATTGAAAGAACGCCTTTTCCGTCAAGAAGGGTTTGCGTAATAAGTAAGTCCATCCGGTCCTGCTTCCATTGATAGGACACATCAGCTGTACAAGAAATGGTGTTTTCACCGTTCCTGCTGAATGGCGCGAAAGAATAGATGACAATGCACAAGATAATCAGGAGGATAACTTTAATCATTATTCAGTTTCTTCACAAAGTAATACGAACGGCAATTTGCTCTGACATGTCCATTCAACGGATGCTCGCAGTTAAAATAAGAAAGACTGTCTGCATGTTTGAATGCGGTAAGGTAGATATAAGGTGCTATACTGCAATTTAATTTCATCTCATCAACCTGTTCCTTCACCTCATCCTTTTTCAGCCACCCATCCGCATTATTGAAGATTATGCAGCCTTTGTAGTTAGTGCTGTAAATAAACACAGTGTCATTATGATTCGGTCCGGATCTGAAATATAAAAAAGACGAAAAAAAAAGTGCCAAAAAAAGCATAAAGGTTGCGATCATCATTTTTTTTGACTTAAAAAAAGCTGAAAAAAACGGATGTTGTGTCAGGGGTGAATATGAAGAAATCTTGTTTTCAGAATCTGATTTTTGCTCATTCTGAGTATTCCTCATTCTTTCATCAGGGAGGCTGTGCTCTGGCATTTCATTGCCGCCGGCGGAGAGAGAATGGGCACTTTCCGACTCAGTGCTGACAGATGTAAAGGAAAAAAGACTTTCTCTCTCAACGGTTGTCTGTGGAGAAAGGAGAAACCCCTTCCGCGGCATGGTCCGGATGATATCTTCCTGAAGACCGGCTTTATTCAGCGCGCGTCTCAGCGCCGAGATATTCTGATAAAGAGTCGTTGAGGCCGGTTCCGTACCAAACCGACGCCATACATAGTCATAGAACTGTTGATGTGTGACAAGTTGCCCTACATTATCAATGAGAAGTTCCAGACACAGTGATGCGGATGCGCTGATAACCGCCGGGTTGCCCCTGCCGGTAATTCTTTTTTTATCCGGTTCAAATATCAGAAAACTATTAAGAGTGATTTTTCTGCTCAAAGCATTCTCCACCAGTGAAAGAAATAAAGACCCCGCATAAAACATACGGCTAATGCGCAGGTGAAAGTTTTGTGAAATAGAAAAATTGTAAGCCTGAAGCTAATCAGATCAGTTTAAATAAGTATATCACATCTTTTTATTGCAAATTTATTTTTATGTTTTGCATGATTTTTTATGTGGGTACTGCAAGTAACTCATTGTTTTTTATGAATATAATATTGAATATAAAATTCATATAAATTTAAACAAGATTAGAGAAATTCAAAGGTGTGTTTATCTCACTTCGCTCGTAAGATGCTTTCGCTGGCTTAATTGTGTCTATGAATTTAAGTGCCCTGACAGTATTAACCATGTTGGATTTTCTCTCTCCTGGTTTATTTACTCAGGCATCAGTCAGCATGTCTATTAACAGAAAAAAATTTCAAGGAGTACTGGAATGTTTAAAAAAACTTTATTGACCGGGTTCGTTGCCCTGACCGCATTATCGGCCAGCAGTGTATATGCAGCACAGGAAAATAGTATCCGCTTCAAAGGTGAAGTTTCTGCCCAGACGTGTAACGTCAGCGTCAACGATTCAACTTCAGCTGCACCTGTTATCTTGCTGCAGACGGCAAAGGTCAGCGATCTTTCCGCGACGGGTAATACGTCTACACCCACAAATTTCAGCATGAAGCTGACAGGATGTACGGATCCTAAAACAGCGGCTCAGGACATTAAAATTCATTTTGCATCATCCAATGTTGATGCTTCCGGTAACCTGAAAAATATTGCAACTGACTCTCCGGCAAGTAACGTCGCGATTCAGTTACTGGACCCTGACAATAATGTCATTGATTTAAAATCAGGCGAAGCAACTGCTAAGGCATTCTCGCTCAATCCGAATGAAACCAGCGGAGAAGCACAGTATACCGCTCGGTATATTGCTACCGGTGGGGCTGCAACAGCCGGTAAGGTTGAAGCGACCGTTCAGTACGCTATCAGTTATCTTTAAAAACTGCGCCCCGCGTTTTCGCGGGGCTGGAATAAATTATGAAACTTGTGACTTATCTGAAAATAATTTCAGTTTTCTTTTTTTTAATCAGTGGCGTAACTCAGGCTGCGGTAGTCATGAATGCTTCGCGTATTGTGATGGCGGGTACACTTGAGAAGACCATTATGTTTGATAACACCAGTGACAATCCGTTTATTGTTCAGGTTGAATCGGATAATAAAGACAAACCAGATTTTGTTGCCGTGCCGCCTGTTTTTAAAATTAAAGAGAAAGGGGGGCAGACGGTAAAAGTTAAACTGTTATCCAGTGAGTTGCCTCAGAATAGAGAGTCGCTCTTTTATCTGGACTTTACTCAGATTCCGGGCGTCAGGAAAAATGAAAATGACGATGACCGGCTGAATATCATCATCCGGAGTCGGCTGAAAGTTATTTACAGACCGGCTGCAGTCAATGCTTTTTCTTCGAAAGATGAAAATAAAGTTTCATACCGATTGCAGGGAGGAGCTTTAGTGATCAGCAACAAATCGCCGAATATTCTATCCATCAGAGATATCAGCAATGGAAAGCGGATCCTGGCAGAAAAATTGACGCTATTGCCGGGTGACGATTATTCCGCAGTCCTCAAGGGCGATCGTCTTAGTGGTCCGCTTAATGCGGTGATGATCAATGATTATGGCACGCCAGTAAATTTCCTGATTAAAGATAAATGATGTGATGTTGTTACGAAAATGAAAATCAGAATTTATTACCTGCTTATTTCTCTCTGCTCGTTTTCTATTTATGCGGAAGAATATGAATTCAGCCCCGCCATGCTCAGTGCGGGCGGCCTGAGCGATATTTCCGCATTGTCAGGAGAAGACACATTTTATAACCCCGGTGAATATGACGTTTCTGTTTACATAAACAATAAATTATTTTCAAAAAAGTCGCTGACTTTTGAACGGAAAGGTAAGTCGCTGACGCCGTTATTTACAGGTGAGTTTATCAACAGTTTACCTCTTAAAAAGAAGCCAGAAGCCCTGGTTAATGACAGAAAATACGCGCTTGAAGCTGTTCTGCCGGAGGTAAAGACTTCGCCCGACCTTTCTTCTCTGCGGGTAAACATTACTGTGCCTCAGTCTCTGCTGGTATACCGTCCGGATGATTATATTCCCTCAAGTGAGTTTGAGGCAGGCAGTACCGCCTTATTTTCGAATTACACGGTCAACCAGTATGAGTCACATAGCACCCATACAGGCGGAGTGAGTTCGACGTATGTTGGACTTAGCAGCGGCTTTAACGCAGGAAAGTGGCAGTTCCGGCAGCAGGGGAATTTCAACCGTAACCGTTTTGGGTCCAGATGGCACTCCTCACGCCTGTACGCCAGTCGGGGCTTGCCGTCACTGCGAAGTGAGCTGCTGCTAGGCCAGCTCAGTTCGGGCTCTGATGCATTCAGCGGGCTCGGTTTTACCGGTGTAAGTCTCAGGACCGATAACCGCGTGTTACCCCCTTCCATGGTTCAGTATGCGCCGACGGTGAGAGGTACAGCGAGAACCAATGCGAAAGTCGAAGTCTTTCAAAAAAAATACAAAATCTATGAGACGACTGTTCCACCGGGTAACTTCAGAATTGATGACCTGGCACCGGCTTTCTACGGTGGAGACCTCAATGTCAGGGTGACGGAAAGTGACGGAAGCCTCACTGAGTATTCAGTACCTTACTCTACACTACCGGGTTCCGTCCGCCCCGGACGCCTGGACTATAGCTTTTCAGCCGGCGAGATCAATGATTACAGCCGTGACAACCAGTTTACCGAGCTTTCCGTCAAGTATGGCGTTTCTAATGCGGTAACGGCAAACAGCGGGTTACGTATCGGCAGTGGTTATCAGGCGGCCAGCGGTGGGGCCATCTATTCTTCGTCACTCGGTGCATTCGGTTCTTCTGCAACCTGGTCCAATGCGCGACTCAGAAATGGCAGCGCCACGCAGGGGTGGATGGTGAATACCGAGTACAGTAAAACGCTGGGTCCGGTTGGCACCACCATCAGTTTTGCCGGCTACCGGTATTCCACCCGTGGCTACCGGGATCTTCAGGATATCGTTGCCCTGAACAACTCGGACACCCCGCTGTCGTCGGTGGAGGGGGGAACGTACATGCAAAAAAACCGTCTTCAGCTCAATGTCAGCCAACCGCTAGGTTCACTGGGCAGCATTTACGTTTCCGGCTCATCGCAAAATTACTATGACGGACGAAACAAAGACACCTCTTATCAGGTGGGATACAACACGGCATTGCCTTACGGCATTCACATGGATTTCAGTATTTCCAGACAGTACCGCACCCGGATTTCTGACGCGCAGAGATGGGGAGTACCTGACGAAAAACGGCACAAGGAATATTACAAAGACACCCAGTTTGCGCTGAATTTTTCTGTGCCTATCGGGCGTGATACCCGTAATACAACCCTGTCTGCGTCATACATCAATAGTAATAGTGAACACAGCTACCAGACCTCGCTGTCCGGCAGCGCAGGTAAAGACAACACGACCCAGTGGGGTGTGAATTACAGTCGCGACCGCTCAGGAAACAGTTCGGGTCTGAATCTGGCGACCATTCTGCCCAAAGCCAACGTGAGTGGAACGGTCTCAAAATCTCCGGGAAACTGGCAGGCATCCGGTTCGATGAGCGGTGCCATCGCGTTGCACAGTGGCGGGATCACACTGGGGCATACCGTGAGTAACACGTTTGCCATTGTGGAAGCAAAAGGGGCAGAGGGCGCCACGGTACTCAATGGCCAGAACATTAAAATCGACAGTTCAGGTTATGCAATCGTTCCTTCGCTGATGCCTTACAGACGTAACAACATCAACCTTGATGCGCCGGAAGGGGCATCCGCGGATGTCGATATTATTGACAGCCAGCACGTTGTGACGCCATACGCGGGTTCCGTCAACCGGGTGGTCTTCAAAACGCGCCAGGGCATACCGGTCATGATGCAGCTCAGGCGGGCGAATGGCAGCTATGTCCCCCTGGGGTCAGATATTTTCGATTCCGGTGGAAATAACGTTGCAACGGTAAGCCAGGCCGGTAATACCTATCTGCGGCTGGAAAACCGTCAGACACTGACCGCCCGGTGGGGCAGCGCGCCCGATGAACAGTGCACCATCCGTTATACGCCTGTAGATACTCAGTCCACGAAAGCGCTGAATTATATTACCGCAGTCTGTCAATAAGGCCTTATGCATGAAAAAGTATGCAGTCATTTTTTCCCTGCCGATCGTGGCGTTTTTTACATCGTCAGCCTTCGCCACATGCCAGCCTGTCTATAAAGCCAGACAGGGCGATGACAGTAAAGGCGGTGTGCCTCTGATTTTTGGTTCAATAAAACTTCAGCCCGCGGAGTTTATGCCAACTGGACTGATTGGCTCCACTACGGCCACGGTAGGGCAGGCTCAATCCTTGCCTGAAGGGGAGAACCAGCTGTTATACACCTGTGATCTTGCCGATCAGGGACAGACCTATGAGTATTTTGCCACTAACGGCGACAGTAACGTGGGGGGCAATATCAGCGCGGGAGAGGGCGTCTATCAGACCTATTTTCCTTTTATCGGCATCAAACTGATTCGTGACAGTGACGGTAAGGTGTTCTCAAGGTACTGGCAGCATTCACCAATTGAAGGGCACCGGGAGGGTAACAAGCTCAACTTTTATGCCCGTGACTTCAGCGGTGTGACGGCAGAAATTTACCGCTTACCATCCACAATGAGAGGAGGCGATCCGGTTGCGCATTGGGGATGTAATGGCCCTGCGGATGATTCCGCCAGCGGTATTGCATATACCTGTCCCCAGCCCAACGGCTATACGGTTTTTGTCGGGCCGGGCTGGAACGACAAAAAAAATATCACTATCCCAGGTGCTGACAGTAACACGAACTGGGACGGGTTCAGTAACTGGAACTGGATTGGCTTTGGGATGCAATACTCTACGGCAAACACGTTCGTGCAAACGCCCTGGGGATGTCGCGTCTACAGCTATACAAATCCTGTCATTTTACCGCCAGTCACTGTCACTGCGTTGAAGTCTGATTTTGAAACAATAGGTAAGGACTTTACTGTAACCTATCGGTGCGGTGGGGCGCTCGTTAATGGCTTTATCAACCGGAATGCAGGTGTTGGACCTGATAAAATTTCGGTCGCATTCAGCACTGATCATCCTATGTCCGGGAACAACGTTTTGTGGTCACGTTATGCGTTATCGGATAATTATGGACAGGATGGATATGCGTCAAACGTCGGCATAGGTGTGTCTGTTGCCGGTAAGACGGTCGGATTTATAACCAACGCATACACTAATGATTATACAAAAGGCTGGTTTTCTCTTCTGGATGGGGAAATCTCGCGTTCTCAAAATACCCCCACTCAGGTAGATATCACGTCTCAGTATTTCGCATTCTATGGCATCGTTGACCCCGCAAAACCTGTCACGCCTGGGAAAATAGATGCGACGGCGCATATTATTGTGAGGTACTGGTGATGAGATATTTTTTATATTGGGTGAGTTTTATTTTTCTGTTTAATGCGGCGGAACTCCATGCCACGATTATGCCGTTGCAGGACAGGGTGCTGTTCAGCAGCAAGGACAGCGGCAGGCGCCTGCTCATCGTCAACAACGACAGTCAGGCGCCGGTGTTACTTCAGAGCTGGGTTGATGATGGAAGCGCCGGCGATATTAATAAAGAAAAAAATTACCCTTTTGCTATTATTCCAGCAGTCGCCAGGATGACACCGGGTAAAATTCTGAACCTTAAGATACTGCCGACGGAAAAAATACTTGATTTACCCCGTGATCGTGAGTCCGTATTCTGGATAAATCTCTATGAAATTCCGGGTGTCAAATCTTCTCAGCAGGAGAAAACGGCCAATAAAATAGAAGTCGGATTAAACACCCAGCTGAGAATTACCTATCGGCCTTTCAATAGCAGTATGGACATTAACAGTATTGGCGGCGCTATAAACGTCCGCATTGCCGACAACGGTCATTCACTCGAGCTGAGTAATCCTACGCCCTATTTTGTGACGCCTGTTTCATTAAAAGTTACGTCATTGGCTGGAGAGCAGTCACTAAAACTGGGCATGGACAGAATGATTGCTCCTTATGACAATAAAGGTTTTAGTTTGCCTGAAGTAATAAAAAATAAAAAAATGACCGTTGAATACACGCTGGTCGATGACGTCGGAAAAGAGGCCGTTTTCACTAAAAACCTGAATTAGTTTTCACCTTATATACGCTGGTTCCAGACTGGCAGAATAACGCTGTTTACAGCTTTTACA
This sequence comes from Pantoea sp. 18059, assembly GCF_902706165.1. Taxonomy (NCBI): domain Bacteria; kingdom Pseudomonadati; phylum Pseudomonadota; class Gammaproteobacteria; order Enterobacterales; family Erwiniaceae; genus Pantoea; species Pantoea sp. 18059. The sequence goes on from NZ_CACSJS010000012.1 coordinate 28,833, forward strand.
ACATTATTTAATCCGTTTTAAGCAATGGAGGAACTGTGACGTTTATGGATAATACCCAACGCTGCATGTCATTTACTGAGAATGAAGTCGCTGTCACCTGGTTCTTTATGACCGGCATGACCCTGAAGCAGATAGCCGAATGGTTAGGGCTGACTGAGAAGTCCGTTAGTTATTACAAAAGAAGGGTGATGAGGAAAATAGGAGTAAAAAACAATAATGAATTTATTATGTGGTATCTGGGGAATCGATCGATATATCAGGACAGTGCCGCGGAATTCAGTATTCTGCGCCGAAGTGTTCCTGACTCCCGTAATCAGCAGGTAAGGGATTAACAGGTTGATTTTAAGGAGGCAATTAAATTCAACCTTACTATTTTCCAGGCCGGGTATGTAGCTTCAGGCGAGAGCGCGTGTGGGTACATGGGCACAGGGGGAGAAGACAGAAAGAGAGAAATAAAAAACGGCGAAACCAGTCGCCGAAATACTCAAGAATTACAGGAAAATAGTTAATAAAGGGATGATTGACGGGTCTATCGTAAAACAAAACGAGTGGCGCTGATAGTCAGGCGATTTAAATAAGAAAAGGTCGGAATGGCGTTAATTAACAGCGGTTAACATTATTCAGGCCGCGTTGATGCTGCGGCCTGAATTTGATTAGCCACAGACTCAGGGCAATATAACCGAAACCGGCAGCACAGCGCTGTTATCCAGCTTTTTTCGTAGCTGAGTCAGCGTGGATTGATAAGGGCAGAGCAGGCCGACATCGGTGATTCTGCAGTCATGCTGATGCCACTCCTGACGTAATAACGGATGTTTATCATCAATCGGTTGCAGCTGACGAATCCCATCCAGACTCTGCGCCTGGAAATAGAGCCGCAAAAAACGTTCGCCGCTGTGGGTGTCGCGCCAGCGCTCCAGCACCAGACTACTGCCCGGTGGAATGTTGCCGCGTGAATAGCCTGGCAACTGCCAGCTAAAGCCCATCAGGGTGCGCACCATCGCAATATTAGTGTCATGTGCCACCAGAATCAGCCAGCGGCCCGGCGCGCTATCGGAAGCAATCGCCTCCAGCAGGGCGTTGAGCAATATTGAGCCACGGCGCTGTGCCTGATAGAGCACGTCGTTGCTGAGATCGTAGTTTGCGGTCAGCAGCGGCAGCAGCGTGGTGATCTGCGCGGCCGAGGTGATGTGTCCCCAGGCGAGCTGGTCCAACGGCAGGTTTTCGCTGTAGCCCAGTCGCAGCGTCTCCACCATGCTTGCCATCACACTCAGCCCGTAAACGTATGTGTTGCCGTTACGGGTTTGCCGGAACGACCAGGGCGCATCAAAGAGGGGGCAGTCAGTCGCGGGCGGGCAGACGGCGGCTTTCAGCTGCTGAATGGCGGGTTGCAACTGCTGTTGCAGCCGCGCCAGATCGCCCGCTTTCTGCTGCTTAGCCGCCAGCTCCTGAGCAGGATCGCTCTGGGTGATCGTCAGCTTTTCACTCTGAAACAGGGGATCGACTTCGCCCGCGACGTGATGCACCGGCACGCCGCAGCCGGGAAAGGCCCCATCAGTCAGCGCTGTGGCCGTGGCACGGGTGCGCTGCAGCGGACTGGCGCGCACGTAGACCTGTGCCGCATCAGGACAGCCCGCGCCCAGCAGGCCGAGCTGGCGATAGTGCTCGCCTTGCCAGCGTCCTTTATTGACCACCGCGCTGTAGCCATGACCGGTCAGCTCACCATCGGCGGTGGTCCACTGCGTCCAGGGTTGCTGGCTGGCGGCTTCAATCTCTTTACGATTGCCGGGGGTGGGCGGACGGACACCGTGACGGCTCAGTTCGACCACTTTCTCCAGCTGGTAATCCGCCGCCTGTGACACCGGACTTAACAGCCAGAGAGAACAGAGGATCAGCGCGCAGCGGTACAGGCCTGGCAGCGTCATTTACTCCTCCAGCGCGCGATTATCGGTCAGCGCTTTGATTTTTGGATAAAGAGTCGCATTGGCCAGCAACACCGGGTTGCCGTTTTTGAGTCCTTCGTTGCGCAGATAATCATTAGTAACGCCGCCCGCTTCGCGCATCAGGACGATGCCCGGCAGACTATCCCAGGGATGCATATGTGCTTCATAGTAGCCAATCAGTCGCCCGGCGGCCGCCCAGGCGCTGGTCAGCGCGCCAGAACCGATGCGGATAAACATGCCACCCTGTTCAGTTAAGCCGCTAATCAGGCGCGAGACGCTTTCGGCAGGGGTGCGACTGGAGTTGCTGATGCCGAGCAAACCCTCGTTGAGATGCGTCGCGCTATGAACCTGCAAACGGCTCTCATTAACCCACGCACCCTGACCTGCTCGTGCGTGAAACAGCTCCTGATGATTGGGATCGCAGACCACGCCGATCACTGGTTCGCCGTCACAGACCACCGCCAGCGAGACGCACCAGTTAGGCAGGCCGTTGACGAAGCAGGCGGTGCCGTCGATGGGATCGACCACCCAGATAAAGGGCGCGCCCTGAACCTCACCGCCGCTCTCTTCGCCATAGACAGCATCGTCAGGAAAGCGCTCAGCGATTAATGTCTTAATCAATGCCTCAACGTTACGATCAGCCTCGCTGACCACGTCCTGCAAATCCCTTTTGTGTTCCACCACCAGTGTCTGACGCTGCTGATACCACGAATAAGCCCGGCTGGCCGCCGCACGGGCGATGTCGCAGGCGTAACGGTAACGCGCGTCAATTTCAGAATGCGAAGCGGATGACATCTTTTCCTCTTATGTCTTTTGGTCAAAACGAACGGAAGGCACGCCTGAACAGGCGGTCTGGCTGTGATATTTACTTAACTATTGTTAAGAAAGGCTTCATTAAGCCGCAGATAGGCAGCAATGGCAAGATGATGCGGGGGTCGGGTGAGGCGCTTTCCCGGCGGACGAAAGCTGGCGTCCGCCAGCCCGGCAGCAGAGGATCGTGTTTTACAGGGTTCTGCTGGTCGCCAGCGCCATTAAACGCGGATAAAAAACAAAAAACAGCGCTTCCAGCTGATCATAGTGTTGCGTGAAATCGTGGTAGGAGTCGCGCAGGGCCGCCAGGCGTGGACGGCGGCTGGCCATGCCGTGCAGCACCCGCTCCAGCCGCGCGGGCTGGGCATAATGCTCAAACCAGCGCTCGCGCCACATCACCGCGTTGAGTTCCTGAAACTCGATGGGGGTGTCTGTCAGTTGCGGCATGATCTCGCGCTCGGCGGCGGCAGAAAAGTGCACCAGGGTCTGGCCGGGCGTGAAGTGCTGCCAGTGCCGGGCCAGAAAATGGTCCCAGATGACGTCCAGCGTAATGGGTGCCACGCGATAGGTTTCGGCACGGAATAGCTGACGGGCGCTGCGCACTTCCGGCAGCGCATCGGTCATCACATCGAGACGACGGTGCATCAGAATGCCGTCCGCGACGGGCGCAGACCAGTGCTGGTGCGGGTTGCCACGCACAAAATCGGCCATTAAATTGCCGAGTAAGGAGCTGTCGGCCAGCTTAGCCAGATGGAGATGAGCAAGAAAGTTCATGCCGCATTATAGGCTGAACTGCCTTTGCGCAGCCAGTTGTTCAGAATTGGTCGATTTTCCGCTAAACTGTGCCGCCTGTTTTTGCCTGAGAAAGAACTCTTTCATGCGTGTCGCCGATTTTGCTTTTGAACTGCCTGAATCCCTGATTGCTCACTATCCCCAGGCGCAGCGCAGCGGCTGTCGTCTGCTGTCGCTCGATGGCCCCAGCGGGACGCTGTCGCACGGTGTGTTCACCGACGTGCTGGATAAGCTGAATCCGGGCGATCTGCTGGTGTTCAACAACACCCGTGTGATTCCGGCGCGCGTCTTTGGCCGCAAAGCCAGTGGCGGCAAAATCGAGATGCTGGTGGAGCGGATGCTTGACGACAAGCGTGTGCTGGCCCATGTGCGCGCCTCGAAAGCGCCGAAGCCGGGAGCAGAACTGCTGCTGGGCGAAGACGAGAGCGTCAAAGCGACGATGGTGGCGCGTCACGATGCGCTGTTTGAGATTGTGTTTGATGATGAGCGCGCGGTGCTCGACATCCTCAACAGCGTTGGCCATATGCCTCTGCCGCCTTATATCGACCGTCCGGATGAAGAGGCGGATCGCGAGCTCTATCAGACAGTTTACAGCGCCCGTCCGGGTGCCGTTGCGGCACCGACCGCCGGTCTGCATTTTGATGAACCGCTGCTGCAGGCGCTGAAAGAGAAGGGCATTGAGATGGCGTTTGTGACGCTGCATGTCGGTGCGGGAACCTTCCAGCCAGTGCGCGTCGACACCATCGAAGAGCATCACATGCATGCTGAATATGCCGAAGTGCCGCAGGAGGTTGTTGATGCGGTGCTGGCCTGTAAAGCACGCGGCAATAAGGTGGTCGCTGTCGGCACCACCTCTGTCCGTTCGCTGGAGAGCGCCGCCAAAGCGAGTCAGGATGCCCTGATTGCGCCGTTCTTCGACGATACCCAGATTTTCATCTATCCGGGCTATGAGTATCAGGTGATCGATGCGCTGATCACCAACTTCCATCTGCCCGAATCGACTCTGATTATGCTGGTCTCGGCGTTTGCCGGTTATCAGCACACCATGGCCGCGTACCGCGCAGCCGTGGCTGAGCAATATCGTTTCTTCAGTTATGGCGACGCGATGTTTATCAGCAAAAATCCGCAGGCGCCGCTGGAAAAAGTGGGCGACTGATTTATTAACCGATAGCCGGAATCGACTGAGAGCGACTGAAGGTTATCTGCATCGGACTGTTTCTCCGATGGAGGCTTTGTGAAATTTGAACTTGATACCACAGATGGGCGCGCACGCCGTGGCCGTCTGATTTTTGATCGCGGTGTGGTGGAAACCCCTGCGTTTATGCCTGTTGGCACCTATGGCACCGTTAAAGGCATGACGCCGGAAGAAGTGCAGGAGACCGGCGCGCAGATCATTCTGGGCAATACCTTCCACCTCTGGCTGCGTCCGGGTCAGGAGATCATGAAACTGCATGGCGATCTGCATGACTTTATGCAGTGGAAAGGGCCGATCCTGACCGACTCCGGCGGCTTCCAGGTCTTCAGCCTGGGCGACATCCGTAAAATCACCGAAGCGGGCGTGCATTTCCGTAACCCGATCAACGGCGACCCGATCTTCCTCGATCCGGAAAAATCGATGGAGATTCAGTATGACCTCGGTTCCGACATCGTGATGATTTTCGATGAATGTACGCCCTATCCGGCGGACTGGGACTACGCCAAACGCTCGATGGAGATGTCGCTGCGCTGGGCGCAACGCAGTCGTGACCGTTTTGACAGCCTGGGCAATAAAAATGCGCTATTTGGCATTATTCAGGGCTCGGTTTACGAAGATTTACGAGATGTCTCGGTGAAAGGTCTGGTAGAGATTGGCTTTGATGGGTACGCTGTGGGCGGCCTGGCGGTGGGTGAGCCTAAGCAGGACATGCACCGTATTCTTGAGCACGTCTGTCCGCAGCTTCCGCAGGATAAACCGCGTTATCTGATGGGTGTCGGCAAGCCAGAAGATCTGGTTGAGGGCGTCCGTCGCGGCGTCGATATGTTTGACTGCGTGATGCCGACCCGTAATGCCCGAAATGGTCATCTGTTTGTGACCGAGGGTGTGGTGAAAATCCGCAACGCCAGATACAAAGATGACACTGCGCCACTGGATGCGGAGTGTGATTGTTACACCTGTCGCAATTATAGCCGCGCCTACTTGTATCATCTCGACCGTTGTAACGAAATACTGGGCGCGCGTCTGAACACTATCCACAATTTGCGCTATTACCAGCGCCTGATGGCAGGTTTACGCCAGGCCATCGAAGAGGGTAAATTAGAGCGCTTTGTAAACGAGTTCTACCAACGGACGGGCAAAGAAGTTCCGCCTTTAACGTCTGATAATTCATCAATGAGGGAAATTTAATGAGCTTTTTCATTTCTGACGCCGTGGCCGCAGCAGGCGCACCGTCTCAGGGAAGTCCGTATTCTCTGGTGATCATGCTGGTGGTGTTTGGTCTGATTTTCTATTTCATGATCCTGCGTCCGCAGCAGAAACGTGCGAAAGAGCACAAGAAGCTGATGGATTCTATCTCTAAGGGTGATGAAGTGCTGACCAGCGGTGGCCTTGTAGGCCGCGTAACAAAAGTCTCTGACACGGGCTACGTAGCTATCGCGCTGAATGACACCAATGAAGTCGTCATTAAACGTGATTTCGTCGCCGCCGTGCTGCCTAAAGGCACTATCAAGGCGCTGTAATTCTTTCTTCCCTAAGGGAACTGCCGTGTTAAATCGTTATCCTTTGTGGAAGTACGTGATGCTGGTCGTCGTGATTCTCGTCGGCCTGCTCTATGCGCTTCCCAACCTGTATGGTGAGGATCCGGCCGTTCAAATCACTGGTGCGCGCGGAAGCGCCGCCAGTGAGCAGACGTTGGATCAAATTCAGTCCGCATTAAAACAAGACAATATCCAGAGCAAATCTGTTGCGCTGGAAAATGGTGCGATTACCGCGCGCTTCAATAATACGGATGTTCAGTTACGCGCCCGTGAAGCGATCATGAAAGCGCTGGGTGAAAACTACGTTGTTGCGCTGAACCTCGCGCCAGCCACGCCTCGCTGGCTGTCGATGCTGTCAGCAGAACCGATGAAACTCGGTCTCGATCTGCGTGGTGGTGTGCACTTCCTGATGGAAGTGGACATGGACACCGCACTCGGCAAACTGCAGGAGCAGAATGCTGACTCGCTGCGTAGCGACCTGCGCACCAAAAGTATCCCTTACACCACCGTCAACAAAATCGCGAACTACGGCGTGGAAATTCGTTTCCGTGACGCAGCCAGCCGCGATGCGGCGATCTCCTGGCTGACCTCGCGTCATCAGGATCTGGTGATCAACAGCAGCGGCAGCGATGCTCTGCGTGCCACCATGAGCGATGCCCGTCTCAGCGAAGCGCGTGAATATGCGGTTCAGCAGAACATTACTATTCTGCGTAACCGTGTGAACCAGCTGGGCGTGGCCGAACCGCTGGTACAGCGTCAGGGTTCCGATCGCATCGTAGTTGAGTTGCCGGGTATTCAGGATACGGCACGCGCTAAAGAGATTCTGGGTGCAACGGCGACGCTGGAATTCCGTCTGGTAAACACCAGCGTGGATCCAACCGTAGCGGCCAGTGGTCGTGTACCGGGTGACTCTGAAGTTAAAGACATGCGTGATGGCCAGCCGGTGGTGCTCTACAAGCGGGTGATCCTGACCGGTGACCATATCACCGACTCGACTTCCAGCATGGATGAGTACAACCAGCCACAGGTGAACATTTCACTGGATGGCGCAGGCGGTAACATCATGTCGAACTTCACCAAGGACAACATCGGCAAGCCGATGGCGACCCTGTTTGTGGAGTACAAAGACAGTGGTAAGAAAGATGCCAACGGCCGTTCAATTCTGGTGAAACAGGAAGAGGTGATTAACGTCGCCAACATCCAGTCTCGTCTGGGGAACAGCTTCCGCATCACCGGTATCAACAACCCGAACGAAGCGCGTCAGCTCTCGCTGCTGCTGCGTGCCGGTGCGTTGATTGCGCCCATCCAGATTGTGGAAGAGCGTACTATCGGGCCGACCATGGGTCAGCAGAACATTACTCAGGGTCTGGAAGCCTGCCTGTGGGGTCTGCTTGCGTCGATCCTGTTTATGGTGGTGTTCTACAAGAAGTTTGGTCTGATTGCGACCAGCGCGCTGCTGGTTAACCTGGTGCTGATTGTCGGCATTATGTCGCTGTTGCCGGGCGCGACCCTGACCATGCCGGGTATTGCCGGTATCGTGTTAACGCTGGCGGTGGCGGTGGATGCCAACGTGCTGATTAACGAACGTATTAAAGAAGAGCTGCGTAACGGGCGCTCGGTTCAGCAGGCAATTCATGAGGGCTATAAAGGCGCCTTCTCCAGTATTGTCGATGCGAACGTGACCACCCTGATCAAAGTTATCATTCTTTATGCAGTCGGCACCGGTTCGATCAAAGGCTTTGCTATTACCACCGCAATTGGTATCGCAACCTCAATGTTCACCGCGATTGTCGGTACCCGTGCCATTGTTAACCTGGTTTACGGTGGCAAACGCATCAACAAGCTGTCTATCTGAGGAGTGCGTTGTGGCACAGGAATATAACATTGAGCAGTTGAACCACGGGCGTAAAGTCGTCGACTTTATGCGCTGGGATAAGCTGGCCTTCATCATTTCGGGACTGCTGATTCTCGCCGCGATTGCTATCGTGGGTGTGCGTGGTTTTAACTGGGGCCTCGATTTCACCGGTGGTACGGTGATTGAGATCGCGCTGGAAAAACCGGCCGATCTTGAAGTCCTGCGTGGTGATCTGGTGAAAGCGGGCTTTGACGAGCCGCTGGTGCAGAACTTTGGCAGCAGCCGTGACGTCATGGTGCGTATGGCACCGGTTACCGGCCCGGCGGGCACCGAGTTAGGCAATAAAGTCGTGTCGGTCATTAACCAGACCACCCAGCAGAATGCTACCGTTAAGCGCATTGAGTTCGTGGGTCCGAGTGTGGGCAGCGACCTGGCGCAGGCGGGTGCGATGGCGCTGTTGTCCGCGCTGATTGCGATTCTGATCTACATCGGTTTTCGCTTTGAGTGGCGTCTGGCGCTGGGTACCGTGCTGGCGCTGGCGCATGACGTGATCATCACCTGCGGCCTGCTGGCGCTGTTCCGCATTGAAATCGACCTGACGATTGTTGCCTCACTGATGTCGGTGATTGGCTACTCGCTTAACGATAAAATCGTGGTGTCGGACCGTATTCGTGAAAACTTCCGCAAGATCCGTCGCGGCAGCTCTTACGATATTACTAACGTGTCACTGACCCAGACGTTAAGCCGTACGCTGATTACCTCGCTGACCACGCTGGCGATGATCCTCATCCTCTTCGTGTTTGGTGGTGCGCTGCTGAAAGGCTTCTCACTGACCATGCTGATTGGTGTGACGATTGGTACGATTTCATCAATTTATGTCTCTTCGGCGCTGGCGCTGAAGCTGGGCATGAAGCGTGAACATATGCTGGTGCAGAAAGTCGAGAAAGAGGGCGCCGATCAGCCTTCTATCCTGCCTTAATCGCCGCAGAGAAATAAAAACGGGCAGCCATGTGGCTGCCCGTTTTTTTTTGCACCTGTGATCAGATCAGGGTGCAGCAGGGGAGGTCTGGGCAGGTGCGTCGCCGGTGACGTTATGCACGCGGACATAACCTGATTGATCCGGTGTGAGGCCGCTGAGTCGCAGCGGTATGCTCACCGAATGCTGGCGCAGCAGCGAGGCAGGCACCGCTATCGTCTGACTCAGACTGCCGTTACTCAGTGGTTTACCGGTCGCCGGATCGAGTTCGCCCCAGTTCACCGTAGCGTGCAGGGCGGGCAAGGGGCGATCGTCCATTGAGCGTACCGTCAGGGTTGCCCGCGAGCCGCTGGCTTCAGCGGTGACAGGCGAGAGCGCCAGTCGCAGCGTGCCGAGCTGGGTTTGCAGTGCCACCGGCGTGTTCGCCTGCGGGATCAGCCACGCGCCTTGCTGCGAATGGCTGTTTAACTGCCCCTGAATCTCCAGCGCACTGGCCTGCGTGGTCAGGTGCTGCATCTGCTGATTAAGCTGACTCACTTCCTGATGCAACTCTCTGACCTGCGGGTTGCTGGCGCTACTGCTGCAACCGCTCAGCATCACCAGAGAGAGCGCCACCGGAACCCAAACCATCCTGCTCATAAGTTATCCTTGTCCGTTATTTTGGAATACGTAAAACCTGGCCAGGATAGATCTTATCAGGATGAGAGAGCATTGGCTTATTCGCTTCGAAAATCTTGTTGTATTCGTTGGCATTTCCATAAACCTGTTTGGAAATTGCGCTCAGCGTGTCGCCTTTTTTCACGGTGTAAAGTTCTGACTCGGTCGCGCTGTCTGTCACGGTCACCTTATCTTCCACTTTGGTGATGCCTGCAACGTTACCGGCTGCGATCAGAATCTTCTCTTTCAGCTCCTGGGAAAGGCCATCGCCCGTCACGGTCACGGTATCGCCATTGACCTTCACATCCACTTTGTCGCTGTCGGGTAAACCGAGCTTGTTGATGTGATCCTGCAGCTTTTTATTCTGGTCATCGCCGCCATTCACGGCATCCCATAATTTCTCACCGGCTTCTTTCACAAAATTAAACAGACCCATACAACCTCCAGTGTGTTAGTGGATATACGCCGTCTTTCGGCTCTATAAGCGTAGACCCTTTTGCCGTCGCTGATATTTAACATCATTTATGCTGTGCGTGGTGGCACAGGAAAGGCACGGAAGAGATTTTGTTGATTCGCAGTTCGCGTTACACTGTCTGGCCCATCTCTCTCGCGTCAGGAAACGTCATGCATTGCCCATTCTGCTCCGCTGTGGACACCAAAGTGATTGATTCTCGTCTGGTTAGTGAAGGCTCTTCGGTGCGCCGCCGCCGCCAGTGTCTGATGTGTCATGAGCGTTTTACCACCTTCGAGGTGGCGGAACTGGTGATGCCACGCGTGGTGAAAAGCAATGACGTGCGCGAACCCTTTAATGAAGACAAAATGGCCAGCGGGATGATGAAAGCGCTTGAGAAGCGTCCGGTCAGCGCCGATGCGGTTGAAAGCGCCGTAAACCATATTAAAACCCAGCTGCGTGCCACCGGTGAACGTGAGATCCCCAGTAAGCTGATCGGCAATCTGGTGATGGATGAGCTGAAGAAGCTCGATAAAGTCGCCTACATCCGCTTTGCCTCGGTTTACCGCAGCTTTGAAGACATTCGTGATTTTGGCGAAGAGATCGCCCGGTTACAGGATTAAACCATGGATGAACTTTACATGGCGCGTGCGCTGGAACTGGCGCGACGCGGCCGCTTTACGACGATGCCGAACCCCAATGTGGGCTGCGTGATTGTGCGCGATGGCGAGGTGGTCGGTGAGGGCTGGCATCAGCGCGCCGGTGAACCGCATGCTGAAGTCCACGCCCTGCGCATGGCGGGCGAGAAAGCGCGTGGCGCAACCGCCTATGTCACGCTGGAACCCTGCAGCCATCATGGCCGTACGCCACCCTGCTGTGATGCGCTGATCGCCGCTGGCGTTACCCGTGTCGTGGCCGCCATGCAGGATCCGAATCCGCAGGTGGCGGGGCGCGGACTGCACCGTCTGCATCAGGCGGGCATCGAGGTCAGCCACGGTCTGATGATGCCGGAAGCGGAGGCGCTGAATCGCGGTTTCCTCAAACGCATGCGCACTGGCTTCCCCTGGATCCAGCTCAAGCTGGGTGCCTCACTGGATGGCAGAACGGCAATGGCCAGCGGCGAAAGTCAGTGGATAACCTCGCCGGCTGCCCGTCGTGATGTGCAGCGCCTGCGTGCGCAGAGCGCCGCCATTCTCAGCAGCAGCGCCACGGTGCTGGCGGACGATCCTTCCCTGACGGTACGCTGGTCTGAACTCAATGCGGAGAGCCAGGCACTGCTTGATGAGCAGCAACTGCGTCAGCCGGTGCGGGTGATTATCGACAGCCAGAATCGCGTGACGCCGCAGCATCGGCTCATTTCGCAGCCGGGCCAAACCTGGCTGATGCGTCATCAGCCCGATCAGCAGAGCTGGCCCGCTGACGTGACGCAAATCGCTGTTCCGCTGCGCGAACAACAGCTGGACCTGGTGGCGATGATGATGCTGCTGGGACAGCGACAGATTAACAGCGTCTGGGTTGAAGCGGGCGCAACGCTGGCCGGTGCCCTGTTGCAGGCCGGACTGGTCGATGAACTGATTGTTTATCTGGCGCCTAAGCTGTTAGGTCATGAAGGACGCGGGCTGTGTCAGCTACCGGGACTGAGCCAGCTGGCTGACGCACCTGCCTTCCGTTTCAGTGATGTCCGCCAGGTCGGTGACGATTTACGCCTGACCCTGACACCACAATAACACGGTCGGAAAAGCGAGAGCACGCCGCCCAAGAGTATGATAGAATCCGCCCCCCTGCGCGGGGCCAACCAAACCCCTGAAAGGATAAGTATGAAAGTTATCGAAGCTGCTGTTGCAACGCCTGAGGCCAATGTTGCCATCGTTATCGCGCGTTTTAACAACTTCATTAATGACAGCCTGCTGGATGGCGCAGTTGATGCCCTGAAACGTATCGGCCAGGTCAAAGATGACAATATCACTGTAGTCTGGGTGCCTGGTGCATACGAACTGCCTCTGGCAGCACGCGCGCTGGCCAACACCGGCAAATATGATGCGATTATCGCACTCGGTACGGTTATTCGTGGTGGCACTGCGCACTTCGAATATGTGGCGGGTGAAGCCAGCTCCGGTATCGCCAGCGTTGCCATGAACAGCGAGATTCCTGTCGCGTTTGGCGTGCTGACCACTGAAAGCATCGAGCAGGCCATTGAGCGTGCCGGCACCAAAGCGGGTAACAAAGGTGCTGAAGCGGCTCTGACTGCGCTCGAAATGATCAACGTATTGAAAGCCATTAAAGCCTGATTTTTGTAAGGGGAATTTTGTGAAACCTGCTGCTCGTCGTCGCGCCCGTGAGTGCGCTGTTCAGGCGCTTTACTCCTGGCAGTTGTCGAATAACGACATTGCCGATGTGGAATACCAGTTTCTGGCGGAACAGGACGTCAAAGACGTCGACATTACCTACTTCCGCGAACTGCTGTCCGGTGTGGCGACCAACAGTGCGTATCTGGATGGACTGATGAAGCCCTATCTGTCGCGTCAGCTCGAAGAGCTGGGCCAGGTAGAAAAAGCTATCCTGCGCATCTCGCTGTACGAGCTGAGCAAACGTAATGATGTGCCTTATAAAGTGGCCATCAACGAAGGGATTGAGCTGGCGAAAGTCTTCGGTGCCGAAGACAGTCATAAATTTGTTAACGGCGTGCTTGATAAAGCCGGTCCACAAATTCGACCCAATCGCAAATAAACAAAAAGGCCGGCTTGCCGGCCTTTTTTCATGAAGGGTTAAGCGGAACGCAATTATGTCTTGTGGTGAATTTGAACTCATCGCACGCTACTTCAACCGCAAAACACGCAGCCGCCGTGATGTCGAACTCGGCATCGGTGACGATTGTGCGTTACTTAGCGTGCCGGAAAAACAGACGCTGGCGATCAGCACCGATACCCTGGTCGCGGGTGTGCACTTCTTACGGGATATCCATCCTGCCGATCTGGGTTATAAAGCCCTGGCTGTGAATCTCAGCGACCTTGCTGCCATGGGCGCCGATCCCGCATGGCTGACTCTGGCCTTAACGCTGCCGCAGGTCGATGAGAGCTGGCTCTCTGCCTTCAGCGAAAGCCTGTTTGAACTGCTGGAATATTACGACATGCAGCTGGTCGGCGGCGACACCACCCGTGGCCCGCTGAGCCTGACGCTGGCGATTCACGGTCTGGTGCCGCAGGGCCGCGCCCTGAAACGTTCAGGCGCGAAGCCGGGTGACTGGATTTACGTGACCGGAACGCTGGGTGACAGCGCCGCGGGCCTGGCGCTGCTGCAGCATCACTGCCGCATCAGCGATCCGGCGGTGCATGAAGCGCTGATTAAACGTCATCTGCGTCCTATGCCGCGCATTCTGCAGGGCCAGGCGCTGCGTTCGCTGGCCTCCTCAGCGGTGGATCTTTCCGACGGCCTGATTTCCGATCTCGGCCATGTGCTGAAAGCCAGCGGCTGTGGCGCACGGCTTAATCTGGATGCGTTGCCCCTTTCGGCTGCGCTGCGCGATCATTTCGACCCTGAGCAGGTCCTGCGCTGGGCGCTGAGTGGCGGAGAAGATTACGAACTCTGCTTTACGGTGCCCGAGGTCAATCGCGGCGCGCTCGATGTAGCGCTGGGTCACCTGGGCGTGCCCTATACCTGCATCGGGCAGATGGCACCGGAGTCGGAAGGCTTAACGCTGCTGGATAATGGCAAGCCCGCCACATTCCGTCATAAAGGGTTTGATCACTTTGATGCTAAATAACGACGTGGCGAAGAGTCGCCTGCGGATGAGCAATCCCTGGCATCTGCTGGCGACCGGTTTCGGCAGCGGATTAAGCCCGGTCGTGCCTGGCACCATGGGATCGCTGGCGGCCATTCCGTTCTGGTGGCTGATGACCTATCTGCCGCAGGATCTCTATTCGCTGGTGGTGCTGGTCGGTATCTGCGTTGGCGTCTATCTCTGCCATCGCACCGCTAAAGATATGGGCGTACACGATCACGGCAGTATTGTCTGGGATGAGTTTATCGGCATGTGGATCACGCTGATGGCGATTCCGGTCAACAGCTGGCAATGGGTTCTGGGTGGCTTTGTGCTGTTCCGTATTCTTGATATGTGGAAGCCGTGGCCGATTCGCTGGTTTGACCGCAATGTGCATGGCGGCATGGGCATTATGGTGGATGACATTATTGCTGGCGTGATTTCCGCTGCCATGCTGTATGGCTTTGGGGTCTGGCTGGCAGGTTAACTGCCAGGGCTCATCACACCGCGACAGAAGGTGACGCCCGGGCAGGGCGTCTCCTTCTCTGATTTTATTCGAATCCTACCGGCTGATGCGGCTGATAGACCTCTTCCAGCAGTGCAACTTCCTCGTCACTCAGCGTGACATCCACCGCCTTCACCAGATCCTCAAACTGCTCAGCACGCGACGCACCAATAATCGGTGCCGTGACGGCAGGCTTGCTCAGCAGCCAGGCCAGAGCCACCTGCGCCCGCGTTACACCTTTACCTTCCGCCACCTGCGCCAGCCGCTCTGCAATCACGGCATCATTCTCTTCGGTATTGTCATAGAGCGACGCCATCACTTTGTCAGAGGCGGAACGCGCGGTATTTTCCCCCCACGGGCGAGTCAGCTTACCGCGCGCCAGCGGACTCCACGGCAGCACGGCAATCTGCTCTTGCAGGCAGAGCGGATGCATTTCACGCTCCTCTTCGCGCTGAATCAGGTTGTACTGATCCTGCATGCTGACAAAGCGATGCCAGCCCTGTTCCGACTGCATCTGCAACGCCTGGGCAAACTGACTGGCGTGCATCGACGAGGCACCGACATAACGTGCTTTGCCAGACTGCACGACTTCATGCAGCGCTTCCAGCGTCTCTTCCAGCGGCGTTTCATAATCCCAGCGGTGAATCTGCAGCAGGTCGACATACTCCATGCCGAGGCGCTGCAGGCTGTCATCAATGGATTGC
The DNA here is from genome assembly GCF_902706165.1 of Pantoea sp. 18059. Lineage (NCBI taxonomy): Bacteria > Pseudomonadati > Pseudomonadota > Gammaproteobacteria > Enterobacterales > Erwiniaceae > Pantoea > Pantoea sp. 18059. The sequence continues at coordinate 44,013 of NZ_CACSJS010000012.1, forward strand.
AGAATATTCTTGCGCGACAGTCCCTGTGACAGATTGGTCAGCGGGAAATAGACTTTGGTGGCGACCACGATCTCTTCACGGCGGGCAAAGTCTTTCAGCGCCCGGCCCAGGATCTCTTCGCTGCTGCCATCTGAATAGCTGTTGGCGGTATCGAAAAAGTTGATCCCCGCGTTCAGCGCCTGCTGGATCAGCGGACGGCTGCTCGCTTCCGGCAGCGTCCAGGCATGGTTGCCGCGCGTGGGCTCGCCATAAGTCATGCAGCCAAGACAGAGACGCGACACCTGCAGATCGGTGGTACCCAGTTGAATCGTTTTCATGGTGGAGGCTCCTGCGAAAGTGCAAAGGTCTTAGCATAGCAGGATGTTGCGCTCCCCGAGGGGGGAGCGCAGAGAGTGGAGGTTACTGCGCCAGCCAGCGGGCGATCTGCTGCTGAATGCCCTCCGCGTCCAGCAGATAGTCATGACGCACTTCGTCCTGCGTCCCCTGCGGGATGAACTCATCAGGCAGACCAATGTTCAGCACCGGAACAGCCAGACGTTTCGCCATGACAAATTCATTGACGCCACTGCCGGCACCGCCTTTGATGGCGCCTTCTTCCAGCGTAATCAGCGAGTCGTGCGTGGCGGCGAGCTCGGCGATCAGCGCCTCATCCAGCGGCTTCACAAAGCGCATATCGACCAGAGTCGCATTCAGTGCTTCCGCCGTGGCGGCCGCTTCCGGCAACAGGGTGCCGAAATTCAGAATCGCCAGCTTTTCACCCTGACGTTTCACCACGGCTTTACCCAGCGGCAGGCTCTGCAGCGGAGCCAGTGGCGTACCGACACCGGTGCCGCGCGGATAGCGCACCGCACTTGGACCATCCTGATAGTGATAGCCGGTGTAGAGCATCTGCCGACACTCATTTTCATCGCTGGGGGTCATGATCACCATATCCGGCACGCAGCGCAGATAGGCGAGATCAAACGCGCCCTGGTGAGTCTGACCATCCGCGCCAACAATACCGCCGCGATCGATAGCAAACAGGACCGGCAGTTTCTGGATGGCGACGTCATGGATCAGCTGATCGTAGGCGCGCTGCAGGAAGGTGGAGTAGATAGCAACAATCGGTTTATAGCCGCCAATCGCCATACCGGCAGCGAAGGTCACGGCGTGCTGCTCGGCAATCGCCACATCGAAATATTGTTTCGGAAATTCGCGTGAGAAGGCCACCATGCCGGAGCCTTCGCGCATTGCTGGCGTAATCGCCATCAGTTTCGGATCGTCGGCGGCCATTTCGCACAGCCAGTTACCGAAGATTTTAGAGTAGCTCGGCAGGCCTTCTGCGCTTTTTGGCAGTTCGCCAATCGCAGGATCAAATTTAGGCACGGCGTGCCAGGCAATCGGATCTTCCTCTGCCGGGGCGTAGCCTTTGCCTTTCTTCGTCATGATATGCAGGAACTGCGGCCCTTTCAGGCTGCGCATGTTGCTCAGCGTATTGACCAGCGTCAGCACATCGTGCCCATCTACCGGGCCGATATAATTAAAGCCCAGCTCTTCGAACAGCGTGCCCGGCACGACCATGCCTTTGAGATGCTCTTCGGTGCGTCTTACCAGCTCTTTAATCGGTGGCAGGCTGGTCAGCACACGCTTGCTGCCTTCGCGCAGTCGCGCGTAGGTTTTACCCGACAGGATCTGCGCCAGACGGTTATTCAGCGCGCCGACGTTTTCGGAGATCGACATCTCGTTGTCGTTGAGGATCACCAGCATGTCCGGCTTAATATCACCGGCGTGGTTCATCGCCTCAAACGCCATGCCAGCGGTGATGGCGCCATCGCCAATAATACAGGCGGTGCGACGACCCTGACCTTCACGTTCTGCCGCCGCGGCCATGCCGAGACCGGCACTGATGGAGGTTGACGAGTGACCGACGCTCAATACGTCATATTCACTTTCGCCGCGCCATGGAAACGGGTGTACGCCATTTTTCTGACGAATCGTACCGATGCGATCGCGGCGACCGGTCAGAATTTTATGGGGATAAGCCTGATGACCCACATCCCATACCAGATGGTCAAAGGGGGTGTTATAGACATAATGCAGCGCGACCGTCAGTTCGACCACGCCCAGACCCGACGCAAAATGGCCGCTGGAGCGGCTTACACTGTCTAACAGATACTGACGCAGTTCATCACAGAGCGCAGGCAACTTCTCTTTCGGCAGGGCGCGCAGCTCCTGAACCGTGTTTGCCAGCGCCAGTGTCGGGTATTTAGCAATATCAAAACTCATCAGAGACTCATTATGGAAGTTATTTGTCGCGTTCAATTATGAAGCTCGCCAGCGCCTGCAGTGCTGTAGTGTTATAAGAGTGCGCAGCGAGCATTTCTAACGTATCAAGTGCTTCCTGATACAAATCCCGCGCTTTAGCTTGGGCATTTTCAAGGCCTAACAGTGAAGGATAGGTGCTTTTTCCCAGATGCTGATCGGCACCCTGGCGTTTTCCGATCACCGCTGTGTCACCGATCACATCCAGAATGTCGTCCTGCACCTGAAACGCGAGACCAATGGCCTCTGCATAGCGGTCGAGCAGCGGCAGGGCTTCCCGGCCAGCATCGCCCGCCGTTAAGGCGCCTAACCGTACCGCTGAACGGATCAGCGCGCCGGTTTTATGACGATGGATCTGCTCCAGCTGGTCCAGATCCACAGATTTACCTTCCGCCGCTAAATCAAGCGCCTGTCCGCCACACATGCCGGCCACGCCGCTGGCTTTCGCCAGTTCAGAGAGCATCATCAGACGATATTCAGCGCTGACACCGGGCATTGCTTCGTCGGCCAGAATTGAAAAGGCCAGCGTCTGCAGGGCGTCGCCCGCCAGAATCGCGGTATCTTCGCCATATTTAATGTGACAGGTTGGCTGCCCGCGACGCAGTGCGTCGTCGTCCATTGCGGGGAGATCGTCATGAATCAGAGAGTACGCATGAATGCATTCAACCGCGGCGGCGGGGGCATCCAGACTCGCCGGGTCGGCGTGGAGCATTTCGCCGGTAGCGTAGACCAGAAAAGGACGCAGGCGTTTACCGCCTAATAATGCCCCATAATGCATGGCATTCACCAGAGGAGAACTCTGAAAAGGAAGTGGCTCTATAAAACGCGTCAGCGCGGCGTTAACCTGCTGCTGATACGCGTCGAGTAATCGGGCGAAATCCATTAGCTGTTTTCCGGCGTGAAAGCAGTGAGGTCGGCATCTTTATCATCGTTCAGCAGAATACGGACCCGCTGTTCAGCCTGCTGCAGCGTCTGCTGGCCAGTCCGCGCCAGCTGCACGCCGCGCTCAAATTCGTTCAGGGCTTCTTCCAGCGGCAGTTCACCACTTTCCAGACGGCTGACAATCTGCTCCAGCTGCTGCAATGACGTTTCAAAGCTGGCTGGCTGTTCGGCTTTTTTCGGCATATTTCGTGTCGACTCACGGTTGGGACATTATCTCGCAATCGGTCATGGTAGCTGAGACCCTATGATTAGCAAAATAATCAATGCGGCGGCTGATGAAGAAGCAGTCACCTGACAAAGGTGATATACTCCCGCGCCTCGGATGCGGTTGCGCCTTGCAGCCCGCAATTTTGTGATTTTACCAGCTAAGTGCTGCCTGTTTTAGCACTTATTTGCCCAACGAAGCTGTGTCGCCGCCATGAAGTTTATCATCAAGTTATTTCCTGAAATCACCATCAAGAGTCCGTCGGTGCGTTTGCGCTTTATCAAGATTCTTGCCAGCAATATCCGCAACGTCCTGAAAACCGTTAGCGACGAAATCGCCGTTGTGCGTCACTGGGATCACATTGAAGTGCGTTCGAAAAATCCGGTGCTGCGGGACATTATTCCCGATGAGCTGACGCGCATTCCGGGGATTCATCACGTTTTAGCGGTTGAAGATCGTGAGTACACCGATATTCATCACATCTTTGAACAGACTTTAGTGCAGTATCGCGACAGCCTTGAAGGGAAGAGCTTCTGCGTGCGTGTTAAGCGTCGTGGTAAGCATAGCTTCAGTTCACAGGATGTGGAGCGCTATGTTGGCGGTGGTCTGAATCAGCATATTGAAAGCGCCCGCGTACAGCTTAAAAACCCGGACGTTACAGTGAATCTTGAAGTTGAAGAGAATCGTCTGACGCTGGTGACTGCGCGCTACGAAGGTCTGGGCGGGTTCCCGATCGGCACGCAGGAAGATGTGCTGTCGCTGATTTCCGGTGGCTTTGACTCCGGCGTCTCCAGCTATATGCTGCTGCGTCGCGGCAGTCGCGTACATTACTGCTTCTTTAATCTTGGCGGTGCCGCCCATGAGATTGGCGTCCGTCAGGTTGCGCACTATCTGTGGAATCGTTTTGGTCGTTCACACCGCGTGCGGTTCGTGGCGATCAATTTTGAGCCGGTAGTGGGTGAGATCCTCGAAAAAGTGGATGACGGTCAGATGGGTGTGGTGCTGAAGCGCATGATGGTGCGTGCCGCCTCGACGATTGCTGAGCGCTACGGCGTGCAGGCGCTGGTTACCGGTGAAGCGGTGGGTCAGGTGTCGAGCCAGACGCTGACCAATCTGCGCCTGATTGATAACGCCTCTGATACGCTGATTCTGCGTCCGCTGATCTCTCATGACAAAGAGCACATCATCAGGATTGCCCGTGAGATTGGCACCGAAGATTTCGCCAGCACCATGCCGGAATATTGCGGTGTCATCTCAAAAAGCCCGACCGTGAAAGCGGTGAAAGAGAAGATCGAGGCTGAAGAGCAGAATTTCGACTTCACGATTCTGGATCGGGTCATTGAAGAGGCGACCAACGTCGATATCCGTACCATCGCTGAGCAGACAGAAGAGGAGGTGGTTGAAGTTGAGACCGTCGCCATGCTGAGCGAGAACGACGTGGTGCTGGATATCCGCTCTATTGATGAGCAGGAAGAGAAGCCTCTGGCACTGAAAGCCACGGAAGTGAAGTCGCTGCCGTTCTACAAACTCAGTACGCAGTTTGGCGATCTCGATCAGAACCGGACCTGGTTGCTCTACTGCGATCGTGGTGTGATGAGCCGTCTGCAGGCACTCTATCTGCATGAGCAGGGCTTTAAAAACGTCAAAGTCTACCGCCCGTAGTGACGCCCCAGAGCCAGTCAGCGCCTGTTCAGGTCTGACTGGCTGCATTGTCTTAAAACAGATTGTTCAACTCAGGCGTGTTTACGCCTGATAGTCATAAATGCCGGGAGCCAGCACCAGCTGTGCGGCCACCTCGCGCGCCATCTCTTTTCCCACCAGCAGATCGATCAGCTTCAGCGCAAAATCCATTGCCGTGCCAGGCCCCTGGCTGGTCAGCAGATTGACGCGCGGATCCCAGACCACACGCCGCTCCATCCACTTGTCTGACGGAATGGTCTCTTTTAAGCCGGGAAAGCCAGTCATGTTACCGACCGGGAAGAGATCGTGGGGGATGAGTACCGTGCCTGCTGCTGCGCAGATAGCGGCGACGATCCTTTCATTGAGGTGAAACTGGCGTACCGTTTCGACTAACAGCGGACTGTCACGGAAGGTTTCGGCGCCTTTCAGGCCGCCGGGCAGGACGATGGCGGCGAAATCATTGTCGGCGACTTCAACCAGCGTCACGTCAGCCAGCAGACGAACACCGCGTGAGCAGACGATCTCCCGGTTGCCGTCGCTTTCGACGCTGGCGGTGACAACGTTCAGCCCGGCGCGTACCAGCAGGTCGATGGTGGTGACAGCTTCGGTTTCTTCACTGCCATGTGCCAGGCAAACCAGCACTGATGCGTTCGCGGTCATAATGGGACTCCTTGCGTTTTACAATGTCATACAGACGGGTATTCTCCGTCAGCACCAGGCCGTGCGTCCGGGCGCGGCGCAGCAGAAAACCGCTGATATAGTCGATTTCGGTGAGACGCTGGGCGCGTATGTCCTGCAGCATCGAAGAGGTGTTGGCCGCGGTGCTTTCAATCACGTCGAAGATGATGTCCTGCAGGCTTTCGCTGGCAACGTTCTGACCTTCGCGCTCCATGACCCAGCTGATCTCTTCGCACAGTTGCGCGATCTGCTCCGGATAAGCGCGCAGGGCACCGTTCTGGCACTCATACTCCACGCTTAGCGGATTGATGATGCAGTTCACTGCCAGCTTGCGCCAGCAGGCCGCCCGGATGTTGTCATGCCAGGCGACATCAGGCAGGGCATGATGCAGGATATCGGCGAGATCGCTGTAAGCGGCGCTTTTGCGGTTACCGGGGCCGATGTGGGTAATGCCACTGGCAATGTGTTTAATAACAGTGCCGTCGCGCATCGCCGCATGGGTGGTGACGCCGCGCAGCAGCGGCTGAGTCAGCCCTTTCAGCTCTTCCAGCGTCCCCATCCCATTGTGCAGCAGGAGCACCGGGCAGTTTTCTGGCAGCACGCTTTCCAGGTTTTTCACCGCGGGCGAGACCTGCGGGGCTTTGAGCGTAACCAGCAGCAGCTGGCTTTCTGCCAGAAACAGCGGATCGTTGGCGATAAACGTGCGGTTCGAAATGTTACCCTGTGGATCAATCACATTGGCTGAACAGTAGGGCTGCGGCACCCGCAACCATCCCTGCACCTCATGTCCCTGGCGGGCAAGGGTTGTCATCCAGATCTGACCCAGAGCACCGCAACCTAACACGGTAATTTTCATGCTGCCTCCCGCTGGCGGGCTATCCATCTATTATTTACTGTCACACTTTCATTATAGCGTTGTGTGCAGCCTGATTTTATTTAGCACCTTAAGACGCGTATTATGCATGTCACTTTAGCGTCAGGAGAAGAAGAGATGCCATCTTTCGATATCGTTTCAGAAGTCGATCTGCAGGAAATTCGCAATGCGGTGGAAAATGCCAACCGTGAAGTGTCTACCCGCTTCGATTTCCGCAACGTGAGCGCCGAGTTTGAGCTCAACGAAAAGAATGAAACCATCAAAATCACCAGCGAGTCCGATTTTCAGGTTAAGCAGCTGGTGGATATTTTGCGTGAGAAGTTACTGAAGCGCGGGATTGAAGGCGGTGCTTTAGAGGTGCCGGAAGAGATTGAGCACAGCGGCAAAAGCTGGGCGGTCGATGCCAAACTGAAAAAAGGCATTGAAAGCGACGTGGCGAAGAAGCTGGTGAAGCTGATCAAAGACAGCAAGCTGAAAGTGCAGACCCAGATTCAGGGTGAAGCATTGCGTGTAACCGGCAAAGCGCGTGATGATTTGCAGGGTGCGATGGCAATCGTGCGCGGCAGTAATCTGGGGCAGCCATTCCAGTTTAAAAACTTCCGCGATTAAGCGGGGGCAGGCTGAATTTCAGCATGAATGCAGTGATAAAAACCCGGCTAAGGCCGGGTTTTTTGTTGTTGAGTTTGGGTGGGCTTCTGTCGCTTTAAACAAGTCGAAATTCTGGAGAGAGTTGGGAGCTGTAGGGCGTCTGTGCAATCGCGCGCTTGCTCAGGGAGCCTGTGCCTTTCGCAAAGACGCAAAAGCGCCATCCATGGCGGCTCAGCGCGGGCGATTACGCACCTCATCCCTGAGGTGCGCCCGTAGCCGGGCCAACGCGTTGCGTTGTTCAAAAACGCTCCCGGCGTTTTTGTCCCTGGCCCGCGATGCTTTGCTACAGGCACAGGCTCCCATCGCCTTGGATTTATGAGTTGTCTGTAAGAAGGCTTGTGCCGGGTTTGGCGCGGTTGAGCCTATGCTGGCCCCCTTGCTTTGAGTTTATAAGCTGTCTGAAACCAGGATTGAGTTGGATTTGAGTCTATTAACAGATTCAAATCCTGGGGGAACTTAGCTGCAACTCAAAAGCTCAGGGGCGCAGGGAACACGGTCAGAGGAGGAAAGCGTCCCGCGCCAGGGACGGCGCGGGCCGAGCGTGCCATGGATGGCGGCTTTTGCGACTTTCCGATCTGACCGTGTTCCCTGAGCCAGCTCGATCTCACAGCGAAATGGACTGATGTTGCTCACCCTATCAAGCTGGCTCTCTGGGCCTGCTTCCTAAGTCAGATCGATCTCACAGCTAACATGCCAAACCGGTTTTTTATCAGCAACTACCCAGCAGAGCTTCCAGCTCAGGGCGGCTGGTAACCTTGCTATCAATTTTGATATAGGCGCTTTTCTCTTCGGGCACGATAAACACAGAGTTAACGCCCGGCTGCGCTTTCAGGCGCTGCTCCAGATTCGGCACGGCCAGTGCGGCATCACTCAGCACGATGCGCAGGCTGCTGACATAAGGCGGTTCCTGCATTGTCATACTGACAAACAGCCAGGCTGCGGCCACCATCGCGCCAACCAGGAATACGGTCTGCGCATCGAAATGACCAAATACCCAGCCACCCATGCTGCCGCCAACGGCCACGCCCAGGAACTGGCTGGTGGAGTAGATCCCCATCGCCGTGCCTTTGTAGCCTGCGGGCGACTCTTTACTGATCAGCGAAGGCAGAATCGCTTCCATCAGGTTGAAGGCGAAGAAGAAGAGCTGAACACCCACCACCAGCGTCCAGAAATGTCCTTCCGCGCCCCACAATACGATCTCGGCAATGACAATCATCCCGACGCAGCCGACAAAGACACGCTTCATGCGGCGCTTCACTTCGGCATAAATGATGAAGGGGACTACGCCAGCAAAAGCGATCAGCATGGTGGAGAGATAGACTTTCCAGTGTTCGGGAGCCGGGAAGCCTGCCTGCTCAAACTGCCCCGGCAACGCGACAAAGCTCGACATCAGCAGGACGTGCAGGCAGAAAATACCGATATTGAGCTTCACCAGACGTGGGTTAGCCAGCACTTTGCGGAAGCTGCCTTTAACCATGCCTGATTCACGGTTCAGAACATGATGGGAGGCCGATGGCACCACCAGCAGGGTGATCACGATACCCAGCGACGCCAGAATCGCAATCATCCAGAACAGCGCATGCAGGCCCAGTGCGTGAGTAACAATCGGGCCGACCACCATGGCGATCGCGAAGGTAACGCCAAAACTGATGCCGATAAACGCCATCGCTTTGGTGCGGTTCTGCTCACGGGTTAAATCGGATAACAGCGCCATCACGGCAGCGGCAATCGCGCCTGAGCCCTGAAGTGCACGGCCCAGAATAATGCCCCAGATGGAGTCGGTGCAGGCAGCAATAATACTGCCCAGGACAAACAGCAACAGTCCGCCAACGATCAGCGGCTTACGCCCGATGCGATCGGAGAGCAGACCAAAAGGAATCTGAAATATCGCCTGGGCAAGGCCATAAATGCCGATTGCCAGGCCAATTAAGGTTTCACTCGCGCCCTGTAATGCCATGCCATAAGTGGTCAGTACCGGCAGGACCATAAACATTCCCAGCATGCGCAGGGAAAAGACCGTACCGAGGCCCCATGTGGCGCGCAGCTCCACCGGAGTCATTTTATTATCGTTCATTCCAACCTCTGTTAATGTGCTGCATTTATTCTAGGGGGCGGGGCAGGGC
>NZ_CACSJS010000013.1:0-37285 GCF_902706165.1 Pantoea sp. 18059
CAGAATTTGCCTGGCGGCTTTAGCGCGGTGGTCCCACCTGACCCCATGCCGAACTCAGAAGTGAAACGCCGTAGCGCCGATGGTAGTGTGGGGTCTCCCCATGCGAGAGTAGGGAACTGCCAGGCATTAATTAAGTGAAGAAGCCCCGCACGAAAGTGCGGGGATTTTTTACGTCCGCACTTTGCCTCATTAAGCTGAATACATGACCTGCAGGCACGCGGTATGTCACCCTTAACTCCCCATTATTCACTTCTGAATGACCAGCAACCCGCTGATTTTTCGATAATTAGCGACATGGCTCACAATAATAATCTCGGATTACGCCGCCTTTACCTTCAGTAGACTTAAATGCTTTACTCACTCCTTTAAACGCTGTTGATCAGCAAGGAACAGAGGTAAGGCATGGCACCCACAAATAATAAAACTCAGACGGATGATACAAAGAAACGTATCTGGGCTATCGTCGGCGCGTCATCGGGTAACCTGGTTGAGTGGTTCGACTTCTACGTTTACTCCTTCTTCTCACTCTATTTTGCCCACATTTTCTTTCCGCAGGGCGATACCACGACTCAGTTGTTACAAACAGCGGGCGTTTTTGCGGCAGGATTTTTAATGCGTCCGATTGGCGGCTGGCTGTTCGGCTATATCGGCGATAAACATGGCCGAAAAAATTCGATGCTGGTTTCGGTCTGCATGATGTGTTTTGGTTCGCTGGTGATCGCCTGCTTACCCGGTTACGCAACGATCGGCGTGGCTGCGCCCGTCATTCTGCTGCTGGCGCGTATGTTTCAGGGATTATCGGTGGGCGGAGAATATGGGACTAGTGCAACCTACATGAGCGAAGTGGCTCTGGAAGGACGCAAAGGATTCTACGCCTCATTCCAGTATGTCACGCTGATTGGTGGCCAGTTAGCGGCGGTACTCACCGTCGTGGTCCTGCAATTTCTGCTGACGGATGCAGAACTGCGAAGCTGGGGCTGGCGTATTCCGTTCTTCCTCGGCGCACTCCTCGCCGTTGTCGCATTATGGTTACGACGCTCACTGGAAGAGACCTCAGATAAGACGAGCCGCGAACATCGCGATGCGGGTAGCGTAATCGGGTTACTGCGCAATCATACTCGTCCCTTCCTGATGGTGCTGGGTTTCACCGCAGGCGGCTCCCTGAGTTTTTACACCTTCACTACCTACATGCAGAAGTATCTGGTTAATACGTCAGGTATGGATCCTAAAACCGCCAGCGGCCTGATGACCGGTGCGCTGCTGGTCTTTATGCTGATTCAGCCGATTATTGGTGCTCTGTCAGATAAAATCGGTCGTCGCACTTCGATGATGATTTTTGGCGCGGGCGCGGCCATCTGTACGGTCCCCATTCTGACGCTGTTGCAAAACGTGCAGAGCCCTGGTGTGGCTTTCCTGTTGATCATGCTGGCGCTGCTGATTACCAGCTTCTACACCGCCATCAGTGGCATTCTTAAAGCAGAAATGTTTCCGCCACAGGTGCGCGCACTGGGTGTAGGGCTATCTTACGCAGTAGCGAATGCGATCTTTGGTGGGTCGGCAGAGTATGTTGCGTTGCTGATGAAGCAGCAGGGGATTGAGACGACTTTCTTCTGGTATGTTTCAGCGATGGGCGCGGTGGCATTTCTGGTGTCGCTGTTGCTGCACAAGCGCGGTAAGGGGATTAAGCTTTAACAGAGAAAGCTGCTGACTCAGATTCCACAGGGCAATGCCGCTGGCAGCACCGGCGGCATCCCAGGCGAAATCTTTCCAGCTCCAGCCGCTGCCATTCGGGCGGCTGTCATACCACTCTTTTCCCGCCCCAGGCGTTAATGAAAACAGTCTGGCTTTGCCGGTCAGAATGGTGCTGGCGCTGCCCATATTCACTGCCTGCTGTGGCCAGCACTGCAGAGGCGACAAAATGCTCCGCTTTATCCCGTCCGGTCTACTGATCTTTAGCCATATAGGCGCATCCATTACGCAACAGCCCAGCAAGTAGCACACTTCGCATAGCAGATGCCTTATTGACCGTAGTGATTAAAGAATCCGGCTGATCAGGCGATCGATACGTATCCGGCGCAGACGACGAATCAGCTTGCGTACCTTGGCCGGGTAATCAGCAATACTCTCAAGCTCACGGAAATGCGTCACTACCGTCGTGTTCTGCCGGATTAACGTCAGTTCCTTCTCACGCTGAGCCGCTAACTCCTGATGAGGATCGTGGATCAGCACGGCATTTTCCAGATCGAGCCGCCAGGCACGTGGATTGAGGTTATTACCGGTAATCAGCTGCCATTCGTCATCAACCCACATTCCTTTAAGGTGATAACTGTTCTCGCCATCCTTCCACAGTCTCACGACCAGCTGATCGGTCGTAACGTAGTAGTGCAAACGGCTCATAAAGCGACGCAGATTGATTTCATACAGGTAAGGCAGCGCGCCTATGATTTTGAACGGCTGATCGGGCGCAATATAGAAGTCATTGGCTGTTTTATCGCCGACGATGATCTCAACCTGTTTCCCCTGACGCAGAAGATGAATGATATTACGTACCAGCAAGGCGGGCATGTTGAAGTAGGGGGTACAGATGATCAGCTTCTGTTCCGCACAGGGCATCAGGTGGAAAATGGTTTTATTGAGCAGGCTATGCTTACCCAGACCGACCAGCGGCGTGACCGTCAGTTCATCGTTGCCGGCATTCCCTTCAAACTGATAATTGAAGCCGCGCAGGTCCTGACGGAACTGGCGTGTCTCATTTTTAATTTCAGGACTTGAGGGGCGCTCAGCAAAATCGAGTCGGTTTACCGCCTCTGCTGACTTCAGATTGAGCGTGATCCAGTCATACATCGTATCGGTCAGCTGGGAATTACGGATAACCTGATAACGGTCATAGCGATACTTATCATGCTGATGCAGGTAGACATCATTGATGCTGGCGCCGCTGTAGAGCAGCATGTCATCAATAATGAACCCTTTAAGGTGGAGCACGCCCAGCGCTTCACGGGTATTGACCGGGATACCATAAACCGGGATGGCGATATCCGGATAACGTGTCGCCATTTCGCAATACCAGTCGGCATTGGTTACGCCTCGCGCTGCGCCAATTCGCCCACGCTGCGCACGGTGCCAGTCAACCAGAATCGAAATATCCAGCTCCGGCCGCGCCTGCTTCGCACTATAAAGCGCATCCATGACGGCACGTCCGGCGTCATCATTTTCCAGATAGAGCGCAACAATACAGATGCGAGTCTGCGCTGCCGCAATTTTCTCCAGCAACGTCTGGCGAAATTCGGCAGGCGAGTAAAGTGTCGACACATCCGCAACGGATTGTGACAGTTTCGGCAGCTGTGCGAGGTGTTGTTGGTGTTTGTTACGTTTAAATTTAGACAACATCACAGTGCACTTCTTCTCTGTTCATTGCATGGCCTTTTGCCATCAAATCAGGGTTATAACCACAAATAATAACATCAACTTCGCCGATTCGAACGTTTTTTACCTTTCTCTACAAGGTTAGTTGATCTCATTCTGTAAAGACAATTTCAGGCTGACAATACCGTCATCCAGTTGAATATCAATATGAAAGTTGAGCTTTCGTGCCAGCGTAATCATGCCGCGGTTATGGGGCATGGTGATACCGTTCAATTGTTGCAAGCCGTGATGCCGGGTATAGCGGATCATCTTTTCCAGCAGACGACGGCCCATGCCTAAGCCTTTCAGGTCGGAACGGACCAGCACCGAAAACTCCGCATCAATGTTATCTGCATCAGAGATAGCGCGGGTGACGCCGATGATCTCGGGGCGTCCCTGATGCTGACGTACCGCCACAATCGCCATCTCGCGGTCATAATCGATCTGGGTCATGTTGGCGAGATCATCATGAGTAAACTCACTGATTTCACTGAAGTAGCGATAGTAGAGATCTTCTTTGGTGACCTGACTGATGAAATCGCGCAGCAGAGGCTCATCCTCTGGCAGAATGGGCCGGAACAGGCAGAATTGCCCATCCTTTAACTCTACCTGCTCTTCCAGATGCTGAGGATAAGGACGTATTGCCAGCCGTGCTTCGTTATCGCCGTGGAACGGAGCCAGCATCAGGGTGACATCCAGCAGGGTAAAATCATTGCCCGCCGCCAGCAGCGGATGAATATCCAGTCGCTGGATCTCCGGGCAATCCACCACCAGGTTAGAGACCTGCACCAGCAGCTGGCTTAAACCGGGGATATCCAGCGGATTCAGCGCGCTGCGGCTGCGGATTTTTCCGCTCTTGATCGCCTGAATCACCAGATAGCGTGCCAGCGTCATATTCAGCGGGGGAAGGGCAACGGCAGCCTGTTTATCGGCCTGCCATTCAACGCCGCCTTCCCCCAGCATAATGATCGGGCCAAACAGGGCATCCTGTTCGACCACGACCCGCAGCTCCTGTGCGCCTGCACGACTCGCCATGCTCTGAACCAGCAGCCCTTCGATACGTGCCTGCGGCAACGTCTGTTTTACCCGATCAAAAATAGCCTCAGCGGCATGCTCCACTTCGCTGGCATTACGCAGGTAGAGCATCACGCCCTGCACCTCCGATTTATGCGCGATATCGGGTGAACGCAATTTTAGCGCCACCGGATAGCCAATCTGATCGGCAATGGCCACTGCCGCCTTACTGTCGCTGGCGATCCAGGTCGGCAGCGTGGCCAGGCCGTAAGCCTGCAGTACCGGCTGCACTTCATGGGTATCCAGCGCAGTAACACCGCGCTCCAGCGCCTGTGACAGCAGCTGGTGTGCATGAGCGCTATCCAGGTTAAGGGTGGCGGGCAGGGCAGGGGTTTCGCGCAGCTGCTTCTGGTTACGGCGGTACTCAACCTGATGCATAAAAGCGGTCACCGTTCCCTCTGGCGTGCGCCAGGTCGGTATCCCCGCCTGCGTAAAGGCTCGGCGCGCGGCTTGTGAAGAGAACTCGCCGCTCCAGTTGGTCAGCAGCGTCACCAGCTTACCGCGCGGGTGACGGGCGATGGTGTCGATCAGATGTCCGGCCGTTTCAGTCGCGGGCGCGACCGCGCTTGGCGCATGAATAATCATCAATGCATCAAGTTCATGGCTGTCGAGCAGGATCTCTGTGCAGGCGGCATAACGTTCTGCTGTGGCGTCATCTTTTAAATCCAGCGGGTTGCCGCGGCCTGCGCCAGCGGGCAACAGCGCCTCGAGCTGCTGAATCGTCTGCTCGCTGAGCTGCGCCAGTTTCCCGTTGCGGGCATAGAGCTCATCCAGCGCCAGCGCGGCGGGGGCGGCACCATTACTGATGATCATCAGCCTGTCGCCACGCAGCGGCCGCATATGACTCAGCGACTCAACGGCGGAGAAGAGCTCATGGGTATCCTGCACCCGCAGTAACCCGGCACGCTGAATGGCTGCATCCCAGGCGGCGTCCAGACCGCTGTGGGTGCCCAGCAGCGCCTGTGCTTCCCGGCTGCGACCACTCTTGATCACCAGAATCGGTTTATTACGGGAGGCGCTGCGTGAGGCAGAAACAAAACGACGCGCATCGCTGAGGTGCTCAAGATAGAGCAGGATAGCGCTGGTTTTACCGTCGCGAGCCAGGAAGTCGAGCAGATCATCGACATCGGTATCCAGACTGTCACCCAGCGCGATAAACCAGGAGAATCCGAGATTACGCTGCTGCGCCCAGTCGAGAATGGTGTTGGATACGGCGGCGGACTGGGAGATAAATGCGATACGGCCTTTCTCTATCGGCACTGGCGAGAAGCTGGCATTCAATCCCTGCCAGGGGGCCAGCAGGCCAAGACTGTTCGGTCCCAGCAGACGTATCTGCCACTGACTGGCGCAGGCTTTGAGTTCGGCAGACTGGCTAGCGGGCGCAGAGAGAATAATGCAGGCTTTGCAACCTTTCTCCCCGAGCTGTTGCAGCAGTTCGAGGTTACGTTTTGAGTGGGTGCAGATCACTGCCAGGTCTGGCGCGAAAGGTAAGCTGTCGATGGTGGGCCAGGCCAGTACGCCGCTGACCGCTTTATATTTCGGCGTCACCGGCAACACCGGGCCGCTAAAACCGCCCGCCAGCAGGTTACGCATCATAAAGTATCCGGCGCGCCCTGGCGTGACCGAGGCACCAATCACCGCAATTGATTTAGGTCGTAACAGCGCTTCCAGTCCGCGTTGGCTCATCTCGCTCTCCAGAGTTCGGGATTTGCGTGATTGTAAACGCTTTTTGCTGGCAGTGCTTCCGGGCAGATCGCAGGCTGCGCATTCCGATTTTAATCTCTGTCACCGCAGGGATGCTCCCGCCGGAAGGTGACCGGGCGATTAAACCTGTCCGGCGTGGTGCGGTTTCCCTGCCAGGTAGGCCGCGCGGAACTGATCAAAATGGTGAGATAACGCCTCAGCCGCCAGCCGATCGCCCGCCTGCGCCAGCAGCGCCGCGGCCACTTCAGCAGTGCAGTGCTGACCTGCGCCGTGGGCTTCACGCAGCGTATAGCGCGACGGGGTGCTGACATCCAGCGACATCACCGGCAGGGCGTCGAGCCAGGGGCTTTTACGGAACATTTTGCGGGCTTCGGTCCAGGTGCCGTCCAGCATAATAAACAGCGGCGGCTTGCCACTGACGGGCGGCGTTGTCAGCACTTCGCGACCGGGGTCGGCATAGGCGGCCGGGAAAACCACCAGCGGCTGATAATCGGGATTGCGCACCGCCGCCAGCAGCAGCGGATCCGGCTCGGTGCGTGACCAGCCAAAAGCCTGGGTATCCGGCAGAATATCGGCAATCAGCCGGCCGGTGTTGCTCGGCTTCATCGGCTCGGTATCGAACATCACCAGGCAGAAGCGGCTACGGGCGGACTGCGGCACGATCTGACTGCAGAGACAGTTGACTTCTGGCAGCAGGCAGCCCTGACAGCGGATGACCCGATTCCCGCGCGCGAGGAAAGGACGGGTGGATCGGGCCAGGCGTTGGGTGCGCAAGCGCAAAACAGCATTATCAGACATGAGTATTCAGGGCAGGAAAAACGTCAGTGTAATCGAAGCACACGCGAAAAGGAAAAGGCCAGCCAGGCTGGCCTCTGAAGATTAAAGTGACTCATCCAGCCATTCATTGAAAGGCGCTTTGGGCATCGCGCCATTCAGCATGTCGACCCGCTCGCCGTTCTTAAACAGCATGATGGTCGGGATACTGCGAATGTTGAAACGGGCGCTCAGGGCCGGTTCCGCTTCGGTGTTCACTTTAATAAAGCGGACTTTACCGCTGCGTTCACTGGCGACATCTTTAAACACCGGCGCAAAATTGACACAGGGACCACACCAGGGCGCCCAGAAATCGATCACCACCGGCAGATCGTCCTGCAGATATTTGTCAAAGTTAGCGCTGGTGGCATTCACCACTTCGCCATCAAATAACGCATTTCCACAGCGACCACATTTCGCCACGTCGGCAAGGCGTTCTTCAGGAACGCGATTGGTTGCCTGACAGGAAGCGCATACCGTATTCATAGGAACCTCTGATGTTGAAAAGTGTCAGTCTGGTAAATATTGTTCATTATGAAAGGGGACGGATTCCCTCTCAATCTGGATTGCTCTATAGGTTCAATAGTTGATAGCTAAGCGCCAGCACATCAGGTAATCTGCGCGCTCTCAATGCAGGAGGAAGACATGAACGACGAATTTAAAGGCAAGAGCGGTAAGGTTAAGGTGATGTACGTGCGTGGCGAGGACGATAAAAGCGCGCGCGCGCCTAATCCTCGTACAGGCAAAGGTGGTCACGCTGCTGCCCGTTCGGATGATAATCGTCGTTCGTCTGGCCCCCGTACTGAACGCAGTCAGGAAGGTGGTCGCTCCGCTGGCCGTCGCAGCGACGACACCGGTCGCAGCAGTTCACCGCGTCGTGATGAAGGCGGACGTGGCGCTCCACGCCGTTCAGACGATGGCGCAGGCCGCCGCAACGATCGTGGCGATGATAATCGCGGCGCCTATGGCAGCAGCGATTCCCCATGGCGCACCGTGTCACGCGC
The DNA here is from genome assembly GCF_902706165.1 of Pantoea sp. 18059. Lineage (NCBI taxonomy): Bacteria > Pseudomonadati > Pseudomonadota > Gammaproteobacteria > Enterobacterales > Erwiniaceae > Pantoea > Pantoea sp. 18059. Next base: position 8,001 of record NZ_CACSJS010000013.1, read on the forward strand.
GCCATCAGCAGATCGTCCGGCAACCGAAAGCGATAAGCCGGATCATGGCGGCATCAGCGGCAAGAGCTTCGTCGATCCCGAACAGATCCGTCGTCAGCGTAACGAAGAGACGCGCGTCTATGGTGAGAACGCCTGTCAGGCGCTGTTCCAGAGCCGTCCTGAAGCGATTGTTCGCGCCTGGTTCGTGCAGGAAGTGACACCGCGTTTCCGCGAAGCGCTGCGCTGGCTGGCGGCTAACCGCAAAGCCTATCACGTCGTGGAAGATGCAGAGATTACCAAAGCGTCAGGCACTGAGCATCATGGTGGCGTCTGCTTCCTGATCAAAAAGCGCATGGGTATGGCGGTTTCTGAATGGCTGAGCCAGGCGAATACCAAAGATTGCGTGCTGGCACTGGAAGATGTCAGCAACCCGCATAACCTCGGCGCGATTATGCGCAGCTGCGCGCACTTTGGCGTAAAAGGTTTGCTGGTGAACGACGCCTCACTGCTGGAGTCCGGCGCAGCGGTACGTACCGCAGAAGGCGGTGCTGAGCATGTGCAGGCCATCAGCGGCGCAACTTTCAGTGAAGGTCTGGAAGCGTTCCGTAAAGCGGGTTACACCATCGTCACCACCTCCAGCCATCAGGGCACGCCGCTGGCGCAGGCTCAGCTGCCGGAGAAAATGGTGCTGGTGTTAGGGCAGGAGCGTGAAGGTCTTTCTGATACCGCGTTCAAACAGGGTGACATGAGCCTGTCGATTGGCGGCACCGGCAACGTAGAAAGCCTTAACGTCTCGGTCGCAACCGGCGTACTGCTCGCCGAATGGTGGCGTCAGAACGCATAAAAAAACGGGCCGAAAGGCCCGTTTTGCTGTGTAACGTTAGTGCGCGCCACCGCCACCGCCGCCTGCGCTAAACGGCGGGCGGGCAAACCAGATCAGCACCAGCAGAATCAAAAAGACCCCCGCCGACGCCCAGAAAATTTCATTCGCTGAAATAATCAGTCCCTGATTGGTAATCTGCTGCGCGATCCAGGCCGACGCCTGCTGCTGCGTCATCCCCATGCTCTCCAGCTGGCTATACATCTGCTGCGAATTGACGTTGTAAGGGGTAATCGACTCCGTCAGGTAGCTATGATGCATCGACTCGCGGTTACTCCACATAGTGGTGGTAATCGACGTTCCCACCGAGCCTGCAAAGGTACGCATAAAGTTCGACAGGCTGGAGGCTGCGGCCATGCGCTCCGGCGGCAATCCCGACAGCGTAATGGTGGTCAGCGGCATAAAGAAGCAGGCCACGGCAAAGCCCTGAATAAACTGCGGCCAGGCTGAGGCACCAAAGTCCATTCCCGGTTCAAACGTATACGCGCGCCAGTAGAAGCAGACGGCATACATAATGAAGCTGAACGTGACCAGCCGTCGCATGTCGAGCTTATGGGCAAAGCGTCCGATGATCGGCGACAGGATCACCGGCAAAATGCCCACCGGCGCAGACGCCAGACCGGCCCAGGTTGCGGTGTAGCCGTAGACCTCCTGCAGCAGCTGCGGCAACAGAACAATCGAGCCGAAGTAGAGCATATAAGCCAGACTGATCGACAGGCAGCCAATGGTGAAGTTGCGCGACTTAAACAGCGACAGATCTATGATCGGGTGATCGTCAGTCAGCTCCCACACCAGCAGGACTGACAGCGCAATCACGGCCACTACCCCGAGCACGATAATCTCGGACGAGTTAAACCAGTCGAGCTCCTTTCCGCGATCCAGCATCACCTGCAAACAGCCGATCCCCACCACCAGCAGCACCAGCCCGACCATATCGATCCGCCGGATTTCGGTTTTGGTTTCCCGGCCACGCAGGGTTTGCAGCGTCAGTATCACCACCGCCACACCAATGGGCACGTTGATAAAGAAGATCCAGCCCCAGTGATAGTTATCGCTGATCCAGCCGCCCAGTATCGGACCACAGATCGGTGCGACGATCACCGTCATCGCCCACAGCGACAGCGCAACACTGCGCTTGGCGGGCGGATAGTTGTTGAGCAGCAGACTTTGCGACAGCGGGATCAATGGACCCGCGACGATCCCCTGAATGACGCGGAAGAAGATCAGCATCTCCAGACTGTCTGACATGCCGCATGCCCAGGAGGCGATAGCAAACAGAATGGTCGACCAGGTAAAGAGCTTCACTTCACCGATGCGTTTTGCCAGCCAGCCGGTCAGCGGGATCGAGATCGCATTGGCCACACCAAACGAGGTGATCACCCAGGTTCCCTGGGAGTTCGACGCTCCCAGATTACCGGCAATCGTGGGGATAGCCACGTTGGCGATGGTCGAGTCCAGAACCTGCATGAACGTCGCCAGCGACAGCGCAATGGTCATCAGGACCAGCGGCATTCCTTCAAGCGGTTTTTGTGCCATTACAGCCTCCGCGTCATCATCCGGCGTTGGCGCGGACGATATCGGTGATCAGCTGATTGACCGGCGCAAGGTCAATCGCCAGTGCGTTGCTGCTGTAAGCGGCTTGCTGACGGGCGCTGGTGGCCAGCGCGCTGCCCTCTTTGCTGGTGGTATCGATTTTAACCAGCGTTGAGAGGCCAATACGCAGCGGATGTCTGGCGATATCTTCCTGATTCAGTTCGATACGAACTGGCAGGCGCTGAACCACTTTGATCCAGTTACCGGTGGCATTCTGTGCCGGCAACAGTGAGAAGGCGCTGCCGGTGCCCATATCCAGTCCTGCAACTTTGCCCTGATAAACCACTTCGTCACCGTAGATGTCGGCAACCACGGTGACAGGCTGACCAATACGAACGCCAGCCAGCTGAGTCTCTTTAAAGTTGGCATCGACCCACAGATTCGTTGCAGGCACGACGGCGAGCAGCGGGGTGCTGGTGGAGATTTGCGAACCGACCTGCACGCTGCGACGGGAGACAAAACCATCCATCGGGCTACGGATTTCGGTGCGCTGCAGCGCCAGCCAGGCGTCACGCAGCTCAGCCGCGCTCTGTTGCACGGCAGGCTGATTTTCCAGTGAGGTGTTGAGGATCATCGCCTGATTCGCATTGTATTGCTGAATCGCCACGTCCAGTTGTGCTTTGGCCGTCGCGACGGCATCGCGGGCGTGCTGCAACTCTTCACGGCCAATCAGATTAGCTGCGCCTAACGGCTCACGGCGTTTCAGGTCGGCCTGTGCCTGCGCCAGAGCGGTCTGTTGCAATGTAATGCTGGCCTGATACTGTTTGCCATTAATCATCAGCTGATGCGTCTGACGCACGCTGGTGGCGAGTGCCGTCTGCGCTTTTTCAAACGCCTGCTCCGCATCCGTCTTATCCAGTGAAACCAGCACATCGCCTTTTTTGACGAAATCGGTATCTTCAAACCAGACTTTATTCACGCTACCGGAGACCTGTGCCATCACCTGCACCTGGTTACCCGCAACGTAGGCGTCATCCGTTTCCTGAAAATGGCGCAGGACCAGGAACCAGTAAACTCCCCAGGCAATACCAATCAGCACAAAGATCAACGCCAGCACGATGAGCACACTTTTGCGCTTCTTCTTTTTGTTGGCTGACGGTTGCGGGCTTTGTGCTTCTGCCGTTGCACTCATGTCTTTCTCCACGTTTTCCATTTAGTCGGGCGGCAGAAATCCCTTTTCGCCAGCGCCCGAGTCGAAAAAGCCAGCGACTAAGCGCTGGCCAGATAAAAAAGGAAATTAAAATAACGATTCCGACAGGTGATTGTGTCGCACTTATTGCTATTAGCGGGAAAGCGAGGCGATCAGCTGATCTTCATCCATTTTATCAAGACGATTAAGTAGCTTACGGGTGATGCCTTCCAGCTGCGACTTCTCATCGACGGAGAGCGATGACCAGAGGTACTGCAGGCTCTGATGCTGAGGTGGCAGCAGCTGACGCAGGAACTCCATCCCTTTATCGGTCAGATGCAGGTGCAGGCAGCGACGGTCGTGATCGCTTTCACGACGCTCAATCCAGCCGCGCTTTTCCAGCTCATCAGCAATGCGCGTGGCATTGGTACGTGAAGAGCCAAGGGCAGAGCTGAGCTCAGAGGGCTGAATACTATGGTTTTCCTGTGCATCCAGCGTAATCAACGCCATGAACAGGGTTTCATTAATACCCTGTGCTTTCAGCATCTTATTGCGGTTGTCCAGCAGTTTACCCTGCATATGCATACAGAGACGCGTCAGAATAATTTCCTGTAACGGAAAATCCTTATGGCGATTGGCACGGATGTTTAGCATCTGCTCAATGGGAGTAAACGAACTTTCCATTAAAAAAAACCTCACTAATTGCAACTTGTATAATAACTATGGTGACAGGATAAGCGTAGTCACTTTTTGGCAGGTGATCGCTGACAGAATCACTATTCACCATCAAAGGTATTCCAGGCCATTCCCTGGCCCTGGGTCAAAAACCCGTACGTCCGGCGGCAGCCGCTGTGCCGGAACGTGATCAAAAAGGGGGCAAATTTAATAATATCGCGGGGAAAAATAACTGAAGTGAATAGGTTTGCTACTAACCATAACAAACCTAACCATTTGTGACCAGACGCAATGCGCTGTCCGGCCAGGCTTCAGTTGATTTTTTCCGGCTCAAAGCGCGATCCGGCTGCCCAAATCAGCAGATTAACCACAGTCAGCAGCGCGCCAGCGCCACAGACGCCATACCAGCCCCAAAGATGGTAAGCGGTCGCGGAGAGCAGTGAGCCGGCCGCGCCACCCATAAAGTAGCTGGTCATGTAACCGGCATTAAGACGGTTCCGCGCCTCCGGCATCTGCGCGTAGATCACGCTTTGATTGGTGATATGGACGGCCTGTACCGCCAGATCCAGCAGCAGGATGCCGACGATCAGCGGCGCAAGCTGCTCCGCGCCCCACGCAATGGCGGCCCACGACAGCAGCATAAGCAGCAGGCCCAGTCGGGTGGTCAGCTTCGCTTTACCCTTGTCAGCCAGCGCGCCCGCCTGACGTGCGGCCAGCGCACCCGCGGCACCGACCAGCCCCAGCAAGCCAATCTCGCCCTCTGAGAAATGATAAGGCGCCCCGGCGAGCAGAAAGGCCATTGAGGTCCACAGCAGGCTGAAATTGGCAAAGGAGAGGCAGCCGGTCCAGGCGCGGGTGCGGAGCACCCGATTACCGGCATACAGGCGAAAGATGGAGGCCAGCAGTTGCGGATAGCTCATGGGCACAGACTGTTTCACGCGCGGCAGCGATCGCCACAGCGCCAGGGCCATCACCACCATCAGCAGGCTGGCAGTCCAGTAAACGGTACGCCAGCCGCCAAGCTGCGCCAGGCCGCCTGCCACGGTGCGCGCCAGCAGAATCCCCAGCAGCAAACCGCTCATTACCGTCCCCACTATTTTGCCGCGCCGCTCCGGCTCTGCCAGCGTGGCGGCCAGCGGCACCAGGATTTGTGCGGCGACCGAGAACAGGCCGGTCATCACCGTGCCCAGCAGTAAAAAGAGAAAGGAGTGCGAAAGGGCGATAATCACCATGCCCGCAGTAGCCAGCAGGATCATCGTGACAATCAGGCTGCGTCGTTCAAACCGATCGCCAAGCGGCACCAGCAGCAGCAGACCGCAGGCGTAGCCCAGCTGCGCCGTGGTGACAATAAATCCGGCGAGGCTGACAGAGAGATCAAACTGTTGGGCGATGGTATTCAGTAGTGGCTGAACGTAGTAATTACTGGCTACGCAGAGGCCGGTTGCTACTGACATCAGTATTACTAAAGCAGGCGTCAGACCCTGGCGAGTCGCATTCATAAACAGCATCGGTCGCTAATAATCATTTGAGGTTAATAGTAACTCAAAAAACTATTTCACACGCATGTTTATTAACAGGCCATACCAGTCGGGAAAGCAGACATAAAAAAAGGGCAGAAAAATTTCTGCCCTCAGATAACTGCCCGACTTAAAGCGTATGCTCACTGAGCCAGCACTTTTATCAACCACCCTGGGGCGGAAATGTTTTCATGTTATTGCGCGGCGGCCTGCGCCTCGCTGATCCATTTATCGAACTCAGCCTGATGCGCCTTAATCCAGCCATCCACATGACGGTTAATCGCCTCTTCTGAGTTTTGTCCGGCATGCATTGCTGAGTTTTCAGCATTGATATCGGTAATGGGCAGCTTCATGACCGCAAACAGACGGGCAGCCGCCGGATTTTTCGCCGCCCAGGCTTTGTTGGCGACGATGTGCATGGTGTTAACCGGGAAACCGTAGTTCGCGCCGTTTGGCAGCTTAGTATCCACATCCTTCTGTTCGCCAGGCAGCGAAGAGAACGGCACCTGCAGCCAGACCACATCGCGGCCCGGCTTCAGCACATCGCTCAGCCAGTAGGGCGTCCAGGTGTAATAAAGGATCGGTTTACCCTGTTTGTAGCGCGCCAGCGTATCCGCCACCATCGCCGAATAGTTACCCATATTGGCGGTCACGGTATCACTGAGACCGAAGGCGCTGTTCTGATGATTAATCACCGCTTCACAGCCCCAGCCTGGCGTACAGCCGGTCATATCCGCTTTGCCATCGCCGTTGGCGTCAAACAGGCTGGCGATCTTAGGATCTTTCAGCTGTTCGATATTGGTGATGTGATATTTCTCGGCGGTCTTCTTATCAATCAGATAACCCTGGGCGGCACCGGTAACGTAGGTTCCCTGACGATAGAGCTTCTGATCGCCACCGGCGGCTTTGTACATGTCGTCATGCAGCGGCTGCCAGTTCACCGCGGTAAAGGTGGCGTCGCCAGCGGCGATAGAGGTGTAGCCAACGTTGTAATCCACTTCACTCGGCTTGCTGACCTGATAGCCGAGTTTTTCCAGCGCGCGGCTGACAATCAGGGTCTGAAAAGTCTCTTCAGCGATAGTGCTCTGTATGGGTTGTACCGTAATACCTTTGCCCGGCAGATCGGCAGCGGAGACGTGTGAAACGGCCAGCGTGGTTACCACGGCGGCGAGCAGAGAGGCTCTGTTGCGCATAGTCATTCCTTGTTTCAGATGTCGCGTCAGGATGGGCGGCGCGCAGGCGCCGCCCGACAGATTATTTTTTACGCGAAGGAGAGAAGATCAGGCCCAGCGGGCCGGTGTGATACCAGTGACGATTACCGCGGCTGCGGCTATCGCGACCAAACGATTGGGTCAGGCGGTCAAGGATAATGGCAAGGATCACAATCCCCACACCACCCACCGTAGCCAGCCCCATATCGAGACGGCCAATACCGCGCAGCACCATCTGACCGAGTCCGCCCACGGCGATCATCGAGGCGATCACCACCATCGACAGCGCCAGCATCAGGGTCTGATTGACGCCCGCCATAATGGTGGGCATCGCCAGCGGCAACTGCACTTTGAATAGCAGCTGACGCGGACTGGCACCAAAGGATTCGCTCGCTTCGATCAGATCGGCGGGCACCTGCTTAATGCCGAGAATAGTCAGGCGTACAATCGGTGGCAGGGCGAAGATAATCGTGACCACCACGCCTGGCACGTTGCCGATACCAAACAGCATCACAATCGGCACCAGATAGACAAAGGCGGGTGTTGTCTGCATCGCATCCAGAAAGGGGCGTACGATACGCGCTGCCCGTTCACTGCGGGCCAGCCAGATCCCCAGCGGCAGGCCGATGAGAATGCAGAACATTAGCGCGGTAAGCACCAGCGCCAGCGTGACCATCGCCTGCGACCAGGCGCCAATTGCGCCAATAACGATCAGCGATACCAGCGTGGCGATGCCCATGGCGGGTGTCGCGATCTGCCAGGCGATCAGCGCAAACACCAGAATCGCTACCGGCGCGGGCATCCCCAGCAACAGCTGCTGAAAGGCGCTGAGAATATAGTCAACCGGTACCCGGATACCCTGAAACAGCGGGCGGAAATGGTTGACCACCCAGTCGATGCCGGTAGTCACCCAGTGATCAAGCGGGATCCAGGTTTTGTGGAATGGATCCATGATATTGAAATGTTCCGGCGCGGGCGCGGGGGCGCTGTTGAGCCAGTCACTGCTGCTGGCTGCATCGGGTGTCGCGCTGCCATCGGGCGTGCCCCAGGCATCGGCACCGCCGCTGCTGGTGGGCGCAGCCTGACTGCTGGCGGCGGTGCCGCTATCCCACGGATTGGTGGTTTCCTGACTCATGGCTGGGCTCCTTCACGATCTAACGCGCGCAATAGCGTGCTTTTGGAAATGATACCGACATACTGATTCTCCTCACCGACCACTGGCACCGCACAGGGCGCCTGAGCGACGTGCGAGAGCAGATCGCTCAGTGAGGTATCGGCGGGCACCGCGGCTGGCGAGTCGAGGAGGGCGCTATCGAGTCCCAGACCTGCTGCCAGCGCGGCTTTCAGCGAGTCGGTGGAGACCACGCCAAGAAACTTCTGTTTCTCCAGCACGTAGCCGTAGTCACGGTCTTCATCCTGCAGCAGCTTAATGGCGGAGCGCGGGCCAAAACCTGGCGCTTTGCGGATCAACGCTCCCGCGCTACGACGGGCGATATCTTTGGCGCTGAATACGTGACTGATATCGACGCCACGGAAGAAGGTGCGGACATAGTCATTGGCCGGGTTATTCAGGATCTCATCCGGCGTACCAACCTGTATCACTTCGCCGCCCTGCATAATGGCAATACGGTCGCCAATACGCATCGCTTCATCAAGATCGTGGGAAATAAAGACGATGGTGCGCTGATGCCTGGCTTGTAAATTAACCAGCTCATCCTGCATTTCAGTACGAATCAACGGATCCAGAGCGGAGAAGGCCTCATCCATTAATAAGATGTCGGGATTGATGGCCAGTGCGCGGGCTAATCCGACGCGCTGCCGCATCCCTCCGGAAAGTTCATCCGGATAAGCGTGCGCATAATTCTCCAGCCCGACCTGACGTAACGCTTCCAGTGCTTTTTCCTGGCGTTCAGCCAGTGCGATTCCCGCTAATTCCATGCCAAATGCCGTATTATTTAATACATTCATGTGCGGCATCAAAGCAAATGACTGGAATACCATACTGATTTTATTTCTGCGCACGTCACGCAGTTCGCTGGCTGATATTTTGGCAATATCGACACCGTCAATAATCACCTGACCGCGCGTCGGCTCTATCAGACGATTGAGAAGGCGAACCATGGTCGATTTTCCTGAACCGGATAACCCCATGATGACGAATATCTCGCCTTCTTCAATGGCCAGACTGGCGTTCTTTACGCCAAGGGAGAGCCCGGTCTTCTCAAGAATGACATCTTTGGTCGCACCCTTTTCAATATATTTAAACGCGCGATCCGGATTGTCGCCAAATATTTTATAGAGATTTTTTACTTCGAGCTTAATAGCCATGCAGTCATTAAATCCTGGTTGAAATATCTAATATTATCCTGTCGTTCCCGCTGAAATTTAAGCAGGCCATACCGTAGCACACTGACGTTATCTGACAACCCTGAAGTGGGATATTGGCCGGCCGCAGGACATTCAGATGACGATTATCTTCAGTGCTCACAAGGGATAAGCGTGGATTAATTTTTTGTGAAATCATTGGCGGGTTTTTAGCATTTCAGCCGATTTGCCGGCTGAAAGGGAGAAAAATAAGCGTCACCAGGGTGAAATATTACGGAAATAATGGATTCCGATACAGGGAAATAATCACGCCTGAAACGATCGGGTTCAGTGGAATAATTGGTCGAAAAAAAAGGAAATGCGGGGAGGGGCAGAATCAACAAACGGTGAAATAGTCAGGCTGTGTTGCAGTAATATTTTTTTCTTATGATTAGACGGAATGGCGCGGCTGACACGGCACTGCCAGAGAAAACCGGATGCTGACAAAACAGCACCCGGTAACCCTCAGAAATTCCAGTCCTCGTCTTCGGTTTCGACCGCTTTTCCCATCACATAGGAGGAGCCTGAACCGGAGAAGAAGTCGTGGTTTTCGTCGGCGTTGGGCGACAGAGCCGACAGAATGGCCGGATTCACCGCTGTCAGCTCCGCCGGGAACAGCGCCTCATAGCCCAGATTCATCAACGCTTTGTTGGCGTTGTAGTGCAGGAAGGTTTTCACCTCCTCTACCCAGCCGACATCGGCATAGAGCGCCTCGGTATAAGCCACTTCGTTCTCATACAGCGCCAGCAGCAGATCATAGGCGAACTGCTGCAGCTCTTCGCGGCGCAGATCGTCAGTGGCAGCCAGCGCCTGCTGATATTTGTAACCGATGTAGTAACCGTGTACCGCCTCATCGCGAATAATCAGGCGAATCAGGTCAGCGGTGTTGGTCAGCTTGCCACGGCTCGACCAGTACATCGGCAGCCAGAAGCCGGAATAGAACAAAAAAGACTCCAGGAAAACGCTGGCGATCTTCTTCTTCAGCGGATCATCGGCCTGGTAGTGTTCCAGGATGATGCGCGCCTTGTTCTGCAGCGGCGCATTCTCTTCGCTCCACTGATAAGCGGCATCCACATCCTGGGTGTTACACAGGGTTGAGAAGATCGAACTGTAGGAGCGGGCATGCACCGCTTCCATAAAGCTGATATTCGACAGCACCGCCTCTTCGTGCGGGGTAATGGCATCTTCCATCAGCCCCGGCGCGCCGACCACGTTCTGGATAGTGTCGAGCAGCGTCAGGCCGGTGAAAACCCGGATGGTCAGCTGCTGCTGCTGTTTATCCAGCGTCTGCCAGCCGGGCAGATCGTTGGAGAGCGGCACTTTCTCCGGCAGCCAGAAGTTGCTGGTGAGACGATTCCACACTTCAAGATCTTTGTCATCCTGAATGCGGTTCCAGTTAATTGCCTGAATCTGTTTTAGTTTCATCGTTTTCATCACAGGGAGCATGAGACGCAACCCTGAACCTCCGTGCCCTGAAGCGCCATCTGGCGCAGTCGAATGTAATAGAGCGTTTTGATGCCTTTTTTCCACGCGTAAATCTGCGCTTTGTTGATGTCACGGGTCGAGACGTCATCGCGGAAGAACAGCGTCAGCGACAGGCCCTGATCGACATGCTGAGTCGCTTCTGCGTAGGTATCAATAATCGCTTCCGGCCCAATCTGATACGCATCCTGATAGAGATGGAGATTCTCATTGGTCATAAACGGCGCGGGATAGTAGACGCGGCCGGTTTTGCCCTCTTTGCGGATCTCGATAGGGGAGACAATCGGATGGATGCTGGAGGTGGCATGGTTGATGTAGGAGATTGAACCGGTTGGCGGGATCGCCTGCAGGTTCTGATTAAATAGTCCGTGCTGCATCACCGAGTCACGCAGCGCCTGCCAGTCCGCCTGTGTCGGCAGGGTCAGTCCGGCATCGGCAAACAGCGTCGCTACCCGTTCCGTGCACGGCAGCCATTCGCGCTGCAGATACTTATCGAAGTAGACACCGCTGGCGTACTGCGATTCCGCAAAGCCATCGAAGGTCTGCTGACGCTCCTGTGCCAGCTGATTAGAGGTGCGCAGCGCATAATAGGTGATGCAGTAGAAGTAGAGATTAGTGAAATCCAGCGCTTCCGGTGAACCGTAGGCGATGCCTTCCCGCGCCAGATAGCCGTGCAGGTTCATCTGACCCAGGCCAATGGCGTGCGAACGGCGATTGCCTTCGGCGACCGAGGGCACCGAGCCAATTTCGCTCATCATCGACACCGAGGTCAGAGCGCGGATCGCCACATCCACGGTACGCGCCAGATCGCGTGAATCCATCGCGTGCGCAATGTTCAGTGAGCCGAGATTACAGGAGATATCTTTGCCGATCCGGCGATAGCTGAGATCGTCATTGTACTCGCTGGCGCTGTTCACCTGCAGGATCTCAGAGCAGAGGTTGCTCATGTTAATGCGACCGGCAATCGGATTACTGCGGTTCACGCTGTCCTCATACATGATGTAGGGATAGCCCGACTCAAACTGAATCTCAGCCAGCGTCTGGAAGAAGTCGCGTGGCTGAATATAGGTTTTACGGATGCGGTCGTCGGCCAGCATCTCGTCATATTTCTCGCTGATGCTGATATCGCCAAAGGCCTGACCGTAGATCCGTTCAACGTCGTAAGGCGAGAACAGCGCCATCGGTTTGTTCTCTTTTGCCAGCTGGAAGGTGATATCGGGTATCACCACGCCCAGCGACAGGGTTTTGATGCGGATCTTCTCATCGGCGTTTTCGCGCTTGGTATCAAGGAAGCGGAAAATATCGGGATGGTGCGCATTGAGCCACACCGCGCCAGCGCCCTGACGCGCGCCGAGCTGATTCGCATAAGAGAAGGCATCCTCCAGCATTTTCATCACCGGGATAACGCCCGACGACTGATTTTCAATACGTTTGATTGGCGCACCGGACTCACGCAGATTCGACAGCAAAAAGGCGACGCCACCGCCGCGCTTTGAGAGCTGCAGTGCCGAATTCACTGCGCGACCAATCGACTCCATATTGTCTTCGATGCGCAGCAGGAAGCAGGAGACCAGCTCACCGCGTTGCTGTTTGCCGCAGTTCAGGAAGGTTGGTGTAGCGGGCTGAAAACGGCCGCTGAGGATCTCCTCCAGCAGGGCCCGCGCAAGCTTTTCATCGCCCTGAGCCAGCGTCAGCGCCACCATGCAGGCGCGCTGTTCGAAGGTTTCCAGATAACGTTTGCCATCGAAGGTCTTCAGGGTGTAGCTGGTGTAGTACTTCCAGGCACCGAGAAAGGTTTTAAACTCAAATCCCCAATTTTCCGCCACCTCATGCAGCGCAAGCAGGAACGCAAAATCGTACTGGTTCAGCACTTCCGCTTCGTAATAGCTCTCTGCCACCAGATAGCGTAAACGCTCAGCGCAGCTATTGAAGGGGACGGTATTGGGTTGCACATGCTGCAGATAAAACTGACGTGTCGCTTCGCGATCCTTGTCGAACTGGATGCGGCCCTCGGCGTCGTAGAGATTGAGCATGGCATTAAGGGCGTGATAATCGAGCGTCACGCCGTTGAGGGTGTCTGTTGTTGCCAAAATTGGGTTACTCCCGCTTTAACTTTCGCGATATCGTCAGGCGTTCCCATCAGCTCGAAGCGGTAGAGGCAGGGAACCTGACATTTATTTGCAATGATGCTGCCCGCCAGGCAGTAACCGGCACCGAAGTTACGGTTGCCCGCTGCGATCACGCCACGAATACCGCGTCGGTTCGCCTCATCATTAAGAAACTGAATCACCTGACCGGGCACCGCACCGCGACTGCTGCCACCGCCATAGCTGGGCACCACCAGAATATAGGGCTGGTCGATATGCAGTTGTTGCCGGGCATCAAGCGGGATGCGCCGGGCAGGCAGGCCGAGGCGCGTCACAAACCGGTGGGTGTTTTCCGACTGGCTGGAAAAATAGACCAGCGGGAACATGTGTTTATCCTCCGACAGCAGAAAGCGTGCGCAGCGTGGCGATTTTGTCCGGGCGGAAACCGCTCCAGTGATCGTTATCTGCCATCACGACGGGTACCTGGCGGTAACCCAGTGATTTCAGGTTGTCGATCGCCTCGGGCTGGCTGTCGAGATTGATAAGCTGATAGGCGAGACCCTGACGGTCCATCGCATTTTTGGTTGCCGTGCACTGGACACAGTTATCTTTAGTGTAAATAATAATGCGCATGATTCGTATTTCCCTCTATATGCGGTTCTGATGTCAGGAAACAGAGCTGGAGGAGCAGGTTGCGGGCCTCATTCTGCCGGACATCTGGTGTCGTGCTGATGAGATAAATACTAGATGTAGTGGTTTTGTGGGTCAAGCCCACCAGATATAGGGTTTTATGATTTGCATTTGCGCAACAGCGGCAAAGCCAGCAGGGATGCGCCCTGCAGCCTGGAAAAATCTTTTGTAAATGTCACCAGCCAGAAAAAGGGCATAAAAAAGCCCCGCACAGGGCAGGGCTCAGGAGATTTTTTAGAGTTGAGCTTAGCGACGTGAAGCCAGCAGCACACCCACTACGATACCGAAAGCGGCACCGATACCAACACCGTGCCATGGCTTGTCATGGACATAGGTGTCAACCTGCGCACTGGCATCACGCGCAACCTGTGAGACACGGTTGCTGCCGCCGTTCAGTCTGGAGCGGGTCTGTTTCAGCAGCTTTTCTGCCTGACTGCGTGCAGAATCCACTTCGTCTTTGGCGTCACTGCCGTAAGATTTCAGCAGCGCTTCCAGTGAATCGGCCAGTTCGTTAACATCCTGATTAATATCAATGTCATCGTTTTTTACAGTGCGATTAAACATTTTTTAGCTCCCTTTGATTTAAAAACGTAATACTAGTGTAGACGACCTTGAGATAAACGAGACGCGGGAGTGTTCTTTAGGGAAAATTCCGAATGCCCACTCTGTCATGCTGTTGTAAGGTTGCGAAGCTTTTGAAAGAGGAGAGGATCGAGCATGTATTTACGACCAGATGAGGTAGCGCGCGTACTGGAAAAAGCGGGTTTCGAAGTCGATGAAATTACCCCACGGGCCTATGGTTATCGCCGTGGAGAGAACTATGTTTATGTGAATCGCGAAGCGCGCATGGGGCGCATGGCACTCGTCATTCACCCGACACTGAAAGAGAAGAGCCAGCCGTTCGCTGAACCTGCTTCAGAAATGAAGACCTGCGATCACTACACCCAATTCCCTCTCTACCTGGCGGGTGATTCACAGGAACACTACGGCATCCCGCACGGATTTAGTTCCCGCATGGCGCTGGAACGTTATATTCAAAGCGTTTTCGGCTAACGCATCAGGCCCCGCCGCGACGGGGCACTGAACCGCCTTTACCTCCTCCCTGTTTCCCTGCCGTTGCAATTACCGGCTGTGACGCGTATAAAACTGTCCCTTATAGATGTTTAGACGTCCATACGGATAAAAGTGATGAGCGAACAGCCAACTCCCTCGCAGGAACAATTTAAACGCACCATGAAAGTGCGCCATCTGGTGATGTTATCGCTGGGCGGCGTAATCGGCACCGGCCTGTTTTTTAACACCGGCTACATCATTTCCACCACCGGGGCGGCGGGGACGCTGCTCGCCTATCTGATTGGCGCGCTGGTGGTCTGGCTGGTGATGGTCTGTCTGGGCGAGCTCTCGGTGGCGATGCCGGAAACCGGCGCGTTCCACGTCTATGCCGCACGCTATCTCAGCCCGGCAACCGGCTACACCGTGGCCTGGCTCTACTGGCTCACCTGGACCGTGGCGCTCGGCTCCAGCCTGACGGCGGCGGGCTTCTGTATGCAGTACTGGTTCCCGCAGATCCCGGTATGGATCTGGTGCCTGGTCTTCTGCTGCGCCATCTATCTGCTGAACGTCATCTCAACCCGCTTCTTCGCCGAAGGGGAGTTCTGGTTCTCGCTGATTAAGGTGGTGACGATTGTCGCCTTTATCGTGCTCGGTGGCGCGGCGATGTTTGGGTTTATCCCGATGAAGGATGGCACGCCCGCACCGGGCCTGAGCAACCTGACGGCGCACGGCTGGCTGCCCAACGGCGTACTGCCGATTCTGATGACTATGGTGGCAGTCAACTTCGCTTTTTCCGGCACTGAGCTGATCGGTATTGCGGCCGGTGAAACCCAGCAGCCGGAGAAAGTGCTGCCGCTGGCGATCCGTACTACCGTGGCCCGGCTGATTATCTTCTTCATCGGCACGGTATTTGTGCTGGCGGCGCTGATTCCTATGGATCAGGCGGGTATCGTGAAAAGCCCGTTCGTGCTGGTCTTCGAAAAGATCGGCATCCCGTGGGCGGCTGACATTATTAACTTTGTGATCCTGACCGCTATCCTGTCTGCGGCCAACTCCGGACTCTATGCCTCCGGGCGGATGCTCTGGTCGCTGGCCAATGAAAATACGCTGCCGCGCGCCTTTGCCCGGGTGAACAAGCGCGGCGTGCCGATGCTGGCGATCACCGTCAGCATGGTGGGTGGTTTGCTGGCGCTGGTCTCCAGCGTGGTCGCGCCCGACACGGTGTTTGTGGCGCTGTCAGCTATCTCCGGCTTTGCAGTGGTGGCCGTCTGGCTCAGCATCTGCGCTTCGCATTTTGTTTTCCGTCGTCGTCATCTTCAGCAGGGCAAATCGCTGGCCGATCTGGCCTACCGTGCGCCGCTCTATCCATTGACGCCGGTGCTGGGTTTCCTGCTCTGCCTGCTGGCCTGTGTCGGTCTGGCGTTTGATCCGACTCAGCGTATCGCGCTGTGGTGTGGCATCCCGTTTGTGCTGTTCTGCTATGCCGCTTACCATCTGACCCACAAATCATCCCCGAAGCCTGAGGAGGCCAATGATGTCGTATAACCCTGTCGCGCAGGCTTTAACGGAGTCACCACTGCTGATTCTGGATGGTGCCCTGGCCACCGAGCTGGAAGCCCGCGGCTGTCATCTGGCCGATGCGTTATGGTCAGCTAAGGTGCTGATGGAAAATCCTGAGCTGATCTATCAGGTGCACTACGACTATTTTGTCGCCGGCGCGCGCTGTGCCATTACTGCCAGCTACCAGGCGACGCCGCAGGGCTTTGCCACTCGTGGCCTTGATGAGGCGGAGTCACTGGCGTTGATCGCGCAGAGCGTCGAACTGGCGCGGCGCGCCCGTCACGATTATCTGGCGGTCCGGCCCGACGCAAAAACGCTGCTGGTAGCGGGATCGGTCGGTCCCTATGGCGCCTTCCTGGCGGATGGTTCGGAATATCGCGGCGACTATGCGTTGCCGGAAGCGGAGATGATGGCGTTTCACCGCCCACGCGTGCAGGCGCTGCTGGCGGCGGGTGCCGATCTGCTGGCCTGCGAAACCCTGCCTTCGTTTGCCGAAGCGCAGGCGCTGGTGACGCTGCTGGCTGAATTTCCTGAAGGCCGCGCCTGGTTCTCGTTTACCCTGCGTGACGCCGGACACATCAGCGACGGCACGCCGCTCTCAGACGTCGTGAGCTGGCTGAATCAGCAGCCACAGGTGGTAGCGGTGGGAATCAACTGCGTGGCACTTGAGAGCGTGACGCCTGCGCTGCAGCAGTTGCAGAAGCTGACCGACAAGCCGCTGGTGGTCTATCCCAACTCCGGCGAGCAGTATGATGCTGGCAGCAAAACCTGGCACTCAGCGCCATCAGGCTGCACGCTGCATGACAAACTGGCAGAGTGGCAGCAGGCGGGCGCGAAGCTGATTGGCGGCTGCTGTCGCACCTCACCCAACGACATCGCGGCTATCGCCCGCGCTTGTCAACCGCAATAAGCTGGCTGAATCGGGCGATGATAGCCCGATTGAGGCGGAGAGGGCGGTCTACACTCTGATCACTGATCACTCTGTGGACCCCTTCATGAAACAGCGAATTCTGGCCCTGGCCGCCGCGCTGCTGCTTAGCGGCTGTGCCACCATTGCCGGCAATGAAACCCAACTGGTGCGCATCGACTCCTTGCCGCAGGGCGCGCGCTTTACCGTGCAGGATGAGCGTGGCTATGCAGTTGCGCAGGGTTTCACGCCGCAGACCGTTGAACTGGAAAAATCTACCGGCCGCTACTTCGGCAAAAAGCACTACCTGCTGATGCTGGAAAGCCCGGGCTACGTGCCGGTCACGGTGCCTATCGAGGCACGCGCTAACCTGTGGTATCTGCTGGGCAATATCCCGCTGGGTGGCTTCCCCGGCTGGCTGCTGGTCGATCCCTTCTATGGCGGCATGTACGACCTTAAGCCTGAACACCCGCGTCCCTTTATGAACCCGGTTGGCGCGCGCGGCTGATTACTGCGCGGTCGGCTTCACCATTCCGCCTGGCGTTTTATGGCGTTCCAGATACTGATGCTGGAAAATGCACATGCGGATGGTGTTGCGGTACTCCCCGTTGATGAAAAACTCATGTTTAAGCACGCCTTCGATCTCGAATCCGAGCTTGGTGTAGATGTGGATCGCTTTTTCGTTCTCCTGATCGACAATCAGGTAGAGCTTGTAGAGATTCAGCACCGAGAAGCCGTAATCCATCGCCAGCTTCGCCGCCTGGGTTGCCAGTCCTTTGCCCTGATGGGCCGGATCGATAATGATCTGAAACTCGGCGCGGCGGTGCACATGGTTGATTTCCACCAGTTCCACTAATCCCGCTTTCTGCCCGTTGTGCTCGACCACAAAGCGACGTTCGGTCTGATCGTGAATGTGCTTGTTGTAGAGATCGGACAGCTCCACAAACGCCTCATACGGCTCCTCAAACCAGTAACGCATCACGCTGGCGTTGTTATCCAGCTGATGGACAAAGTGCAGGTCTTCCCGCTCCAGCGGACGTAGTTTTACCGTCATTGCTTTTTCCTCTCATGAAATAATGGTCGCGAGTATACCGCATCAGCCAGCCGCTGCGTTTTGCGCTGTCGCATTCGCGTGCCTGCTTCAGCCTGTAAAGGTTTACAGCGTCGCGTGGCAATCTAATGACTCAGAGGAAGAGAACAGCGCGCCGTTCTGGCAATAGAGAGGATGAGACTGAAGGTGGAAGAAGGGGATGTTACAGAAAGGCGCGGCGGATGCAGCAGCGCCGGACGGCAGGTGAACACCGTCCGGCCTGATTTCAGGCAGAGATCTGTTCGATGATGCGACCCTGCGACATGTGCACGGCGCGATCGCACATGTGATCGATCACGTCGGGATCGTGGCTCACCAGCACCATGGTCAGGCCATCCTGCTGTTTCAGATCGTTGAGCAGATTGAGGATCTCCGCCTGCACTGACATATCCAGCGCCGACGTCGGCTCATCCAGCAGCAGGATCTTCGGCTGCAGCAGCAGGGCGCGCACGATGGCAACACGCTGACGCTGACCGCCGGAGAGCTGATGCGGATAGCGATCCGCCATAGCGGGATCGAGTCCGACGTGACGGAAGCCCTGATCGATACGATCGTTGATATTGTCGCGTTTCAGCAGCTTCAGCGGCTCCGCCAGCGTGCGACGCAGCCGGTGACGCGGATGCAGCGAGGCATAGGGATCCTGAAACACCATCTGCACTTCCTGACGCAGCGCGCCGGTGAAAGCTTTACCCGGCTGAACTTCGTGACCGGCAAGCTGCATCTGACCCTGCCAGTGTGGGTTCAGACCTGCCAGCACCCACAGCAGCGACGACTTGCCGCAGCCTGACGGACCCACCAGACCAAAACACTCGCCAGCGTTAACCTCCAGGTTAACCTCATGCACCACGGTGCGCAGCTCGTAACCCTGTTTGTGGGCGACGCTTAGATTCTGCAGCTTAATCATCATTCGCCTCCAGCGCAGCGCGGTCCAGCACCGGTAAAGTCTGTCCGTGGGTCGCTTTACCCGGACGGCAGGCCCACAGCGTGCGGGTGTAGGGATGGGTAGCGTGCGGCAGATCGGCGGCGGGCAGCGTATCCAGCAACCGGCCTTTATACATCACCATCACCCGCTCGCAATGTTCTGAAACCTGCTGCAAATCATGGCTGATCAGCAGCAGGCCCATGTTGCGCGCCTCCACCAGACCGCGGATCAGCGCCAGCACCTGATCGCGCATGGCATGATCCAGCGCGGAGGTCGGTTCATCGGCGATCAGGAAGTCCGGATCGGTAATCAGGGCGATCGCCAGCATCACACGCTGGCCCATGCCGCCAGAGAGCTGATGCGGATACTGCTGCATCAGACGACGCGGATCGGGCAGGCCGACCGCATCCAGCATTTCACACACTTTCTCTTTGCGCTCGGCACGGCTCAGGCGGCGATGCAGGATCAGCGGCTCTTCCACCTGCCAGCCAATGGTGCGCGTCGGGTTAAGGGCATACTTCGGGTCCTGCATCACCATCGCCACGCGGTTACCGCGCAGCTGGTTCCAGTGACGCTCACTCAGCGTCAGCGCATTTTCACCGGCCACCTGGAGCTGGCTGGCCTGCAGATGCAGCGCGGGCGAGAGTAAGCCCATCAGGCTGCGGGCGGTCAGTGACTTGCCGGAACCGGACTCACCGACCAGCGCCACACGCTCGCGGCCTACGGAAAAACTGATGTTATCGACCAGCAGCGCATCGTCGCTGCGAATGGTCAGCCCCTCGGCATGGAGCAGATTATTTTGCATGACGGGTATCCAGTCGGTCGCGCAGGCCATCGCCTGTCAGGTTAAAGGCCAGGCTGGCAAACAGAATCGCCGCGCCCGGTGCAGCAGCAACCCACCACTGATCAAAAATGACTTTACTGCCTTCGGCCACCATCGAACCCCATTCCGCCGTCGGCGGCTGAACGCCCATACCGAGGAAACCGAGCCCGGCTGCGGCCAGGATAATCCCGCCCAGGCTCAGGGCGGCGCGGACTACCGCCGTCGGCATGCAGAGCGGCAGGATATGACCGAACATCAGGCGAAAGCCCGTAATCCCCTGCATCCGCGCGGCGGCAAGGTAGTCGCTGCGGCGCAGTGCCAGGGTTTCAGCACGTGCCTGACGGGCAAACGGCGGCCAGCTGGTCAGCGCCAGCGCCAGCGCGCCGTTCATCAGGCCTGGGCCGAGAATCGCCACCAGCGCCAGCGCGATCACCAGGTTGGGCAGTGACAGAAAGATATCGGTAATGCGCATCAGCAGTCGTTCGGTCCAGCCACCCACGTAACCGGCGGTGATGCCGATCAGCAGCCCGGCCGGAATGGTCAGCACCAGAATCAGCGACACCAGCAGCAGGGTCGGACGCGCGCCGTAAATCACGCGCGACAGCAGATCGCGGCCAAAGCCGTCGGTGCCGAACCAGTGCTGTGCCGACGGCGCCAGCAGACGGCTCGACATGGTCTGCACGTTCGGATCGAACGGTGCAATCAGCGGCGCCAGCAGTGCCATCAGGATAAGAATCGCCACCAGCGTCAGCCCAACGGTTAACGAGGTAACGCGTTGACGGCGACGGCGTGGTCGCAGCGTTTCGAGTTCAGAGAGTTGTTGCGTCATCGGGTTCTCGGATCGGTTAACCAGGTTAAAACATCCGCCAGGGTGTTAATCAGGATAAAGCAGCTGCCGATTAACAGGGTTGAGCCCAGAATCGCCGGCACATCGCCGGAGAACAGCGCATTGGTCATATAGCGACCCACACCTGGCCAGGCGAAGACGGTTTCGGTCAGCACCGAGCCTTCCAGCAGCGTAGCGTAGGAGAGGGCGATCACCGTGACCAGCGTGCCCAGCACGTTGGGGAAGATATGGCGCAGCAGGATGCGCACCCGACCCGCGCCTTTAGCACGCGCCAGCACCACATACTCTTTGCTGCTCTCTTCCAGCAGCGCAGCACGCAGCAGGCGGGTAATGCCCGCCATCGCCAGCAGGCCGAGGATCACCACCGGCAGCCAGAGGTGCGCAATCGCATTGCGGAACATCTCCGGTTCACCCGACAGCCAGCTGTCGATCAGCACAAAGCCGGTCTTCGGCTCCAGGGTATAGACCCAGATATCATCCAGCCGTCCCGGTCCGGCGGACCAGTGCAGCACCGCATAAAAGAGCAGCAGGCCCAGCAGGCCGAGCCAGAACACCGGCACCGAGTAGCCCAGCAGCGAGACAAAGCGGGCGAGATTATCGATCCAGCTCCCCGGTTTCCAGGCGGCCAGCAGCGCCAGCGTCACGCCGAACACCACTGCGAAGATCATCGCGCAGGTCGCCAGCTCGATGGTGGCGGGGAAGGTGGTCATCAGGTCGCCGCTCACCGACTGATTGGTGAGGCGGGAGACACCCAGATCGCCCTGCGCCAGATGTTCGACGTAGCGCCAGAACTGCATCAGCACCGGCTGGTCGAGACCCAGGTCATGACGCACCTGCTCATAGGTCGCTTCACTGGCGTGATCGCCGGCGATCTGCTGCACCGGATCGATCGGCGAGAGATGCGACAGCATAAAGGTGAAGGCGAGCAGGCCAAGCAGCGTGACCAGCAGCGACAGTACGCTACCGATCAGGCGCCCGCCACGCTGCCAAAAAAGCCGGGCGAACCCGGCTGAAGGAACAGACTGTGCCATTACTTAGTGACCTGCGAGTAATACACCATGTCAGGGTTAATGCCCTGCACATAGCCTTTCAGGTTGTCGCGCAGGGCGATCAGGTTCTTCGCCTGCATCCCAATCACATACGGTGAGTTCTTCATTACTTCACGCTGCATCGCTTCATACAGCGCCACGCGTTTCTTCGGATCGCTCTCGGCGGTCGCCGCAATCACCTGCTTGTTCAGCTCAGGAATGTGCCAGTCTGAACGGAAGGCGATGGTTTTGCTGCCATCTTCCGGGTTGTAAGCAAACGAGGCGGCATTGGTGTTGGGATCGAAGTAGTCGGAGCCCCAGGCGTTCAGCGTCGCTTCATATTTATGCGCTTTCACGTTGGTCGACACTTCGGAGCTCAGACCCGGCACCACTTCCACTTTCACGCCCGCTTTGGCGAAGCTGCCCTGCAGCGCCTGTGCGATATCCAGATAAGGCGGCTGGTTGCTGGTGGAGAGCTTGAAGGTGACGTTGTTCAGGCCCGCTTTCTTCAGAATCGCTTTGGCTTTTTCCGGATCGTAGCTGTATGGCGTGTCGTTGATCGCACCCAGGAAGCCCTTAGGCAGGAAGCTCTGATGCACATCGAACTGGCCTTTCAGCAGCTCACTGGCGATGCCTTTGTAATCCCACAGGTAGCGCGCCGCTTCCCAGAAGGCCGGGTTCTTCATCGTCTCGTTCGCACCGATGTTGAACTGGATGTAGTAGAGCGACGCCATGGGAATCGCTTCCGTCTTCACGCCCGGTTTGCCGTTCAGCGCAGCAATCTGATCGGCACCCAGGTTACGGGCGATATCGGCATCACCCTGTTCCAGCAGCAGACGACGCGCAGCCGGTTCAGGCACGTTTTTGATCAGGATGTTCTTCATTTTTGGCGCGCCCGCTGGTGAGGTCGGGTTAGCACTGAGCAGCACCACCTGATGCATCACCACTTTGCGGATCTGATACGGGCCGCTGCCCGCCGAGTGGGTGGCCAGCCAGGCGTTACCGAAATCGCCGTTCTTCTGGTTCGCCATCGCGGTTTTTTCATCAATGATCGATGAAACCGGAGCAGAGAGCAGGCTCAGGACGTAGGTCGGGCTGACGTTGGCGGTCCAGCTGATCTGCACATGATTGTCGTCGACTTTCTTCAGGAAGCCATCGACGTTATCTTTGGTCCAGCCGAGCTGCGTCAGGATGAAAGAGGGATCGAGGTTCAGCTTCACCACGCGGCCCAGCGAGAAGATCACATCTTCCGGACGCAGCGGGTTGCCGGTAGAGAATTTCGCATCTTTGCGCAGTTCAAAGGTCAGGCTGCGGTTGTCGCTGCCGGGCTGCCACGAAGTGGCCAGCGTAGGTTTCAGATCCACCGGATTCTGCGGGTCAGACTGCACCAGGCGCTGATAGATGTTCGTAAAGGCCTGAACGCTGGTCAGTTCAAACCCTTTGGCCGGATCGAAGCTGTCTGCGTCGTCAGTTGATTGTGCAATCACCAGCGTATCTTTTGGTGTTGCGGCCTGGGCTGTGAAGGCGGCAGCCAGCGTCAGCGCCAGCAGTGATGGAATTATAGTTTTCATGAAATTTCCTTGCCTCTAAAAAGTTACGCGAGTTTACGAAAGGGCCGATGCGAAGAATAGTCGAATATGGGCTAATCATATGCTAAAAGGTTATAAGCATTACCTGGAGGTTATAAGAAGATCGCCACGCTGTTACCGAAGCGGCAACCTGAGCAGAAACAAATCCTCAACGAAACCGTTATTCAATACGTTATTGCTTTACCGACGCCGGCCTCTCTTTATAATGGCGGCAGATAACTTCAGGAGAATTCAGTTGGACAGTCACCCGAGATTAACCTTTATTCTGGCAAGCTGAGTTTCCTCTGCTGCTTGCCAACCGGCGAGCAGCGATCCCCGCTTTAATTAACGATCGCGCTCCTTATTTTTAATCCTGCTATCACCAGGAGTGCGCGTTATGCTGCTGTTTATATTAGCTCTTTTTCCTCCGCCCCGTCTGGCGTAGCCCAGGCTGCGTCCAATCGCTGATATCAGACTTTTAAAACGCCGCGTATAACCGGCGTCAGGTAACCCTGCGCGCGTCATTATTTAGCGCGCCGGCGGAATAACCTGACTGTTTCTGAAAGTCACCCCATTAAATAACCCGGCCACGCCAGGTTTTATCCATGCACGTTATTTCCCGTGCAGGACAACTGTTGCTTTAAATCAGGGAGATGTCGAAATGAGCGACATGAAACTGGAACAGGTTGCGATCACTTCATCCGGCAACCGTAATGATAAAAAAAGTAAAAAAATGTTTGCTGTGGCGCAGCAGGCAGACCAGCACATTGATATGACGCTGGCGAACCTGCGCAGCCAGCGTCAGGGCCTGACCCAGGCTGAGGCGGCGAAACGACTGGCTTTGTATGGCCGTAATGAAGTGGCGCATGAGAAAGCGCCACCGGCGCTGATTCAGCTGCTGATGGCGTTTAATAACCCGTTTATCTACGTATTACTGGTCCTGGCGCTGGTGAGCCTGTTTACCGACTATATTCTGCCGCTGCGCGCCGGTCAGGAGACCGATCTCTCCGGCGTCATCATCATCTTCACCATGGTGATGCTGAGCGGGCTCCTGCGCTTCTGGCAGGAGTTTCGCACCAACCGTGCGGCGCAGGCACTGAAGTCACTGGTGCGCAGCCAGGTCACCGTGTTGCGCCGTGAGCCAGGCAGCGAAACCGCGCAGCGTCAGGATGTGGATATGAGTGAACTGGTGCCGGGCGATATCATTCTGCTCAGCACCGGCGATCAGGTGCCTGCCGATGTCCGTCTGCTGAGTTCACGTAATCTGTTTATCAGTGAAGCGGTGCTGACCGGCGAGTCGCTGCCGGTTGAAAAACAGAGCAGCGATGCGGGTATCGATGCCGAAGGTCAGACCGCCCAGGAGCGGCTGGCATCACCGAATATCTGCCTGATGGGCACCAGCGTGGCCAGCGGCACAGCCAGCGCAGTCGTGGTAGCGACCGGCGGCGAAACCTGGTTCGGCTCCCTGGCCTCATCGCTGACCGGAAGCCGTCCGCAGACCGCCTTTGACCGCGGGGTGAACAGCGTCAGCAAGCTGCTGATCCGCTTTATGCTGGTGATGGTCCCGGTGGTGCTGCTGATTAACGGCTTCACCAAAGGCGACTGGATGGATGCCACGCTGTTTGCACTGGCCGTCGCGGTCGGACTGACCCCGGAAATGCTGCCGATGATTGTCAGCGCCAACCTGGCTAAGGGCGCGATTGCGATGTCACGCCGCAAAGTGATCGTTAAAAAGCTCAACGCCATTCAGAACCTCGGCGCGATGGATGTGCTCTGTACCGATAAAACCGGCACGCTGACCCAGGACACCATCCTGCTGGCGCATCATCTGGACGCGCGGGGCAACGAAGATGCACAGGTGCTGCTGCTGGCATGGCTCAACAGCGGCAGCCAGAGTGGCGCGAAAAACCTGATGGATCGCGCCTTACTCTGCGCGGGCGACAAGGTCATTTCACAGTCTCAGCGCAGCCAGTTCCAGCTGATCGATGAGCTGCCGTTTGATTTTACCCGCCGTCGGGTGTCGGTGCTGGTGGAGGATCTGACTCAGCATCGTTCACAACTGATCTGTAAAGGCGCAGTGGAAGAGATGCTGGCAGTCAGCATTGCCGTGCGCCAGGGCGACACGGTGGTCGCACTGGATGCGGCACAGCGCGCGGCGCTGCTGGCGCAGACTGAACACTATCATCAGCAGGGCTATCGCGTGCTGCTGGTGGCAACCCGTGATGGCGAGCTACACGCGCCGCTCAGCGACAGTGATGAGCGCGATCTGATTATTCAGGGAATGCTGACCTTCCGCGATCCGCCTAAAGCCAGCGCGGGTAAGGCGATTAAAGCCCTGCGTGACAGCGGTGTGACGGTGAAAGTGCTGACCGGTGACAATCCGCTGGTGACGCTGCGGGTCTGTGCCGATGTCGGGCTGACCGATCCGGCGATGCTGACCGGCGATCAGATTGAGGCGATGAACGATGATGAGCTGGCGCAGGAAGCTGAACGCTGCACCCTGTTTGCTCAGCTGACCCCGCTGCAGAAATCCCGTCTGGTGCGGCTGATGCAGCAGAACGGTCACACCGTCGGGTTCCTGGGCGATGGCATTAACGACGCGCCTGCGCTGCGGGCAGCTGACACCGGGATTTCCGTGGACAGCGCGGCGGATGTGGCGAAAGCCTCATCGGACATCATCCTGCTGGAGAAGGATTTACAGGTGCTGAATGAGGGTGTACTCAAAGGACGCGAGACCTTTGGCAACATCATCAAGTATCTCAACATGACCGCCAGCTCCAACTTCGGCAACGTTTTCTCGCTGCTGGTGGCCAGTGCCTTTATTCCGTTTCTGCCGATGCTGTCGATTCATCTGCTGATTCAAAACCTGATGTATGACGTTTCCCAGCTGGCGCTGCCGTGGGACAAGGTTGACCGTGAGTTTCTGAATAAGCCGCGTAAATGGGATGCCGGCAACATCAAGCGTTTCATGCTGTGGATGGGTCCGACCTCGTCAATTTTTGACGTCACCACCTTTGCATTGATGTGGTTTGTTTTCGGCGCTAACCATGCAGGCGTGCAGTCGCTGTTCCAGTCCGGCTGGTTTATTGAGGGGCTGCTGTCACAGACGCTGGTGGTGCATATGCTGCGTACCCGGAAGATTCCGTTTATTCAGAGCCGCGCCACCTTACCGGTCATGCTGACTACGCTGGCGGTGATGGCGCTGGGCATCCTGATCCCGTTCTCACCGCTGGGTGCGATGGTCGGTCTGGTGCCACTGCCATGGCAGTATTTCCCGTGGCTGGTGCTGACGCTGTTCAGCTACTGCCTGGTGGCGCAGGGCATGAAGCGTTTCTATATCCGTCGCTTTGGTCAGTGGTTCTAGGGAGGAGAAGATGAAAAAAAGCAGGCTCGATAAGGTCTTTGTCGGCGTGATGATCATCGGCTTAACTCTGATTGCGCTGACGGTCATCGTGCGGTGATGGCGTAAGTGAGAGGCAGCGAGGCGACTCGCTGCCTTTTTTATTGAGGCAGTTACTCTTCGTCGCGCTCACGGCTGGCGCGCTGGCGCTCGTAATATTCATCTTCTGCGGTGATGATCTCATCCATCAGAGAATCCATATCCACCACGCGCTCCTCTTCCACAAACTTCCCGGTAAGGGGTGTTTCCGGCGTCAGCTTGCCATCTTCATAGAGCAGCCAGATCTCTTTGGCGTAGCGCGTCTTCAGCAGCTGCGGAGCGAACTGACCGTAGTAAGAGGTGATATTGTCTACGTCACGTTCAAACATCGACTCGGCATGGTTATTGGCCGCCGCATCGACCGCCTGTGGCAGGTCGATAATCACCGGACCCTGGTCATCCAGCAGTACGTTGAACTCGGATAAGTCACCGTGAACGATACCGGCACAGAGCATACGAACGATGTTGCGGATCATGGTGTGGAAATCCGTCACCGCCTGCTCTTCAGACAGTGAGACATCGCTGAGACGTGGCGCGACCGAGCCATTGGCATCGGTCACCAGTTCCATCAGTAACACACCGTCGATGCAGAGATAAGGCTGCGGCACGCGAACACCGGCGTTCGCCAGGCGGAACAGGGCATCTACTTCGGCGGTCTGCCAGGACTCTTCCTGCTGCTTACGGCCGAACTTTGTGCCTTTCTGCATGGCGCGGGCGTTACGGCTGTTACGGGTTTTACGACCTTCCTGATACTGCACGGCCTGCTTGAAGCTACGCTGGGTTGCTTCTTTATAGACTTTGGCGCACTGCACCTTGCCGCCGCATAGCACGGTATAGACGTCTGCTTCTTTGCCGCTTTTCAGCCGCTGCAGGACATCGTCAATCAGGCCGTCATCGACCAGGGGCTGGATTCTGTTTGGGATTTTCATGCGGCTTTATACCTTATTTCACCCGCTTTTCGTATCACTTTGCGATGATGGAAAACATTGGCAATGACTGAACAAAGTTTCTAATTCTACCCTGGAAAGTCGCTTTGTGGGGATGAACCTTGATGAGCTGCGCTTTTGACCTTTGTTTTATCATAAACAATGGATTAGAGGGGAGTGCAGTGCGGTTTTATCCGCCAGAGGAGCGCTTTGTCATGTATCAGCCCTGTGGGCGGGGATTTCGTGTCAGAGAAATGTGCCTGAATAGCAGGCTGGCAGGAGGCTGAAGGCCGAAATCCTGCCAACAGAATTTCGGCCCGCCTTCGGGATTACTTCAGACCTTTAAGCACTTTAACCGTGCTTTCAATGTCGATCTCGTCTTCAGAGAAGATCAGTGTCGTACCCTGGAAGGTGGTAACCGCCAGCTTTTTCAGCGAGCGCATCTCATTGGCGTTCGGGTCAGTTTTCGGCCGGATATTATTCAGCAACAGACCCACTGACAACACCGCGTTCTCTTTATCGACACCGGCGTCGACCGGGACTTCTTCGTTGTAGACCAGATAAGACTTAATCGAGGTGATCTTGAGCCGCTCGCCTGCGATATAGATGTATTTGCTGGTCGGCGCGACCTTCACCGCATAGGCGGATAAGCCCTTGTTGTTGGTGGTGGGTTCAAACGTCACCGCCGCATCTTTCTTGATCAGATCAGGATTGGCGACCTTAATCACATGAAAATAGCGGTTATCACCGTTTTCATCTTTGATAAAGCCAAAACCTTTATCTTCAAACCAGGTTGTGATCGTTCCGTTCATCGCCATTTTTGCCTGCTTAATCTACTCAGTTTTTTACAGCGCGCAGTGTAAAACACAATGCCTGCGCAGACTATATAAGTCTGGATGATAATTTTCAGGTGCGCCAGAGGGTGAGCGGCGGAAGGGGGACTTTGTGGCGGATGAAGGCGTGTGTGATGGAGTGTGTGTAGCGGCAGATAAAGACGAAGATGGGTCGGCAGGGCAGGGAACGGACATCAGCCACGTGAGACACGTGGCTGTCAGCACTGGGCGTTGTTGCGGGGATACCGGCGCTGTGTCGAATCAGGTTGTTGAGTCAGGCAGATTAACCGGCGGACTGCGCAAAGCTCGTCTGCCGGTGAGTGTCTGTTACTCGTTGCCCCAGCGGTTCAGGAACTCGGCAATTTCATCAATACGCTGCTCATCGATACCCGCTTCACGCGCCATATCCTGCTGCGACTCTTCACTGATCTCTTCGTTGTTCATCAGACGGGTGATCAGCAGCTGGAAGTAATGCGCCAGCGGGGTACGTTCAGCTTCGCTCACCGGCTTAGCGGACTCCGTCGCATACTCATCTGCGACATCATAGTATTTGAGAGAGATTTCGTTATTCATAGGGTGTCCGCAGAGTTGAGTTTGGGTTTAAGCGTTGGCAGGGCATTGTGGCCCGGCGTAGAGGGGTATTATTTCGTGTTTGGGTTGGGGCTGTAAAGGGGGAGTGGGG
>NZ_CACSJS010000014.1:0-31756 GCF_902706165.1 Pantoea sp. 18059
ATTTGCCTGGCGGCTTTAGCGCGGTGGTCCCACCTGACCCCATGCCGAACTCAGAAGTGAAACGCCGTAGCGCCGATGGTAGTGTGGGGTCTCCCCATGCGAGAGTAGGGAACTGCCAGGCATTAAATAAGTGAAGAAGCCCCGCACGAAAGTGCGGGGCTTTTTTACGTCTGCAGATCGTGAAAAACCTCATCATAACCTCCGAAAACAGCCTGAGAACCCCTCTCTGATACGGTAAACTACGGCCAGATAACTCAGTAAAGGCCGTCAAATGTCCAGCCAGCATCCCTCCTTAAAAGCCGACAATACGCTTGGGCTTGAAGTACATACACAGAAACGCATCGTCGCCGAGACGCCAGCCGCCATTCTGGCAGCATGGCAGGCCAGCCAGAGTGATCAAACGCCTTTCCTTGTGCTCGGTGAAGGCAGCAATGTCCTCTTCCTGGAAGATTTTGCCGGTACAGTGGTGCTGAACCGCATCAAAGGCATCAAAATTCAGGATGAATATGAGTGCTGGAAATTGCACGTTGGGGCAGGTGAGAACTGGCATCAGCTGGTTAAAAGCACGCTGGAAAAAGGGATCACAGGCCTGGAAAATCTGGCGTTGATCCCTGGTATGACCGGTTCGGCACCGATTCAGAACATAGGTGCTTATGGCGTGGAATTAAAAGACGTCTGCGAATACGTGGATGTACTTAATCTGCACAGTGGTCAGACAGAACGTCTCGATCGTGAAGCCTGTGAGTTTGGCTATCGTGACAGCATTTTTAAACATCACTACCAGTCAGGCTATGTCATCGTCGCAGTCGGGATAATATTGCCTAAGCAATGGCAACCGGTATTAACCTACGGCGATCTGAAAACGCTCAATCCGGTGACGGCCAATGCCTGGGATGTCTATCACGCGGTATGCCAGATGCGGCAGAGCAAATTACCCGATCCGAAAGTCACCGGTAATGTAGGCAGCTTTTTTAAAAATCCTGTCGTCACCGAGGCGCAGTGCAGCTCACTACTGACGCATTTTCCGGCTTTGCCACACTATCTGATGCCAAATGGTGAAATCAAACTGGCAGCAGGATGGCTTATCGATCAGTGCCAGCTGAAAGGTTACCGCATCGGGGGCGCGGCAGTTCACCAGCAACAGGCACTGGTGCTGATCAACGCTGAAAATGCCACACCCGGCGATATCGTTGCGCTGGCAAAAACCGTACGCGCTCAGGTTGGTGAAAAATTTGATGTCTGGCTTGAGCCCGAAGTGCGCTTTATTCAGGCGCAGGGTGAGTGTAATGCCGTCGGGGTGATCGCATGAAAGACCATAATGTTCCGCTAAAGCTGGTTGATATCTTATCGGATGGTGAGTTTCATTCCGGTGAGCAACTGGGTGAAACGCTGGGCATGAGTCGCGCAGCCATAAATAAGCATATCCAGACGTTAAAAAGCTGGGGTCTTGACGTCTATACCGTGACAGGTAAAGGTTACAGTCTCTCTGCCCCGATACAGCTGCTGGATGAGCAGGCGATACTCTCACAGGTTACGCAGGGTAACGTCTCGGTAATCCCGGTGATTGATTCCACAAATCAGTATCTGCTGGAACGTATGCATGAAATGGAGTCGGGTGCTGCCTGCATTGCGGAATATCAGCAGGCGGGTCGCGGCCGTCGTGGCCGTCAGTGGTTTTCGCCCTTTGGCGCGAACCTCTACATGTCTATGTACTGGCGTCTGGAGCAGGGGCCGGCAGCGGCGATGGGTCTGAGCCTGGTAATTGGCATTATCATGGCTGAGACATTACGTTCATTAGGGGCCGATGATGTCCGCGTAAAATGGCCCAATGATATTTACCTGAACGATCGTAAACTGGCGGGTATTCTGGTCGAACTGACAGGTAAAACCGGCGATGCTGCGCAGATCGTGATTGGTGCGGGGATTAACCTGGCGATGCGAACAGCCGATGCATCACAGATTAATCAGGGCTGGATTAACCTGCAGGAGGCCGGGGTAACGGTAAACCGCAATGAGCTGGCGGCACGTCTGATCAACAGTCTGCGCGAAGCTCTGCCGCTCTTTGAGCAGGAGGGATTAACCCCGTTTGTCGCACGCTGGGCTGCGCTGGATAACTTTATTAACCGGCCGGTTAAGCTGCTTATCGGTGAACGTGAGGTCCATGGTATTGCGCGAGGCGTAGACAGCCAGGGTGGCCTGTTACTGGAACAGGATGGCGAAATAAAAGCCTGGGTGGGTGGAGAAATATCACTGCGTCCTGTCTGAGTAAAAAAAGCCTGCAGCAACGCAGGCTTTTTTATGACAGCAGTTATTTACGCAAGCGAACCTTATCGACTGCATGATCGCCACTTTTGGTCATAATCAGGCTGGCTCGTTCGCGCGTCGGCAGGATATTTTCCTGCAGGTTAAGCCAGTTAATCTCTTTCCATAAATTACCAGCAATTTCAACCGCTTCTGCTTCTGAAAGCTGGGCATAATGATGGAAATAGGAGTCCGGATTGGTAAATGCGCCCTGGCGGAATTTCAGGAATCGATTGATATACCAGCTTTGCAGGAGATCTTCCTCTGCATCAACATAGATAGAAAAATCGACGAAGTCTGAAACAAAGACATGATGGGGATCGTGGGGATAGTCCATTCCACTCTGTAATACATTCAGACCTTCCAGAATCAGAATATCAGGCTGCTGTATCACTTTATCGCCATCAGGGATGACATCATAAATCAGATGTGAATAGACCGGAGCAGTCACCTGACTGGCTCCCGACTTCAAATCGGAGACGAAATTGACCAACCGGTGCATATCGTAGGATTGCGGGAATCCTTTTTTCTTCATTAACCCACGCTCTTTCAGCACGGCATTAGGATGAAGGAAGCCATCAGTGGTGATCAATTCGACTTTGCGATGTTCAGGCCAGCGGCTGAGCAAAGCCTGCAAGACACGCGCAGTCGTGCTTTTACCGACCGCTACGCTACCCGCAATACTGATGATATAGGGGATTTTCTGGCCATTGGTGCCCAGAAATTGCTCCAGTACAGCCTGCCGGCGAACGTTAGAACTTATATAAAAATTAAGCAGACGTGAAAGTGGCAGATAAATTTCCGCTACTTCCTCCAGCGAGAGATCCTCGTTGATGCCCTCCAGCTGCGCGATCTCTTCCTCTGACAGCGTCATAGGTACGGAATCACGTAATGCAGCCCATTGCTCACGAGTGAACTCTAAATAAGGCGTTGTCAGGGGGGTCGTTTTATCCATAAGCATGCATCTGACCGCAAATTCATGGCTATCAACCGCGTGTTATCCGATAAGCAGGACAGCACAGGTGAAGTGAATCACGAATCGCTGGTTTATCAGTGAGAACAATGGGCTGGAGGGTATCACCAGTATGGCTTTTAACAGAAGTAAAAAGATAAACGTGATCTCGCTTTCGTCGGCATACCCACAAAACATCATGGTGGCTTTAATTTTTACTGCTTTATCGTTGTTTATGATATTGCAGGTCATCACAGCGCATGTGCGGCTTTTATCTGCTTTTTACATCTGACAACGTCTGAATGACAAAACGCCGCCATAAGGGCATAGAGAGAGGCTGATGCGGTACAAATTCAATATGTCCCATAAGGACTTCAGCAAACGAACAAACGGCATAGAGTCATTTTGAAAGGCTCCACGCCTGGTCATCGTCGTACCGACATAAGGGACACGCATGTCAGAACAGGCCTGCTTTCTACAGAAAAGTGCCTGCACATGAAAAAAAAGCGCAGGCGAGGTCAAAAAAGCATCGTTCGGTACAGGCGTGTGAAATAAAAATACTGCCTGCAGATCATTTACCTGCTGAAAAGCGGCCCAGAGAGAGGCCTAAGGCATTAGCGCGGGCTGACTGATCCTATGAAAACAGGACCAGATTGCACAAATATTCTGCACAAAAACACTAAAATGCGATGATTTGCACAAATAGTAAGCGATAGAAAAAAATAAGCGATTTTTTAGTTGCATCCAGAGCCCGACCTTCCTAGAATGCGCTCCACTTGATGCCGGCTTAGCTCAGTTGGTAGAGCAACTGACTTGTAATCAGTAGGTCACCAGTTCGATTCCGGTAGCCGGCACCATCAAGTAGGTGGGATTCCCGAGCGGCCAAAGGGAGCAGACTGTAAATCTGCCGTCACAGACTTCGAAGGTTCGAATCCTTCTCCCACCACCATCTCAACCTCGCGGTTGGGTACACAGATAAACAACCTGTTTATCTGTCAGGTGAGTCACTTATCACCCTGAATTCAGACTGAGCGTTAGCGAAGTCAAAGTCGGTCAGCTTCGCTGACAGGCAGTAGATAATAGAGAAACATCTCTGTTATCTGCAAGCTACAGAAAGAACAGGTAGCCGAGTTCCAGGATGCGGGCATCGTATAATGGCTATTACCTCAGCCTTCCAAGCTGATGATGCGGGTTCGATTCCCGCTGCCCGCTCCAGATGTGCTGATATGGCTCAGTTGGTAGAGCGCACCCTTGGTAAGGGTGAGGTCCCCAGTTCGACTCTGGGTATCAGCACCACTTCCTTTAATCTCCCTCCTGATTTTCTCTGTAACTTCCTTGCAGTCAGGCATTGCCTGGTTAATGTGATGATATCATTGATATATCCGTGTCTTAGAGGGACTAGCGATGGCTAAAGAGCAATTTCAACGTAACAAACTGCACGTAAACGTGGGCACCATCGGTCACGTTGACCACGGTAAAACCACCCTGACTGCAGCTATCACTACCGTACTGGCTAAAACCAACGGCGGCCAGGCTCGTGCATTCGATCAGATCGACAGCACGCCTGAAGAAAAAGCCCGCGGTATCACCATCAACACCGCACACGTTGAGTATGAGACTGCTGCACGTCACTACGCTCACGTTGACTGCCCAGGCCACGCCGACTATGTGAAAAACATGATCACCGGTGCTGCGCAGATGGACGGCGCGATCCTGGTTGTTGCTGCGACTGATGGCCCAATGCCACAGACCCGTGAGCACATCCTGCTGGGTCGTCAGGTTGGCGTTCCTTACATCATCGTGTTCCTGAACAAGTGTGACATGGTTGATGATGAAGAGCTGCTGGAACTGGTAGAGATGGAAGTACGTGACCTGCTGTCACAGTACGACTTCCCAGGCGATGACACTCCGATCGTTCGTGGTTCTGCTCTGAAAGCGCTGGAAGGCGTTCCTGAGTGGGAAGCAAAAATCGTTGAGCTGGCTGAACACCTGGACAACTACATCCCGGATCCAGTCCGTGCGATTGACATGCCGTTCCTGCTGCCAATCGAAGACGTATTCTCAATCTCTGGCCGTGGTACCGTTGTTACCGGTCGTGTTGAGCGCGGCATCGTTAAAGTCGGCGACGAAGTTGAAATCGTGGGTATCAAAGATACTGCGAAATCAACCTGTACCGGTGTTGAGATGTTCCGTAAGCTGCTGGACCAGGGTCAGGCAGGCGAAAACTGTGGTGTTCTGCTGCGCGGTATCAAGCGTGAAGACATCCAGCGTGGCCAGGTTCTGGCTAAGCCAGGCTCAATCAAGCCGCACACCCAGTTCGAGTCAGAAGTTTACGTTCTGTCTAAAGACGAAGGTGGCCGCCATACTCCGTTCTTCAAAGGCTATCGTCCACAGTTCTACTTCCGTACAACTGACGTAACCGGTTCAGTAGAGCTGCCAGAAGGCGTTGAGATGGTCATGCCAGGCGACAACATCAAAATGGTTGTTACCCTGATCCACCCAATCGCAATGGACGAAGGTCTGCGCTTCGCAATCCGCGAAGGTGGCCGTACCGTTGGCGCGGGTGTTGTTGCTAAAGTTATCGCATAATTACCGATAACGTTTGACGCAATGCACACGGAAAGGGCATCATTTGATGCCCTTTTTGCACGCTGTTTCATAGAACCTGGCTCATCAGTGATTTTTTGAATCATAATCATTGCTGAGACAGGCTCTGTTATGCGGCGTTGGATACCGAGTTACGCCCCAAAAGCTCATTCGGTTTGGACGCCTCGCACTGCGGGGCAGAATAGTTTCTGAATTATTGTGGCAGGTTGGTTTATGAGTGCGAATACCGAAGCTCAAGGGAGCGGGCGTGGCCTGGAAGCGGTAAAGTGGGTAGTAGTCGTGTTACTGCTGCTTGCAGCGATTGTAGGTAACTACCTCTATCGTGATGTGTCACTGCCACTGCGTGCTTTAGCCGTAGTTGTACTGATTGCAGCGGCTGGCGGCATTGCGCTTTTAACGACCAAAGGCAAAGCGACCGTGGCTTTTGCTCGTGAAGCAAGAACAGAAATGCGTAAGGTTATCTGGCCAACCCGCCAGGAAACGCTGCACACCACGTTAATCGTTGCCGCGGTTACTGCCGTGATGTCACTGATTTTGTGGGGGCTGGATGGTATTCTGGTCCGTCTGGTATCGTTTATCACTGGCCTGAGGTTCTGAGATGTCTGAAGCTCCAAAGAAACGCTGGTACGTCGTACAGGCGTTTTCCGGTTTTGAAGGCCGCGTAGCACAATCGCTGCGCGAGCATATCAAATTGCACAACATGGAAGAGCTGTTTGGCGACGTCATGGTTCCGACTGAAGAAGTCGTTGAAATTCGTGGTGGCCAGCGTCGTAAGAGCGAGCGCAAGTTTTTCCCGGGATACGTACTGGTTCAGATGGTGATGAATGACGCCAGCTGGCACCTGGTACGCAGCGTCCCACGCGTGATGGGTTTCATCGGCGGTACATCTGACCGTCCGGCACCTATCAGCGATAAAGAAGTTGATGCGATCATGAACCGTCTGCAGCAGGTCGGCGACAAGCCTCGTCCGAAAACGCTGTTTGAGCCAGGTGAAATGGTTCGCGTTAATGACGGTCCTTTTGCTGACTTTAACGGTGTGGTTGAAGATGTGGATTACGAGAAGAGCCGCCTGACGGTATCCGTTTCCATCTTTGGACGTGCCACGCCGGTTGAGCTCGACTTCGGTCAGGTGGAGAAAGGTTAACCTCTTTCCGCTCACAAATTAGCTGTTGCAGCAGGCGCGAAATTTAACTACAATTTCGCGCCTTTTGTTTTTATGCGCTGGCAACAGCGTGTAAATCGTTATCACGGGGAGCCTTTACAGGCGCTATAACCCAATTGAGGAAATATCATGGCTAAGAAAGTCCAAGCCTACGTCAAGCTGCAGGTTGCAGCTGGTATGGCGAACCCAAGTCCACCGGTTGGTCCAGCTCTGGGTCAGCAGGGTGTTAACATCATGGAATTCTGTAAAGCGTTCAACGCTAAGACCGAATCTCTGGAAAAAGGTCTGCCGACTCCTGTTGTTATCACCGTATACAGCGACCGTTCTTTTACCTTCATTACCAAAACGCCTCCGGCTGCCGTACTGCTGAAAAAAGCAGCGGGCATCAAGTCTGGTTCTGGTAAGCCGAACAAAGATAAAGTCGGTAAAGTGACTCGTGCTCAGGTACGTGAAATCGCAGAAACCAAAGCTGCGGACATGACTGGTTCTGACGTTGAAGCGATGACTCGCTCAATCGAAGGTACTGCTCGTTCCATGGGCCTGGTAGTAGAGGACTAAGAAATGGCTAAGCTGACCAAGCGCATGACCGTAATTCGCGACAAAGTTGACGCGACCAAGCAGTATGATATTGCTGAAGCTGTTGCTCTGCTGAAAGAACTGGCTACTGCCAAGTTCGTTGAAAGCGTTGACGTTGCTGTCAACCTCGGCATTGATGCACGTAAATCTGATCAGAATGTTCGCGGCGCGACCGTTCTGCCACACGGTACTGGTCGTTCAGTACGTGTTGCTGTCTTCGCCCAGGGCGCCAACGCTGAAGCTGCTAAAGCAGCAGGCGCTGAGCTGGTAGGCATGGAAGACCTGGCTGATCAGATCAAGAAAGGCGAAATGAATTTTGACGTTGTTATTGCTTCTCCGGATGCAATGCGCGTTGTTGGCCAGCTGGGCCAGATTCTGGGTCCACGTGGCCTGATGCCAAACCCGAAAGTCGGTACTGTAACGCCTAACGTTGCTGAAGCGGTTAAGAACGCTAAAGCGGGTCAGGTTCGTTATCGTAACGACAAAAACGGCATCATCCACACTACCATCGGTAAAGTGGACTTTGACGCTGACAAACTGAAAGAAAACCTGGAGTCTCTGCTGGTTGCGCTGAAAAAAGCAAAACCATCTCAGGCGAAAGGCGTGTACATCAAGAAAGTTAGCCTTTCAACCACCATGGGCGCCGGCGTTGCCGTTGACCAGGCTGGTCTGAACGCAACAGCAAACTAATTGCTGCTTGAAACGGGCGAAAAATTCACCTAGAATCTTACGCCCGTTGTTCTGTTATTAACGGAACAGGACACCAGAGAGCCAGAACTGATTGTTGCGTGTATCGCCTTTCCCTCTGACTCTGCTGCGTCGCACAGAATTTAGGTTGGAGCCAGGCCTTATCCTGGCCTCCGTCCAAGACCGCAGGAGCTGCTTATCTCCGGATATTCCGCTTAATACCCTGCGTAGACGGTGACAGAACCAAAAGAATTTTTTCTTAGCTGGATTCTGCTCACCGTGTTCGAGCGCTTATTTCCCCTTGGGGTGAGTAAGTGAAGTGAGTTCCGGGGAAATCCTTTCCCGGTCAAATCCAGGAGCAAAAGCTAATGGCATTAAATCTTCAAGACAAACAAGCGATTGTTGCTGAA
Organism: Pantoea sp. 18059; assembly: GCF_902706165.1. Lineage (NCBI taxonomy): Bacteria > Pseudomonadati > Pseudomonadota > Gammaproteobacteria > Enterobacterales > Erwiniaceae > Pantoea > Pantoea sp. 18059. Next base: position 8,696 of record NZ_CACSJS010000014.1, read on the forward strand.
GTCAGCGAAGTAGCCAAAGGTGCGCTTTCAGCGGTTGTTGCGGATTCCCGTGGCGTCACCGTTGATAAAATGACCGAACTGCGTAAAGCAGGCCGTGAAGCTGGCGTTTACATGCGTGTTGTTCGTAACACCCTGCTGCGCCGCGTCGTTGAAGGAACTCAGTTTGAGTGCCTGAAAGACACGTTTGTTGGTCCGACCCTGATTGCATATTCTATGGAACACCCGGGCGCAGCTGCTCGTCTGTTCAAAGATTTCGCGAAAGCGAATGCAAAATTTGAGGTCAAAGCTGCAGCCTTTGAAGGTGAGCTGATCACGGCGGCCAATATTGACCGTCTGGCAACGCTGCCGACCTACGAAGAAGCACTGGCACGTCTGATGTCGACCATGAAAGAAGCCGCTGCCGGCAAACTGGTCCGCACTCTGGCTGCTGTACGCGATGCAAAAGAAGCGGCTTAAGGCCATCTTCTTTTCTTCGTACTTGCTTACGTATAAACTTTTTCTGATTCTTAGGAACAATTGTCATGTCTATTACTAAAGACCAAATTCTGGAAGCTGTTGCAGCGATGTCCGTAATGGAAGTAGTTGAGCTGGTTTCTGCTATGGAAGAAAAATTCGGCGTTTCTGCTGCTGCTGCTGTAGCTGTTGCTGCGGGCCCGGCTGAAGCTGTTGAAGAAAAAACTGAATTCGACGTAGTCCTGAAAGCTGTTGGCCCGAACAAGGTTGCAGTAATCAAAGCCGTACGTACTGCAACTGGTCTGGGCCTGAAAGAAGCCAAAGATCTGGTTGAAGCAACTGGCGTAATCAAAGAAGCGATCAGCAAAGATGACGCAGCTGCACTTGAAGCTGCTCTGAAAGAAGCTGGCGCTGAAGTTGAAGTTAAGTAAGACAGCCTTCGGGTTGCAGTCTGAGTAGTTTCAGGCTGATGGCTGGTGACTTTTTGGTCACCAGCCTTTTTGCGCTACAGGGTCTCAATGGGGTTTCACACTGTTTGTCCATTGTTACTCTTCAATATCTTTCTCTATCGACGACTTAATATACCGCTCTACCTGTGCGGGTTCCCTGCCCTCGCAACAGCGATGAAATGATTTAAGCGTGATAGAAAGAGGTATTGCACTGCTGCTGCGCAGCCAGTGAATCAAACAAAATCGTGTTGCATGAACTGTCCTGTCAGGACGGACAGCGTGGGTCGACTTGTCAGCTAGCTGAGGAACCCTATGGTTTACTCCTATACCGAGAAAAAACGTATTCGTAAGGATTTTGGTAAACGTCCGCAAGTACTGGACATACCTTATCTCCTTTCCATCCAGCTCGACTCGTTCCAGAAGTTTATCGAGCAAGATCCAGAAGGTCAGTACGGACTGGAAGCTGCATTCCGCTCTGTATTCCCTATTGCGAGCTACAGCGGCAACTCTGAGTTGCAGTATGTCAGCTATCGCCTGGGTGAACCTGTCTTTGACGTGAAAGAGTGTCAGATCCGTGGCGTGACCTATTCGGCACCGCTGCGCGTGAAACTGCGTCTGGTGGTCTATGAGCGCGAAGCGCCAGAAGGCACCGTAAAAGACATTAAAGAACAAGAAGTCTACATGGGCGAAATTCCGCTCATGACCGACAATGGTACCTTTGTTATCAATGGTACCGAGCGCGTTATCGTTTCTCAGCTGCACCGTAGTCCTGGCGTGTTCTTTGATAGCGATAAGGGTAAAACCCACTCATCGGGTAAAGTGCTCTACAACGCACGTATCATCCCTTACCGCGGTTCATGGCTCGACTTTGAGTTTGACCCGAAAGATAACCTGTTTGTCCGTATTGACCGTCGTCGTAAGCTGCCGGCCACTATCATCCTGCGTGCGTTGCAGTTCACTACACCTCAGATCCTCGATATCTTCTTCGAGAAAGTGGTGTTTGAAATTCGCGACAACAAGCTGCAGATGGAGCTGGTGCCTGAGCGCCTGCGCGGTGAAACTGCGACCTTCGATATCGAAGCGAACGGCACCGTCTACGTCGAAAAAGCACGCCGTATTACTGCGCGCCATATCCGTCAGCTGGAAAAAGATGGCATTCAGCACATCGAAGTTCCGGTTGAATATATCGCGGGCAAAGTGGTCGCTAAAGACTACATCGATGAGAGCACCGGTGAGCTCATCATTGCAGCGAACATGGAACTGTCACTGGATCTGCTGGCCAAACTGAGCCAGTCCGGTCACAAGCGCATCGAAACGCTGTTCACCAACGATCTGGACCACGGTCCATATATGTCCGAGACCCTGCGTGTCGACCCAACCAGCGATCGTCTGAGCGCACTGGTTGAGATCTACCGCATGATGCGTCCTGGTGAGCCGCCAACACGCGAAGCAGCAGAGAACCTGTTTGAGAACCTGTTCTTCTCTGAAGATCGTTACGATCTTTCTGCTGTGGGTCGTATGAAGTTCAACCGTTCATTGCTGCGTGATGAAATCGAAGGTTCAGGCATCCTGAGCAAAGATGACATCATCGAAGTGATGAAGAAGCTGATCGACATCCGTAACGGTAAAGGCGAAGTGGACGATATCGACCACCTCGGTAACCGTCGTATTCGTTCAGTCGGTGAAATGGCTGAGAACCAGTTCCGTGTCGGTCTGGTACGTGTTGAGCGTGCGGTTAAAGAGCGTCTGTCACTGGGCGACCTTGATACCCTGATGCCACAGGACATGATCAACGCGAAGCCAATTTCGGCCGCGGTGAAAGAGTTCTTTGGTTCCAGCCAGCTTTCTCAGTTTATGGATCAGAACAACCCGCTGTCAGAGATTACGCACAAACGTCGTATCTCTGCTCTCGGCCCGGGTGGTTTGACGCGTGAGCGTGCCGGCTTCGAAGTGCGTGACGTACACCCAACGCACTACGGTCGTGTCTGCCCAATCGAAACCCCTGAAGGCCCGAACATCGGTCTGATCAACTCCTTGTCTGTGTATGCACAGACCAATGAGTACGGTTTCCTTGAGACGCCTTACCGCCGTGTTATCGACGGTCTGGTTTCTGACGAGATTCACTACCTCTCTGCTATCGAAGAGGGTAACTACGTTATCGCTCAGGCGAACGCCCCTCTTGATGATAACGGCGCGTTTGTTGATGACCTGGTCACCTGCCGTAGCAAAGGCGAATCAAGTCTGTTCAGCCGCGATCAGGTTGACTACATGGACGTTTCGACTCAACAGATCGTTTCTGTCGGTGCGTCACTGATCCCGTTCCTGGAACACGATGATGCTAACCGCGCCCTTATGGGTGCGAACATGCAACGTCAGGCCGTTCCAACTCTGCGTGCTGATAAGCCGCTGGTTGGTACGGGTATGGAACGTGCTGTTGCCGTTGACTCCGGTGTAACTGCCGTTGCCAAACGTGGCGGTACCGTACAGTACGTCGACGCATCACGTATCGTTATCAAAGTTAACGAAGACGAAATGCATGCTGGCGAAGCCGGTATCGACATTTATAACCTGACCAAATATACCCGTTCTAACCAGAACACCTGCATCAACCAGATGCCATGTGTTTCTCTGGGTGAGCCGGTTGAGCGCGGCGACGTGCTGGCAGATGGCCCGTCCACCGATCTGGGTGAACTGGCGCTGGGCCAGAACATGCGCGTAGCGTTCATGCCGTGGAACGGTTACAACTTCGAAGACTCCATCCTGGTCTCCGAGCGTGTGGTACAGGAAGATCGCTTTACGACTATCCACATTCAGGAACTGGCTTGCGTGTCGCGTGACACCAAACTGGGGCCGGAAGAGATTACCGCTGATATCCCGAACGTGGGTGAAGCTGCACTCTCTAAACTGGATGAGTCAGGCATCGTCTACATCGGTGCTGAAGTGACCGGTGGCGACATTCTGGTTGGTAAGGTTACGCCGAAAGGTGAAACCCAGCTGACGCCAGAAGAGAAACTGCTGCGCGCTATCTTCGGTGAAAAAGCCTCTGACGTGAAAGATTCGTCACTGCGCGTACCGAATGGCGTGTCAGGCACCGTGATCGACGTTCAGGTCTTTACCCGCGATGGCGTGGAAAAAGACAAACGTGCGCTGGAAATCGAAGAGATGCAGCTGAAGCAGGCCAAGAAAGACCTGTCTGAAGAACTGCAGATTCTGGAAGCGGGCCTGTTCAGCCGTATTCAGAACGTATTGATCTCTGGTGGCGTTGAAGCAGACAAACTGGACAAGCTGCCGCGCGAGCGCTGGCTGGAACTGGGTCTGACTGACGAAGCCAAGCAAAACCAGCTGGAGCAGCTGGCAGAGCAGTACGACGAACTGAAGCACGAGTTTGAGAAAAAACTCGAAGGTAAGCGTCGTAAAATCACCCAGGGCGATGATCTGGCACCAGGCGTGCTGAAAATCGTTAAGGTCTATCTGGCTGTTAAGCGTCAGATTCAGCCGGGTGACAAAATGGCAGGCCGTCACGGTAACAAAGGTGTTATCTCCAAGATCAACCCGATTGAAGATATGCCTTACGATGAAAACGGCACGCCGGTTGACATCGTTCTGAACCCGCTGGGCGTACCATCGCGTATGAACATCGGTCAGATTCTGGAAACCCACCTGGGTATGGCAGCGAAAGGCATCGGCGAGAAGATCAACGCCATGCTCAAAAAGCAGGAAGACGTCGCGAAACTGCGCGAATTCATCCAGCGCGCCTATGACCTGGGTAGCGATCTGCGTCAGAAAGTTGACCTGAACACCTTCTCCGACGACGAAGTATTGCGTCTGGCTGAGAACCTGAAGAAAGGTATGCCAATCGCCACTCCGGTGTTTGATGGCGCGAAAGAGAGCGAAATCAAAGAGCTGCTGCAGCTCGGCGGCTTGCCTTCTTCCGGTCAGATTACCCTGTTTGACGGCCGTACCGGTGAGCAGTTCGAACGTCAGGTAACCGTTGGCTACATGTACATGCTGAAACTCAACCACCTGGTTGATGACAAGATGCATGCACGTTCAACCGGTTCCTACAGCCTGGTTACTCAGCAGCCGCTGGGTGGTAAGGCACAGTTCGGTGGTCAGCGCTTTGGTGAGATGGAAGTATGGGCACTGGAAGCATATGGTGCCGCGTATACCCTGCAGGAAATGCTTACCGTTAAGTCTGATGACGTCAACGGCCGTACCAAGATGTATAAAAACATCGTTGACGGTAACCATCAGATGGAACCGGGCATGCCGGAATCCTTCAACGTACTGTTGAAAGAGATTCGCTCGCTGGGTATCAACATCGAGCTGGAAGACGAGTAACCCCCTTTTCAGGCTGCGGTTCGCCGCCGCCTGAAAGCGCAGGGTTTAAAGCGCTCGCAATTGTACTGGTTACGGGGCGTTCAATTTCGGTTGGACGCCCTCTGAGTCTCACTCCGACGGGAGCTAATCCGTGAAAGACTTACTTAAGTTTCTGAAAGCGCAAACTAAGACCGAAGAGTTTGATGCGATCAAAATTGCGCTGGCTTCGCCAGACATGATCCGTTCCTGGTCTTTTGGTGAAGTGAAAAAGCCAGAAACCATTAACTACCGTACTTTTAAGCCAGAGCGCGATGGTCTGTTCTGTGCCCGTATCTTCGGGCCGGTAAAAGACTATGAGTGCCTGTGCGGCAAATACAAGCGCCTGAAACACCGTGGTGTGATTTGTGAGAAGTGCGGCGTTGAAGTGACCCAGACTAAAGTACGCCGTGAGCGTATGGGCCACATCGAACTGGCGTCGCCGACTGCGCACATCTGGTTCCTGAAGTCACTGCCATCGCGTATCGGCTTACTGCTGGATATGCCACTGCGTGACATCGAGCGCGTGCTCTACTTTGAATCTTACGTGGTAATCGAAGGTGGCATGACCAACCTCGAGAAGCGTCAGATTCTGACTGAAGAGCAGTACCTTGACGCTCTGGAAGAGTTCGGTGACGAGTTCGACGCCAAAATGGGCGCCGAAGCGATCCAGGCCCTGTTGAAAAACATGGATCTGGAGCAGGAGTGCGAGCAGCTGCGTGAAGAGCTGAACGAAACTAACTCCGAAACCAAACGTAAAAAACTGACCAAGCGCATCAAGCTGCTGGAAGCGTTCGTACAGTCTGGCAACAAGCCAGAGTGGATGATCCTGACCGTGCTGCCTGTTCTGCCACCGGATCTGCGTCCGCTGGTACCGCTGGATGGTGGCCGTTTCGCAACGTCGGATCTGAACGATCTCTATCGTCGCGTGATCAACCGTAACAACCGCCTGAAACGCCTGCTGGATCTGGCTGCGCCAGATATCATCGTGCGCAACGAAAAGCGTATGTTGCAGGAAGCGGTCGATGCACTGCTGGACAACGGTCGTCGCGGTCGTGCGATCACCGGTTCCAACAAGCGTCCGCTGAAATCGCTGGCTGACATGATCAAAGGTAAGCAGGGTCGTTTCCGTCAGAACCTGCTGGGTAAACGTGTCGACTATTCTGGTCGTTCGGTTATCACTGTAGGTCCATACCTGCGCCTGCATCAGTGCGGTCTGCCGAAGAAAATGGCACTCGAACTGTTCAAACCGTTCATTTACGGCAAGCTGGAACTGCGTGGCCTGGCCACCACCATCAAAGCCGCGAAGAAAATGGTTGAGCGCGAAGAAGCGGTTGTCTGGGATATCCTCGACGAAGTGATCCGTGAGCACCCGGTTCTGCTGAACCGTGCGCCTACGCTGCACCGTCTGGGTATTCAGGCCTTTGAACCGGTTCTGATCGAAGGTAAAGCGATCCAGCTGCACCCGCTGGTTTGTGCGGCATACAACGCCGACTTCGATGGTGACCAGATGGCTGTTCACGTACCGCTGACGCTGGAAGCCCAGCTGGAAGCACGTGCGCTGATGATGTCGACCAACAACATCCTGTCACCTGCGAACGGCGAGCCAATCATCGTTCCTTCTCAGGACGTTGTACTGGGTCTGTACTACATGACCCGTGACTGTGTTAACGCCAAAGGCGAGGGCATGGTGCTGACTGGCCCGAAAGAAGCTGAGCGTATTTATCGCGCTGGCCTCGCATCGCTGCATGCTCGCGTTAAGGTGCGTATCACCGAACACGAGAAAAATGAGCAGGATGAGTGGGTTGCTAAAACCAGCATCATCGACACCACTGTTGGCCGTGCCATCCTGTGGATGATCGTGCCAAAAGGTCTGCCTTTCTCCATCGTTAACCAGGCGCTGGGCAAAAAAGCTATCTCCAAAATGCTGAACACCTGTTACCGCATTCTGGGCCTGAAGCCGACCGTTATCTTTGCTGACCAGACCATGTACACCGGTTTCGCTTACGCAGCCCGTTCAGGCGCGTCTGTCGGCATCGACGACATGGTTATTCCAGAGAAGAAAGTGGAAATCATCACCGAAGCGGAAGCAGAAGTGGCTGAGATCCAGGAGCAGTTCCAGTCTGGTCTGGTAACCGCAGGCGAACGTTACAACAAAGTCATCGATATCTGGGCAGCAGCCAACGAACGTGTTGCCAAGGCGATGATGGAAAACCTCTCAACTGAAACCGTTATTAACCGTGACGGCGTAGAAGAGCGACAGGTTTCCTTTAACAGCATCTTTATGATGGCTGACTCCGGTGCGCGTGGTTCTGCTGCACAGATTCGTCAGCTGGCCGGTATGCGTGGTCTGATGGCGAAGCCAGATGGCTCCATCATCGAAACACCAATCACGGCGAACTTCCGTGAAGGGTTGAACGTACTCCAGTACTTCATCTCAACCCACGGTGCACGTAAAGGCCTGGCGGATACCGCACTGAAAACGGCGAACTCCGGTTATCTGACGCGTCGTCTGGTTGACGTTGCACAGGATCTGGTTGTTACCGAAGATGACTGTGGTACACACGAAGGCATCATGATGACACCTGTCATCGAAGGTGGCGACGTTAAAGAGCCACTGCGTGAACGTGTTCTGGGTCGTGTGACCGCTGAAGACGTTCTGAAGCCGGGTACTGCTGATATTCTGGTTCCACGCAACACGCTGCTCGATGAGCACTGGTGTGACGTGCTGGAACTGAACTCAGTCGATAGCCTGAAAGTCCGCTCAGTAGTAGGTTGTGAAACCGACTTTGGTGTGTGTGCGCATTGCTATGGTCGCGACCTGGCACGTGGTCACATCATCAACAAAGGTGAAGCGATCGGTGTTATCGCGGCACAGTCCATCGGTGAGCCAGGTACACAGCTGACGATGCGTACGTTCCACATCGGTGGTGCGGCATCACGTGCGGCTGCTGAATCCAGCATTCAGGTGAAGAACAAAGGTACCATCAAGCTGACCAACGCTAAGTCGGTAACGAACTCGGCAGGTAAGCTGGTGATCACCTCGCGTAACGTTGAACTGAAAATGATCGACGAATTTGGTCGTACCAAAGAGAGCTATAAAGTTCCTTATGGTTCTACCATGGCGAAAGGTGATGGTGAGCAGGTTGCAGCGGGCGAAACCGTCGCAAACTGGGATCCGCATACCATGCCAGTCATCACCGAAGTGGGCGGTTTCATTCGCTTCACGGACATGGTTGATGGCCAGACCATTACCCGTCAGACAGATGACTTAACCGGTCTTTCTTCGCTGGTGGTTCTGGACAGTGCTGAACGTACTGCGGGCGGTAAAGATCTGCGTCCTGCGCTGAAAATTGTTGATGCCAACGGCAACGACGTTCTGATCCCGGGCACCGACATGCCGGCTCAGTACTTCCTGCCTGGTAAAGCGATTGTTCAGCTGGAAGATGGCGTGAAGATCAGTGCTGGTGACACGCTGGCGCGTGTTCCGCAGGAATCTGGCGGTACCAAGGATATTACCGGTGGTCTGCCACGCGTTGCTGACCTGTTCGAAGCGCGTCGTCCGAAAGAGCCAGCTATTCTGGCGGAGATCAGCGGCATCATCTCCTTCGGTAAAGAGACTAAAGGTAAGCGTCGTCTGGTCATCACTCCGCTGGATGGCAGTGAGCCGTACGAAGAGATGATTCCGAAATGGCGTCAGCTGAACGTGTTCGAAGGTGAACGTGTTGAGCGCGGTGACGTGGTTTCCGATGGCCCAGAGTCTCCACATGACATCCTGCGCTTGCGTGGCGTGCATGCGGTGACCCGTTACATCACTAACGAAGTGCAGGAAGTTTACCGTCTGCAAGGCGTTAAGATTAACGATAAGCACATCGAAGTCATCGTTCGTCAGATGCTGCGTAAAGCAACCATCGTTAGCGCAGGAAGTGCAGACTTCCTGGAAGGTGAGCAGGCTGAATTCTCTCGCATCAAGATCTCTAACCGTGATCTGGAAGCGAACGGAAAAGTTGGCGCAACCTTCATGCGTGACCTGCTGGGTATTACCAAAGCGTCACTGGCTACCGAATCGTTCATCTCTGCAGCATCGTTCCAGGAAACCACGCGTGTCCTGACCGAAGCAGCAGTAGCAGGTAAGCGCGATGAACTGCGCGGCCTGAAAGAGAACGTAATCGTGGGTCGTCTGATCCCGGCCGGTACCGGTTATGCGTACCATCAGGATCGTATGCGCCGCAAAGCGGCAGGTGAAGTTCCGGTTGCACCGCAGGTTACTGCGGATGAAGCCTCAGCCAGCCTGGCTGAACTGTTGAACGCCGGTCTCGGCGGCAACAAAGACGATTAATCGTCCTTTACCTGATAAAAACCCTGCCTCGGCAGGGTTTTTTTTTGTCTCTGATTCAGACATTCCAGTCGTTGCGGCCAAGGCCAATGTCTTTCAGCTGACTGTCACTCAGCTTCGACAGGATGACGCGTGTCTCACGCCGTAACTGCCAGCGTTTATAACTGCGCCATAAGTAACGAACCAACTGGTAAGGCGTGCCTGAAAACGGTTTAGCTGCGCGATTCTCATCGTATCCCATGATAGTGCCCTCAGTGAATTGTCTGAGGACTATTCTCAGCGGATCGCTCTGTATGATACAGACGCAAAAATCACCTTTCTTTAACATACAGATTGCGGTAATGGCGATCTGAATGGTAAAAAAGAGGCATAACTGTACCGGTTAATGCTCAGCTACTGAGTCAGAGGAAATACAATGACGCGATATGAACATCTGGCCACGCTGCTGGCTCAGCGTATCGAACAAGGTTTATATCGCAGTGGTGAGCGCCTGCCCTCGGTACGCAGTCTGAGTGCCGAACATGGCGTCAGTATCAGCACCGTGCAGCAGGCTTATCATCTGCTGGAAGAGAAGCAGATGATTACGCCGCAGTCGCGCTCTGGCTATTTTGTGGCCTCGCGTAAGGCGACGCCCCCGATGCCTGCGCTGACCCGTCCCGCACAGCGGCCGGTTGAGGTAACGCAGTGGGATGCGGTGCTGGAGCTGATTAACAGCCGTCTGGAAGATGATGTGTTGCAGCTGGGAAGCGGTATGCCCGATCTGACCCAACCGACGCTTAAGCCGCTGTGGAAAGCCTTCAGCCGACAGGCTCAGAAGCAGGACATCGCGCTGCTCAATTATGACAACCTCTATGGTGTTCTCGCACTGCGGCAACAGGTTGCACGACTGGCGATAGATAGCGGTTGCCAGCTCACCGCCGATGACATTGTTATTACCACCGGCTGCCATGAAGCCTTATCGGTAGCCGTGCGTGCGGTCTGCGAGCCGGGCGATATCATTGCTGTTGAGTCGCCTTCGTTTCACGGGATCATGCAAACCCTGCGCGGCTTTGGCATTCGTGCCATTGAGATCCCGACTGATGCGGTAACCGGCATCAGCCTGGAAGCGCTGGAACTGGCGTTTGATCAATGGCCGATTAAAGCAGTCGTTGTTGTACCGAACTGTAATAATCCGCTGGGATTTATCATGCCTGAGCCGCGTAAGCGGGCATTGCTTGCCCTGGCGCAGCGGTTTGACGCGGCGGTCATTGAAGATGATGTTTATGGTGAGTTAGCCTGGGAATATCCGCGCCCAGCGACCATTAAAGCGCTGGATCTCGATGGCCGGGTTCTGCTGTGCAGCTCCTTTTCCAAAACGCTGGCGCCAGGTTTGCGTGTCGGCTGGGTTGCACCCGGCCGCTATCGCGACCGTGTACTGCACATGAAATATATCGTCACAGGTTCCACCGCCACACAGCCTCAGCATGCGGTCTCCGAGTTTATCCGCCAGGGCCATTATCAGCCCCATCTGCGCCGGATGCGGCAAATCTATCATCGTAACTATGAAACCTTTAGCTGCTGGGTGCGCCACTACTTTCCCTGCGGCATCTGCGTTTCCCGTCCTCAGGGCGGTTTTCTGATGTGGATAGAGCTCCCCGAAGCGTTTGATGCGGTCCGGCTCAACCGCGAATTGCGCGAGTCAAAAATTCAGATAGCCGTAGGCTCACTCTTTTCGGCCTCGGGTAAATACCGTAACTGTCTGCGCTTAAACTACGGGCTGCCGATCAACGAGCAGACTGAAAAGGCGCTGGCGCTGGTGGGTGCAGCCGTCGAACGCGCCATGCTCTCGTGCCAGCATGAAACGCAGATTTCAGCTTCAACTCTCGCATAGCGAAAAGAAGAAGCAGGGCCGGCAAGAGGAGGGAACCGGCCCTGGTCAGATAACCTTAACCTGACGGAGGCCACGTTAAGGTTTTGGATCAGAGCACGCCAGCGGCAACTTACGCTTTTGCGCACCGCTTTCCCGGCAGAAACGCTGGCGTTACTGGTTTTGCAGCCGCTATGCGGGACAGCTTCCACAAATCCTTATTGGTGAAGCTCTGCCAGCGCCAGCAAAGTACGTGTTGCTTCACGCCAGTCATCTGCCTGGGTAATCGCACTCACCACCGCAATACTCCCTACGCCGGTTGCCAGCACGTCAGGTGCCCGAGCAATCGAAATACCGCCAATTGCCACGGTGGGGATATGCGTCAGGCGCGTCAGATGCCGCTTCAGCTGCTCAATGCCCTGCGGCGCAGAAGGCATCTCTTTGGTCTGCGTCGGGAAAATATGTCCAAGCGCGATGTAAGAGGGCTGGATTGCCAGTGCGCGGTCCAGTTCAGCATCGTCATGGGTGGAGAGCCCCAGACGCAATCCTGCCTGATGAATCCGGGCAAGATCGGCGACATCGAGATCCTCCTGACCCAGATGCACGCCATAAGCCTGATGCTTTATCGCCAGCTGCCAGTAGTCATTGATAAACAGGCGCGCGTCATAGCGTTTACCCATTGCAATCGCCTGAGCGATGGCGGGCTCGGCGACCTCATCGGGCTGATCTTTGATGCGCAGCTGCAGTGTACGAACGCCCATCTTCAGCAGGCGCTCAATCCAGTCGGGGCTATCAACCACCGGATAAAGCCCCAGGCGCGGGGCGGTAGCGGGAAATGCGGGCATCGTTACTCCTCCTTAATGGCATCGGCGGGATGATAAAGCTCACCGCCGCGCCGACGAAAACGGTCTGACATTTGCGCCATGCCCACTTCAACGGGCTCGGCGTGCGTATCCTGACGTGCTGCGAACTCGCGCACCTCCTGGGAAATTTTCATCGAGCAGAACTTAGGGCCACACATCGAGCAGAAATGGGCCACTTTGCCCGACTCTTGCGGCAGGGTTTCATCATGCATAGCCCGCGCCGTATGGGGATCCAGCGCCAGATTAAACTGATCTTCCCAGCGGAACTCAAAGCGCGCTTTGGACATGGCGTTATCACGGATCTGCGCACCCGGATGGCCTTTCGCCAGATCGGCGGCATGCGCCGCGATTTTGTAGGTGATCAATCCCTGCTTCACATCCTCTTTGTTCGGCAGACCCAGATGCTCTTTGGGCGTGACGTAACACAACATGGCGCAACCAAACCAGCCAATCATGGCAGCACCGATACCGGAGGTGAAATGGTCATAGCCGGGCGCGATGTCGGTGGTCAGCGGGCCAAGGGTGTAGAAGGGGGCTTCATCGCACAGGTCGAGCTGTTCTGTCATGTTGCGGCGGATCATATGCATCGGGACGTGCCCCGGGCCTTCAATCATTACCTGAACGTCATATTCCCAGGCAATACGGGTCAGCTCGCCCAGGGTACGCAGTTCGGCAAACTGCGCCTCATCGTTGGCATCCTGAATGGAACCCGGACGAAGGCCATCGCCCAGCGACAGGGAGACATCATAGGCGGCGCAGATTTCACAAATCTCCCGGAAGTGCTGATACAGGAAGCTCTCCTGATGATGCGACAGGCACCATTTCGCCATGATAGATCCACCCCGCGATACAATTCCGGTCAGACGTTTCGCCGTCATCGGGACATAACGCAGCAGCACGCCAGCGTGGATAGTAAAGTAATCGACACCCTGTTCCGCCTGCTCAAGCAGCGTATCGCGGAATATTTCCCAGTTCAGCGCCTCGGCCACGCCATTCACTTTTTCCAGCGCCTGATAAATCGGCACTGTACCGATTGGCACCGGGCTGTTTCGCAAAATCCATTCGCGCGTTTCATGAATATAACGACCGGTAGAGAGATCCATCACCGTATCGGCACCCCAGCGAGTCGACCAGACCAGTTTTTCCACCTCTTCCTCAATAGAAGAGGTCACCGCCGAGTTACCGATGTTGGCATTGACCTTAACCAGAAAGTTGCGGCCAATGATCATCGGCTCCGACTCAGGGTGATTGATATTGGCAGGGATGATGGCACGTCCGGCAGCGACCTCCTGACGCACAAAATCGGGCGTGATACTGGCTGGCAGATGCGCGCCAAAACTGTGGCCAGGATGCTGTTGCAGCAATACCTCACTGCGGATTCGCTCACGGCCCATGTTTTCCCGCAGTGCGATAAATTCCATCTCCGGGGTGATGATCCCCTGGCGGGCATAGTGCAATTGCGTGACGCAGCAGCCTGCGCGGGCACGGCGCGGTGTCGGCAGTTGATCGAAACGCAGATGATCCAGCCCCTCGTCAGCCAGCCGCTGCTGGGTATAGCCTGAGCTGTTCTGTTCGAGAAGTTCGCTGTCGTCGCGTTCAGCAATCCAGCGGGCGCGCAGCTTTTCCAGGCCCCGATGAACATCGATCTGTGCCGCGGGATCGCCATAGGCACCCGCCGTGTCATAGACCGGTACCGCTTCGTTCTGCTCATAGAGAGGCTGTTCTTTGCTGCCGCCGATGTGAGTCGGGCTTAGCACGATTTCACGCATGGGAACGCGAATATCCTCGCGGCTGCCGGTAATCCAGATGCGGCGGGACTGGGGAAATGCACTGCCGCTTTGCAGGGAATCAATAAATTCCTGCGCCTGTGCACGCTGTTCACGACGGGTTGTTTTTTGGTCAGACATAGCAATCTTCCTGTTAAGGGGGAACGATGCTTGTCCGGAGTTCGGAAGGAGTAACCGTATAGACAGCGTAAGCATGCTGGTATACAGAGAATATTTACTCTTGTTCCCTTCGCAGGTTCTAACCTGATCAGGTTCCGCGGATCCCGAATTAACGGTCTCAGCCCAACTTGGGCACTCCGACAAGAAGCTGTTTTTACGCGGGTGTCTGATAACAGAGCCAGGCGTAAAAACCTTATATTTCAAAGCAAAAATAAAAAAGGTTCTTTGGAGCACTCTCCTCAGAACCTGTTCAGCATAAAAGGGCTACGGGATAATCTCAACCCCTTTGCCGGAGATGATGATTAAGCCGGACGCGCGATATGGCTGTCATTGGCAACCGGCGGGGGGACAAGCTGGTTGTCCCATGCCAGCTGAATCAGCTTATCTTCCAGCGTAAAGCGTGCTTCCAGCACTTCACCCACTTCGGAGAGTGCCTGCTGGAAGGTCATGCAGTTCTCGTCGTCGATCGCCTGCTGCAGGTGGCCGTCATACAGCTGCATCAGACGCTCAGTATTGGCTTCCAGCGGTGGATAGATCTGTGCGGCGGCAATCATCGGGCTGTCGCCACTCATTTCACTGATCACGCGTTCATAGATACTGAAGTGACCCGCAGAAAGATAATCGACCAGACCGTGACAGAAGTTGTCCAGAGCCTGCTCATCAAGACGCGTCAGCGCCTCTTTGTTTGGTTTAAGTCCGACCAGGTGATAATAGGTCACCAGTAGCTGACGACGGGCTTCAAGCCACGAATCGACCAGTTCATTACTGCCACCTACGCGTTCAGCCAGGACGTCTAACTGGTTAAGCATATCTAACTCCATGTGAGTTATAGTTGTTTATCTACACACTTAACATCAGGACTTCAGCGTGCGAGTTGACGCTAAGGATGACGAAATAAATGCAATGCGAAATCTCAAGCGTAGACGCTGGATGGTGGATTGTCAGCCATGAACAGAAACTTTGGTTACCACAAGGTGATTTACCCCACGGAAACGCCGAAAAATTTGGTTTGACCGGCAGTAAAGCCCGGACCATCGGTGAGTGGCAGGGCGAAAAAGTCTGGCTGATTTGTGAGCCGCGTTCTGCCGATATGTTCTCAGTACGGCAGCTGATCGATCAGGATGTGGCGCTGTTTCAGCTGGTGGGTCGCGGTGTGCAACTGGCGGAATTCTACCGTTCTCATCGCTGGTGCGGCTATTGCGGCCATGAAATGCACCAAAGCAAACATGAATTTGCCTGTCTCTGCAGCCATTGCCGCGAGCGTTACTATCCGCAGATCGCACCCTGCATCATTGTGGCTATCCGTCGCGGTGATGAAATCCTGCTGGCGAATCATGCCCGCCATCGCAACAAGGTCTACACCGTGCTGGCAGGTTTTGTGGAGGTGGGCGAGACGCTGGAGCAGGCCGTTGCCCGCGAAGTGATGGAAGAGAGCAATATCCGCGTCAAAAACGTCCGTTACGTTACCTCCCAGCCGTGGCCCTTCCCGCAATCGCTGATGACAGCCTTTATGGCGGAGTATGACAGCGGCGATCTGCAGCACGACGGTAAAGAGCTGCTGGATGCGGCCTGGTTCCGTTTTGATGAGCTGCCGTTGCTGCCACCGCCAGGCACCGTGGCGCGCCGCCTGATTGAAGATACCGTCGCCCTGTGCCGCGCCGAAGTGTGAAAGTGCTACACTACACGCCTGTTATTGAGAGAGTGTTGAGATGAGTGAACTGAAGAACGATCGTTATTTGCGTGCCCTGTTACGTCAGCCGGTTGATGTCACGCCGGTCTGGATGATGCGACAAGCCGGGCGCTATTTGCCGGAGTACAAAGCGACACGCGCCCAGGCGGGTGACTTTATGTCGCTGTGTAAAAACGCCGAGCTGGCTTGTGAAGTTACCCTGCAGCCGCTGCGCCGTTATCCGCTGGATGCCGCCATCCTCTTCAGTGACATCCTGACCATTCCGGATGCGATGGGACTGGGTCTCTACTTTGAAACCGGCGAAGGCCCGCGTTTCTCAAACCCTGTGACCTGTCGCGCTGACGTTGAGCGTTTACCGGTGCCCGATCCCGAAATGGAGCTGGGCTATGTGATGAATGCTGTCCGTACCATCCGTAAGAACCTGAACGGCGATCTGCCGCTGATTGGCTTCTCCGGCAGTCCGTGGACGCTGGCCACCTATATGGTGGAAGGCGGGAGCAGCAAGGCGTTTACCAAAATTAAGAAGATGATGTATGCCGATCCCGCTACGCTCCACGCGATGCTGGATAAGCTGGCCGACAGCGTCATCCTCTATCTCAATGCTCAGATCCGCGCCGGTGCGCAGTCCGTTATGGTGTTTGATACCTGGGGTGGCGTGCTGACCGGTCGTGATTACCGCGAATTCTCACTCCATTACATGCACAAAATTGTCGATGGCCTGCTGCGTGAAAACGACGGTCGCCGCGTGCCGGTGACGCTCTTCACCAAAGGCGGCGGACAGTGGCTGGAAGCGATGGCCGCCACCGGTTGTGACGCGCTGGGTCTCGACTGGACCACCGATATTGATGATGCACGCCGTCGCGTGGGCGACAAAGTCGCCCTGCAGGGCAACATGGATCCTTCTATGCTCTATGCGGCACCTGAGCGCATCGAACAGGAAGTGGCTGGGATCCTGGAGCGCTTTGGCTCAGGTACCGGGCATGTCTTCAATCTGGGGCATGGTATTCATCTGGATGTGCCACCGGAAAATGCGGGCGTCTTTGTTGAGGCGGTACACCGTTTATCACGTCCCTGGCATCAGGAGTAATAATGGATATTGCCGCACTTCGCGCTGAGCAGTTACAACGCGCCGCTGATGTGGTGCGAGAAGATGACTTTGATGTGCTGCCACCCCGCTTTATCGGCGGGGCGGACGTTGGATTTGAGCAGGAAGGCACTATCACCCGGGCGGCGATGGTGATACTGGAGTATCCCTCCTTAAAGCTGGTGGAGCATCGCATCGCACGCGTTGAGACCACCATGCCTTATATTCCGGGCTTTCTCTCATTCCGTGAATATCCAGCGCTGATGGCCGCCTGGCAGATGCTGGAGCAAAAGCCGGACCTGCTGTTTGTGGATGGACACGGTATTTCGCATCCACGACGACTTGGCGTCGCGTCACATTTTGGCCTGCTGGTCGATGTGCCCACCATTGGTGTCGCGAAAAGTCGCCTGTGTGGCCGTTTTGCCGATCTGGATGCGCAGCCTGGCAGTCGTCAGCCACTGATCGACAAAGGCGAGCAGATAGGCTGGGTATGGCGCAGCAAGCTGCGGTGTAATCCGCTGTTTGTCGCCACCGGCCATCGTGTCAGCCTGGATACCGCGCTGCAGTGGGTCGAAAACTGTACGCGTGGTTACCGGCTGCCGGAACCGACCCGCTGGGCCGACGCGGTTGCCTCGAACCGAACCGCTTTCCAGCGCTGGCAAAACGCGCTTTAACACTGTTTGTGCTGCGGTTTTGCAGTTACACTGCGGCCAGCGAAACGAATAAGAGCCACCTTTATGTTACAAAATCCCGTTCATCTGCGTCTGGCGAAGCTGGAAAGCTGGCAGCACCTTACTTTTATGGCCTGCCTGTGCGAGCGCATGTATCCCAACTATCGCGCGTTCTGCGAGCAGACTGAATTTGCCGATCCGGCACTCTATCGCCGTATTCTTGATCTGATCTGGGAAAACCTGACGGTCAAAGATGCGAAGATTAACTTCGACAGCCAGCTGGAAAAGCTCGAAGCCGCCATTCCGGATGGTGATGCGTTTGAGGTTTACGGCGTTTATCCGGCTATCGATGCCTGTGTGGCATTAAGCGAAGTCGTACATGCGCAGCTGAGCGGTGAAACTCTTGAGCATGCAATTGAAGTCAGCGAGACCTCAATTACCACTATCGCCATGCTGGAAATGACCCAGGCTGGACGCGAAATGACCGACGAAGAGCTGCGTGAAAACCCGGCTATCATCGATGAGTGGGACCTTCAGTGGGAGATTTTCCGCCTGCTGGCGGAGTGTGAAGAGCGCGACCTTGAATTGATTAAAGGTCTGCGATCTGACCTGCGTGAAGCGGGAATTAGCAACATCGGTATAAATTTCCAGCAGTAAGGCGATAAAACGTGACTTCAGGCCCGAATTAGCGCGCCTGGAGGCTTCACATTGGCCCCCTGTCTGGTCTACATTTGGGGGGCTGAAAATTGTGGCTATCGGTGCGTGCAGGCAGAAGAGTGCCAGAATATGGCTTTTCCCTCGCACTCGTTGCTTAGCAAGCGATAAATACACTTTAAGGATAACTTATGAACAAGACTCAACTGATTGATGTGATCGCAGAAAAAGCTGACCTGTCTAAAACCCAGGCAAAGGCAGCGCTGGAATCTACTCTGGCTGCGATCACTGAGTCTCTGAAAGATGGTGATGCTGTACAACTGGTTGGTTTTGGTACTTTTAAAGTGAACCACCGCGCTGAGCGTACCGGTCGTAACCCGCAGACTGGCAAAGAGATCAAAATCGCTGCAGCAAATGTACCGGCATTCGTGTCTGGTAAAGCGCTGAAAGACGCCGTTAAGTAAGACGTCGCACTGCGGTTAAGCTTTAAAACAGGGGGCGTTTCGCCCCTTTTGTTTAAGAGGCCAGCCATCATGACCCCGCTGTTTCAGCGTTTATCTGTTCTGTTTCTCTCCCTTTTTCTTTTCGGTTGCAGCTCTACTCCGGATATTCCCCCCTTTTCTGCCAGTGGCTATCTTGCCGATCGTGGTGTTGTTCGTATCTGGCGTAAAAACAGCGACCACCAGTCGGTCCATATCCGCACCTTCTATACGCCGTTCAGTGGCGGTGAGGGTGAAGTGACGGATTATGTCTGGCTGGAAGAGTCGTTGATCAGCATCCAGCGTCAGGTGAAGGGCAACCAGCCTGATGATGTGACCCTGCGCTTTGACCAGGCTGGCGGTCTTAACTTTATGCAGCGCCAGCTTTCAGGCCGGCGTGAAGCGGTCAGCCCGGATGCGGTTGAGCTCTATAAGTTTGATGCCGAGCGGATGCGTAACCTCAGCGATGCGCTGTTAAGCGGTCAGGTGTTCCTCAGACAGGGACACTGGCTGGGAAACAATGTGCTGGAGAGTTGCGAAGGCCAGCAGGTCAGACCCGCTTTTGACGCCGACGCCCTGCAGATGCTGACACAGCAGCAACGCCGCGCATCGACACCGCTGATGGTGTCATGGCTTGAAGCGCCGGAAGGGATACAGCTATTGCGGGTCAGTCAGCAGGATGACTGCTCACAGCAGCCGACAGAAGAAGATATGTGAATTGAAAAGGGGGCACCTGGTGCCCCCTGAACTTATTTGCGATTAATGGCGCGGTAGCCGATATCGCGGCGACAGAAGCTGCCCTGCCATGAGATTGGCTTTGTCAGCTCATAAGCCCGCTTTTGTGCCGCGGCCACATCGTCGCCCAGCGCGGTTACGCACAACACGCGGCCACCGTTTGTCAGCACCAGGTCCTCTTCCAGCCGTGTTCCGGCGTGGAATACCTTGCCGTCAGCAACTTCTTCCAGTGGCAGACCGTGAATCTGATCGCCCTGAGTGTAGTCACCCGGATAACCGCCCGCCGCCAGGACCACACCCAGCGCAGGGCGGGGATCCCATTGTGACGTTTTCTGATCCAGCTTACCGTCACAGGCGGCCAGGCAAAGATCGACCAGATCCGACTGCAGGCGCAGCATGATCGGCTGAGTCTCCGGATCGCCGAAGCGGCAGTTGAATTCGATCACTTTCGGCTGCCCGGTGTGATCGATCATCAGGCCGGCATAGAGAAAACCGGTATAGACGTTGCCTTCAGCCGCCATGCCGCGCACGGTCGGCCAGATAACCTGATCCATAACGCGCTGGTGAATCTCATCGGTGACAACCGGAGCCGGAGAGTAGGCACCCATTCCGCCGGTGTTCGGACCGGTATCGCCATCGCCCACGCGTTTGTGATCCTGGCTGGTGGCCATGGGCAGCACATGCTCGCCGTCCACCATCACGATGAAGCTGGCTTCTTCGCCATCCAGAAACTCTTCAATCACAATGCGGTGTCCGGCATCGCCAAAGGCGTTACCGGCCAGCATATCCTGAACCGCATCCTCAGCTTCCTGCAGCGTCATCGCCACAATCACGCCTTTACCTGCGGCCAGACCGTCGGCTTTGATGACGATAGGGGCGCCTTTCTCACGCAGATACGCGAGAGCGGGCTCAACCTCGGTGAAGTTCTGGTATTCCGCACTCGGGATCTGATGACGCGCCAGGAAATCCTTGGTGAAAGCTTTAGAGCCTTCCAGCTGCGCAGCAGCCTGAGTCGGACCAAAGATAGCCAGCCCGGCCCCACGGAAGGCATCCACGATGCCAATTACCAGCGGCGCTTCGGGGCCGACAATCGTCAGATCGATCTTTTCACGCCGGGCAAACTCAAGCAGGGCAGGGACATCAGTTGCACTGATCGCGACATTCTGCAGCGCAGGCTCTAATGCGGTGCCCGCATTACCCGGTGCCACAAACACGGTTTCCGCCAGCGGCGACTGGACTGCTTTCCAGGCCAGAGCATGTTCACGTCCGCCATTGCCGATTACTAAAATTTTCATCTGTTTCTCTCCAGAACGATTAATGGCGGAAGTGACGCATGTCGGTGAAGATCATGGCAATGCCGTGCTCATCAGCCGCCGCAATCACCTCTTCATCGCGGATGGAGCCGCCAGGCTGGATGACGCAGCTCACGCCTGACGCGGCTGCCGCATCAATGCCATCACGGAACGGGAAGAAGGCATCCGACGCCATGGCTGATCCTTTTACTTCCAGCCCTTCATCGGCTGCTTTAATGCCGGCAATCTTAGCGGAATAGACACGGCTCATCTGTCCGGCACCGATACCGATGGTCATGTTGTCGCGTGCATAAACAATGGCGTTAGACTTAACGAACTTCGCTACTTTCCAGCAGAACAGCGCATCACGCAGCTCCTGTTCGGTTGGCTGACGTTTACTGACGACGCGCAGCTGGCTGGCATCGACCATGCCGAGATCGCGATCCTGTACCAGCAGACCCCCGTTGACACGTTTGAAATCCAGTGCGGCAGTACGGTTTTGCCATTGGCCGCAGATCAGGACACGGACATTCTGCTTCGCGGCGGTAATTTTCAGCGCGGCCTCGGAAACCGCTGGCGCGATAATCACCTCAACAAACTGGCGGCTGATAATGGCCTGCGCAGTTGCTTCATCCAGCTCGCGGTTAAAGGCGATGATGCCGCCAAATGCGGAGGTCGGATCGGTCTGGTAAGCACGCTCATAGGCTGCCAGCAGAGAGTCACCAGTCGCTACGCCACAAGGGTTCGCATGTTTGACGATGACGCAGGCGGGTTCACTGAACTCTTTTACGCACTCCAGTGCAGCATCCGTGTCAGCAATGTTGTTATAGGAGAGCGCTTTGCCCTGAACCTGCCGGGCCGTCGCCACTGAAGCTTCAGTGATATTCTCTTCTATATAGAAGGCAGCATCCTGATGGCTGTTTTCACCGTAGCGCATATCCTGCTTCTTAATGAAGTTCAGATTCAGAGTACGCGGGAAACGGCCGGCGGGCTGATTACGATCACCGTGATAGGCGGGCACCAGGCTGCCAAAGTAGTTAGCGATCATGCTGTCATACGCGGCGGTGTGTTCGAACGCTTTGATCGCCAGATCGAAACGGGTCTCAAGCGTCAGGCCATTTTCATGGGCATCCATTTCGGCAATGATCGCTTCGTAGTCGCCGCTGCTGACCACGATTGCCACATCTTTATGGTTCTTGGCAGCAGAACGCACCATGGTCGGGCCACCGATGTCGATATTTTCCACTGCATCTTCCAGTGAACATCCTTCACGGGCGACGGTCTGTGCAAAGGGATAGAGGTTAACGACCACCATGTCGATTGGGCTGATGTCGTGCTGCGCCATAATGGCATCATCCTGGCCGCGACGACCTAAAATGCCGCCATGCACTTTGGGATGCAGGGTTTTGACGCGTCCATCCATCATTTCCGGGAAACCGGTGTAGTCAGAGACTTCTGTGACAGCCAGACCCGCATCCGCCAGCAGGCGAGCTGTTCCGCCTGTGGAGAGCAGTTCGACACCGCGACTTGAGAGCGCCTGAGCAAATTCGAGGATACCGGCTTTGTCAGAGACACTGAGCAATGCGCGGCGTACAGGACGAGTTTGTTGCATGGTGGTTTATCCCTTGGCTTTGTTTCGCGTATATAAGAGCGTTACATCAGGCTTTACAGCGGTTTTCTCTTCTCTATACAGGAAGAAAAAATCAAAAACCTCAGGTAACGCCCCGAAAAGGGGTGTCCGGAACTTCGCCCGGCATTGTAGCGAAAACGTTTGCGTGATGCTCGCCTAAATTTATCTGGCCCGACTAATGTGGATAACATTGTGTGTAACTGCGTATAACAGCCGCTTTTGCTGTGGAATGCAGCGAACGCTCTTTTTTATGCAATTTATGGGTTGCGCCTCTCAGACAACTCCCTATAATGCGCATCCATCAACACGGCACACCGGCAACGGGAAGCGGGTTGAGAGGCACAGGAGACTGCGCCGCCGGAGAAAAACTTCTGAGAAAGAGGTTGACTCTGCAGGGGGAAAGCGTAATATACGCCACCTCGCGACAGGACGCTAACGCACTGTTCGCACTGCTCTTTAACAATTTATCAGACAATCTGTGTGGGCACTCGCAGGATTGATATCAGCGTCTCCGGACGTAAAAAATATCAAGCCTCACGAGTGAACACATAATGAAATTCATTATGACGTTTTACAG
>NZ_CACSJS010000015.1:0-20606 GCF_902706165.1 Pantoea sp. 18059
CGTTCCCACGCGTAGCTGAAATGGGTATGATTGCTCCAGAAAATGCAGGTCTGTTCTTATCTATAAATATATCCGCTCTTCGCTCATAGCGGACCCTGGCCTGCCGTCAGTCCGCTTTGTGCCAGAAGCGGACATTTCGTACGTATAAAAAAGGGGTAATGCCTATGGCAATCCCCTTCGTATTGAGAAGAATAAATCAGCTTTGACAGAATCGGAGCCGGTTTCCAAATGGGTCGTAGACTTCCAGAATATCTCCCCAGTCCTGCTTCACTATTTCCGGGCGCCCATAGCCATATTGTTTTGCGTGTAGTTGGTCTCTAAGCAACTCGATATTCTGCACAGGTATAAATATCGTTGCCCCCGGGCTGGCGTCACCGTGATGTTCAGAGAGGTGCAACTGCAAACCATCTCGAGCAATGCCCAGATACAAAGGTAAGTTGGGCTCGAACCGGTGTTCAAATTCAACGCTGAATGACAGAAACTCGAGATAGAACTCTCGCGCTTTTCGCTCATCGAACATTCGTAAGATGGGTATAGTTTTGATGAAATGAATTTGAGGCTGAGGAACAACTGGTGGAAGCAACGCAGCCGATGCTGTGTTCCAGTCCTTGTAGCCCAGCTGTTGTGAAACAGTTTCGAGTGCGGCGGAATAAGAAATTTTATGACCGCGCATTTCGAGAGAGCTTTTTAACTTCGCAGCCATTTGCTTGGCTTGCTCGATTGATAACATAATTTCTCCTGTCGTCAGGAAACAATGGTGCCCGCATTACCAATCCCGACCGCCAAGAGTTGCTAAATCAATGAGGTTGAGGACGAACATGCTTTCACCTTTTCCATCCAGGAAGCGGGCAGCAGGCAGCACGGGCCTAAAATGAGAATATACAGGCCCGGCAAATCGCACAAGTATTCAGGTTCGAATGGGTGATCGTCCAGTGAACTCGATTTTGCGACTACCAGAAGTCAAATACAATTAGCTCTGCTTCTGCTTCTGCTTCTGCTTCTCGCTCATAGCGGACGTTACGTGATGCTGTTGTCCGCTATGTGCCAGAAGCGGACATCAATGCATCCTTAAGAGATGACAAAACCTGATTAGCGATTATTTATTTCCTGAGCCTTTAAGAAAGCGGGGCGACTCGTTGCTCTTGATATGTAGCTATCAAGCTCTTCGGTGATTTCCAATCCGCACAGTTTTGCCCATAACAACGTATGAGAAAGAAAAATATCGGCCAGTGTAAAGTTGTTACTCGCAATCCATGTTTGAGTTGGGTTAAACCTAATCTGAGAGATAACTTTATCTGCTTCCTTACTGAGGAAATTCATTAAATCTGGGGAACGTTGATTTTCGGGAGTGAAGACAACATGTTTGAGCAGACTCCAGACGGGGGCTTCCAGATCGGATAGCGTGAAGCTTAACCACGAATTAACGGAGGATTTTTCTTCAGCAGTTGCGGGATAAATAGAGATGTTTTTATGTTGTTCACACAGGTAAATACAGATCGCTAAGGTTTCACTGATTGACACTTCACCATCGGTCAAAAAAGGAACTTTTCCCAATGGATGGGGTGATTTAACCTCAGAAGCAGGGTTCAAAAGATCGACTCTGATAGACTCGTAATTCACTCCCATTTCTTCAAGAGCCCAGAGTACTCTTAATGATCGGCTTTTGGGGTAAGTATAGATCTTCATTTCAATATCCCTTTGTTGTGAAAACAATTTTATAAGGCAAGTGGGTAGCTCATGTCAAAATTTCTGCTCCTCGCTCATACCGAATCTTGGCCTGCATTTAGTCCGCTTTGTGCCAGAAGCGGACTGTCATGTTAAAAGAGAGCGTCCGGGCCAATGTGCCCAAAATCTAAAGGAAGGATAAATCACTACTGGGAAGAATGAGTTCGCTGAAGGAAAGCCATCTGCAATGAGATTGGCGGCATGATACTCGAGGTTCTAGTTCAGGAACGTGAATTTGCCGTTCAGTCGCTAATTGATATGCTGCATGAAACAAAGCATGACGGGCACAGCTACGACAAAGAGCGCGATAAAGGCATGGAGCGGGCGATCAAGATACTTCAGAAGTTTGCGTGAGAACTGCCGGGCGGCCAGTTCGCCGCCGGAGCATTATGTTAAGTACATTCCGGAATTGCCCGATTTGCGGAGCGATAGAGTAACTTTTCCCCAGGGCTGGGGCAGTCCTTCAGACCGTGGTGTTTGGGAGCTAACGATATTTGCCAACCTTTCTATACAGTGGCACTCCGCATCACGTTTTTTGCTCTGGGGCGGCGGTAGGCGGCGTGACAAGAATATCACTGGCAAATTGAATGCCAGAAATCAGCCAGATTGGATAAAAGACGATCAACCATCTATAGCTTTCACATAATTCGAGCGATTTCGGGTAACAAGTTTATACCTGTTAATTTAACCCCTGTTTTTTTAGACAGGCCACCATGCGGCTTTAAACGCGATTTAAAGGGCTGTAATTTTTAGGCTGGCAATGCATCAAAAGTTAGGGAAACCCCCCGGAGAATCGATCTGGAGGTCTTATGGCTCGTAAATTAAACGTATTGGGCACAATTTAGATGTACCGATAAGTGGAACATGGTAGAATCGTGATTCTGGTGATCATAGATTCCAGAAACGAAAAAGCAGCTATCAGGCAAAAAGGTTTCTCAGGCCCGCCCGATAGCTGCTCATACTCCAGTTCAAAGACTGAAGCGGCTTAACCAGATTGCAAAGATGTGGCTAAGCCGTGGCGGAAGACTACGGCTAAATGACGTGGATTTCCAGAAGATTTTGCATTTATGCAAATTTTGCTTACATCTTTGATCTGGGTTAGTCCGTACCTTATTGGAGTAACTTGTTATGACAGATAAAGATTTTAATCAGCGCAAAGTAACTGATGACTACGCGCCCGAACAAGCCCGCATTAAGTTAGCTTCTTTCTTTAATGGCCATCCATCGGCTTTGGAAGCTGTTCAATGTCTAAACCGCACTCAAGCGTGTGTACTTGCTGCTCTTTTAGACAGTAAATCCATTACGACATCGGGCTATACCATTCCTGCCGATTACGGTGTAAAGCGAGCTTCTGCGGTAATCCACGCATTAGAGAAGGAATATTCCTTTCCTATCTCAAGTCGCCGTGTAGAGACAGAGTCAGATGTAGGTAACCGGACGAAACAGTCTCTCTTTTTCATTACCCCAGAGGATCAAGAAAGGCTGAAAGCTGAGCCGGAAGTGGTCTTCCAGGAACGTCATGATAGTGCTTGTCGTAAGAAGGAAAGCCAAGCACAGAAAGAGATTAGACGTTTAGTGAGAGAGTATGGTGAGGATGGTGTTCAGGAACTCCTGAAAAGAGCGGCTAACGACGATGCCGGCCCAGACACTAACGCCAGTTAATATAGTGTTTAAATCAAAGGCCGGGATAATCCTCCCGGCCTTTCTGTGTAGTATCTTTGATTACCTGCTTACCCACTTGATCCTCCGATAGCCTTCTTCCTACTCTAACAACTATGCAGTTGTATTTTGTGGTTGCACTTCTAATAGAACACTATTAATATTACTTGCAAGAAATACTGTTAATCACAGTACTTCTTCGGATGGTTACAGGGATTTCGGCAACGAGATCGCATCCCACTTCCTGGCAACAGGTTCGTCCATGACGGTAAAGTGTCCTGACCCGCCGAAAGGCGGCTGAGACCCCCCGTAAAACGGGGGTCGCCACTTTAAAAGCCTGCGAAATTCTTCCCTGTATCAAATGTTATCCGCATCCAGGACATCAAAACCAGTTTTTAAATTTTCTTAATTTCCTGATTTTTTGCATCCATTTTTCGCTTAGCTACTTCTTCTGGTTGTTCGCTTCTTTTGGTCCTCGTGTGTTTCGAGGAATTCGCGAAGTATCCAACGCCACCTTAAACAAACTGACAGGTTTATTTGGGATCGGCACTGCTGGTGCTCCTGGCCCTGTTCGAGCGAAGAACGCCGAAAGGATGTGCATTCGTAGCAAGCGCTTCTCTTTATAGAAGGCAACGCAAACTTTGTACGGCTCCATCTGCCCTGTCGCGCTGTTCATCATATGCAGGGTGAAATACTTCTCAGCAGCTGTGTGATACAGAGGAACGTCAGGCAAATTCGCTAGAATGCTACGGATCTGCTTTGATGCCTCGTAACGTTCCATGCAGATGGTTAACTGCTCGCGGCCATCTTCATACATCAGAGGGATGTTGTGAAACGTGCCGTCTTTCGCGAAGCAGTGAAGACCATAAGTCACTACAAATTTGTAGTCCTGCTTCTGTCCTTTGTACGTGATCTCGTGCGCATCGAGATGTGAAAGCGAATAAGTTTCGCCGTCATGCTCGAAGGGTTCCCAATTTTGAATTGAGTCGATATGAAACTTTGCCACTATGCATTACCCGTTATCTATTCCATGAGAGCGCTACCCATCATCGAACGGTAACGATTGAGCAGATGTTACTTCGTTACGCACAAACTCCGCAATATTATTTTTCTTTCAAAACAGCGAGTTAATTACTATATAATTGCTATTTTTGCCGAAAAAAACTGTGCAAATATAGACTTCCGTTTTTCTTCCATTTAGGTACTTTTTTCTCACTTCTACTGCGAAGCTGATGAAATTGAGCATTACCACATGTTTGAAATCGTTGATTTAATGTTATCAATGCCAGGGTGTGAAGGATTGATGTTGTTGATGCTTATAAACAAGTTCCAAATGGAAAAAGCCCTCTTTAGAGGGCTTCGCCGGACTTGAGTTATTCCTCCTCTTCCTCGTAAGGGAAATCGTCATCAGCAGGCGCTATGTACACCTGCTCGACAAAACTCACGGGGGGTTCTGGAAGGGTATCAACAGCGCTGTCGTTACCATTTAATGGGCCAGCAGTTACGGAAACACCGTTCCAACCGTCAGAACCAATACCAAAAATTACCGTACCTTGATTCGGAAGCTCCATATGCAAGTCTACACCGATTGGGTCGTCACCTTCTTCATAGTGCTCGCCATATGCCGGTACTAAATCAGAGGAAGAAATTTCGACTTCTTCTCCTTCAAATACCATAGTATCTGGCACCGTATAGACCATCCCACCTGCTTTAATCTCTGGCATCGTAAACCTCTTTATGCTGTGATCTAAAAGCCCTTTTTTGAACTGGGCAACCCAATTGGATAGTAGTTTTATGACTTTAACTGCTATGGAAGCACTCATTCTAAGGCGTATTGAGTTCAGGGCAAGAGTGGAATTTATCGGGAATGCTCCAGGATCGGGTTGTTGTGTTTGATGTGGCATAAAATCCCTATCGCCATGAGTTTGACGTCCGCTTCTCGCTCATAGCGGACATTGGCCTGCTCAACGTCCGCTTTGTGCCAGAAGCGGACATCGGATAATAATTTATGTTAATATTTAGAAGAAGAACATTCAGCCATAATAACCTCCTGAATTACAGTCATTAATTTTCATTTATGCAGCCTTAAAATCAAATCTATTTTTGCACTTTTAATTTTACAGTCATGGGAAGATTCCTGGCAGGTTTGCCCTTTTCAAAACGCCATTTTGAAACGGCTGTTATTACAGCATCATCGAACAAGTGGTCTGGTGTAGACTCGATAATTCTCATCTGACTTACCCTGCCTTCTGCATCAACGTCAAAGTTAAACTTAACCATACCTTCTATCCGGTTCTTAGCCGCATAGTATGGGTAAACGGGTCGATCTTGTCGAAGGGGCTTGGGTTGTTCAACTTTAACAGGTGAATAAGTAGTACATGCATTGAGTACAAGAACAGCCAGAATCATCATAAACCCATACATAACAATATCCTTTTGTTGATAAACATTATCATTATACTTAAACATCAACGGAAGGACATTTGCTGAAATCATCGAATATCGCGTTATAATCCAAAAAAACAGTGGATATAACCCCAATAAATCCTGCTCCCGTCTTGCTGCAAACTAGTCATCCGCTCCTCGCTCATAGCGGACATATCCTTCATAACACATGACCTACAATGAACACTTCAAAGAAACCGCTGCAGGCAGCCACCTTATTCAATACGCGGGAAGAGTCGTTAACGATTGAAGGGTAATAAACCTATTAATGTGGGCGAAGGCAAGTAAGCCAGGACGGCATAGAACAGAATAAGATTCGTATCGGAAACCCTGACAGCTAAGCATTACGCTCTAATGCAGCAGATTTACCTATTAACCAGCCGACCAGAAAGCGCTGTTACCTGTCTGGTCGGCTGGAGAGGGCGGTTCAGACTACCGGACTTTCGTTTTTCAGTGGTTCTGCCAGTACATTTAATATGTTACTGGCCGCGACGGTACCCATCTTCACGTAGGAGTTATCGCTGACGCCGCCGATGTGTGGCGACAGAATCACATTTCCAACACTCTGCCAGATATGCGGCGCAGTCAGGGGTTCTGTGGCAAAACTGTCCAGTGCGGCCCAGGCGACAGTGCCATTATCCAGCGCGGCTAACAGCGCTTCTTCATCAATGAGACCACCGCGCGCCGTGTTCACCAGGATGGCGCCTTTTTTAAACAGAGCCAGTTTCTCAGCGTTAATCATCTGGCGCGTCTGTTCGGTTAACGGGCAGTGCAGCGAAATGACATCTGCCTGTTGCAGCAGGTCGTCAAGTGAGGAGGATTCACACTCATCGGGAAAGGTTCTGGCAAAAGGATCATAAGCGAGCACCTTCATGCCAAAAGCACGGCCAATGCGGGCAACACGACCGCCTATGGCACCAAGCCCTACCAGACCCAGCGTTCTGCCCTCCAGCTCCACCGACTTATGGGTCGATTTGTCCCAGTGTCCCTGGCGCATGCGCTGATCAAGCGGTATCACCGATTTTGCACAGGCTAAAATTAACGCCCAGGTATGCTCGGCCACGGCCGCTGCGTTGGCCCCCGGGGCTGACTGAACACTGATATGACGTTCAGCCGCCGCCTTTTGGTCGATAACGTCAATGCCGCTGCCGTGTTTGGAAATAACCCGCAGGTCAGGCGCGGCATCCATAATGCGGGCGTTGATTTTTCCGTATCGGACGATAATCGCCACAGGATTATGCTGCTGGCAGAGCTGGAACAGGCTATCTTCGCTGGGCTGTTTGCCGGCATAAACAATGCTGAAGTCACTAAGCAGGTTTACTGCCTGCGGTGCCAGGTCATTACCCGTCACCAGGATTACGGGAGAAGAGGTTGTCATCAGAGCGTCTCCCCATCGTCCAGCATGCCAGCGGTTTGCAGGGCTTTTTCTAACCACGGCGCGCGAAGGTCGCCATCACGAATGGCTGCAATACGGCTGGTCTCGAAATCGAGTTTTTTCTGTGCCAGTTCGAGCAACGCAGGAACGTCTTCACGCGGCAGAACCACCACGCCATCAATATCCCCGATGACGAGATCGCCTGGCTGAATGGCTGCGCCCGCCACAGAAACAGGGTAGTTGACCCGTCCCGCAATGGACTTGGTCGGGCCGCAGGGATTCAGGCCCGCAGAGAAAACCGGAAAGCCGTTCGCGCTCAGTGCATCGGCGTCACGCACCGCACCATCAATAATAATTCCGGCGATGCCGGAGGCTTCTGCCTGGGTGGACATTATCTCACCGATTAATGCACAGCTGATATCGCCTTTGCCATCGACCACAATGACATCGCCCGGCTGGGCAATCGCCAGCGCGGCGTGGATCGCCAGGTTGTCGCCCGGTCTCACCTCGACAGTGATAGCCGGTCCGGCGACTTTCATTGTGGGGGACACAGGTTTTACGCGACCGTGCAGCGTTCCGCGTCGTCCGGCAACATCAGCAAGGATCGCCGCCTGAAACTGAGCAGCCTTTTTTACGCGCTCTGGTGCGATACGGATAATGTCGCGATTGATGAAGGTATTCTCTGCATGGGGCATAGATTAATCCTCTTTGTTTTACCAGGCACAACTAAGTTGTACAATATAAAACTACTATATCGATGTTAATTGAGTTCGCACCAGTGTTAAGCATTCATTTGTGATGTAAATACGATGTGAATCACAAATTGCGCGGTAAACTGCCTGCCGTCGCAAACAGGAGGACGTACCGATGGGGAATGAAGGCGTAATTGCCGTAGAAAAAGCGCTGGCGCTGCTGGATTGTTTCAGGCCTGGTGAGGAATCACTGACGCTGACCGCGCTGGCGCAGCTTTCGGGGTACCATAAAACGACAGTTTATCGTCTGATGAACTCACTTGAGCGCATGAACTATGTCATTCGTCGCGACAATGGCGTTTATACCCTGGGGCCAAGACTGCTTTATCTGGGCAAGCTCTATGAACAATCCTTTCATCTGGCCAGTATCGTTCAGCCTGAACTTCACGCACTGGCGACTGCGACAGGCGAAAGCGCCACATGGTATGTGATTGAAAACGGTCAACGACTCTGTCTTTTCAGAGCGGAGCCCTCTGAAGGATTGCGTGAAACACGTCTGCCCGGCACTTATCTGCCGCTGGATAATTCGGCCATCGGGCAGGTGCTTCGTTACTGGGGGCTGAATGAACCTCTGTTTGACTCTGTGCCTGAACTCCCGCTGTTCACGTCAGGTATTCGCGATCCGCATATCGCGGCATTCTCCGTACCGGTGTTTGGTGAAGGTAACAAACTGCTCGCGGCGCTGGCATTAACCGGTCCGGCTTCACGCCTGACGCAGTCGATGCGCGACAGTGAGATGGGAAAACTGATGAAAGAGGCAGCGTGCAGGCTTTCGGTAAAATCAGGCGCACATAAAGTCATGTGTGATAACGTTTATAAAATTTAGTCGTGTTGCCTGGCTGTGACCGGGATTTATTAGCTGCTGCATCCATGCTGCGTTTAACGCTCTGCGGGTGAGAACCGATTGATTTCCGCTAAATGACTAACAGCACGCTGGCGTGCCTGATTATGGGATCATGAAAGCCTCCGCGCCTTAAGTTGAGGCGAAAGATCACTCCACCTCTGACATCTCTTGCTAAGCCCCCTTAGTGCGAGGCTTTTTACACCCGGATTTTACATCAGGTGTTAAAAGACTCGCTGCCTCATGAAAATTTCCCCGCTTAAATACCTCAACATGAATTCCCTTCATGTTCGTTGAAATTTAATCACTTTTTTTCAACCGGGTGTTGAGGCATAAAGTAAGAATTGTTAATAACTTTGAGTCATATGAATAGTTGTAAAGGGATAGCCACGCTGGATAACCCTTAAATGCAACAACGCATATCAGCGACCAGGATACCCGATAGCGATGAACAACTTAGCCTTTACCCTCAAGCGCATTCGTTTCGACGAAAACTATAATCCTTCGAAAAATACGCGGGCGACGACTAACTTCGCTAATTTAGCGCGCGGCGAAAAACGTCAGGAAAACCTGCACAACGCCCTGGTGATGATCGACAATCGTTTCAACTCTCTGGCGCACTGGGACAATCCAAAGGGCGACCGCTACTCAGTTGAACTTGAGATTATTTCTGCTGAGCTGAATCTTCGTCTCGGAAGCAGCGACGAATCGTTCCCGGCGATTGAGATTCTGAAAACGAATATCGTGGATCATAAAACCGGTCAGCGCACCGAGGGGATTGTCGGCAATAACTTCTCTTCCTATGTGCGTGATTATGACTTCAGCGTTGTTCTGTCAGAACATAACAAAGGTCAGACTGAATTCAGCCTGCCGGATGATTTTGGTCAGCTGCATGGCAACATTTTCAAAAGTTTTGTGAACTCAGCGGTCTATAAAGAGAACTTCAGTAAATCGCCGGTTATCTGCCTGAGTGTATCGAGCAAAAACACCTACGTGCGCACCGGTAATCAGCATCCGGTATTGGGCATTGAATATCAGCAGGATGAACCTTCCCTGACTGACTTCTATTTCGGAAAAATGGGTCTGAAAGTGCGTTTCTTCATGCCGCAGGGTAGTGTTGCGCCGCTGGCTTTCTATTTCCACGGTGACCTGCTCAGCGATTACACCAATCTCGAGCTGATCAGCACCATCAGCACCATGGAAACCTTCCAGAAGATCTATCGCCCTGAAATTTACAACGCGAATTCTGCAGCGGGACAGTGCTATCAACCCACGCTGCAGCATCAGGATTATTCGTTAACCCGCATTGTTTACGATCGCGAAGAGCGCAGCCGCCTTGCCGTCGAACAGGGTAAGTTTACTGAGGCGCATTTCATAAAGCCTAATCAGACACTTCTCGCGCAATGGTCTGCTGAATCCGTTCTTTGATAAATTAAATATAGAAGGTCACCTGCTATGAAAACCTTATTACCCACATCCACTGCTGGCAGCTTGCCTAAACCCTCCTGGATTGCGCAGCCAGAGGTGCTCTGGTCACCCTGGAAACTGCAGGATGAAGAGTTAGTCGACGGCAAAAGAGATGCGTTGCGTCTGTGTCTGGACGATCAGGTTCGGGCCGGTATTGATATCGTCAGTGATGGCGAGCAGACCCGTCAGCACTTCGTGACCACGTTTATTGAACACCTCAGCGGTGTGGATTTTGAAAAGCGTGAAGTGGTTCGAATCCGTAATCGCTATGATGCGAGCGTTCCGACCGTGGTGGGTGAAGTCTCACGTCAGAAACCCGTATTTGTTGAAGATGCGAAAATCCTGCGTAAGCTGACCGATCGTCCTATTAAGTGGGCGTTGCCGGGTCCGATGACGATGATCGATACCCTTTATGACAATCACTATAAAAGTCGCGAAAAGCTGGCCTGGGAATTCGCAAAGATTCTGAATCAGGAAGCCAAAGAATTAGAAGCCGCTGGCGTGGATATTATTCAGTTTGATGAGCCTGCGTTTAACGTCTTTTTCGACGAAGTGAACGACTGGGGCATCGCCGCGTTGGAGCGCGCTATCGAAGGTCTGAAGTGTGAAACCGCGGTTCATATCTGCTACGGCTACGGCATTAAAGCGAATACCGACTGGAAGAAAACTCTGGGTACAGAGTGGCGTCAGTACGAAGAGGTCTTCCCTAAATTACAGCGTTCGGCTATCGATATTGTCTCACTGGAGTGTCAGAACTCGCGGGTTCCGATGGATCTGATCGAGCTGATTCGCGGTAAGAAGGTGATGGTCGGTGCCATCGACGTGGCAACCCATACCATTGAGACACCTGAAGAAGTGGCGAATACGCTGCGCAAAGCGCTGCAGTTTGTGGATGCTGAAAATCTCTATCCTTCAACCAACTGCGGCATGATTCCACTGCCGCGTCAGGTTGCCAATGGCAAACTGCATGCGTTAAGTGCTGGCGCTGAGATTGTCCGCAGAGAGATTCTGGGGAAATAATCTTTCCCTGAGCAGATTCAGTCCGGCTGACGATTTGATTCCTGAAAGGCGATCAACAGCCGGACTGAGTGACAATCATCCCTCTGCCAATGGCCGATTTACTCAGGGATTTATGCCGTCTGCCTGCTCAGGCGGGCCGGAGTACGATAACGGCATATCGACAGCCCTGAGTCGTTTTATTTCTGAACACGCAATCAGCCGGATCGCCCAGTTCCAGACAGTCGCCAGCAGCCATCTCATAGGTGCTGGAACCTGCTTCAAAAGTCAGTGTCCCTTCAATTACCCATATCAGCTGGCGTCTTGAAACATAGGAGATTGCCGGCATCGGCACAGCGGTATTTGCCGGCAGTTCGACACTGACCAGATCGACCGGCATCTCGCCCGGTGAAACGTGGCGACGCAGATAGCCGGTTTCCGGATCCTGCCACACCGGCTGATTTTCATGCCTGACCAGCGTCCCGGTTTGCACTTCAGTCTGAGCAAGCAGCTGTGAGATAGTCATATCAAACGAGCCTGAGAGGCGCGCTAACAGAACCGCCGTCGGGCTGCTCTCCCCACGCTCAATCTTATGAATCATCGCCCGTGAAACGCCTGAGTTATCAGCCAGCTCGGTAAGTGACCAGCCGCGTTTTTCCCTTTCTTCTTTTACCTTCTGACCGATGCGGATGTTCAGGCCGTCTTCTTTGCTGGACTTTTTATCTAACATAATGGATAACCATCATAGTGAACAATTCATCTACTTTAGTGAGTGAGCAAAGGGGTGTCCACCATGATTATCCGTGCGGCTGTAGAGAGCGATGCTGAAATCATCGCAGAGATTTATAACGACGCGGTGCTTAACACCACCGCCATCTGGAATGAAAATCGTATTGATGTGGCTAACCGCATCACGTGGATAAACAGCCGCCAGCAGGCCGGTTTTCCTGTGATTGTGGCGACAGACGACAATGATGATACCGTGCTGGGATATGCCTCTTATGGTGACTGGCGTCCCTGGGACGGATATCGTCATACGGTTGAGCATTCGGTTTATGTTCATAAAGATGCACGAGGTAAAGGCGCGGGTGCCGCCCTGATGCAGGGGCTTATCCAGCTTGCTCACGAAGCCGGGAAGCACGTTATGGTGGCGGCGATTGAATCGGAAAACGCGGCATCCATTGCCCTGCATAAAAAACTGGGATTTATTGAGTCTGGCAGAATGACGGAGGTTGGAACTAAGTTTGGACGCTGGCTGGATTTGACATTTTTGCAACTGCATCTGGATGACCGTAAACGACCCTGAGTTGTCCCTTAAAGTGAATCCTTTGATGATGCTTCCGGCAGGATGCCGATCCCCGCAGAAGAAAGCTATGTCTGGAAAATGTTTGATTGCGCAGATCGTTTAAAGCGAGAAACGAAGTCGCAGCGAACCAGGAGATAGCAAATTTGCACGTCAGCCGATATAACAGATTAATAACAATCCATCGCAGAGGACATCATGGCGCTTTCGCACGAATTAATCCTGATCTTCACCACCTACTTTGTCGCTACAGCCAGTCCCGGGCCAAGTAATATGGCGATAATGGGAACGGCAATGAAAAAGGGCAGGGGGGCCGCACTGGCGCTGGCTGCGGGTGTTGTGAGTGGTTCGATGCTCTGGGCGCTGCTGGCCGCCTGCGGTGTGCTGACTGTGCTGGCCACCTTCGCACAGTTGCTGATCGTGTTAAAAATTGGCGGAGGGTTATATCTGTTATGGCTGGCGTTTAAAGCCGGCAAATCTGCGTTACGCCGCACTGAGGCCAGCGATTTTAAAGCCAGCGATGAGCGTGTCGCGTATGGCAGACTGTTCCGTCAGGGGATACTTATGCATATCGGCAACCCCAAAGCGATTCTTACCTGGGTGGCCATTATGTCGTTTGCACTGAAGCCGGATGTGGTCGCCGCCACGCTGCCGATAATCATCTGCGGCTGTGCGGTGATTTGCGTGGTTGTGTTCGGCGGCTATGCTCTGCTGTTCTCAACCGCCGTGATGGGCGCATTTTACCGTCGCATTCGTCGCGGACTCGATGCGCTATTAGCCTGCTGCTTTGCGCTGGCAGGGCTGAAACTGGTATTCAGCCGCAGTTAATACTGATGAAGGTGTACGAGGGGTTATCCGCTTCTGGCTCAAATCCGCAAAAGATCATGCAATGAGCCGGAGCGGCATTAAAATGACAGGGTTGCGGTAGCGCTACTGCAGCCCCTTACTTAAACACCACTATGATCAGGCAAGTAGTCCGACAAACCAGGAATCTGAGTGAACAGGATGATGAAATGAAAGGCGCATGTCTGTGTGAAACCGTTGCTTTCGAAATATCAGTAACCCCCACGCGCTATTACCGTTGTCACTGTTCTTTGTGCAGAAAACAGAGCGGAACCGGCTATAACCTGGCAACGATCGTAAAAGAGAGTGACTTCAGCTGGGTTTCTGGTGAGAGCCAGATCGCGTCATGGCGCAAACCCACCGGTTATCGCAACGATTTTTGCGCCAGTTGTGGCTCCACAGTGCCTAACCGGTTGCGTGGCAGGCCTTATATCTGGCTTCCGGTTGGTTTACTCAGTGAGCCTGCCGATATGCAGTGCACTGGTGATTATTGTACTGATGACGCCATGCCCTGGGACACAATCCGTTCCGAGACAAATCATGCCGGGCCGGTAGAATCGCTGGACTCTCTTCTGACGAGCTTAATGCTTTTTGATTGATGGCAGTGATGCTTCTTTGTTATTCAAAAAGTTACTGAGTCAAAGCGACCCCATTAACGGAAAACAGACGTTATTCCGGCAGCCTGTGTTCATCGATCATTTTTCGTTAGCTGTAATCCCCAGTAGTCAGAACAGGCTTTAACATCGCGAGGAGAAGGAAGCAGAAGTTTTGGCAGTCTGACCTGGTCGTAAAGCTTTTTATGGCGCTTTCGATTCTGCGGGGCAGTACGGATAATATATTTCAGCATCTCCAGGTTCATCTGCTCTCTGCCCCTCCCCAGACCGCCAATACGCGGCGTGGATGAATAACATCTGCGAATGTACCGCAGCAGTGCCACTGTCACTTTTACATCCAGCAGAATTAAGCCTGTGGCACGCGCGAATCGTTCTTCAATGCATTTGGTGTAATTACCCTCCATCACCCATCTTTCCTGACTCACCGCCTCAGCATGCAAACGGAGAAATTCTGCCGGTGCTCTGGGCATCCATTGACTGTCCGGAATATGGTGAAGTTGATCCAGATGAACCGCGGGTAGATCTGTTTTGCGAGCAATGGCCTTAGCTAAGGTCGATTTTCCGCTGTTCGAGGGACCCATAATACAAATGCGTGGCCCAAGCGCGTCTAATGGAAGTGCACTATTCACAACGTTTCCTCTGAATTAACCCTGTCTGAAAATGGATAAATGCGTACTGCTCTGAAACTTTCCTGTGCACCCCGCAAAGTCTGAAACGCTGCCGGGAGCCGTTGGCTGGTCAGCCTGGGGATTCTGAACCTTTTCTGGATCAAAGTCAGGCCGCAGCGGCGATGATAGCCAGACTTGCCCTGAGCCGTCTTAACCCAGGCAGCAATAAGATTTCGGTAAAGATTGGTTACATTTTGCCGATAAATTGTTCAACCAATCAAACCGTAGAGGGCATTATGGGGTTAATCAATGGCGTGACAACAGAGGTGGCAAGAGGATATTTAGCCACGCTCACCGTAACAAACAGAGCTGAGAACACGACTAAAGAAACTATTACCGGAAAAGAATTACCTGCCAGTGTGGTGGTGATCTCACCCGAGGCAAGAGCGCGCCTGGTGCAGGCTGTCGCTGAGCCCATAACGGCAGAGCAGCAGGCTAAAAATTCAGAGGAACTGGCAAAGACAAAGTCATCCGGTCAGGGACCGTCCGTTAACCTTGGATATGCGTTATTCAACGATCCTTACACCAGCTGGGACGCCAGAACATTTACTCCGCTTCTGAGTATGACGGCTGCCAATACGCAGACCGCTATGGATGAGTTTGCCGCTGCACTCCATGAGGTGCTGGCTGAAGGCCAGGTGGGCCGTAATCAGTACGATAATTCGGATACCTCGGAAGCCATGGCGCTGACCCTGACGCAGTCTAAGCTCCATAAACTGATAGAAAAATATGTCTCCGGCGATAACCAGAAGCAGGCGAATGACATTGCTGATGAGATGATAAGCGTCAAAGTCGCCATTCGTGAACGTCAGACGTTGCTGGGAGCACAGGATACGCTAGCGTTAGCCATACGTCATGGAACACGCGACATGCAGGAGAGCGCACGTGACTATCTCAGCCAGGTTAAGAGTGCAACCGCACGGCCACAGGTGGAGCTGGCCGGGATGATGGAAGCCATGAACTCGGGCCGTGATATGGACTCTGTCTTCAGCACCTTTGCCGATTTGATTCGTGCCACGCCGAATCCTGACAACAAAGCACAGCCCTCCATTGATGGCGCACTCAGTCAACTGGAGGTTTATCGTCAGCAGTGGCAGGCGTTCACTGAAAAATA
This sequence comes from Pantoea sp. 18059, assembly GCF_902706165.1. Taxonomy (NCBI): domain Bacteria; kingdom Pseudomonadati; phylum Pseudomonadota; class Gammaproteobacteria; order Enterobacterales; family Erwiniaceae; genus Pantoea; species Pantoea sp. 18059. Next base: position 15,803 of record NZ_CACSJS010000015.1, read on the forward strand.
CGCTTCTTAATATTCTTATGATCCTGCAGGCAGCACCTCCGTCCCGGCGAAGCAATTTGCCTGAAAGCGGCGTCTGCAGGATCTCCTCCTGACGTTACGCAGTCAGGCGCTGCGCTGAGAGACTGTTAATCCACGCGCTGTCAGCACTCCACCCAGATAGTGACCCTCTGCCAGAAACCGCAGATACCGCCCTGGACAAAAAGCACAGATTACACATTTACAAATTTAAATGTGTAAATATAATGTCGCCTCTTCACACATCAGAGGAATTTTTTTCATGCCGTCACTTTTTACCCCCTTGAATCTGGGCGACCTTCAGCTTCGTAACCGCATTGTACTGCCGCCCCTGACGCGCTGCCGCAGTGAACAACCGGGCAACATTCCCGGCGAGATGATGGTGGAGTACTACCGCCAGCGTTCCAGCGCGGGACTGATGATCACCGAAGGCACCCAGATTGAGCCTCGCGGGCAGGGCTATGCATGGACGCCGGGGATCCACAGCGAAGCGCAGATCGCCGGCTGGAAAAAGGTAACAGAGGCAGTACATCAGCAAGGGGCCACGATTTTCTGCCAGCTCTGGCATGTTGGCCGCGTGTCGCATAATGAACTGCAGCCGGGCAAGCAGGCACCCGTTGCCCCTTCAGCCATCGCAGCCGATAACGTCCGGGTATTTATTGAAACCGGACCCGGCGCCGGCATATTGACCGCACCCAGCGAGCCACGCGCACTGACTACATCGGAAGTTAAAGAGATTGTAGAGCTTTACCGACGCGCGGCGGAGAATGCCAAAGCGGCCGGTTTCGACGGTGTGGAACTGCATTCCGCCAACGGGTATCTGATTAACCAGTTTATTTCTGAGCACACCAACTTCCGTACGGATGAATATGGCGGATCTGCTGAGAATCGTCTGCGCTTCCTGCGAGAAGTCGTTGAGGCGGTCAGCTCGGTATTTGGCAGCCACCGAGTTGGCGTCAGATTTGCGCCTCTGTTTACCAGTACCGACGAAGAGCGTGTCTATCTCGGTCTGGTTGAAAGTGATCCACATGCGACCTACATCCGCGCAGCAGCCCTGCTGAACGAGCTGGAAGTTGGCTATCTCTCCATTGCCGAAGCCGACTGGGACAACAGCCCGGAGATGCCAGAGAGCTTCCGTGTCGCGGTGCGGGAAACATTCCGCTCTCCGATCATCTATTCGGGTCGCTACACGGCTGAAAAAGCGCAGCATGTGCTGGAAAAAGGCTGGGGCGATCTGTTTGGTTTTGGCCGCTCATTTATCGCTAATCCCGATCTGCCCGCGCGGATTAAATCAGGATATCCGCTGAATGAGGTCGATCACGCCTCCCTGTATGGCGGCACTGAGAAAGGCTATACTGACTATCCATTTTACCCATCCTGATATTCTGTGAGGCGGCATGTCCCCCGAAAATGCCCTGAAGTTACTGTCCAACCCGACCAGAGTGGCAGTGCTGAAGTGGCTTAAAAATCCTGACGAAGCGTTTGCGGGCTATACCCAGCTCTATCCCTTCGATCAGTATGGCGTCTGTGCCAGCCTCATACAGGACAAGGCGGGCTTATCACAGCCCGCCACCTCGTTATGCCTGAAAGCACTTCACAATGCGGGGCTGGTTGAAGCCAGCAAAGTCGGAAAATGGACTTACTATCGCCGCGCCGAACCGCGCATTCGTGAAATAACCGATGCGGTAACCCAATCGCTGCAGGCGCTTTAAAAGCGACGGCGTACAGGGTAATGTAGATGTCAGCACCATCCTTCTGAGGGTGACTTCACCGAACGCATTAACTCAGGGTCAGAAAATGTTTATGTCAGTTCTGTCTTTCACAACCGTCACCACCACCGCCTCTGGCGGCGGCGTGAGCGACTCTGTGACTGGCACCTGACACAACAGATTCTCACTCCCCGCCGAACCGGACGGGGAGCTGTTCTCCGTTCTTAAAAACTGAATGGAGACAGGTCATGGTTACATCTGAAAGTGCACTTTTAATTATCGACATGCAGCAGGGCCTTTTTAATGGTCCCGAGGCTCCCTTCGCCGCAAATTCGATCTTGTCGAACATCTCACTTCTCATTACTAAAGCCCGGGCTTCTGCCGTCCCCCTCTTTTTCGCACGCCATATCGGCCCGGATGATTCCCCTTTTAACGAGCAAAGCCCGCTGACGCGCCTGATCCCGGAATTGCAGGTTAACCCGCAGAGTGATGTCGTCTTCACCAAAAGATATCCCAGCTGTTTCAGGGATACTGGCCTGCAGCTTCAGCTGAGGCAAAAGGGCACTAAGCAACTGGTGATTGCCGGGATGAAAACGGAGTTCTGTGTTGATACCACGTGTCGGGCAGCCCCGGAGCTGGGTTTTAACGTCGTACTGATTTCCGATGCGCACACCACCGTCGATAATCTCCACCTCTCTGCGGAGAAGATTATTGCGCATCACAACCAGACGCTGGCGGGCCCCTTTTTGACGCTGGCAACCGCAACTGACTGGCATTTCGGTTCTGCCGGTTAAGTCCGATTTTCTGACCCGGTTCCATGCAGTCTGCTTGACGAAGCTGTCTGCTTAACTTACAACTAAACCCGTCAGGGGAGTCTCGCCAGAGAGACTGAGAGGCTAATAGCGCACCGCGCGGCTTAGCGACCCTTAGAACCTGACCCAGTTGATACTGGCGTAGGAAGACGGGTATCTCATCAGATACTTGCCGCAGGGGCGCATTCGCAACGTTCCTGCCTTTTCCCTCTGTATCACGGGTCTTCGTTAACGGATAACGAGGCCAAATTGAAAAATCTCATCCTGAATCTTTCTTTTCCTGTCCGGTGGACACCATGAGCCGCTGGTCGGTGCTCGGCAGCGGCGTTGCCGGGCTTTGTGTCGCCACGCTGCTGCTGGAGCGGGGAGAAACGGTCGAAGTTATTACCCAGCCTGACTGCCGTGCGGCCTCGCACTGGGCGGGCGGCATGCTCGCGCCCTGGTGTGAAGCAGAAAGCGCACCGCCACAGGTGATCGAATGGGGCCAGCACGCGGCCAGCTGGTGGGCGAAACGCGTTGATGGCGTGGAACAGCAGGGCACGCTGGTGGTTGCTCCGCCGCGTGACAGCCGTGAACTGACGCGCTTCGCCAGCATGACGCAGCAGCATCAGTGGGTCTCTCCCGGTGACATCGAACCCGCGCTGGAAAACCGCTTTGCCCGCGGCCTGTTTTTCGCCGCAGAGGCGCATCTCGATCCGCGCCGCGCCTTGCAGCAACTGCGCGACAAACTGCAACAGGCTGGCGTCCCCTTTCACAGCGGTAAACCCGGCGGCAAAATCATCGACTGCCGTGGCATCCACGCCACCGATCGGCAGCCCGCCCTGCGCGCCGTGCGGGGCGAAATGGTGATCCTGCACACATCCGACGTACAACTCTCCCGACCTGTCCGGCTGCTGCACCCGCGCTTTCCCTGCTATCTGGTACCCCGCGCCGGGGGCCACTTCATGCTGGGTGCCACCATGGTGGAAAGCCACGACAGCAGCCCGATCAGCGCCCGGGCGATGATGGAATTGCTCAGCGCCGCTTACAGCCTGCATCCGGCACTGGCCGAAGCGCGGATCGTCGAGAGCGGCACCGGTCTGCGTCCTGCTTACCGGCAGAACCTGCCGGAAGTCCGCTACGAAAATGGGCGTTTCTCACTTAACGGCCTCTACCGCCACGGCTTTTTGCTGGCCCCGATCATGGCTGAAAAACTTATGCTGCAACTGACTCAGGAGATGACTCATGCGCGTTGAACTGAATGGACGCACGATTGAAACCGGCGCAACGACGCTGGCGGAGCTTATGGCGGAGCAGCAGATCGATCCGCGGACCGTCGCCACTGCGCTGAACGGGGAGTTTGTACCGCGTAGCCGCTATGCCAGCCAGCAACTTGAGGCGGGCAACCAGCTCGAAATCCTGTCACCGATGCAGGGAGGTTAACCATGTTCTATCAATTTACTCCGCAATCCCGATTTCTGCTCGGCACGGCCGGTTATCCGTCACCGGACATTCTGCATCAGGCGATCAATGCGTCAGGCGCGGAGATTATTACCGTCAGCCTGCGGCGGGAAGGCAGTGAAGGCGGCGCTTTCCGCACGCTGCTGCAACAGCTCAACAAACGTATTCTGCCGAATACGGCGGGTTGCCACACGGTGAAAGAGGCGGTGACGACGGCGCAGATGGCGCGTGAACTGTTCGACACACCGTGGATCAAGCTGGAGGTGATTGGCCATGCAGACACGTTGCAGCCCGATCCTTTTGCGCTGGTTGAAGCCGCGCGGATTCTGTGCGCTGACGGCTTCCAGGTGTTTCCCTACACCACGGAAGATCTGATTGTCGGCGAAAAATTGCTGGAAGCGGGCTGTGAAGTGCTGATGCCCTGGGGCGCGCCGATCGGCTCCGGCCAGGGGCTGCGTAATATCGAGGGACTGCGCGCTATGCGTGCGTGGTTTAAAGATGTGCCGCTGATTATTGATGCGGGCATTGGCGCGCCTGGCCAGGCGGCTCAGGCGATGGAGATGGGTTTCGATGGCGTGCTGCTCAACACGGCGGTGGCAAAAGCGCGCGATCCGGTGCGCATGGCCGGTGCCTTTGCTGCTGCGATCCACGGCGGACACGAGGCGTTTCAGGCGGGACTGATGGAGCAGCGCGACATGGCGTCTGCCTCTACGCCTATTTTTGGTCTGGCACAATTCAGTTAAGGAGCAGCGATGGAGCGTTATCAGCGACAGACGATGTTGCCAGAGATTGGTGAAGCGGGGCAGCAGCGGCTGAGCAGGGCAAGGG
>NZ_CACSJS010000016.1:0-3002 GCF_902706165.1 Pantoea sp. 18059
TGTCTCTCAAAAACGCCTCTGGCGTTGTAAGGTTAAGCCTCACGGGTCATTAGTACCGGTTAGCTCAACGCATCGCTGCGCTTACACACCCGGCCTATCAACGTCGTAGTCTTCAACGTCCCTTCAGGACTCTCAAGGAGTCAGGGAGAACTCATCTCGGGGCAAGTTTCGTGCTTAGATGCTTTCAGCACTTATCTTTTCCGCACTTAGCTACCGGGCAATGCCATTGGCATGACAACCCGAACACCAGTGGTGCGTTCACTCCGGTCCTCTCGTACTAGGAGCAACCCCCCTCAATTCTCCAGCGCCCACGGCAGATAGGGACCGAACTGTCTCACGACGTTCTAAACCCAGCTCGCGTACCACTTTAAACGGCGAACAGCCGTACCCTTGGGACCTACTTCAGCCCCAGGATGTGATGAGCCGACATCGAGGTGCCAAACACCGCCGTCGATATGAACTCTTGGGCGGTATCAGCCTGTTATCCCCGGAGTACCTTTTATCCGTTGAGCGATGGCCCTTCCATTCAGAACCACCGGATCACTATGACCTGCTTTCGCACCTGCTCGAGCCGTCACTCTCGCAGTCAAGCCAGCTTATGCCATTGCACTAACCTCACGATGTCCGACCGTGATTAGCTGACCTTCGTGCTCCTCCGTTACTCTTTAGGAGGAGACCGCCCCAGTCAAACTACCCACCAGACACTGTCCGCAGCCCGGATCACGGGCCTACGTTAGAACATCAAACATTAAAGGGTGGTATTTCAAGGTTGGCTCCACGCAGACTGGCGTCCGCGCTTCAAAGCCTCCCACCTATCCTACACATCAAGGCTCAATGTTCAGTGTCAAGCTGTAGTAAAGGTTCACGGGGTCTTTCCGTCTTGCCGCGGGTACACTGCATCTTCACAGCGAGTTCAATTTCACTGAGTCTCGGGTGGAGACAGCCTGGCCATCATTACGCCATTCGTGCAGGTCGGAACTTACCCGACAAGGAATTTCGCTACCTTAGGACCGTTATAGTTACGGCCGCCGTTTACCGGGGCTTCGATCAAGAGCTTCTCCTTGCGGATAACCCCATCAATTAACCTTCCGGCACCGGGCAGGCGTCACACCGTATACGTCCACTTTCGTGTTTGCACAGTGCTGTGTTTTTAATAAACAGTTGCAGCCAGCTGGTATCTTCGACTGGCTTCGGCTCGGGGAGCAAGTCCCTCCACCTACGCGCCAGCGTGCCTTCTCCCGAAGTTACGGCACCATTTTGCCTAGTTCCTTCACCCGAGTTCTCTCAAGCGCCTTGGTATTCTCTACCTGACCACCTGTGTCGGTTTGGGGTACGATTCTGTGTTACCTGATGCTTAGAGGCTTTTCCTGGAAGCTGGGCATTTATCACTTCAGCACCGTAGTGCCTCGTCGTCACGCCTCAGCGTTAACAAGCGTCCGGATTTACCTGGACACTCCGCCTACACGCTTAAACCGGGACAACCGTCGCCCGGCCGATATAGCCTTCTCCGTCCCCCCTTCGCAGTAACACCGAGTACAGGAATATTAACCTGTTTCCCATCGACTACGCCTTTCGGCCTCGCCTTAGGGGTCGACTCACCCTGCTCCGATTAACGTTGAACAGGAACCCTTGGTCTTCCGGCGAGCGGGCTTTTCACCCGCTTTATCGTTACTTATGTCAGCATTCGCACTTCTGATACCTCCAGCATGCCTCACAGCACACCTTCGACGGCTTACAGAACGCTCCCCTACCCAACAACACATAGTGTCGCTGCCGCAGCTTCGGTGCATGGTTTAGCCCCGTTACATCTTCCGCGCAGGCCGACTCGACCAGTGAGCTATTACGCTTTCTTTAAATGATGGCTGCTTCTAAGCCAACATCCTGGCTGTCTGTGCCTTCCCACATCGTTTCCCACTTAACCATGACTTTGGGACCTTAGCTGGCGGTCTGGGTTGTTTCCCTCTTCACGACGGACGTTAGCACCCGCCGTGTGTCTCCCGTGATAACATTCTTCGGTATTCGCAGTTTGCATCGGGTTGGTAAGCCGGGATGGCCCCCTAGCCGAAACAGTGCTCTACCCCCGAAGATGAGTTCACGAGGCGCTACCTAAATAGCTTTCGGGGAGAACCAGCTATCTCCCGGTTTGATTGGCCTTTCACCCCCAGCCACAGGTCATCCGCTAATTTTTCAACATTAGTCGGTTCGGTCCTCCAGTTAGTGTTACCCAACCTTCAACCTGCCCATGGCTAGATCACCGGGTTTCGGGTCTATACCCTGCAACTTAACGCCCAGTTAAGACTCGGTTTCCCTGCGGCTCCCCTATACGGTTAACCTTGCTACAGAATATAAGTCGCTGACCCATTATACAAAAGGTACGCAGTCACCCTGATAAATCAAGGCTCCCACTGCTTGTACGTACACGGTTTCAGGTTCTGTTTCACTCCCCTCGCCGGGGTTCTTTTCGCCTTTCCCTCACGGTACTGGTTCACTATCGGTCAGTCAGGAGTATTTAGCCTTGGAGGATGGTCCCCCCATATTCAGACAGGATACCACGTGTCCCGCCTTACTCATCGAGCTCACAGCATGTGTGCTTTTGTGTACGGGAGTATCACCCTGTACCCTGCGACTTTCCAGACGCTTCCACTAACACACAAACTGATTCAGGCTCTGGGCTGCTCCCCGTTCGCTCGCCGCTACTGGGGGAATCTCGGTTGATTTCTTTTCCTCGGGGTACTTAGATGTTTCAGTTCCCCCGGTTCGCCTTGCAGCACTATGTATTCATGCTGCAATGATGCACAGAGTGCACCGGGTTTCCCCATTCGGACATCGACGGCTGTAGCGGTTCATATCACCTTACCGTCGCTTTACGCAGATTAGCACGTCCTTCATCGCCTCTGACTGCCTGGGCATCCACCGTGTACGCTTAGTCGCTTAACCTCACAACCCACAGGCGTTTTACAACGCTGCGAATTGCAAGCATTTGAGAGACTCGAACGCATCGC
>NZ_CACSJS010000017.1:0-1983 GCF_902706165.1 Pantoea sp. 18059
TTCTGGCACAAAGCGGACTGACGGCAGGCCAGGGTCCGCTATGAGCGAAGAGCGGATATATTTATAGATAAGAACAGACCTGCATTTTCTGGAGCAATCATACCCATTTCAGCTACGCGTGGGAACGATGTTATCCAGACCTGCATTACGCCATATACGGAGTAAGCTATGCCGGGAATGAGGATATCCTTCCTGCAGGTGCTGAAGAGATTTTAATCGCGTTACGTCGAAATGACGAAAGTCGTTACGTTTTTCACACCATGCAGCAAGCACAATAGCGCCGGAGAAGTAACCCAGCGCGAAAGGCCATATCGTTCTTTCACTCATATTACCGAGTCTGTCTGTATAACCTGCACGGATTTTACGTCTCCACCTGATGGCGCTTCGAACAACGCTCAGGTTTTCAAAGTTGTGATGAGCTTCCTGTCTCTTTCCCACCAATAATGACGAGTCATCAAACAGTGTCTGTAACTGTGGCGGAAGACCGTGGCGGACTTTCCCCGTTACCTCTGAAGCCGCTTTAGCAATGCCCTTATCACCATATGTGGCTACCCAGCGTAAACCGAGCGCCAGTGCATCGAGCTGTTCGGGGGTAAACATCACCGGCGGTAAATGATGGCTCCGGGAAAGGATATATCCTGTGCCAGCCTCACCCTGAATGTCGGCACCCTGAGCGCGTAGTGCGCCAATATCACGGTAAAGTGTACGAAGACTGATTGAAAGTTCTTCAGCCAGCCTGTGGCCGCTTATCGGATAGCGATGCTGATAAAAAATCTGCAGAAGATTGAGAAGGCGTTCTGCTCGTTTCGGTCCTGATGCTGACATGTTCTGTCAATGCTCCCTGCAATAGTGATGTCTCATTCTTTTTGGCGTGAGAGACTCATGATACCTAACCTGATCATTCTTTATGTTGATAATCCGATTGTCAGCAGTGGTTTTTACCAGAAGCTATTCAATACAGAACCAGACGTGATGCTTCCGACGTGGGTGGCTTTTTCCTTTAATAACGGCCTGAACCTTGGACTATGGTCAACGACAGCGAGTGACTTTATATCCTGCGGTGTAGGTAGCCGAACTGAATTGAGTTTTATGGTGAAAGATATTCAAGAGGTTGATGTGCTTTATCAGCAATGGTCAGAGAGCGGTGTGCAGATAGAACAGGAGCCCAAACATGCTGTTTTTGGCAAGACGTTCGTTGCGCTTGATCCTGACGGGCACCGTATCCGGGTATGTATTCCGGACGAATAAGTTAAAACGCTTACCTACCCATTTTTGAACCTGACGCATCCGCTTCTGGCACAGGGCTGCTGTTGCAGCCCTCACAGGCTAGACTTCAATTGACTCCGATATTTCCAGAGCATCATCTACCTCAATGCCAAGGTAACGTACTGTGCTTTCGAGTTTTTTGTGCCCCAAAAGTAACTGGATAACCCGAAGGTTCTTCGTTTTTTTATAGATAAGATATGGCTTGGTTCTGCGCATTGAGTGCGTACTGTAGAGCGTCTCATCAAGACCCAGCTTCCCAATCCATCCATGAAAAATACGGTTATATTGTCTGGTTGAGATGTGTCTTGAAGAACCAACGCGGGACTGGAAGAGATAGTCGCTATTACTTAGTTGAGCCATTTTGATCCACGCGGCTACAGCCTCTCTGGTTCCCTTAGTCAGTTCAAACTGAACAGGGCTGCCCGTTTTCTGCTGCAGCACTGTCGATCTGCCCGAAACAGAGTGCCCATAGGCTATATCAGAAACTTTTAGCTTAACCAAATCACAGCCCCGAAGTTTACTATCCAGAGCCATGTTAAAAAGAGCCAGATCACGAACTTTTCCTTCCAGCTCAAGACGGATACGAATTCCCCAGATATGAGAGATCTGAAGAGGCCGTTTCTGGCCGATAATGCGGCTTTTGTTCCAGGGGGATGTTGTCATGTTCAATCTCCATTGGGTCAGGAGATGTGATTATGAGTGTCCCGTATGAGCGAA
>NZ_CACSJS010000019.1:0-817 GCF_902706165.1 Pantoea sp. 18059
ACATGCTGCTCTCGGCCTATGCCGACCAGGTGCACTTCGCCACGCGGGTCGACCGCTCACCGCTTATTGACCTGGGCGTGGCCTCGGGCCTCTTGGAGCATCGTGGCCACCTGCTGGCCCCAATGAAAAACACCCCGGTTCGAATGTCCATCATCGACCTTCTGCAGCACGTTGAAGTGCTGGGCGGTTCTGGTGAAGGTAAGTCGCGCAACTTCTACGTGCCAGTGGTCCGACAGCTCATCCAGCTGCGCAAGGCCGGCTATCCAATCAGCATCTACGCCACCGATGACAAGGGCGCGATCGGCGACGACATTGCGGCCGAGGTCAGAGCGGCCGGCATGAGCGAGGACGAAGTGCTGCGTATTGGCACTGGCCCCAATGACTGGCGCATCGACCTTTGTGCAGGGCTGGGACCGGTCGAACTGGCTGAGATCATCCGTAGCGTCTCGGCCCAAATGGGCGGCACCGCCAGCGATGATTTTTGGCCTGAGATGGCCTCCGACCTGATTGCTCAGGTAGGCATCCTGCTGCAGGCTGTCGAGCTGACCAATGCAGGCAAGGCATGGGCCGAGGAGCGAAAGATGCGCGTGCACTCGATCCTCAACTTGCTGCGTGTGGCAGGCTCGGATGAGCTGATCGATGAGAACCTGGCCATCATCGCGGAGGCAATGAAAACGGACGAGTACGACGCCTTGTCGGCCAACGTTCACATGCCTCAGCTGCTGGACAGCGTGACGTACCTGAGCGGCACGTATCTGCCCCTCGCTGCAGCGACGAAAGACGGCATCCGAGCCAACATGCGCAAGGCCCTCAAAGC
>NZ_CACSJS010000020.1:0-721 GCF_902706165.1 Pantoea sp. 18059
AGCACGTCCTTCATCGCCTCTGACTGCCTGGGCATCCACCGTGTACGCTTAGTCGCTTAACCTCACAACCCACAGGCGTTTTACAACGCTGCGAATTGCAAGCATTTGAGAGACTCGAACGCATCGCTTTGTCATCCCTTATTACGGAGGAATGACGCGCTGCGTCGTTTCAATTTTCAGCTTGTTCCGGATTGTTAAAGAGCATAATACGTCGCAGCACACCGTCGCCGGTATGCTCTGAGGTATTTCAGAAAAAAACAGATAAACGGTATGGTGGAGCTAAGCGGGATCGAACCGCTGACCTCCTGCGTGCAAGGCAGGCGCTCTCCCAGCTGAGCTATAGCCCCATACAGTTACTGCAGAGACCACTACTACCACTCAACCGAGTTACATTCTTCAGGAGAAGGATGCAATTTCTTTTCAGGCAAGGCATGCGGAAGGGACGTTTACTCAGGTAAACGACCGCGCGCATAACGCAGCATGAGAAGAAATTTGGTAGGCCTGAGTGGACTTGAACCACCGACCTCACCCTTATCAGGGGTGCGCTCTAACCACCTGAGCTACAAGCCTGTAGAGGTTTTTTCTGCTCGTTACTTTTCTATCAGACAATCTGTGTGGACACTGCGCGGGAAGGTATCTTCAGGTAAGGAGGTGATCCAACCGCAGGTTCCCCTACGGTTACCTTGTTACGACTTCACCCCAGTCATGAATCACAAAGTGG
>NZ_CACSJS010000021.1:0-683 GCF_902706165.1 Pantoea sp. 18059
GGCCGGCGTCATGCTGCTCGCTCTTCAAGACGAAAAGGTATCCCAAGGCGAGCTTGACCTGGCGCCAGAAGTTGAACGTGACAGGACGCGGCTCATGCACGCCATGGATGCAATCAACGGACGTTACGGAAAGGGCACATTGCACGTTGGTTCGACAGGGCAGAGCGAGTGGAACCGAGAGTGGGGAATGCGCCAGGATCGACGCACCCCGCGATACGCCACCAGGTTGTCCGAGATCCCGGTGGCCAAGGCATGAGCGTGCAGTGGTACGCTGCACAGCAGAACGTTTTCAACGCCTGCCAGAGGGGGGTCTATGGGATATGCGGATGGGGTTGCCGATGCGATGCTTGCAAGCCGTGCGGCCAGTGCAGAAAGCCAGGCCGCACGCGCGGTGGCGGATCTGCACGACGCGAAGCGTCGCCACGAGCGCGATATGGCCAGCGCCCGGAATGAGATTGCCGAACTACGTGCGACGCTGTCTCAGCTGAGAAAAGACAACGCCAGACAGGTTGCGCAGTCCCTCTGCGCGCAATCCATCGTGGGTGGCATGACCACGCTTCTGTTGAAAGCCAACGGCGCCCATCCAGCGCTTGAAGCAGTCAGGCAGCAGGTTGCGCAGGAGGCGAAGAAAATCATGCAGAAGCAGGATGCCTTGAATGCCGGCGACCCGCACTGGATAGGCC
>NZ_CACSJS010000022.1:0-524 GCF_902706165.1 Pantoea sp. 18059
GTTGTGCCCTGGGCCTTTCCGAGATGGATTTGGGCTTGGTCGTAGGCCCAGCTGCAGATGCCGGTGATGCGGCTTGAGTAGCAGCGGGCTTGATCGCTGGCACCTTTTCAGGAGCTTGCACCTGCGCTGCAGGCCGCGGTTGCGATGCCGCGACCGCAGGGCTTTCAGCGGGTGTAGCTTTCTTAAAGAAGCCTTGGGCCTGCGCCGAAACCGATGCCACGAGCACGACAGAAGCGAGCAGGATTTTCATCGTTGGATCCCCAGTTGTTTCTGCCGTTGTTGGCTGTGCTCGACCTCCTGCTCCGGAGCCTTCGCCTGCCCTTTCTCAGCCAGGTAGGTCTTGCTTCGCTCACTCGCTTTCGAGGTCACCGCGATGGCATGGGCTCGATCGTTGGCTGGTGCAGAGACGACGTCGGATTCCGTGGAGGCCGCAGTCTCTTTTTTCGGCGTGGCGCTGGCCTTTTCCTCCACCTTCTGGTCGGAGGCTTGCTCAGGTTCATCGCTCGTGCCGTAGCTAGAGACCC
>NZ_CACSJS010000023.1:0-518 GCF_902706165.1 Pantoea sp. 18059
GCTTACCACTTTGTGATTCATGACTGGGGTGAAGTCGTAACAAGGTAACCGTAGGGGAACCTGCGGTTGGATCACCTCCTTACCTGAAGATACCTTCCCGCGCAGTGTCCACACAGATTGTCTGATAGAAAATAACGAGCAAAGTGTCTTTCGAAGACAGACTTAATTGTCCCCTTCGTCTAGAGGCCCAGGACACCGCCCTTTCACGGCGGTAACAGGGGTTCGAATCCCCTAGGGGACGCCAAAGCTTGGTGACAGGTGAAAGATGTTACCCACATATCTTAAAGATGACTTACGAGTCATGTTTAAGATATTGCTCTTTAACAATCCGGAACAAGCTGAAAATTGAAACGACGCAGCGCGTCATTCCTCCGTAATAAGGGATGACAAGGCGATGCGTTCGAGTCTCTCAAATGCTTGCAATTCGCAGCGTTGTAAAACGCCTGTGGGTTGTGAGGTTAAGCGACTAAGCGTACACGGTGGATGCCCAGGCAGTCAGAGGCGATGAAGGACGTGCT
>NZ_CACSJS010000024.1:0-511 GCF_902706165.1 Pantoea sp. 18059
GGTCAGGGGTGCCATCTCCCGCATTACTGTCTTCGATGCTGATGCGCTTAGCCTTGAGCAATGGCGCAAACATATGCTTTGTGAGAGTGGTTTTCCCGGTGTTGCCAGAGATATTGATGATGACAGTCTTCATGGTGATTTTCCTGAGGTGAATTACTTGCGCAGAAGTGATTGGCTTAAGCCCGATTGAGATTCGGCAATGAGATCTTCCATTGACTTAGGAGGAGCTGCCGACCTATCTTCCTTCTTAGGTTCTTCCTTTTTTATTCTCTCAACTGCTGAGCTTTGCTGCTCGGCTGCTGGAGGGGTTTGTGGAGAAGAGGAAAGAATCGTCTTCCGTTGATCCCGTTTCGCGATTCGTCTCAGTAGCCAACGGCGGAGGCCGCTGGCATCGAGTGGGATCTTGAACTCAGTTTCCAATCTCCGAGCAATAGAGGTAAAGCTTTCGCCTTGGGCGTAAAGATCCTCAATCAGCTTCGCGTGTGGGTCGTACCTAGATGCCATGTGTCAT
>NZ_CACSJS010000025.1:0-486 GCF_902706165.1 Pantoea sp. 18059
GCCATGAGGGACCGGCCCATGCCGGACCGTTCCCATCGGACGGTCGAGAACAGCCCGACGAAGACGGTGATCGTCATAGCGGCTGCCACCGTGACGATGGCGAGGATCATTTCCAACGGGATTCTCCCCTCATGGCGATCGCGAGACGATCGGAGAAATGGTTGCGTTCGCGGTGCCAGCGGTGACGGCCGGTTTCGACTCGGGCGAGGCGCTCTTGCTCGCGGGTGCGCTTTTCGGCGGCGACGCGCTCGTCGGCGCTGGTGGGCGCCGCAAGCCGCCACAGCCGCGCCAGGAGCCCGCTCACCGCTCCGCCTCCTGCGTGCGGGCCGCGGCTTCAGTCGCGGCGGGAAGCGCGTCGAGGACACGGCCGCTGGTGCGTGCGATCTCGGTCATCTCGTCGAGGGCTACGTCCTTGCGCTGTGCGAGCTCGCGCCAGAAGTCGCGGTCGGCGACCATCTCGTCGAAATGTTTGCGGGGGATGAGGTC
>NZ_CACSJS010000026.1:0-483 GCF_902706165.1 Pantoea sp. 18059
CATTAGGGTCATGCCTTTGATCCTGGCGCATTAGGGTCCATTTTTTGTGCTATGAGCCTCCCTGTTCAGCATAGGATCAATTGACCATACTTAAGTGAGCCGGGTGCAGTTCGTCAGAACATGCGGCTGAAGGGAGTGCTGTCCCAATTGATGAGCAGCAAGACAGTGCTGTGAAAAAGGCTTGCGATGAAGGCATACTTATTCATTGATTTGGCTCCGGAGTGTCGGCGAGGGTGTTCCTGTGCAACTAGGGACACTGGCAGGCTTGGCACGGAGAAGTAGAACCCCAGAATGAGTATTTGCCTCTGCGGCACAATTTCGGGTGGCACTGTACGCATCATCAGCGCTATAATGTAGGTATCGCATTGTGCTGGCAGTTGGATAATGCCTCCGGAGCGCGGACCAAAGTTCGCCGCGTGGCAAGTGGGACTCAGAACCCAGCCGGGATATACGTTTCGCACAATCGATTGGACGCAGGTAGAC
>NZ_CACSJS010000027.1:0-472 GCF_902706165.1 Pantoea sp. 18059
GCTCGATCAGGAAATTGTCCGGGCACAGGTATACGACAGGCCCTTTGCTGTTGTTGAGCTGGGACTGCAGCATCAGCAGGCCGATCAGCGTCTTGCCCTGCCCCGTGTGCAGCTTGACGATCACGTCTCGCTGCTCACGATGGCTGGCAAACCAATCCTTCAGCACTGCAGCCTGGGCGGGACGCAACGGCCCCTTGTCGTGCGCGCGATCCAGGGTGTCATAAAGCTTGACCGGATCGGTCGGGCGTTCATCTTTCTTGCCGGCCAGTCGCTTCTTGAAGTCAACCATTTTTGTGTCTCCTATTTTGGTTCTAGGCCGCGGGGTCAATCGGTCGCTTCGACTTCCACTTCGACCTCGTTGCCCTCGATCTCGGCTTCGGTCTGGGCCTGAAGTTCGGCGATCGCTGCGCGTAGCGGCTCGTAGATCGTGATTTCTCCACCCAGGATTTCAAAGGTCACCGCGAGCACATAG
>NZ_CACSJS010000028.1:0-470 GCF_902706165.1 Pantoea sp. 18059
GGCGCAGCTCAAGAATCGTGTCTTCGTCAATGCAGACCTGGTGCAGCCAGGCCAAATCCCAGCTGTGCTGGCCCATGAGTTGACGCACGTGCTCATCCAGGAGCAACGTGGCCAGGATCTTCATAAAGTGCCTGAATGGGCCAATGAAGGCCTTGCCGTCTGGGTTTCCGGCGTAGGAACGGAAGGGTGTTCAGACGCTACCGAGGAAATGCAGCAGCACCCGATCTGCAGGGCAAGGGTAGTCGGCACCTGGCTCGATGATCTGGCGGCCACCGACCCTCAGGTTCAACGCTGCTGGGTCGATCAGATGATCACCGGCATCCGAAACGTCGCCTGTCCAGAAACTGGCTCCATGCGGCCGCAGTGGTGAGCATGCTCATTTGGCCTCTGATGGCCCAGCCGCGGCCCAGACTCGTTTGACCTGAGCTTCGCTGCAGCCCACCAGGTGGGCCGTCCTGGCGATGCTGTGG
>NZ_CACSJS010000029.1:0-467 GCF_902706165.1 Pantoea sp. 18059
GCCATCGCAGCGCACGAGCCGCCGTCCACCTCGGCGCAGGAGGTCGTGGGCGACGGCGCATTCCAGGCCGCGCTGATCGCGCTGATGGGCTTCGCCGCCGCGGGTGCTTCCGCGCCCGCGAAGCCATTGCCCACGGGCACGCACCCGCCGGCGCTGGATGCCCATGGCACGCGGCGCACGGTCCGCAAGGCCCTGCGCCGGCTGCACCGCAAGATCGGCAAGGAAGCGAAAGGCTTTGCCGCCCTGCCGGCGGAAACGCGGCACGGCGTGCGCAAGCGCATCAAGCGCCTGCGCTATCTCACGGAGTTCTTCGCGCCGGCACTCCAGGGCCGTGGCCGCAAATTCCTGCGCCGGCTGGAGCCCGCCCAGGATGCGCTGGGGCGCCTCAACGACGAGCAGGTGGCTGAAGGGCTGTACCGGAAGATGGCGCGCCGCGACCCACAGGCCTGGTTCGCCGTGGGCTGGCT
>NZ_CACSJS010000030.1:0-465 GCF_902706165.1 Pantoea sp. 18059
GCGCATCGTCTTCCAGCCCGTCTACGACATCGCGCGGCGCAGCCTCCATGGCTTCGAGTGCCTGGCCCGGTTCGACATGGAGCCCGTGCGCCCGCCGGACCAGTGGTTCATCGCGGCCCACGGCGTGGGGCTGGGCATGGAGCTGGAACTGCACGCCATCCGCACGGCGCTGTCGTCGCTGCACTGCTTTCCCGCCGGCCTCCTGTTCAACGTGAACTGCTCGCCGGACTTCATCCTGTCGGGCAGGCTGCAGGCGCTCCTGGAAGAAGGAACCGACGTGTCCCGCATCGTGCTGGAGGTGACCGAGCATGCCGCCGTCAGCGACTACGCGGCGCTGGCCCGGGCCCTGCAGCCGCTGCGCGCGCGCGGCACCCGCCTGGCCGTGGACGATGCGGGCGCGGGCTATTCCAGCATGCGCCACATCCTCCAGCTGCAGCCGGAGGTCATCAAGCTCGACATGAGCAT
>NZ_CACSJS010000031.1:0-461 GCF_902706165.1 Pantoea sp. 18059
GTCTATACATGGGGCGAAAAACTAAAGGTAATTATAAATTTTTCATTGCCACAATATTTGCCCAAAGATAACATAAGTGTAGCATTCTCTATTAAGGATTTGAAAGGTACAGATCTTATGGTCTCGACCACGCATGATTTTGCGAAATTGGATTTCTCGACAGGTCAAAATTTCCAAGTAACTTTTGATTTTCAAAACTATTTAACCGAGGGGAAGTATCTCTTGGTGGTTGCTGTGGAAAATCGTAAAAATACAGATGTACACTATTACGAATATATTGAAGGGGCGCAATACTTTGCCTCAGAATCTGAATATCGTATTTTTGGTATATTTCAACCTGTTATAAATCAATCTGCAATTCAATTAGCAGCATGAAAAAAGAAATGAGCATAAATTCTCAAAAATATTGGGACATGCGTTTCTCCACAGATTGGGAGTCTTTGGATGGGCCAACACAATCC
>NZ_CACSJS010000032.1:0-460 GCF_902706165.1 Pantoea sp. 18059
AGCCCGGCCACAAGGGCCGGGTGCCGCTTTCGCAGGACATCCTTCCATGCCCCTTTCCGACGATTCCGGTCGCGCAGAGCGCGACGTTGCACAGCCCTCCGACGCCGCCGAGGCCGCAGGAGACCCCTCCGCCTCCACCCGGGTCGCCGGCCACATCCCGGAGCATCCGGTGGTGGTCATCACCGGCGCGTCGAGCGGCATCGGCCACGCCACGGCGCTCGCGTTCGCGCGGCGCGGCGCATGCCTGGTGCTGGCCTCGCGCAATCCCGACACCCTCGCACCCGTGGCGCTGGCCTGCCGAAAGGCCGGGGGCCACGCGATCGGCGTGCCCACGGACGTGACCGATGCCGCCGCCGTGAAGCGGCTGGCGGAGAAGGCCCTGCGGCATTTCGGACGCATCGACGTCTGGGTGAACGGCGTGGGGGTGGGCGCGATCGGCCGCTTCGACGAAGTGCCCGTG
>NZ_CACSJS010000033.1:0-459 GCF_902706165.1 Pantoea sp. 18059
GTTCAATGCCGCGGTGCGCAAGGCGGAGGAGACCTCGCAGGAGAAAATGGGCAAGCTGACCGCGGGCATGCCGGGCATGCCGCCCGGAATGAAGTTCCCGTTCTGACCTGACCCGTTTTCTCCGACGCCACGCCCCATGCCGCCTTCTTCCGACATGCACTCCCTCGACGCCCTCGTGCAGGCCCTGCGGCGCCTGCCGGGCGTGGGCGTGAAATCGGCGCAGCGCATGGCGTTCCACCTGCTGCAGCACGACCGTCCGGGCGCGGAGGTACTCTCGCGCGCGTTGCACGAGGCCACGCTGTCGGTGCGGCACTGCGCGCGCTGCCACACCTTCACCGAAGGCGAGGTGTGCTCGACCTGCCTCGATCCGACGCGCGACGCGTCCCGGCTGGCCGTGGTCGAGACTCCCGCGGACCAGGCGGCGCTGGAGCGCACCGGTGCCTTCCGCGGGCTGTACTT
>NZ_CACSJS010000034.1:0-459 GCF_902706165.1 Pantoea sp. 18059
GCTTACCACTTTGTGATTCATGACTGGGGTGAAGTCGTAACAAGGTAACCGTAGGGGAACCTGCGGTTGGATCACCTCCTTACCTGAAGATACCTTCCCGCGCAGTGTCCACACAGATTGTCTGATAAAAAGTAATGAGCAGGACGGCTGCGAAGTCGTGACACTTTTGTGTCCCCTTCGTCTAGCGGTTAGGACTCCGCCCTTTCACGGCGGCAACAGGGGTTCGAATCCCCTAGGGGACGCCACCTGCTTGGTGACAGGTGAAAGGTGTCTCCATACAGTATCTCAAAACCGATTTGGTTGCGTAAGCAGCCGGGCCGCGTTTGAGATATTTGCTCTTTAACAATCCGGAACAAGCTGAAAATTGAAACGACGCAGCGCGTCATTCCTCCGTAATAAGGGATGACAAGGCGATGCGTTCGAGTCTCTCAAATGCTTGCAATTCGCAGCGTTGTAAAA
>NZ_CACSJS010000035.1:0-458 GCF_902706165.1 Pantoea sp. 18059
GCGGGCTGACAGAGCCTGCCCGCCGTGTGGCTGACCTTCTGAATATCGTGCTTCCTGACAACGCAACTTCGTACACACTACGTGACATCATCGAAGCGTTGCCGAAGGACAGTAATGCGGCATGGAAACTCACCAGTAATGCCATGTCGATGATGGCAGATATGCAGGCGACGCGCAGACGCTGGGAAGAGCTGAACACCGAACGAAAGGAAGCGATGAGCCATGCTGCCAGCCTGAAAAAATCATCGCCGTTTTCGTCCGGTTTTTCCCGTATTCCCCTGATGCAATGGACGGCACCGGAAGACCGTAGCGAACAGGGAAAAATCCAGTCGCTGAGCCAGCCAATGGAAAAATTGCGACAGCATTACCGGAAGGTGGAGAAACAGGACATTCCCGCTAGTCAGACGGCAATTGAAAAACAGTGGCAGCAGTGGGGGGCATCCGGCCTTGCAGCTCTC
>NZ_CACSJS010000036.1:0-458 GCF_902706165.1 Pantoea sp. 18059
AAAAGCATCCTTAGCGAGCAGAGAGTCAGCGGAAATAGCTGATTTAAGAATCATCCTGGGCTGAAGATAACATGCAAGCCTAAAGGATAGAGTTATCGCATTATGCCCATAAAGCCATGCACACCCATATACACACCAACTAAGCCAATCAACAGACTGGAAAAATAGGGGGCGCGTTTAGCGAGAGTGTTAAATCCGCTCCAGCGTTTTGCGACCTGCTGAACGCTGATTGCTGCGCCAACGCCTACGGTGACCAGCGTTAACGCCAGGCCGATGCTGAAACTGACGACCAGTGTTGCGCCCAGTGTCAGGGCTTTCAACTGAATGCAAATCAACAGCACGGTAATTGCTGCCGGGCAGGGGATAAGGCCACCGGTTAAGCCAAATAACAAAATTTGCCAGTTGGTGACCTCTCTACCATCAAAGCGTCGTTTAATGTCATTGGCATGGGCTCGTGC
>NZ_CACSJS010000037.1:0-454 GCF_902706165.1 Pantoea sp. 18059
ATGTTATGGTCAACCTGGTGTCGGAAAAACTTTATCGTCTAGGTATTACACAAATTGGGATACTATTGAAAAACAAGTTAACCATAGAGGTTGGGAAGATTTAGCTAGTAAAACGACCGATGACATACTATCGGTGGATAAAATATTTTATAATGCACCAGCAGAAAAACAAACTAAATTAAGGAATGATTTATATAGTATTACTGCAATCATTGATTTGGGTCAAAAATTACATGTTGTAAATAAGTATGGACATGAACATAGTAAACATTATAGTGATATGTTTAAATATATTGATTTAATTATAGTAGATGAGATTGATCGCCTTAAAGTGCAACATTTAGAGCAATTAAGAGCTATTTATGATGAACATAATTTAGCAATGATATTTATTGGTATGCCGGGTATAGAGAAAAAACTATCTCGTTATCCTCAACTATATTCGCGTATAGGT
>NZ_CACSJS010000038.1:0-453 GCF_902706165.1 Pantoea sp. 18059
TATCAGAAGATATTAACTTTAACGAAGTATCAACAGGTGCTTCAAATGACTTCGAACGTGCAACACAAATCGCACGCTCAATGGTTACGCAATATGGTATGAGTAAAAAATTAGGACCATTACAGTTCGGTCATAGCAATGGTCAAGTATTCTTAGGTAAAGATATGCAAGGTGAGCCTAATTATTCAAGCCAAATCGCATATGAAATTGATAAAGAAGTTCAACGAATCGTTAAAGAACAATACGAACGTTGTAAACAAATTTTATTAGAGCACAAAGAACAATTAATTTTAATTGCTGAAACATTATTAACAGAAGAAACATTAGTTGCTGAACAAATTCAATCATTATTCTACGAAGGTAAATTACCTGAAATTGATTATGATGCAGCTAAAGTTGTTAAAGATGAAGATTCTGAATTTAATGATGGTAAATTCGGTAAATCTTATGAAG
>NZ_CACSJS010000039.1:0-448 GCF_902706165.1 Pantoea sp. 18059
CCTATGCCAGCCTGTCCATCCTGTGCCTTTGTGCTAAAGAACCTCGGAATAAAAGACAAGTGTAACAACAGGAATTAAATGACTGAAGCAATTAGAATAGATGATTTGCACCAATTGGAAAGTCTCCCCTATGCAAAAATACTGATCATAATTAATGAATTTATTACCCACTTATTTAAAAAATTTGACCTCGAAAAAAAAATACCCGCAGATGAAATATTTGAGATTAAAAAAATAAACCAGTCAATACTTGACTTCACAGAAAAAAGGATAGGCATAGCTGATTTAAAGGAAATTCGTAAAGGCGCCTGGATGCTTCACGACCAAAGTGCAGAACCAAGAAAGTCAATCATTAGAATAATTATATTCGGCCTTTATGAAGAGGAATTTGAAGGGCATGACCCAAAATATATAGCCTTCGACGTCTTCAATGCCATAATTTTTATTC
>NZ_CACSJS010000040.1:0-448 GCF_902706165.1 Pantoea sp. 18059
GATAAAGACCATATCGGTTATATCGCCATCCAGCGCCTGAAACTCCGCCCATGCTGCGGCCTGCGCGTCGTTAATGGCAATGGTCGGCAAATTGGTAAGTTGTTCCAGCGTTTTGACTAACGGAAAGTGTAGCAATCCACCAAGATTATGCGGATTAAGCGCCAGCAAGCTGCCGTCACGGATTATCCCGGTCGAAGCGATGGCAACCCGCTGCGCATGAGCTTGCAACGGAGAGACTAATGCGGATAAGGCATCACGCAAGGCTTCTGGTGTCTGGCTGGCTGGCGTAGGAAGTTCACGACGATCGCGGATCTGCCCGTCAGCGCCAATCAGCGCGGCGGCAAGTTTAGTACCGCCGATATCAATCGCCAGTGTGGTCATAGCACCGCCTTTTTCATCGCTGTGTTGTACCACTGACATATGTGCTCAAGACGCGTGATTGCAGAAC
>NZ_CACSJS010000041.1:0-445 GCF_902706165.1 Pantoea sp. 18059
CTTCGCCGTGAGCCATTCCACGGCGCGCGGCAGATCGTCGATCCACAGGCCGATGTGGTTGAGCGGCGTGGCGTGCACGGCGGGCTTCTTCTCGATGTCGAGTGGTTGCATGATGTCCACCTCCACCGCATGGGCGCCCTGCCCCATCGCGAGGATGTCCTCGTCGACGTTCTCGCGCTCGCTGCGGAAGGTGCCCGTCTGGGCGAGGCCCAGCATGTCCACCCACAGCCGCTTCATGCGCGCCTTGTCGGTGCCGCCGATGGCCACTTGCTGGATGCCGAGGACTTTGAAGGGACGCTGTTCGGGGGTCATGGTGAAAGGCTCCTGAAAAGAAACGGGTTGGTGATGGATGCGGCCTGTGCGCCTGCGTCACAGCTCGCGCAGCGCCCAGCTGCTGGCCAGCGCGAAATACTCGCGCAGCCAGGCGTTGTAGCGCGTGGTGATC
>NZ_CACSJS010000042.1:0-443 GCF_902706165.1 Pantoea sp. 18059
GAACAGGCCCACCGTGCCGTCGTCAGCCGCCACCTGGGTGGTCTGCACGTAGCGGTTGATCTCGCGGATGATCTGGTCGCGCTGGTCCAGCAGGTCGTTGGGCGTCTGCCCATTGCCTTTCACGCGTGCGATCTGCTCGTTCACGCTCGCCATCTGCTTGGCCAGGGCGTTGAGCGCGTTCACGTCGCCCGTGAGCTGTTCCTTCACCGTGTACTGGATCTCGTCCAGCCGCCCGGCCGACGAGCGCATGCGCGCGGCGGTCTCGTCCATGCGGGTGATGGAGACCGTGCGCGCGGTCATGTCCATGGGCGAGGCCACCACGTCCTTGAACGAGTTGAGCATGTCGGTGATGGCCGCGCCCAGCCCGCTGGTGCCGCCGCCGAACACGTCCTGCATCTGCGACAGCCGCTCCGCGCGGGTCTTGTCGGCAGACTGCACGGAAT
>NZ_CACSJS010000043.1:0-442 GCF_902706165.1 Pantoea sp. 18059
CCGTTATCTCGAATCGCTGAACGCCTATGCGCGCAGCATCGTGCAGCCGGCCGGGCGGCCCGAGGTGGACGCCGTCTACGGCATCCCGCCCACGGTGGCGATCGAGCAGCGCCTCTCGCGCGGCGGGCGCAAGAGCACGGTGGGCACGACCACCGAGGTGTGGCATTTCCTGCGTCTTCTGTACGTGAAGCTGGGCGTGCAGCACTGCATCTACGACGGCGCCGCCGTGCAGCCGCAGACCGCCGACAGCATCGCCGCGCACCTGCTCACGCAGTTCAAGGGCCAGCACATCGGACTGCTGGCGCCGCTGGTGCTGAACCGCAAGGGCGTGTATACCGAGCTGGCCGACTGGGCGCGGCCGCGCGGCTACACGCACCTGCGCGTGGACGGCCAGTTCCTGCCGACCACGGGGTTCCCGCGCATCGACCGCTTCAAGGAGCAC
>NZ_CACSJS010000044.1:0-442 GCF_902706165.1 Pantoea sp. 18059
GAACAGGGACGCGTGGCCGACCACGCACTGATCGTCCTTGCTGGGTTCGCCAACCGTCATAAGTGCCGGATGTCGGGTCGTCGCCAGATCCTGGCCTATCTGGTGCCCGGTGATCTCTGCGACCGCGGCGCCCTCCAGGGCTACCCGCTCGACCACGCGATCGAGGCGCTCACGCCCTGTCGGATCGCCAAGGTCCCGCGCGTCCCCTACATGGACCTGCTCGGCCGGCATCCCCGCATCGCTCTGGCGCTACAGCGTGCAAGGCTCGCGGAGGAGGCGATGGCGCGCGCGTGGCTGGTCAACCTCGGCATGCGCTCGGGCCCTGAACGCATGGCCCATCTCCTGTGCGAGCTGCTGGAACGGCTGGGCGCGATCGGCCAGACCGCGGACGGGCAGTACGATCTGCCGCTGACGCAGGCGGATCTCGCCGACGCGCTCGGCC
>NZ_CACSJS010000045.1:0-438 GCF_902706165.1 Pantoea sp. 18059
CGGGAACAGCGTGGCGAGCGACAGCAGGATGCCGTTGCCCGTGGCGGTGCCGCGCTGCAGCTGGAAGCTGTCGATCGCGCGGACGAGGTCTTCGTGGTTCTGCGTGGGCAGCTGTGCGAGCTGCGCGCTGCCCGCGAAGGCCACGATGCCCACGCGGACGTGGCGCGGCAGGTCGGCGATGAAGGCCTTGGCGGCGTTCTGGGCGGCGGTGAGGCGGTCGGGCTGCACGTCGGCGGCGCGCATGCTGCCGGATACGTCCATGGCGAGCATGATGGTCTGCTGCTGCGAGGGCAGGGCGAGCACGGCCAGCGGCCGCGCGGCCGCGACCAGCAGGGCAGCGAGGCCGAGCAGGAACAGCAGCGGCGGCACGTGGCGCCGCCAGCGCGAGCGCGTGCCCTGGGCTTCGCGCGCCAGGGCCAGGGCGGGGAAGTGCAGCAC
>NZ_CACSJS010000046.1:0-434 GCF_902706165.1 Pantoea sp. 18059
CCCTCAGGCTTTTTGGCTGCTTCGCGAGCTTGCAACAGGAAGTTACGATTGAGGATGGCTGCTTCGTGCATGGCGGTTGAGAGATACAAATTGCGACGATCTGTTAACCGAGTGTACCAAAAAGCTATCCAAAACGTAACTTTTCGCAGCCCGACCCAGAAAAAAGATGCAAAAAAGTAGCTTTCCTGAGGTGCCTGACCTCGACGCCGGTGGTATGCCGACTCCCTCCGCCCTTGGGATCGGGGAGCGGCTTCGCTGGTGGCGCAGAAGCAAAAAGCTCACGCAAAGCGACCTTGCCCTCCAACTCGACGTGAACAAAGCAACACTTCGGCGGTATGAGCTGGGACTCAATGCGCTGACCACGTCGCACCTGACGCTCCTCTATACGCACGGCGTAAATATGAACTGGCTGCTTACGGGCGAAGGGGACATGC
>NZ_CACSJS010000047.1:0-433 GCF_902706165.1 Pantoea sp. 18059
ATTTGATGGTATGACTGAAGATTTAATTCCATTGTATGCGGTTGGTGTATTCATTCCATTTACACTAGCACAATTCGGTATGGTTATTAAATGGATTCATGAACGTCCTAAGAATTGGTTAAGTAAGTTGTCTGTGAACTTACTAGGTGGTATCGTGACATTTATTGTTTTTATGATTTTACTCATAACTAAATTTAGCCAAGTATGGCCGATACTTATTTTCTTGCCGTTCGTGGTGATTTTCTTCTTGAAAATTAACAAACATTATCGAGATATCGCAGAACAATTACGTTCTGACATTGATGTTCTTAATGTGGACGTGGTAGATCGTAATTTAGCAATTGTGCCGATAACAAGTATTACAACAGCAGTTGATAAGTCTATTTATTACGCACAAATGCTTGCGAATAATGATGTCATAGCAGTACATGTA
>NZ_CACSJS010000048.1:0-429 GCF_902706165.1 Pantoea sp. 18059
TCCATCGCCACGCGCTGCGGGCCGCTGCCGTCCAGCACCACCTGCACGGGCTGCTGTGCGTCGCCATGGTGGATGGCGTTGCCCAGCAGGTTGGCGACCACCTGGCACAGCCGTTCGGCGTCCCAGAGCCCGCCGAGGTCGCCCGACTGCTCCACGTCGATCGCACGGTCCGGGTGGCTCGTGCGCCATTCGGCCGCGGTCCGCTGCACGAGCTCGCCCAGGTCCGACGGCGCGACGCGCACCGGCAGGCCGCCGAACTGGCGCGCCCGCGTGACGTCGAGCAGGTCCTCGATCATGCGGCCCATCCGCTGCGCGCTGATGTGCACCTTGTCCGCCATGGCGAGCACCTTGTCGGGCTCCTGCGTGCGCCGCAGCACCGCCGCGCTCGCCAGGATGGCGCCGAGCGGGCCGCGCAGGTCGTGGCTGAGC
>NZ_CACSJS010000049.1:0-429 GCF_902706165.1 Pantoea sp. 18059
AACTAACAGATACCGGAACCTGTCAGAGCATGGCGATTTTTAATCTGCCGATGCATCTGTTTCTCTCCTGGCCGCTGGATAAAGACCTGATTAACCACGTCACTCACGGCATGGTGATCAAATCACTGGCCACACAGCAACTTAGCCCGTTTGAAGTGCGCCGCTGGCAGCAGGAATTAAACAGTCCGAACGAGCAAATTCGCCAGCTCGCCATTGATGAAATTGGCCTGATGCTCAAGCGATTTAGCCTCTCTGGCTGGGAACCGATTCTGGTCAATAAAACCTCGCGCACACACAAAAACAGCGTCTCGCGCCATGCGCAATTTTATGTTAGCCAGATGCTGGGCTTTATTGCCGAAAACTATGATCAGGCGCTGACCATCAACGATGTGGCTGAGCACGTCAAACTTAACGCCAACTATGCAATGG
>NZ_CACSJS010000050.1:0-428 GCF_902706165.1 Pantoea sp. 18059
GACCAGTCCGACGGTGGCCGCGTACTGGGCCGTGCGCACCTGCAGGGCCTGGCGCCGGTTGCGCAGTTCGCTGCGGCGCGCATCCAGCAGCTCCAGCTGGCTCACGAAGCCGTTGCGGTAGCGGGCGTCGGACAGCCGCGTCGCGCGCACGGCCGCATCCACCGCGCGGCCCTGGGCCTCCGCCTGGGCGGAGAGCAGCCGCAGCGCGCCGAGCTGGTCCTCCACGTCGCGGAAGGCGCCGAGCACCTGGCCGCGGTGCGCCGCCAGCGCCTCGTCCAGCCGGGCGCGCGCGGCGTCTTCCTCAGCCGCGCGGCGGCCGCCGTCGAAGATCGGCAGCGACAGCAGCGCCCCCACGCTCCAGGCGCGGGCGGACCAGCGGAACAGATCGCCCAGCTCGGGCGAGGCGAAGCCCCCGTTGCCGGTGAGCG
>NZ_CACSJS010000051.1:0-427 GCF_902706165.1 Pantoea sp. 18059
CCCTGGAACAGGCGCCCCACGCCGAGGCGATGCCGGCGCTGGCCGCGCAACTGAAGAGCCTGAAGGTGGACGCGGTGAGCGTGCGCCAGGTGCAGCGCGGCATCGGCCAGGTCGATCCGCTGCAGGTGCTGGCCGATGGCCTGGGCTACGAGTACCGCTTCATTGCCGCCGGCAAGGACGATGGCCAGACCCAGCGCGGCCAGGCTGTTCTGACCCGGCTGCCGATCGCCGCTGAATCCGGCCCCGACCAGCCGGGCCTGAACTACCTGCGCCTGGACGACGGCCGCCACACTGTGGCGGTCTATACCGATGCCGGTGCAGGTGCGGCGCAGCTGCCGGCGCTGGTCACCCGTTCGCGGCTGGGTGCACCGGCGGTGCTGCTCGGCGCGGTGGCCGGTGAATCGGCCAAGGCCGCAGGCTTCGATCC
>NZ_CACSJS010000052.1:0-422 GCF_902706165.1 Pantoea sp. 18059
GCCCGCTGGTGTCATTTGTGAGATTATGAATGATGACGGCACGATGGCGAAAGGACAAGATTTACAAAAGTTTAAAGAAAAACATCAATTAAAGATGATTACGATTGATGATTTAATTGAATATCGTAAAAAATTAGAACCAGAAATTGAATTTAAGGCAAAAGTGAAAATGCCTACAGATTTCGGAACATTTGATATGTATGGTTTTAAAGCGACATACACAGATGAAGAGATAGTTGTACTGACAAAAGGTGCAATTCGACAACATGAAAATGTACGCTTACATTCTGCGTGCCTTACAGGCGATATTTTCCATAGTCAACGTTGTGATTGTGGTGCTCAACTTGAATCGTCTATGAAGTATATCAATGAACATGGTGGCATGATTATTTATCTACCTCAAGAAGGTCGTGGCATAGGAT
>NZ_CACSJS010000053.1:0-421 GCF_902706165.1 Pantoea sp. 18059
CTTGTAATGCGTGTCTCTAATATCGCCAACAAGTTGTACAATTTCTAAAGTTGAATTTGTTTCTGGATTAAAAACCTTGTCTCCTACACTAATGCTCATTTTCCTGTTCCTCCTCATATTTATAGACAACTTGACCCGTCATAATCCCTACTGCTTCATCAAGATAAATATCTTCTTTGAGTGCATCTTGCATAGCATTAGGTAAACCCTCAAGTATTTCATCAAACGCTTGTGCTTTCTTATACACGTCCTCAATCTCTTTTAGTAATCCCTCTGTGTCATTGCCGTTATACGCACTAGCACTTATAACGGACTGTTCTATTTGTTCACGGTTATTCATTAGTGTCATCCTCCATTTGTCCTAAAAATTCGTAGAACTCATTTGTTCCGTCTAATTTGTCCATTCGGTACAATATAGCAC
>NZ_CACSJS010000054.1:0-418 GCF_902706165.1 Pantoea sp. 18059
CTCTACGCCCAGGGCACGACCACGCTGCGCAACATCGCGAGCTGGCGCGTGAAGGAGACGGACCGCATCGCCGCGATGGCCGAGGGTTGCCGCCGCCTGGGCGCCACCGTCGAGGAAGGCCCGGATTACCTGCGCGTCACCCCGCCCGCCACGCCGGCCGACTGGCGCGCCGCGAGCATCCACACCTATGACGACCACCGCATCGCGATGTGCTTCTCGCTCGCGGCGTTCAACCCGGCGGATCTGCCGGTGCGCATCGAAGACCCGAAATGCGTCGCGAAGACGTTTCCCGATTATTTCGAGGCGCTGTTCTCGGTCGCGCAGACGCCCGTGGAACGGATTCCCGTGATCTGCATCGACGGGCCGACGGCCTCGGGCAAGGGCACGGTGGCCGCCGCGGTGGCGCATCGGCTGGGCT
>NZ_CACSJS010000055.1:0-417 GCF_902706165.1 Pantoea sp. 18059
GTCCGGCGCCGGTGGCGATGCAGCTCCGCCGCGAGGCTGCGGGCATCCGGCAGGCCCACGGCCTTGGCGATCTGCCGGGCGGCGCCGTCGGGGGGGACGGCGCCGGGATCGGCCATCACCAGCCGCTGCCACTGGTAGACCGCGTCGAGGAAGCCGTAGGTCTCGGCCAGGGGCTCGGTCATGGCGGTGGGCAGGATCCCGCGCGCGCCGGCCTTCCGGAGCACAGCCTCCCCCGAGAGGCCGATGCCGTCGGCCTGGACCTGCGGGTGGCTCAGCACGATGGACTGGGCCAGGAAATCGAGGTCGAACAGCCCGCCGGGGGCGAGCTTGAGGTCGTACGGCCCGGCATGGCCGCGCTCCGCGGCGACGAGCCGGCGCATCTCCCCGGCCGCGGCGCAGACCTGGGCGGGATCGCGC
>NZ_CACSJS010000056.1:0-416 GCF_902706165.1 Pantoea sp. 18059
TTCTTCCACTGCTCCAAATTTTTGCGAAAAGGATGCTTTCAAATACCAACTTTCAAGAAACAGCAATATTAAATTCTGAAAGTCTTCTTTTGTCATCTTTATCTTTGATTCATCATAGAATTTTGCTATCTCTTTACTTAATGATTGATTTAAATCTTGTATTTGTCCGTAAATATTTCCAGAAAATTCCTCAGGCGTATTAGATAATTGAACGTACATTCTAATATACCTTTCTTCGATGTCGAAAATAAACTCAAATAAGAATTGATATAAAGCATCAATTGAATAGTTCGATTTATTTTGATTCATCATAATAATATTATTAAGGTAATCAAAACAGCATTTAACACTTTGTTCGTAAATACTTTTTTTCGAGTCAAAATGGTAATATAAACTCGCTTTCTTTATATTTACAC
>NZ_CACSJS010000057.1:0-413 GCF_902706165.1 Pantoea sp. 18059
ACCTGATAGCGTGGAACCTTAGCCCCGAGCGTGGTGGCGATGGCGGCAACTGGAACGAACGTAATACCAAACCCAGCCTTGCCGCCTGGTCGGTGATGGAAGTGTATAACGTCACCCAAGATAAAACCTGGGTGGCAGAGATGTACACGAAACTGGTGGCCTATCACGACTGGTGGTTACGTAACCGCGATCACAACGGCAACGGCGTGCCGGAATATGGCGCGACCCGCGACAAAGCCCACAACACTGAGAGCGGCGAGATGCTGTTTACGGTGAAAAAAGGCGATAAAGAAGAGACGCAGTCTGGGCTGAACAACTACGCCCGCGTGGTGGAGAAAGGCCAGTACGACAGTCTGTAAATTCCGGCACAGGTTGCTGCGTCGTGGGAATCGGGGCGTGATGATGCAGCCGTC
>NZ_CACSJS010000058.1:0-413 GCF_902706165.1 Pantoea sp. 18059
GCGTTATCGTAAGCAGGATGAAATCGGTACTCCAAAATGTGTGGTCATCGATTTTGATACTCTTGAAGATGATACTGTTACAGTTAGAGACCGTGATACGCTGGCTCAAACTCGTGTCAAAATCAATGAGTTGTAATCAAATTAAACTAAAATTAGGAGGTAATTATTAAAAAGCAGCCAATTCAGCGACGTTTTCGACGGTTTTTCTCGCATCTCCATGACGCAATCAAAAATCTTCCGAGCCTCTTTGGTAGTCGTCATTTTCTTTGGCCATTCCTGATCTGTTTTCTAGTTTTTGGTTTTCTTCTCAATTTCTTTGCGGCTGGTTCGGCCAACTGGCAGCTCTTCCAGCTCTCTAACTTACGTGGAAAACTTGTCCTTATTGCTCATACTGTTGCCGCCGTGTTTGGTGT
>NZ_CACSJS010000059.1:0-412 GCF_902706165.1 Pantoea sp. 18059
ATTGCAATCTATTGCCCTTCGTAATGGGGTTTCCGTGCAAACTATATATCGGGAATTAGCGTACGAGAAGGACACCAAACTGCACCGCCAACGTTCACTTTTCATGGCACAACTTACGTCTCGGCGTGACCGGTGGATGGGAGTGTTAAAAACGCCTGGCGTGGAGGGAATCTCTAAAGCAAGGTCTCTGGGCTTTTCTGACTATGCTTGGCTCTATCGACATGATCGTAGTTGGCTACTTACTTCCAATGCGCAATATCGCAAATCGGTGAGCAAGCGTGGTACGGTGAATTGGCCGGCCCGAGATCAGGAACTCTGCTCGAAAGTTCTCACTAGGATGATCTTGCTATTAAGGGCTGAACCACACATGCGAATCTCAGTAGCTCGGCTTTGCTCAGGGCTGGGGCAATCT
>NZ_CACSJS010000060.1:0-409 GCF_902706165.1 Pantoea sp. 18059
GACCAGGGCGGCCAGCGCGCCTACGACGTGGGCTCGCCCGGCGACCTGCGCCCCGGCGACCGTGTGCGCCTGAACGGCGGTCAGATCTCGCGCATGTGATCACGGCGCGAAGCCCGGCGGCGTCGCCGTGGCTCCAGCAAAAAAAGGACCCTCGGGTCCTTTTTTCTTGGCCGTGCGTTCTGCGGGCGGTACGCATTGCCGCGTCCGCCGCGCCACCCGCATTCAGTGCAGCAAGGGCTCGTCCGTATCCGGCGGCTGGATGCGGAAGAAACCCGTGCCGGCCGTGCCGCGCCCGATCTCCTCTTCCGTGGCCTCGCGCACGCCCTGCACGGTAAGGTGCAGGCGCAGCGCGATGCCGGCAAGCGGATGGTTGCCGTCCAGCACCACGTGTCCGGGATAGATCTGCGCC
>NZ_CACSJS010000061.1:0-408 GCF_902706165.1 Pantoea sp. 18059
GGATGTGAACGTTGCGGCCAACACCAGCCCGAACACCAATGCGGACCTGTACTTCGGGCAGTGGACCCCCATCACCGGCAATCGCCGCATCTATGTGGAGTACTACGCCCGCCTGCATCCGGACAGTATCCAGCCGACCGGTGGTTCCATCCGGGTGGGCTGGCAGACCACCAACGAAGCCAACGCGGAGAATTCTTGGCCCTTGCAGGCTTACGCACTGGCCTCGCTGCGCAAGGATGGCTGGACCAAGGTCAGCGGTTACCTGGACACCGCCGCGTCTGCGGCGAAGTGGCGGATGCTGGTCAGCATTCCGGGAGGAAGTGGTGCGCGCGAAGTGGGCGTGCGCGTGCAGGTGGACGACATCCGCATGATCGATGTCACCGACGCCTACGCCGCGCAGCAGAGCGC
>NZ_CACSJS010000062.1:0-406 GCF_902706165.1 Pantoea sp. 18059
GTGTATGCCCAGCAGCTCGTCCACTTCAGTGACCGGTGGCGCGGCTATGCGGGGGTGCGCGGCGACGCGCTGCGCTACGGCGTGCACGGCCGCGAACCGCGGTACGGGGCCCTCAATGGGGGGCGCGGGAACGACGCCACCGTCAGCCCGAAGTTCGGGATGGCCTTCACGCCGGCGGCGTCCCACGAGCTGTACCTCAACGCGGGCGTCGGCTTCCACAGCAACGACGTGCGCGGCGCCACCATCGCCATCGACCCGAAGACCGGCGATCCGGCCGACCGCGTCCCGGTGCTGGTGAAAGGCCGTGGCGCCGAGGTCGGGTGGCGCTTCCAGCCGGGCGAGGACCTGACGGCGACGCTCGCATGGTGGAGGCTCGGCCTCGACTCCGAGCTGGTCTACACGGGGG
>NZ_CACSJS010000063.1:0-405 GCF_902706165.1 Pantoea sp. 18059
CTACATAACCACTTGCACCTGCTCCAAATCCATAATATTCCTCATTAAACCAGTAAACCTTATTATGTTCTGATTCATGGCCATCTAATGCAAAATTAGATATTTCGTATTGATGGAAAGGAGATTGTTCTATCTTAGACATCAACAACTGATACATGTCAGCACCTAAATCCTCATTAGGAAGTTTAAGCAACCCTTTTCTATACATATTATAAAATTGGGTTTTAGGTTCAAGTATTAAGCCGTAACTCGAAATATGTTGAATATCCATATCTAAAGCTAGATCTAAACTTTGTTCAAAATCTTCAATCGTCTGTTTCGGTAAATGATACATTAAATCTAAACTGATTGATTTAATACCTGCGTTTTTAGCATTTAACACCGAAGTGTAAATATCTTCAGTAT
>NZ_CACSJS010000064.1:0-404 GCF_902706165.1 Pantoea sp. 18059
TCCCACTCCCGGCCGGCGCGGTGCCGGCGCGCGTCCGCGCAAGCGTCCCAGGTTGGGCGATCGAGGCCCGCGAACGGTCGAGGACAACAAGGCTGCCCGAAGGATCCGCAGGCTTCCCCCGCCGGGACCCGCGCTGCGAAATAAAATTTCGCGCGTGATCAATTTATATTTTCGAGTTCATGGATGGCAATTTAGTTCAATTGTCCCGAATGCATGGCGCATTCTGCGCCGGAACACGGATATCGCTCGGGCGGCGGTGCGAAAACTGCAAAACCATGCCGGCCCTGCGTTATGTTGCAATGCAGAATGAGCATACCGCAACGCACAAATCCGTGGTCTCATGCACTCAGCGATTGCATCCCGCGATCGAACCGGAGTCGCACCATGCGCACGATCCTCATCCT
>NZ_CACSJS010000065.1:0-401 GCF_902706165.1 Pantoea sp. 18059
GGATTTTCCCGGTCACACCGGCGCCGGCACAGATCAACCCCAGGGAAAAGATCGCGCCGCGATGGGCGTTGACGCCGCCGGTCGCCTCCAGCATCGCCGCCTCGGCCCGCAAGCCGATCGCCCGCAGGTCGGCCATTCCGGCGCCTTCGCAGCCCGCCGACACGAGCGCGACGAAGAAGGGCCGGATCGCCGCCGCGCTCCGGCGTAGGGTGCCGGCGTCCATGTCGTGGTGGCTGCCGGAATCGATCGGGCTCACGAGACCGGGCTTGGGCCACGTCTCCAACTCATCGATCAGCGCCGCGTGCGCGAGATCCGCCACGCGCTCGGGCCAAGGTTCCGAAGCGTGCCGCTTGTCCTGAACGCACAGGTCAAAAATGCGGCTTCTCCAACGCGGATTCGAT
>NZ_CACSJS010000066.1:0-398 GCF_902706165.1 Pantoea sp. 18059
CCCCTGGGCGGCATTCCAGCGCTTCCCGAAGTACCGGGGATGGTCGACCTCGGCATGTCCCCCGGCGTGCAGCCCGACGCCGAGGCACCGCCCGCTGAGGCCCTGGTGCCCGCCGGCGGGCTGGCGGAGGACACCGATGCCGAGGCAAAGGCCGGGGCAGATTCCCAGGCCGAAACAGAAGCAATGGACGACCGTGCGGAGGCGGCCGACGCCTTGCTCCCGGACGCGCTGGAAGCACTGGACGGCCAGGGCGAACGGGACACGGCGGCCGAGGCTGCCGCCAGCCCGGAGGCGCTGCAGGAATCCGACCCGCCCCATCTGCCGCTGATTGCCGAATCGCCGGAAGAGGCGGTGAAGGTCATCGAGACGCTCCGCATCGGCATCCCGCTCTACAACGT
>NZ_CACSJS010000067.1:0-396 GCF_902706165.1 Pantoea sp. 18059
GTACTGCAGTGTGGCAAACCGGGCTTGGTGTACCATTACCGTTAAAATTACAAACTGTCGATCAGCAAATTCAATTACTACTTTCATCTGTCAATAATACATTTACGGCTCAGTTCTGTGATCAATCAGTTTGTATTGATGTGCTTGAGAGAACGTCAGAGTACCTAGTTTATTTAATTGATGGTGTTCGTCGCCGTGTGCAGTATGTATTAGATAGTGATCAACTTTATCTAGACCGAGATAACGGCAATATTGTGATACGCAATGTGACCTATGCTGCGCCAGAAGCTGCTGATGTTGCCGGAGATGGCAAAATTCGTGCACCAATGGATGGTGCTGTGGTTAATATTCTGGTGAATAAAGGCGATCAAGTGGTGAAAGGTCAGACCCTACTTG
>NZ_CACSJS010000068.1:0-396 GCF_902706165.1 Pantoea sp. 18059
ATCCGATACCTCGTCGGCGACCTCCCCGCGCTTCTACGCGCACTCCGTCCCAAAGCAGCCCGAAAACCGCTGGCAAACGCTTCCCGACCACCTGCATGCCGTGGGCCGCATGGCCGGCGAATCCGCCGCGGTGTTCAATGCGCAGGCCCTGGGCCAGGTCCTCGGATGGCTGCACGACCTCGGCAAGTACACCCTGCCCTTCCAGGAGCGGCTGCGCGGCAGCCCGTCGCGCGTGGACCATTCCACTTGGGGCGCACGCATCGCGCAGCAGCGGCTGGGGGTGGTGGGCCAATTGCTGGCCTACGGTATCGCGGGCCATCATGCGGGACTCGCCAATGGTGAGCGTGAGGGAGAACGCACGGCCCTGGCGGAACGGCTCGTGGCAGACCTGCACGC
>NZ_CACSJS010000069.1:0-393 GCF_902706165.1 Pantoea sp. 18059
GTCTTCATCGGCCGCGGCAACGACGTGATCGTGCAGGACGCGCTCGAGCGCAAGCTGTACGTGATCCGCAAGACGGCCAGCGCCGCCATCCAGAGCCTGAAGCTCAAGCACAGCAAGGAATACTACGTTCCCAGCATGTCGAGCCGCACCGTGGTCTACAAGGGCCTGCTGCTGGCCGACCAGGTGGGCACCTACTACCTCGACCTGCAGGACCCGCGCTGCGTCTCGGCCATCGGCCTCGTGCACCAGCGCTTCTCCACCAACACCTTCCCCGAGTGGCCGCTCGCCCACCCGTACCGCTACGTGGCGCACAACGGCGAGATCAACACCGTCAAGGGCAACTACAACTGGATGCGCGCGCGCGAAGGCGTGATGGCCTCGCCCGTGCTGGGC
>NZ_CACSJS010000070.1:0-390 GCF_902706165.1 Pantoea sp. 18059
ATGTGATCAGCGGCGATTCGCCCGACAGCGAGAGCGACACCACCGTGCCGGTGATCGTGCCGCTGGTCGAGCTCACGTCCACCGTGCGACCGATGAGGCCGACCGACTGCAGCGCGGCCTGGTTGCCGATCAGCGTGGCGATCTTGGAATTGAGCTGCTGCGTCTGCTCCAGGCTCGTGAACTGCGCCATCTGGGCCATGAACTGCTGGTTGTCCATCGGCTTCATGGGATCCTGGTAGGTGAGCTGCGTCAGCAGGATCTTCATGAAATCCTCCTGGCCCAGCGCGTTAGCGCGCAGGCTGGTCGTGGCGCTGCTGATGCCGTTGATGCTCATGGATGGCCCTTCTGGAAAATGGAGGAGAACGAAAGCCCGGCGGACCGGGGGGAGAA
>NZ_CACSJS010000071.1:0-388 GCF_902706165.1 Pantoea sp. 18059
ATCCTGCGCGCCGCGGACCACACGGTACGCCGCATCCGTGACACCTTCTTCCCGATCCCCGCGCTCGATGGGCACATCCGATTGGTCGGCGGGATCGCGCAGGACGTCACCACCGATACCGACCTGCGGGCCTACGTGATCGCGACGGGAAACGACGCCAGGCGTGGCCTCGTCGGCGCCCTGGAGGCCGCCGGTTACGAAGTGCAGGCCTTTGCGAGCGGACGGGCCTTCCTCACCGTGGCGGGCTCGCTGATGCCGGGCTGCGTCGTGCTCGAATTCGAGGAGGCCGGCGACCTGGTCGTCGCAAGCGAGCTGAAGGCGGCACGTACGCACCTGCCTGTCGTGGCAATCGGTGCGAGCAGGGGCGACGTCGGCTTCGGGGTCCGCG
>NZ_CACSJS010000072.1:0-387 GCF_902706165.1 Pantoea sp. 18059
GCTTTTAGCTGTCTGTCATTAGTGTTCCCTGTAACTAGCAGCGAAACAATTTGGTCGACTAATCCCAACAGATCGCGCTGACGAATATGTTTCTGAATTAACTCCAACAGCGCCATTTTGCGGTGTTGCATAATCTCGTCATCCGGCACCACGGTAATATCCACCAACGGAAAAGCCGATGAATATATTTTGCGGGCTATAGCAGGCTCGGCAAATTCATCAAGCCAGCAGAGTGAATAAGGATAAGGACTTCTGCAACCATGATAAAACAGCATCGGGAGCACCAATGGAAGCTCTTTATAGCCCGCATCAAGATGGTTTTGCATTGCCGCAATGGAATAACGCATCATGCGAAAAGCCATTAATTCTTCCGGCTTACTTTGGTGC
>NZ_CACSJS010000073.1:0-386 GCF_902706165.1 Pantoea sp. 18059
GCCTACCCGTGCGGTCAGCGGTCATCAGTCAGACAGCAGACAGCGATCAGCGATCACCGGGCGGCCACGGCGGGAGTTCCTTCGGGCAGCGGCGGCGCCTCCGCCAGCATCTGCCGCTCGAACGCGCGCAGCCGCTTGTGGATGGAGATCTGCTCGACCACCGTGCTCCAGTTCTGCACCAGGAACTGGAAGGATTCCAGCACCCGATCGAAGGCCCGCGAGATCTGCTGCATCACACCCAGCGTGATGGCGCCGGCGATCAGCGTGGGGCCCAGGGCCACCAGCGGCACCAGCACGCTGACCTGCAGGTACGACCACTTCACCACGTCGAAGTACAGGTAATTGAAGAACAGCCGGAAGTAGTTGCGGCGCACGTCGGCGAACAG
>NZ_CACSJS010000074.1:0-386 GCF_902706165.1 Pantoea sp. 18059
CCATCGACCTGAACAATTCCCATGCCGCCACGGCCGAGCGCGGGTTCAGCGATCTCATCGCGGGCGACGCGGCCTTCCTCGGCGTGATCCAACCTGCAGGCGACAGCGGCCTGCACCGGATCGCCGCCGGGCGCATCGAGGCCGACGTGCTGTTCGACGAGCCGGACACCCTCAGCCTGACCTTCGAGGCCATGGCGGAGGCCTACGGATGGGTCGTCTGCCGCCTTCATGCGGCGCCGGGCGCCGTGGACCTGCTCGAATTGACGGCGGGCTACATGGACACCGTGATCATCGCGTCGAACGCCGCCGCCGAGGATCCGGCGCTCGCCGACCTCTACGCCATCGCGGAGGATGCGGGCGCCGGCCAGATCCTGGTGGCGCAGGAC
>NZ_CACSJS010000075.1:0-386 GCF_902706165.1 Pantoea sp. 18059
CCCTTGGCCAGGGTCGAGATCAGGCCGGCCTGCGGCGCGGCCAGCGCGTTCGGCCCGGCCCCGGGCGTCCCGACGAAGCCGAAGCTCGTCGCCAGCACGTTGAGCACCGGCGGGATGATCGCCGACCCGAACACCACGCCGACGACCAGGGCCGCCTGTTGCTTCCACGGCGTCGCCCCGACGAGCTGGCCGGTCTTGAGATCCTGCAGGTTGTCGTTCGCGATGGCGCAGATGCTGAACACGATGCCGGTGACGGTCAGCACGTAGGCGACGAGCGCCCCGCCGCTCTGCGCATCCCCGTCGCGGCCGAGCAGGCCCAGCAGCATCGCCGAACTCGCCAGCGCGGCCAGGATGCCGATTCCCGACAGGGGCGAGTTGGACGAGCC
>NZ_CACSJS010000076.1:0-382 GCF_902706165.1 Pantoea sp. 18059
ATACGTCCACTTTCGTGTTTGCAGAGTGCTGTGTTTTTATTAAACAGTCGCAGCCACCGATTTTTTGCAACCGCTTTGGGCTCCCTTTGTTCAAGTTCACCTACTTGCGGCATACCTTCTCCCGAAGTTACGGTATCAATTTGCCGAGTTCCTTCTCCTGAGTTCTCTCAAGCGCCTTAGAATACTCATCTCGCGCACCAGTGTCGGTTTGCGGTACGGTCGTGTGTAGCTGAAGCTTAGTGGCTTTTCCTGGAAGCAGGGTATCACTCACTTCGTCTGCAAGCAGACTCGTTATCACCCCTCATCTAAGCCTGGCGGATTTGCCTACCAGGCACGACTACAGGCTTGAACCAACATATCCAACAGTTGGCTGAGCTAACCT
>NZ_CACSJS010000077.1:0-381 GCF_902706165.1 Pantoea sp. 18059
CGCCAGGGCCGCTGGTCCGACGCCGTCGACCGCGTGTCGCACTGCCTGGAACTCACACACGAGCTCTCGGAGGGCATATACACTGCCGAGCTGTGGTTGCAGAAGGCCGAGTACCTGCTGCAGGACACGCGCACCGCCCGTGACGCCCCGGCCTGTTTCCGCCAGGCCGCGGAAGTCGCGCGCGCGGGCGGCAAGCACCGTGTGGAAGCGCAGGCACTGTCACGCCTGCGCCATGTGGATCCTGCATCCTGCACCGTAGGCGACGCGTCGCGGCTGCAGGCCCTGCTGGGTATGCGCCCCGAACTCGGGGCATTTGTGTGTTGACCGATTGAAAGAGGGAGGACATCCGATGAGTTCCACTCACCAACAACCTTGCGACCC
>NZ_CACSJS010000078.1:0-379 GCF_902706165.1 Pantoea sp. 18059
AGGTCACGCTCTTGACCCCGCCTGCACTGGTAGTGGCGCGAAACTGCTCAAGCGTCATGCTGTTCATTTCTATCTCCTGTTGTCACAAATATAGTTGATATTGTGCATGTTTGATAGAATGTTTGCAATGAACTTTCTTCCACTTTCGACATGGCCAGCGAATGCCATGCTTGTCATCGATCTCGAAGCGACTTGCGATGAGGCCGACGCTCTGCAGGCGATGGAGATCATCGAGATCGGTGCTGTCTGGGCCACGCCCGCCGGCGAGATCCTGGACGTCTTTCAGGCCCTCGTGCGGCCAGTAGTGCACCCGAAGCTCACGCCGTTCTGCCGGCGACTCACGGGCATCGAGCAGATCGACGTGGACGGTGCAGAGTTA
>NZ_CACSJS010000079.1:0-365 GCF_902706165.1 Pantoea sp. 18059
CGGGCCGTCCTCGCGCCGCTCACGCGGTACCTTCGGCTTTGACGTCGTGCCGACGAACCGTTCGGGGATCGGCCCTCCCTGGCCGGCCCCGAACTGTCCACGCTTCCCGGCGTGGACTTCTGGCCCGGCGTCACGCCTCAGCGCTGCGGATAGCCCTTTCAGCAGCAGAGGCGCTCAGGCCTCCACTCTCGTGCCCTTTTTAACAGCACGCACCAGAAGCTTAAGAGCAGACTGGTGGCGGGCAGGGGCAGGCAATCCGCAGCGCTGAACAGAATGAGTCTGCCAGGAGAGCCCGCAGGACGCGGGCGAAAGGCGGGGCGGCACAGGATGTGCCATCCCCGGCGGTCCGTCAGGCAGGCGAATGA
>NZ_CACSJS010000080.1:0-128 GCF_902706165.1 Pantoea sp. 18059
CCCCCCCCCCCCCCCCCCCCCCCCCCCCCCCCCCCCCCCCCCCCCCCCCCCCCCCCCCCCCCCCCCCCCCCCCCCCCCCCCCCCCCCCCCCCCCCCCCCCCCCCCCCCCCCCCCCCCCCCCCCCCCCC